>NZ_JBVJAB010000003.1:358302-529159 GCF_055591025.1 Streptomyces sp. NPDC041784
GTGAAGCGAGCACACCCCCCCCCGCAGGGGGGGGGGGGGGGGAGCGCCACCCCCCCCGGCAGGGGGGTTCTCCTCTGGGGGGGGGGGGCCCCCCCCCCCCGCCCGGCCCCTTTTTCGGAGCCGGCCCTTTTCCGGCGGCTCAGACGTCCTGGCCGCTGCCGCCGCCCGTCGACACCTTGATGCCCTTGGTGATCGTGTCGATGACCGACACGCTCTGGTCGGCGTCGACGCCGAAGCGCAGCACCACCAGCCGCCCGGTGTCGGCCGGCGCCGGGAAGGCCAGCGACTCGACGAATCCGTCGGCGCCCTTGCTGGTGACCGCCTTCCAGCGCACCAGATAGCCCTTCTGTCCGGCCACCGTCACGGCCTTCGAGGCCAGCACCTGGTGCGAGGTGATCTTGCCGTAGGTGGTGCCGCCGTAGGACTCCTCCGCGTTCTTCGAGATGTCCGCCTTGGCCACCTCCTCGGCGGTGTCGCCTGCGGTGCCCAGCGCCTCGGCCGGCACCGAGTACACACCGCCCTTGGTGCAGGTCTTGGAGGTGTCGCCGGGGCAGTCGTAGGAGGAGTCGGACGTCACCGCCGCGCCGACGCTCATCTGCTGCCCGGTCCAGCCGTCCGGGATCGGGATGCTGATCCCGTTGACCGTGTCCGTCACCGAACCGCTCTTGATCTTCGGCGCCTCGGACTCGTCGGGAGAGGGCGACGCCCCTCCCGAACCGCCCGAACCGCCCGAGCCGCCGGAGTCGCCGAACGGGCCGCCCTGGCCGCCGTCCTGCCCGTCCTGGCCGCCCGGTCCGCCCTGGCCGCCGGGCCCCTGCGCCGTGCCGCTGCCGCCGCCCGAGCCGTCGTCCTTGGCCAGCGCCCACACGCCGACCCCGATGCTGGCGAGGACGGCGACCGCCGCCGCGACGGCTATGCCCGTGCGCAGCCCGCGCCGCGGACCCGCGCCCGCCGGGGGTGAGGGGTATGCCGGATATGTCGGGTACGCGCCATAGGCCCCGTCGGTCGGCGCCTGCGCGGGCGGACCCCATGCGGCGGCCGAGCCCGTGGGGCGGGTCTGGTCCGTCCAAGCCGTGCCGTCCCACCAGCGTTCGGTGGAGGGACCGTCATTCGTCTGCCCCGGGTCGGGGTACCACCCGGGAGGAGTCACCTGCGTCATGCCCCCACCGTATGAGGCATCGGTGAAAGGTGGATGAGAGGGAGCCGATTCCGTGCCGACGCTCATCCGGCGGCGCCCCGCGTCCCGCCCGCCCCCGCTGGCGTGAAATCGACGTCGATCGACGTCAATTCGGCGCGCGTCGCCCGACGTTGACGTTCCGGGGTCGTCCCCGCAGGCCCGTCGGGCCCCGCCCGGGGTCCCCCCGTCACCCGTGTAGGCAAGACCTGCGCGGACCCGCCTCCGCGCGGGCCCCCGGACGGCTACGCTCGTGGTCGGTACGTCGTTCGGGCGACTTGGGGAGGTAGCGGGATGACGGAGGTGCGGCCGGCGGCGGCCGCCTCGGCTTCCCTGTGGGAGCGCGACGCGGAAGTCGCCGCCCTGGCGCAGGCGGTGGACACCCTCTGCGCCGACCGGTCCTCCTCGGGCCACCTGCTGGTGCTCCGGGGCGAGGCGGGACTCGGCAAGACGGCGCTGCTGGCCGAGACCCGTCGCATCGCCGAGGCCCGCAACTGCACGGTGTGGTCGGCCCGCGGCGGCGAGACGCTGCGGTCCGTCCCCTTCAACGTGGTGCGCCAACTGCTCCAGCCGGCACTGATGTCCCTGATGCCGGAGGAGGCCCGCGAGTACCTCGGCGACTGGTACGACATCGCGGGCCCGGCCCTCGGTATAGCGGAACCGGGCGACGCGCCCGCCGACCCGCAGGGCGTCTGCGACGGCCTGGTCGCCGCCGTACGACGGCTCGCCAAGCGCTACTACCCGCTGGTGCTGCTGATCGACGACGCGCACTGGGCCGACCAGGAGACCCTGCGCTGGCTCGCCGCCTTCGTCGAACGTCTCGACGACCTGTCCGTGCTGGTCGTCGTGGCCCGCAGGCCCGGCGGGGTCAAGGGCGACGCGGCCCGCCACCTCGACACGATCGGCGCGGCCGCGGGCCGCTCGGTCACCAACCTCAGCGAGCTGACCCCGGCCGCCGTCGCCGGGCTCACCCGGGCCACCCTCGGCCCTCACGCCGACGGCGCGTTCTGCCGCGAGGTGTGGGCCGTCACCGACGGCAACCCCTACGACACCGTGGAACTCCTCGCCAAGGTCGGCGACAGCGGCTTCGAACCGAGCGAGGCCTCGGCCAACGAGCTGCGCCCGCTGAGCAAGTCGGCGCGCGGCGGCGGACTCGTCGCCCGGCTGGAGGAACTGGGCGTCGACGCCACCCGGTTCGCCATGGCCGCCGCCATCCTCGGCGTCGGCATCTCCATCGACGAGGCCGCCCGGCTCGCCGTCATGGAACGCGACGACGCGGTGCGCTGCGCCGAACTGCTGCGCACCGCCCGCATCCTCACCGAACCCGACCCGGCGGCCGCGCCCGTCGTGGACGGCGAGCTGGAGTTCGTCCACCCGCTGATCGCCACCGCCGTCTACGACTCCATCCCCGGCAGCCTGCGCACCGCGATGCACGGCATCGCCGCCCAGGTCGTCACCGACGCCGGCAAGGGACTCGCGGCCGCCTCCCGGCACCTGATCCAGGTCCACCCCGAGGGCGACCAGGAACTCGTCGAGCAGCTGCGCGGAGCGGCCGGCGAGCATCTGGCCGTCGGCGCCCCCGACGCGGCCCGCCGCTGTCTGGAACGCGCCCTGGAGGAACCGCCCGCTCCCGAGGTCCACGCGCGCGTGCTCTACGACCTCGGCTGCGCCAGCCTGCTCACCGCGCCCGCGAAGACCGTCGACCACCTGCGCACCGCGCTCGCCCTGCCCGGCCTCGACGGCGACCTGCGCGTGGACGCCGTCTACCGCCTCTCCCAGGCGCTGCTGCACAACGACCAGCTGGAGGAGGCCGTCCGCACCGTCGAGTCCGAGGCCGCCCGGCACGCCCCCGGCCCGGCGAAGATGCGGCTCCAGGCCGTGCAGTTCATGTGGGAGGGCATCCACGCGGGCGAGGCCGGCTCACCGGCCCGCTCCGAGCGTCTCGCCACGCTCGCCGGGACCTGCACCGGCCGGGACAACTCCGAGCGTGCCCTGCTCATCCTGCGCGGCTTCGACGCCGTGACCCACGGGGAGAACGCCGAGGAGGTCGTCGAGTTCTGCGACCGCGCCCTCGTCAACGGCCGCCTCGCCCCGGGCCTGGGCTGGACCGACCAGGAGTGGGGCATCGAGCTGCTGATGATGCTGGCCAGCTCCTACGCCTACACCGACCGGCTCGACCGCGCCGACACCCTCTTCAACGAGGCCGTCCGCGCCTACGAGTCGGCCGGCTGGAGCGGCGGGCACACCGCCCTGGCCCACGCCTACCTCGGACTGGGCCTGCGCCGCCGGGGCCGGCTCAAGGAGGCCGAGGAGTCCCTGCGGACCTCACTGGGCCTCGCCGAACGCGTCGGCCGCGGACTGCCCCTGTACTGGTCGGCCACCTGCAACCTCGTCGACGTCCTGCTGGCCCGCGGCCATGTCGACGAGGCCTGGCGGATCGCCGAGGAGTACGGCTTCGGCCCGCCCTACCCGTCCACGATCGTGCTGCCCGACCCGCGTTCCGTGCGCGGCCGGCTCCTGCTCGCCGTCGGCCGGTTCAAGGACGGCGTCAACGAACTGGAGGAGGCCGAGAAAGCGGCCGCCTCGCGCGGTCACCTCAACCCCGTGATGGTCCCCTGGGCCGTCGACCTCGCCCGGGCGCTCGCCACGGAGGACCCGGCCCGCGCGGCCCGGCTCGCCTCCGAGGCCCGGCGCCAGGCCGAGCGGCTCGGCACCGACACGGCGATCGGCGAGGCCCTGCGCTGCGCCGCCGCCCTGGAGACCGGGCAGCGCGCGGTCCGGCTGGCCCAGCGGGCGGCGGCCTACCTGGAGTCCTCGCCCTGCCAGTACGAACACGCCGCCGCCCGGGTCGAGTACGGCGTCCTCTCCCGCTCGGTGTCCGAACTCAACCGGGGTCTGGCACTGGCACGCACCTGCGGCGCGGACCGTCTGGTGAGCACGGCGGAACGGGCACTGGCGGGCCTGGGGGCGCTGGACCCACGCTAGGAGGGACACCCCGGCTGCGGCCCCCCGGGCGGCCGGGGTCGGTCCTCCGGGGTCACTCCTTTGGGGTCACTCCTATGGGGTCACTCCTCCTCCAGCACCCGCTGGGCCGTCGCGAACGCCGAGTTCGCCGCGGGGACCCCGCAGTACACGGCCGTCTGGAGCAGGACGGCGCCGATCTCCTCCGGGGTGAGCCCGTTGCGCCGGGCCGCGCGGACGTGCATGGCCAGCTCGTCGTAGTGGCCGTGAGCGACCAGCGCGGTCAGTGTGATCATGCTGCGCTCACGGCGGCTGAGCGTCGGGTCGGTCCAGATCTCGCCCCACGCGTAGCGCGAGATGAAGTCCTGGTACCGGGCCGTGAACGGCGACTGGCGGGCCTGCGCCCGGTCCACGTGCGCGTCGCCGAGCACCTCGCGCCGCACCTCCATGCCCCGCCCGGCGGGGCCGTCGAAGTGGGTCCGCAGCGCGGTCAGCACCGCCTCCGGCCGCTCCGCCGGCGCCAGGTGCGAGGCGCCGGGGAGTTCGACGAGCGCGGCGTTCGGTACCGCGTCCGCGATCTCCCGCAGATGGGCGGGCGGCGTCGCCGGATCCTGGCGTCCGGCGATCAGCAGCGTGGGCACGGTGATCTCCGCCAGCCGCTCCCGCAGGTCGAACGCGCCCAGCGCGTCACAGCACGCGGCATACGCCCCGGGGTCGGCGTCGCGATGGTCGGCGATCAGCTCCGGCACGGTGAAGCCGGGCGTGAACCAGCGGGCGTTCGCGTTCTCGGCGAGCTGGGCCAGCCCCTCGCGCCGCACCAGCGCCGCCCGCTCCTCCCACGGCTTCGACCCGTTGAAGTGGGCCGACGAGCAGATCACGGCCAGGCAGGACAGCCGCTCGGGGTGGTGCAGCGCGAGGTGCAGCCCCACCGCGCCGCCCAGCGACACCCCCGCGTACGCGAACCGCTCCAGGCCCAGCGAGTCGGCGAGTGCCAGTACCAGGCCGGCCAGGTCGCCGACGGTGGCGCCGGGGCCGATCAGACCGGCGGGGGAGCCGCCGTGCCCCGGCAGGTCCCAGCGCACCACCCGGTGCGTGACGGACAACTCGGGCGCCACCTTGTCCCACAGGGCGTACGAGGTGCCCAGCGAGGGGCCGAGCAGCAGTGCGGGCGCGGAAGCCGGGCCCTCGGCACGGTGGTTGAGCAGCTTCTCGGTCAACGTCGCTCCAGGGCACGGTCGGTGAGGGTCCCGGCGGAACCGGTGTAGCGGGCGGGGTCGGTCCGGTCGGCGAGGTCGACGCCCTTCAAGTCCGGTTCCTCGGCGAGGAGTTCGGCGAGCGAGCGGCCCTCGGCGTAGGTGCGCGGGGCCAGTTCGGTGAGCAGCTCCTTGGCGCGGGCCCGGCCCAGCAGGGCCGACAGCTCGACGGAGAGCCGCTCGGAGACGATCAGCCCATGGGTGAGGCCGAGGTTCGCCCGCATCGCGTCCGGACACACCCGCAGCCCCTCGGTCAGCTCGGCGGCGTCCCGTGCCGCCCCGCCGACCAGCCGCAGCAGATCCCGCAGCGGCTCCCACTCGGCGTGCCAGGCCCCGGCCGGCCGTTCGTCCTCGGCCGGCAGCGACCCGAACAGGACGGCCGCGAGCTGCGGGGCACGCCGCGCGGCGGCCGCGATCAGCGTGGCGCGGACCGGGTTCGCCTTGTGCGGCATGGCCGAGGAACCGCCCCCGCTGCCCTCCGCCAGCTCGGCGATCTCGGTACGGGCGAGCGTGAGGACGTCCACCGCGACCTTCCCGAGCGCCCCCGCCGTGAACGCCAGACACCCGGCCAGGTCGGCGATCGGCGTGCGCAGGGTGTGCCACGGCAGCAGCGGTGCCCGCAGCCCGAGTTCCCGCGCGTACGCGGTGAGCAGCGCGGTGGCGTCCACGACGGGCAGCGCCGCGGCGTCCTCGGTGGCCGGGAGCGCGCCGTACGCCGTGAAGGCCGCCAATGTCCCTGCCGCGCCGCCGAGTTGGGCGGGCAGCGCGTCCCGCACCGCCGTCACCCGGTCCCGGGCGTCCAGCACCAGCGACCGCCATCCGGCGGCCTTCAGCCCGAAGGTCGTCGGTACGGCGTGCTGGGTGAGCGTCCGGCCCGCCATCGGCGTGTCCCGGTGCGCGGCCGCCAGTGCGGCCAGCGCCCGCCCGGTGCGGTCGAGGTCGGCCAGGACCAGGTCCAGGGTGCGCACCGCCACCAGCATCGACGCCGTGTCCATGATGTCCTGGCTGGTCGCGCCCCGGTGGACGTACGGCCCGAACTCGGCGCCGGCCGCCCTGGTGAGGTCGGCGACCAGCGGGATCACGGGGTTGCCGCCCGAGCGGGCCCGCTCGGCCAGCGAACGGACGTCGTACGCGGAGCTGGCCGCCCGGGTGACCGCCGCCCCGGCCCCCTCCGGGGCCAGCCCCAGGTACTCCTGGGCACGGGTCAGCGCGGCCTCCGCGTCCAGCAGCGCCCGCAGAAAGGCCTCGTCACCGGTCGCCGAGGCGGCGGGGGAGCCGGTCCACCCGGGGGAGAGCAGCCCGGCGTCGCAGGGAGTGCCGGAGGGACCGTCGGGGGGAGCTGGTGTCACTGGAACTCCAGGAAGACCGTCTCGCCTTCGCCCTGAAGGCGGATGTCGAAACGGTAGGCGCCCGTGCCGTCCTTCGTGGCGATCAGCGTGTCGCGCCGCGCCGGGGGCAGCTGGGAGAGCAGCGGGTCGGCGGCGAGCGCGGCCTCGTCGCCGGGCAGGTAGATCCGGGTGTAGAGGTGCACCAGCAGTCCGCGCGCGAACACGCACACGCTCAGATAGGGGGCGCTGTTCCCGCGCGCGCCGGGCCGCAGCGTCCGGGCCGTCCAGTGCCCGCCCGCGTCCGTCTGGATCCGGCCCCAGCCGGTGAACTCCACGCCGTTGCGGCCCAGGAAGCCGCCGGTGGCCGGGTCGCGCCGCATCGATCCGTCGGTCCGCGGGACGTTGCCGTCGGGGTCGGCGCCCCACAGCTCCACGAACGCGTCCGGCAGCGGATTGCCCTCACCGTCGTACACGTACCCCTGGAGGGCGAGGGCGGCCGGATGGCCGACCGGGGCGATGTCGCCGCCGCCGGGGAACGGCAGGGCGTGGCCGTAGAAGGGGCCGACCGTGTGGGACGGGGTGGGCAGCACGGTCTCCGGGCGGCTCGGGTCGATCTTCGTCATGGCAGGTCAGCGCCCTTCTTCGATCCAGGTGGCGTGCGGCCCGTCGAGCACGATGTCCCAGTGGTAGCCCATCGAGAACTCCGGCACCGACAGACCGTGGTCGTATGTCGCGACCAGCCGCTGGCGGGCCGCGTCGTCCGTCACCGACTGGATGATCGGGTCGTAGGGGAACAGCGGGTCGCTCGGGAAGTACATCTGCGTCACGAGCCGCTGGGTGAACGCCGTGCCGAAGAGCGAGAAGTGGATGTGGGCGGGCCGCCAGGCGTTGAGGTGCTGACGCCACGGGTACGGGCCCGGCTGGACGGTCGTGAAGTGGTACCGGCCGTCGTCGTCCGTCAGGGTCCGGCCGACGCCGGTGAAGTTCGGGTCCAGCGGGGCGTCGTGCTGCTCGCGCTGGTGCGCGTAGCGGCCCGCCGAGTTGGCCTGCCAGATCTCGATCAGCTGGCCCCGGATCGGACGGCCGCCGCGGTCCAGCAGCCGGCCGGACACCGTGATGCGCTCACCGATCGGCTCGCCGTGGTGCTGCCGGGTCAGGTCGTTGTCGATCTCGGTGATGTCCCGCTCGCCGAAGGCGGGGGAGTGCAGCTCCACCAGCTCCGGGTCCTTCGTCACGTCGATGGTCACCGGCGGCTGCTGGGGATGCCGCAGCACCGACGAGCGGTAGGGCGCGTAGTCCCGGCGCGGCTGGTGCTCGACGGGGGCGCCGTCGGCGATCCGCTTCTCGTACGCGGCCCGCTCGGCCGCGATCTCCTGGTCGATGTCGTGCTGGGTGAGCGTCATGGAGGTTCCCGGGTCCTAGCGTTCGAGTACGAGGGCGAGGCCCTGGCCCACGCCGATGCAGAGGGTGGCGACGCCGGTTCCGGCGCCCTTGCGGGCGAGCTGGTGGGCGACCGTGCCGGCGAGGCGGGCGCCGGAGGCGCCGAGCGGATGGCCGAGGGCGATGGCACCACCCTGCGGGTTGAGGACCGCCGGATCGAACTCGGGCCACTCGGCGACACATCCCAGTACCTGGGCGGCGAAGGCCTCGTTGAGTTCGAGCACCGAGAGGTCGTCGAATCCCTTGCCGGCCTTGGCGAGCGCGCGGTTCACCGCCTCGACGGGGGCGAGGCCGAAGTACTGCGGGTCGATCGCGGAGACACCGGTGGCGGAGATCCGGGCGAGGGGCTCGCGGCCGGTGGCCTTCAGACCGTCCTCGTCGACGAGGAGCAGGGCGGCGGCGCCGTCGTTCAGCGGCGAGGCGTTGCCCGCGGTGACCGTGCCGTGCTCGGTCCTGAAGGACGGCTCGAGCTTCGCCATCGCTTCGAGGGAGGCGTCGGGCCGTACGCTCTCGTCGGCGGCGAAGACGACCGGGCCGCCCTTGCGCCGCGGCAGCGTGAGGGGCGCCAGCTCGGCGTCGAACAGGCCCTCGGCCTGGGCCTTCGCGGCCTTGCGATGGCCGGCGAGGGCGAACTCGTCCTGCTGTTCGCGGCTGATCTTGTGCTTGTCGGCGATCAGCTCGGCCGACTCGCCCAGCGGGATGGTCCACTGCGGGTCCATCCGCGGGTTGACCATGCGCCAGCCGAGGGTCGTCGAGTACAGCTCGGCGTGCCCGGCGGGGAACGGCCGGTCCGACTTGGGCAGCACGTACGGCGCCCGGGTCATCGACTCCACACCGCCCGCCACGGCGATGGAGGCGTCGCCGACCGCGATGGCGCGGGCGGCCTGGATCACCGCCTCCAGGCCGGAGGCGCACAGCCGGTTGACGGTCACGCCCGGCACGGAGGTGGGCAGGCCCGCGAGGAGCGCGGCCATCCTGCCGACGTTGCGGTTCTCCTCGCCGGCGCCGTTGGCGTTGCCGAGGTACACGTCCTCGATCCGGGCCGGGTCCAGCGCGGGTGTACGGGCGAGGAGTTCACGGATCGCGTGGGCGGCGAGGTCGTCCGGGCGGACGCCGGCGAGGGCGCCGTTGTAGCGGCCGATCGGGGTGCGGACGGCGTCCACGATGTACACGGTGTTCACAGGGTTCACGGTGCTCACGACACGTCCTCCGCGACGGTCAGCTCGGCGTCGGTCCTGGCGACGATCTCCTCGGCGGTGACGCCCGGCGCGGTCTCCACCAGCACCAGGCCGCCGTCGGTGACGTCGAGGACGCCGAGGTCGGTGATGATCCGGTTCACGCATGCCTTCCCGGTCAGGGGCAGCGCGCACTCCTCGAGGATCTTGGGGCTGCCGTCCTTGGCGGTGTGGGTCATGACGACGAGGACCGTACGGGCGCCGTGCACGAGGTCCATCGCGCCGCCGATCCCGGTGATCAGCTTGCCGGGGACGGCCCAGTTGGCCAGGTCGCCCTTCGCCGAGACCTGCATCGCGCCGAGCACGGCGACATCGATGTGACCGCCGCGGATCATGCCGAAGGAGAGCGACGAGTCGAAGAAGGACGCCCCGGGCAGGACCGTCACGGTCTCCTTGCCGGCGTTGATCAGGTCCGGGTCGACCTGGTCCTCGGTGGGGTAGGGGCCGGTGCCTAGGATGCCGTTCTCGGACTCCAGGATCACCTCGACGCCCGGCGGGAGATAGTTGGGGATCAGGGTCGGCAGTCCGATGCCGAGATTGACGTACTGCCCGTCGCGCAGCTCGCGCGCGGCGCGGGCCGCCATCTCCTCGCGTGTCCAGGCCATCAGCCGCTCACCGTTCCCTCTGCCGCGGGGGCGGAGACCGTCCGCTGCTCGATTTTCTTGTCGGCCGCCTGCCGCGGGGACAGCGCGATCACGCGCTGCACGAAGATGCCGGGCACGTGCACGGCGTCCGGGTCGATCTCGCCGGGCTCCACCAGCTCCTCGACCTCGGCGACCGTCACCCGGCCCGCCATCGCGGCCAGCGGGTTGAAGTTGCGGGAGGACTTGTTGAAGACCAGGTTGCCGTGCCGGTCGCCCTTGGCGGCCCGCACCAGCGCGAAGTCGGTACGGATGCCGCGCTCCAGCACGTACGGGACGCCGTCGAACTCCCGCACCTCCTTCGGCGGCGAGGCCAGCGCGACGCCGCCCTCACCGTCGTAGCGCCAGGGCAGTCCGCCCTCGGCGACCTGCGTGCCCACCCCGGCGGGGGTGTAGAAGGCGGGGATGCCGGCGCCGCCGGCCCGCAGCCGTTCGGCCAGCGTGCCCTGCGGGATCATCTCCACCTCCAGCTCCCCGGCCAGGTACTGGCGGGCGAACTCCTTGTTCCCGCCGATGTAGGAACCGGTCACCCGCGCGATCCGCCCGGCCGCGAGCAGGACCGCCAGGCCCGACTCCATCGCCCCGCAGTTGTTGGAAACGACGCCGAGACCGTTCACCCCGCGCTCGTACAGGGCCTGGATGAGGACGTTCGGCACGCCGCTCAGTCCGAACCCGCCGACGGCGAGTGTCGCGCCGTCCGGCACATCGGCCACTGCCTCCAGGGCCGTGGCGACCACTTTGTCCATCCGTGAAGCCCCATCTCTCCCGAGCGTCCAGTGCGCATTTAATCAGGGCACTGATTATTTCTCCGAGGTTGCTCACACGCTGCCACCGGAGTCAGGGGCAGTCAAGACCCCAGGCCGGAGGAGGAAGGAGGCCATTGAGGAGGTGGTCGAGCGGCGAGACTGTGGCGGGCGCAGAGGGTATCGTTCAGTGCACCGACGAATATTCGCCGCTGGTCCAGCAGGGCCGGCCGACTCACGCCGAGGAGCGCACATGGCCGCCGTGGACCTCACCAGCCACCCCGGACACCTGGCCCGGCGGCTCCAGCAGGCGCACTACCTGCTGTGGAACGCGATGGTCTCCGAGGAGATCACCTCGCCGCAGTTCGCGGTCCTCAACGCGCTCGTCGCCGAGCCGGGCCTCGACCAGCGCACGGTGGGCGAGCGGGTGGGGCTCGACCGTTCCACCGTCGCCGAGGTGATCAGCCGGCTCGGCCGGCGCGGGCTGCTGGACAAGGTCCGCGACCCGCAGGACGGGCGCCGCTTCCTGCTCGCGCTCACCGAGGAGGGCGTGCGCACGCACCGCAGGCTGACCGTGCGCACCGCCCGGATGAACCAGGTCTTCCTCTCCCCGCTCTCGGCCGAGGAGCAGACCCTGTTCCTCGAACTCATCCGCCGGGTCTCGGACGCGGCCGAGGGGCTGCGCAATCCGGGGGAGCCGCTGGTGGCGCAGTCCTGACGGTCGTGTGGTGAGCGGTGCCGGTCGTGCCGTGCGGTGGCGGTTGTGTCGTGCGGTGCGGTCGTGTGGTGCGGGGTGTGTGCTGCGGTGTGTGTGCTGCGGTGTGTGTGGTGCGGCGCGTACTACGGCGCCTTCGCGAACACCACCCACACCTGTCCCTCGGCGAAGTCGACCGGCGTGCCGTCAGCGGTGGTGAACCGGGTGCCGTCCAAGGCCGTCGGACGCGTCCAGGTCACGTCGTAGGACCTGCCGCCGCGCAGCACCTCCGCCCGCCCGGAGCCGACCGTCTCGGTGTACGGCGTGTTGTTGCCGAGGAAGTCCTGGAAGCCGGACCTGCGCACGGTCACGTACTGCACGACCACCGTGGCCGGGGCCACCCGCTCGCCGTCGGCCGTCACGGTCGGCGTGCCGTCCATGGCGACCAGCCACCGCTCCCGCCGCTCGGACCAGGTGAAGGTGAAGCGGGCGGCCGGGTAGCGCACGGTGCGTGAGGTCTCCGGCGTGCCGCCGTCGGGCGCGGGACCGAAGCGGAAGCCGGTGGTCAGCCCGGCCGGGCCCGGCAGGGCGGGGAGCAGCTGCGCCGGGCGCAGATAGAGGTTGTGCGGGGCGGGCCGGCTCGTGCCGCGGTAGTAGGCGCCGGACACGTCCGTGGGCGTCACGGCGTCCAGGGGTGCGCGGTCGATCAGCGGGAGCAGCTTGCCCTGCGCTCCCGAGAAGGCCAGCACCGGCTCCCGGAACTGGCCGAGCAGTTCCAGATCGGACTCACGGGCGCTGCGCACCGGCCCGACGGCCCGCGGCACGCTCGTCGCGTACACCGCCATCAGCCGGCTCAGCCCGCCCTCGACCTGCTCGACGTAGACGATGTCCGCGGAGTCCAGTCCGGTCTGCGGCCGGGCCGCGGGGGCGTTGTCGATCTTCACGGCGAGCACCGGGCCGACGGCGGGGGCCGTGGGGGGAGTGGGACCGGTGGGGCTCGGCCACTGGTCCGCGCTCCGGCTGTCGTCGGCCGACGGGGGGTCGGAGGACGTCGTACAGCCCACTGCCAGGGAGAGCGCCGTGACGGCGGCCAGCAGTGCCACCGCCACGGTCCGTCTCGCGCATCGCGTGTACGCCGCCATCGGCACCCCCGTTCCGTGTCTTGATTGTGCGCTTGTCGGACTGGTGTGCGCCATTGCGGGCGGGGAGGTCTCCGTGGAGGGGGAGGGGGCTTGGGCGTGACTCTGGCGCGGCTTTGGCACGGTTTCGGCGTGGCTTCGGCGTGGCTTCGGCGTGGCTTTGGCGTGGCTTTGGCGTGCGATCGCGGCCTCGGGGAACATCGGTACAGCGGTTGGCGCTGAGAACGATCATGGTCGCTAGCACACCGGTCGGTGGTGCCGCTGGCTTCCTGGAAAGGCCACCGGACGGGTAGCGGCGCTGGCTCCGGTCCGGCTGTGCCGGTGGAGTTTCTGACTGATGAGCAGGCCGAGGCGTACGGGAAGTTCGCCGAGGAGCCGACCCGCCCCGAGCTGGAGCGGTTCTTCTTCCTGGACGACGTCGACCGCGATCTGATCGCGCGGCGCCGCTCAGCGCACCCAGCTCGGCTTCGCCCTTCAGATGTGCACGGTGCGCTACATCGGCCGGTTCCTCCCGGACGATCCGCTCGATGCGCCGTGGCAGGTGGTCGAGCATCTGGCCGCGCAGCTCGGCATCGAGGACGCGTCGGTGGTGAAGCGGTACACCGAGCGGCCGAAGACGGCGTACGAGCACGCGTGGGAGATCCGGGACGCTTACGAGTACCGCGAGTACGAGGACGCAGAGTGGTCGCGGCGGTTCCGGACGTTCCTGCACGGGCGGGCGTGGACGCACGCCGAGGGGCCGGTGGCGCTGTTCAACCAGGCGGTGGGCTGGCTGCGTCGGCACCGGGTGCTGCTGCCCGGGGTGAGTGTGCTGGCGCGGCAGGTGTCGGAGGCTCGGAAGGTCGCGGAGAAGCGGCTGCACGCCACGGTCGCGGGCGCGGCCCGCCGCGCCGATCCAGCGTTGCCCGGTGAGCTGGTGGCGACGTTGAAGACGCCGGAGGGGGCGCGGTTCTCAGAGCTGGAGCGGCTGCGCCGGCCGCCGACGCGGACGACGGGGACGGCGTTCGCCCGAGCGTTGGAGAGGGTGGACGAGATCGGCGCGTACCGACTGGGCCGGTTGCGGCTGTCGCAGATCCCGCCGAACCGGATGGCCGCGCTGGCGCGGTATGCGCTGGGGTCGAAGGCGCCGTTGTTGGAGCGGGCCTCGGAGCCGAAGCGCACGGCGATGCTGACCGCGGTGATGCGGCACCTGGAGGCGAAGGCGATCGACGAGGCCCTGGACCTGTTCCAGGTCCTGATGGCCGCCCGGCTGCTGAACACCGCGAAGCGCAAGACGGAGAAGGAGCGGCTGTCGACGCTGCCGCAGTTGGAGAAAGCGTCCCGGCTCGTCGCCCGTGCGTGGGAGGTGCTGGTCGAGGAGCTGGAGCTGGTCGAGGAGCACGGCGCGGACCTGGACGTGGGCGCGCTGTGGGCGGCGTTGGAGGAAGTCGGTCCGCGGGCGGCAGTGACCACGGCCGCGGCGACGGTGGTGACGCTGGTGCCCGAGGACGAGAACACAGCCGACGTCGCGATGCGGGCCGCGCTGGCGACCCGGTACGCCACGGTCCGCCCGTTCCTCGCGCTGCTGGGCGAGTCGAAGGCCCTGGACGCGGCGAGCGCGGGCAAGCGGGTCCTGGCCGGGGTGCGGGGTCTTCCGGCGCTGGCGCGGCGCAAGGTGGGGGTCAAGCCGTTGCTGCCGCGTGAGGTGGACGACAAGCTGGTGCCGCCGGTGTGGCGCAAGGCGGTGTACGCCAACCCGGATCTGCCGCAGGGGTCGGTGGACCGGGACGCGTACGTGGTGTGCGTGCTGGAGCAGCTGCACCGAGCGTTGAACAACCGCGACGTGTTCGCCTCGCCCTCGCACCGCTGGTCCAACCCGCGAGCCCGCCTGCTGGACGGCCCGGACTGGGACGCGGTCGAGGAGGATGTTCTGGCGGCCCTGAGCCTGGACATGCCCGTGGAGGAGCACCTGGTGGAGCTGGTGCGGGGCCTGGACGCCGGATGGAAGCAGCTCGCCGAACGCCTCGCGGAGGCAGGGCCGGCGGCGAAGGTGTCCATCGAGGTGCAGGACGACGGGCGGGTGAAGCTGAACGTCGACAAGCTCGGCGCGCTCGGCGAGCCGAAGTCCCTGACCTGGCTGCGTCAGCGGGTCGAGAAGATGTTCCCGAAGATCGACTTGCCGGATCTGCTGTTTGAGGTGAACGCCTGGACCGGGTTCCTCGACGCCTTTGTCCACCTCGGCGACGGCACCACACGGATGAAGGACCTGCCCACCTCCATGGTCGCGCTGCTGGTGTCCGAGGCGTGCAACATCGGCCTGACCCCGGTCGTGAACCCCGGCTACGAGGCCCTGACCCGGGCCCGGCTCGTGCACGTCGACCAGTACTACCTGCGGGCGCGACACCATCACCGCGGCAAACGCCGCTCTCATCGTTGCCCAGGCCGACATCCCGATCGTGCAGTTCTGGGGTGACGGGCTGCTCGCCTCCGTGGACGGGCTGCGCTTCCAGGTGCCGGTGCGCACCATCAACGCTGCCCCGTCGCCGAAGTACTTCGGGTTCAAGCGGGGCATCACTTGGCTCAACGCCGTCAACGACCAGGTCGCGGGCATCGGGCACATGGTCGTCCCCGGGACCCCGCGCGACTCCCTGCACATTCTGGACGCCTTGCTGAACCTGGATGGCGGAGTCAAGCCGGAGATGGTGGCGACCGACAACGCCTCGTACTCCGACATGGTGTTCGGCCTGTTCAAGATCCTCGGCTACAGCTTCAGCCCACGGTTCCGCGACCTGGACGATCAGCGGTTCTGGCGGGCCACGCTGCCCGGTGTCGAGACGGGCACCTACGGCGCGGTGGAGGATTTGGCCCGCAACTGGGTCAACCTGAACAAGGTGATCACGCACTGGCCGGACATGCTGAAGGTCGCCGGTTCCCTGGTCACCAACCAGGTCCGCGCCTACGACCTGCTGCGGATGTTCGGCCGCGACGGGCGCCCCACCCCGCTGGGTGCGGCGTTCGCAGAATACGGGCGGATCGCCAAGACCGAGCACCTGCTGCGCGTGGTCGACCCGGTGGATGACACCTACCGTCGTCAGATGAACCGGCAGCTCACCGTGCAGGAGTCCCGCCACAAGCTGGCCCGGGATGTGTGCCACGGCAAGCGCGGCACCATCCACCAGGCGTACCGGGAGGGAATGGAGGACCAGCTCGGCGCGCTCGGCCTGGTCCTCAACGCCATCGTGCTCTGGACCACCCGCTACATCGACGCTGCCGTCACCCAGCTTCGCGCCGAGAGCCACGAGCTCCGGGAGGAGGACATCGCCCGGCTCTCCCCGCTCAAGCACCGCAATCTGAACCTGCTCGGCCGTTACAGCTTCACCGCCTTTATTCCGGCGGCCGGTGCCCTGCGTCCGCTGCGCGACCCGGAGGCTCCGGAGCTGGAGGAGGACGACGACGGAGTGGGCTGAAGCGGTGGCGGTTTCATGTGTGCTCCGGTGACGCCAGGGTGGTGCGGGGTCAGGGGGCGGCTGAGGATCAGTCCTTTGTGCGTGTCAGCCGGTGCGTCGGACGGCGATGACGTTGTCGGTGACGGTCGCGGTTTGTCCTTCGGGGCCGGTGGCGGTGCGCTGGGGTGCGTCGCCTCGTTCGACCGTCCAGGTGTTGTCGAGCCGGAGCGAGGCGATGACGTCGTCGGGGGAGGGGTAGTGGATGTCCTGGCCGGCCTGCCAGGACCAGGGGGCGGTGGAGGCGTGTTCGATCACGATCAGCCGCCCGCCAGGTGCTACGGCCTGGGCGGCTCGTCGCAGGACGGTCTCGCGGGCGATGGTGATGGGGGTGTGGAAGTAGGTTGCGGTGACCAGGTCCCAGGCGCCGTCGGGGAACGTCTCGGAGAGGTCGTGCTGCTGGGGGTGGATCCGGTCGGTGAGGCCGGTGGTTGCGGCGCCTGCCGCGACGCGGTCGAGGGCGGTCTGGGAGACGTCGACGGGTGTGACGTCCCAGCCCTGGGTGGCGAGCCAGAGTGCGTCGCCGCCGTGGCCGCAGCCCAGGTCCAGGGCTTTACCCGGGGCAGGGGCAAGGTTGGCGAGCAGGGCGGTCAGGACGGTGTTGGGCTTGGTGCCCCACTGCGCGTCCATGCCGGCGTAGTGCTTGTCCCAGAACGCGGCGGACTCGTTGGCGCTGTTCATGTGCGGGGCCTTTCAGTGAGGGTGGTCAGGAGGCGGTGGTGTGGGTGCGGCGGCTTCGGATGAGGAGGCCGGTGGCGGCGAGGGCGAGGGCGAACAGGGCGGCGCTGGCGAGGAAAGCGACCCGGTAGCCGTGCACGTATCCGTCCAGCCGGACTGCCTGTGTCGCGGCGCCGGTGCGGTCGGCGAGGAATCCGGTGAGGGCGGAGACGTACAGGGTGTTGAGGAGGGCGGGGCCGACTGCGCCGCCGACCTGCTGGGTGGTGCTGATCATCGCGCTGGCGACACCGGTGTCGGACGGCGCGATGCCAGCGAGGGCGGTGTTGGGCAGCGCGACGAAGAACGCGCCCAGACCGAGACCGGTCAGGATCATGGCGGGCAGCACGATGGTCAGGTAGCCCTCGGTGGGCTTGAGTAGCGTCAGCACCAGGGCGCCGGCCAGGGTGACGGCCGTGCCCGCCGTCATCAGTGTCTTCGGGCCGAGTCGGGTGACCAGGGGGGCGCCGAGGGTGGCCGCGGCGATGATGCCGGCACTGAAGGGCAGGAACGCCAGCCCTGCGCGCAGCGGCTGGTAGCCGAGGTTGACCTGGAGGTAATAGGTCAGGAACAGCATCAGGCCGAACATGCCCGCCCCGATCAGCAGGGAGGCGAGGAATGCGCCGCCGCGGTCTCGGTCCAAGACGACGCGCAGCGGCAGCAGCGGGTGGGCGGTGCGCTGCTCGACCAGGACAAAGGCGGCCAGCAGAAGGAGTCCGGCGGTAAGCAGGAGCCAGGTCGCCGGGGTGTTCCAGCCCGCTTCCGCGGCGTGGGCGAAGCCCCATACGACGGCGACCAGGCCGGTGGTGACGAGCAGCGCGCCGGGGACGTCGTAGCGGCGGGTGCCCTCGGCGCGGCTCTCCTTGAGCGTGGGCAGGGCGGCCAGGGCAACGGCGAGTGCGATGGGGGTGTTGACGAACAGGCACCAGCGCCAGCTGGTGTATTCGGTCAACAGGCCGCCCGCGATCAGTCCGACCGCGCCGCCCGCGCCCTGCAGGGCGCCGTAGACGCCGAACGCCTTGGCCCGCTCGCGTGCGTCGGTGAAGGTGACCGCGATCAAGGACAGGGCGGCCGGGGCCAGCAGGGCAGCGAATGCGCCCTGCAGGGCGCGTCCGGCGAACAGCGTCGCCCCGTTCGGAGCGACGCCAGCGACCATGGAGGCAGCGGCGAAGCCGACCAGCCCGATGAGGAACACGCGCTTACGGCCGACGAAGTCGACGACGCGCCCGCCGAGCAGCAGCAGACCGCCGAAGGTGAGGGCGTAGGCGGTCACCGCCCACTGCCGGTTCGCGTCGCTGATGTCCAAGTCCGCCTGGGCGTGCGGGAGGGCGATGTTGATGATGGAGGCGTCCAGCACCACCATCAGCGTCGCCACCGAGATCACTGTCAGCGCCCACCAGCGCCGCGGGTCAAGAGCATCTTCGCTGCGGTTCACAGCGTCGGATTCCGTCGTCATCGCAGGGCCGATCCTCAAAGAGTTCAGGGAAGGGAGAAGGTCATGGGCGGATCACCGGGCCTGGCCCGGGCCGATGGAAGGACACTGCTCCACCTGCTGCCAGAGTTGCAAAGTCTCATGCCGTTTCAGCATGCTGGTGGATATGAGCGCCTCACATCACACCGAGAAGAAGGACCGGCTGGCCGCGGTCGGGCCACGCCTGCGGAACCTACGCCGAGGTCATGGCCTGACACTGGCCGCCCTGGCCGAGCAGACCGGGATCAACGAGAGCACGCTCTCCCGCCTCGAAGGCGGGACCCGCAAACCGACCCTGGAGATGCTCCTGCCGCTCGCCGAGGTCTACGCGGTGCCCCTGGACGAGCTCGTCGGCGCACCGCGCACCGGGGATCCGCGCATCCACCTCAAACCTGTCACCCGCAACGGCATGACCTTCGTGCCGCTGAGCCGGCCCGGCGGCGTTCAGGCCCACAAGCTCCTCATTCCGCCCCGGCCCGACACCGAACCACAGCTCAACACGCATGAGGGATTCGAATGGGTCTACGTCCTCGCCGGCCGCCTGCGCCTGCTGCTCGGCGACAACACCGTGATCCTCAAGCCCGGCGAAGCCGCCGAGTTCGACACCCACGTGCCGCACTGGCTCGGCCCCGACGACGAGCGCACCGTGGAACTTCTGATCCTCTTCGGCACCCAGGGAGAGCGGGCCCATCTCAAGGCCCGCACCATCTGAGTCGCGCCTGCCGAAGACGCCGACGCCGCTCAGTGATCGTCGAGGAGGCCGTCCAGGCCGTGCACGCCCGGGCCCAGCACCCGCCGCGACACTTCGGCCTCCATCGCCCCGTCGAACACGTCGGCGCCCGAGACCGCGGCGCGGGAAGCGGCCGCGCGGGCGGCGTCGGTCATCAGCAGGCTCATGTTGATCGCCGCTGCCGCGCCGACCCCGGCCGCCATGGCCTGGGGAACGCCCGCCATCACGTCGCTGACATTGCCCGCCGCCCACACCCCCGAGACCCCGGTGAAACCGGAACCATCCACCACCACCTGCTCACCGATCCCCATCGGATGCTCCCGCACCTGAAGGCCAAGACCGTCGAGGAAAGCGGCGCGCGCCACGAATCGCGGCGCCACCACCAGCTCCTCCACCGGCACCACCGCCCCCGACGCCAGACGCACCCCCGCCAGCTGGTCCCGCTCCTCGTCCACGACCAGACCGCCGACCCTGCCCTCGACCACACCGACGCCCAGACCGGCCAGCTGCTCCCACTGCTCCTCGGTCAGCTCCGCGCCCTCGTGCAGGAACAAGGTGACGCCCTTCGACAGCTGCCTGAACAGCAGAGCCTGGTGGAAACTACCCAGCACACCAATCGCCCGATCGCGGACCTCCCAGCCGTGGCAGTACACGCAGTGCAGAACATCGCGCCCCCACCGCTCGGCCAGCCCGGGCACATCCGGTAGCTCATCGACCAGCCCTGTCGTCACCAGCACCCGCCGTGCCCGCACCCGCTGCCAGTCCTCGGTGACCACCGAGAACTCCTCGCCGTCCCGGTGCACCTGCGCCACCCGGCCGGAGACCACCCGGCCACCGTACGAGGTGACCTCCTCCCGGCCCAGCCGCAGCAGTTCCAGCGGCGACATGCCTTCCCGGCCCAGAATGCCGTGCGCGCCGACCCCGACAGCCGGGGCGTTGCGCGGTTCCCCCGCATCGATCACCAGCACCGACCGGCGCACCCGGCCCAGGGTCAGCGCGGCCGAAAGTCCGGCTCCCCCTCCGCCGATCACGACCACGTCCCAGGCCGTACCGTCCACTCGCGTCATCTCTCGCTCGTTCATGACCCCACCTTGCGATCCGCCAACGCAGTACGGCAAAGTCGCATGCCGTTTCGGCAAGCGGACCTGATGTCGCCGTCCGGGTCCTGGCCCCACGGAGCCACAGCGGAGCGCCGAGTGACTCTCTACGGGTCCCTGTCGTCAAACGATCGAATGACGACAGGCGCGGCGAGCGTCCAATGAACCCAGTGATTCCGGGGCCTGACGGCGGCTCCAATCCAATGACATCCGATGAAGGCTGACGACAGGGTTAGATGACACCCGAGGTCCGATGCGCCGACAGAAGCGGGGAAACAGCGTGGCCAATCTCGTCTACAAGAGGGTGTCGACCGGCCAGCAGTCCACCGCCCGCCAAGACCTCGTCCTGGCCGAGGCGGGGATCGAGGACCCGATCGTCTTCGAGGAGGACCCGGGGACCTCCAGCCGCCTCCACCCGCTTCAGCGGCCGAAGTTCGGCGAACTGCTCACGTACGCGCGGCCGGGCGACACCGTGCACATCTCCGAGATGTTCCGCCTCGTGCGCGGCAACCAGCACATCCTCGACGTCCTCGAAGTCCTGCACCGCGATCAGGTCGCCCTGCGCATCCACGACGGCGCGTTCTCCGCGATGGACCTCACCGCCCGCCACCCCCGCACCGGCGAGCTGCTGTCCACCGTGAAGTTCATGGTGCAGACCCTCGCCGCCGCCGGCGAACTCCAACGCGACCTCCAGCGGGAGCTGACCTACGACGGACTGCGCGCCGCCGAGGCCAAGGGCAACAAAGGCGGACGCCGCCCCGCCGTGGCGGCCGACCTGACCGGCACCGTGCGTGCCGCGTACCTGGAGGGCCGCTCCATCGCCGCCCTCGCCCGCGACCACGGCGTCAGCCGCGGCGCGATCCGCACAGCCGTCGCCGACCTCCTGCCCGACCCCACCGCCGCCGTCGAAGACGTTCCGGCACCGGAGCTGCCGGTCACCCTCGACATGCCGGGCAAGGTCGCAGACTTCCTCCGCTCCGCCGACCTGGACCCCACCGAGCGCGCCGCGCTCAACCAGGGCGTGACCGTACGGCGCGGCCAGGGCTACACCCTGCGCGTCACCGCCGTCCCCGCCATGCACCGCCAGTTCCTCGCCCGCTGCCGGCCGCTCGACGGCAGCCACGGCTGCTCCGCGATTCCCGCCCAGCGCAAGGCACGCCGCGAGTACGAGAACCGTGTCAGCACGCTCACACCCTGACCATGATCGTTCTCAGCGCCAACCGCTGTACCGATGTTCCCCGAGGCCGGATCGGGCCGGTCGTGGCGGTTCGGGGTGTGTCGCCCGGGTACCCGGGCCACATCCGGGGCCTGGGATCCCCTGCCCGCCGGGCGGACCGGGTCCCCGCGGAGGGAGCGCGGCGCGATGAAGGCAGTGACCTGGCAGGGGAAGCGGGACGTCCGGGTTGACACCGTGCCCGACCCGGTGGTCCAGGAACCGACGGACGCCGTCATCCGCGTCACGTCCACCGGGCTATGCGGCTCCGACCTGCACCTCTACGAGGTGCTCACCCCCTTCATGACCCCGGGCGACATCCTCGGCCACGAACCCATCGGCATCGTCGAGGAGGTCGGCGCCGGCGTCCCCGACCTGATGGCGGGCGACCGGGTCGTGGTGCCCTTCCAGATCGCCTGCGGCAACTGCTGGATGTGCCTCAACTCCCTGCCCACCCAGTGCGAGACCACCCAGGTCACCGGCGAGGGCATGGGCGCCGCCCTGTTCGGCTACACCCGGCTCTACGGTTCGGTGCCCGGCGCCCAGGCCGAGTACCTGCGCGTCCCGCAGGCCCAGTTCGGCCCGATCAAGGTCCCCGAGGGCCCGCCCGACGACCGGTTCGTCTACCTCTCCGACGTGCTGCCCACCGCCTGGCAGGCCGTCGCCTACGCCGACATACCCGAGGGCGGCACCGTCGCCGTGCTCGGCCTCGGCCCCGTCGGCGACATGGCCTGCCGGATCGCCCGGCTGCGCGGCGCCGACCGGGTCTTCGGCGTGGACCTGGTCGCCGACCGGCTGCGCCGGGCCCGCGCGCGGGGCGTGGAGACCTACGACCTGCGCGGCTTCGACAGCGAGAAGGAGCTGGTCACCGCGATCCGCGACGAGACCGCCGGCCGTGGCCCCGACGCCGTGATCGACGCCGTCGGCACCGAGGCCCACGGCAGCGCGGTCGCGCGCCTCGCCCAGCAGGCCTCCGCCCTGCTGCCGCGCCGGATCGGCGTGCCCTTCGCGGAACGCTTCAGTGTCGACCGCCTCGCCGCCCTGCTCACCGCCATCGACCTGGTGCGCCGCGGCGGCACCCTCTCGCTCGTCGGTGTCTACGGCGGCATGGCCGACCCGCTACCGATGCTCACCCTCTTCGACAAGCAGCTCCAGATCCGCATGGGCCAGGCCAACGTGCGCCGCTGGAGCGACGACATCTTGCCCTACCTCACCGACGAGGACCCGCTCGGCGTCGACGACTTCGCCACCCACCGGCTGCCGCTGACCGATGCGCCGCACGCCTACGAGATGTTCCAGCGCAAGCAGGACGGGGCGGTGAAGATCCTGATGGTGCCGTGATGACGTCCTGAACACGAACGCCGCGGACTCGGATCAGGTGGATCACGACCCGGACGGGTTCCCGAGGATCTCCGCGAGGTCGTAGCGCACCGGCTCCTCCAACTGCGCGTACGTGCAGCTCTCCGGCATGCGGTCCGGGCGCCAGCGGCGGAAACGGGCCGTGTGCCGGAACCGGGCCCCGTTCTCCATGTGGTCGTAGGCCACCTCGGCCACCCGCTCCGGCCGCAGCGGCACCCACGACAGGTCCTTCTTGCCCGACCAGCGGCTCGGTGCGCCCGGCAGCCGGGCCGTCTCGTGCGCCGACTCGTCCGACCAGGCCGCCCACGGATGGCCCTCGGCGTCCGCCATCCGCAGCGGCTCCAGCTCCTCCACCAGCTCGGCCCGCCGCTTCATCGCGAAGGCCGCCGACACCCCGACGTGCTGGAGGGCGCCCCGGTCGTCGTACAGGCCGAGCAGCAGCGAGCCGACCACCGGTCCGCTCTTGTGGAACCGGTAGCCCGCGACGACCACGTCCGCGGTGCGCTCGTGCTTGACCTTGAACATGGCGCGCTCGTCCTGGAGGTAGCGCAGGGTGAGCGGCTTGGCGATCACCCCGTCCAGGCCCGCGCCCTCGTACTGCTCGAACCAACGCTGCGCGACCTCGACGTCCGTGGTCGCCGGAGCCAGGTGCACGGGCGGGGTCACCCCCTGGAGCGCCCTGCCGAGCAGCTCCCGCCGGTCGGTCAGCGGTACGTCGAGGAGCGAGGTGTCGGCGAGCGCCAGCACGTCGAACGCCACGAACGACGCCGGGGTCCGCTCGGCGAGCGTGCGCACCCGGGAGGCCGCCGGGTGGATCCGCTCCGTGAGCGCGTCGAAGTCAAGCCGCCCCTCGCGCGCGATCACGATCTCCCCGTCCAGCACGCACCGCTCGGGAACCCGCTCCCGCAGCGCCTCCACCAGCTCGGGAAAGTACCTGGTCAGCGGCTTCCCGGTACGGCTGCCCAGCTCGACCTCGTCCCCGTCGCGGAACACGATCGCCCGGAAGCCGTCCCACTTCGCCTCGTACTGCATGCCCGGCGGAATCGCCGCCACCGCCTTGGCGAGCATCGGCTTCACGGGCGGCATCACCGGCAGATCCATGGTCCGATTCTGCGCCCCTCCCGAGCGGATCGCCCGGTATGCGCGCTTTCGGGGTTGCGCCTACCGTGGCTCGCATGGGTGACGCGGTGGAACTGGAGGCGGGCGGCCGGAGCGTACGGCTGTCCAGTCCCGACAAGGTCTTCTTCCCGGAGCGCGGCTTCACCAAGCTGGACGTCGCCCGCTACTACCAGGTGGTCGCCCCCGGCATCCTGCGCGCGCTGCGCAACCGTCCCACCACCCTGGAGCGCTACCCGGACGGGGTGACCGGCGAGTCCTTCTTCCAGAAGCGGGCGCCGAAGAACATGCCCGACTGGATCCCGACCGCCCACATCACCTTCCCCAGCGGGCGCAGCGCCGACGAGATGTGCCCCACCGAGGAGGCGGCCGTGCTGTGGGCCGCCCAGTTCGGCACGCTCACCTTCCACCCGTGGCCGGTGCGCCGCGACGACGTCGACCGCCCCGACGAACTCCGCATCGACCTCGACCCGCAGCCCGGCACCGACTACGACGACGCCGTCCGCGCGGCGCACGAACTGCGCGCCGTCCTCGACGAGTTCGGCGGACTGCGCGGCTGGCCCAAGACCTCCGGGGGCCGCGGCCTGCACGTCTTCGTTCCGATCGAGCCCCGCTGGACCTTCACCCAGGTGCGGCGCGCCGCCATCGCCGTCGGCCGTGAGATGGAGCGGCGGATGCCGGACCAGGTCACGATCAAGTGGTGGAAGGAGGAACGGGGCGAACGGATCTTCGTGGACTACAACCAGACCGCCCGCGACCGCACCATCGCCTCCGCCTACTCCGTACGCCCCCGCCCGCACGCCCCCGTCTCGGCACCCCTGCGCTGGGAGGAGGTCGGCGAGGCGCACCCCCGCGACTTCGACATCGCGACCATGCCGGCCCGGTTCGCCGAACTCGGCGACGTCCACGCCGACATGGACGACCACGCCTTCTCCCTCGACGCCCTCCTGGACCTGGCCCGCCGCGACGAACACGAGCACGGCCTGGGCGACCTGCCGTATCCGCCGGAGTACCCGAAGATGCCGGGCGAGCCGAAACGGGTACAGCCGAGCCGGGCGAGGCGGGAGAAGGAGGCGTAGGAGACGTACTTGACGTAGAGGGACGTAAGGAGCCCTGGACGGAGGTCAGGGGGCGACGGCACCGCCGCCGACGGCGGCCGTCACCCCCGGCCCGGTCGGTCCTCGCAGGTCATGAGTACGCCGGGGCATGCCCTCCTCCAGGTCGCTGCCCGTCCACTCGTCGATGCAGTCCGCCAGGACGTCCCCGACGACCCCGGCGATCGGCGCCAAGTGGCCGAGTTCGGTCAACGCCCGCTTGTGCAGGCGCAGTTCGGGCCAGCCGAGCTGCCGGGTCAGCTCGATCACCGGCCACTCGTCCGGAACCCGCCACCCCGTCATCAGCAGCCCGCTCATCTCGACGGCCGCCATCCGCTGCCCCCAGTCGGAGCTGCGCATGCCGGACGCCACTGACAACGCCCCGCGCCCGCCCCGCGCCCGCCCCGCGCCCGCCCCGCGCCCGCCCCGCGCCCGCCCCGCGCCCGCCCCGCGCCCGCCCCGCGCCCGCCCCGCGCCCGCCCCCCGCCCGCTCCCGCCCGACGCCCCGAGCGCCTGCCTGCCACGCTGCCGGGAACGCTCGCCGAGAGCGCTCTCACCTCCCGCGACTCCCGGAGCTATCCTGATCCGCATCCATCGAGGAGGAGCCCCGACGTGACCGAGACCGCGCCGCGCCCCACCCTGGAGGCCGTGGCCGCGCGGGCCGGGGTCTCCCGGGCCACCGTGTCACGCGTCGTCAACGGCGGGGACGGTGTCCGGGAGCCGCTCGTCAAGCGGGTGCGGCGGGCCGTGGAGGAACTCGGCTACGTGCCCAACCAGGCCGCGCGCAGTCTGGTGACGCGACGTCACGACGCCGTCGCGGTCGTCATCGCCGAGCCGGAGACGCGGGTCTTCGCCGACCCCTTCTTCGCCCTCCAGCTCCGTGGCATCAGCAAGGAACTGACGGCCCACGACAACCAACTGGTGCTCCTGCTCACCGAGGGCCGCGACGACCACGCCCGGGTCGCCCGCTACCTCGCCGGCGGCCATGTCGACGGCGCGCTGGTCTTCTCCCTGCATCTCGACGACCCGCTGCCCGGCCTCATCAGGGGCGCCGGGATCCCCACGGTGTTCGGCGGCCGTCCGGGCTGGAACGACGGCGACGAGGGCGTGGTCTACGTCGACAGCGACAACCGTGGCGGCGCCCGCGAGGCCGTCCGCCATCTCGTCGGCCTCGGCCGCACCCGGATCGCGCACATCACCGGCCCCCTCGACCAGACCTCCGCCGCGGACCGGCTCCAGGGGTTCCGGGACGTGCGCGGCGACGCCGACCCGCGCCTCGTCGTGGAGAGCGACTTCACACCCGGCGGCGGTGAGCGCGCGATGCGGGAACTCCTCGACCGCTGCCCGGACGTGGACGCCGTGTTCGCCGCCAACGACCTCGCCGCCTCGGGCGCCCTGCGGGTGCTGCGCGAGCAGGGGCGGCGCGTGCCCGAGGACGTCGCCGTGGTCGGCTTCGACGACATGCTGCCCGTGGCCGAGGGCACCGACCCGCCACTGACGACGGTCCGTCAGGACATCGAGGAGATGGGCCGGATCATGGCCCGCATGCTGCTGCGCCGCCTCGACCCGAGCGGCACCGACGACCCCGCGGCCGGCGTCGTCCTGCCGACCACCCTGGTGCGCCGCGCCTCGGCCTGACCGGGCAGCCGACTTTCACGACTGCCTCACGTCTCCTGCGGGGCCGCGCTCTTGATCACCGCGAAGCGTGCCCCGTACGGGTCGGCCAGCTTGGCGATCCGGCCGACGCTCTCCACGTCCATGGCGGGCATCCGCACCGTGCCGCCCAGCTCCTGCGCCCGGGCGACCAGCCCGTCCACGTCCATGACCTCGAAGTACGGCAGCCAGTACGCCCCCGAGCGCGCCTCCACCGGATCGTCGGCCAGCGGGACGATCCCGCCGAACATGGCGTCCTCACCCAGACCGGCGGGGTTGACGCACGTGTACGTGCCGCCGGGGAAGGGCACGGCGAACGTCTCCAGTCCGAGCGTCGCGTGATAGAACGCGGCCGCCGCCGCGATGTCCGGGGTGTACAGCTCGACCCAGCACAGTGAACCGGGATCGCCCACGAGGTCCACGCCCTTGGTCAGCCCCGGCTGCCAGAGGCCGAACGGCACCCCGGCCTCGTCGGCGAGGATCGCCATCGTGCCCTGGCCCATCACGTCCATCGGCGCGAACAGCACCCTGCCGTGCGTCCGCTCGGCTGCCTTGGCCGTCGCGTCCGCGTCCGGCGTGCGGAAGTACACCGTCCATGACGGCGGGCCCTGCTCGGGTGCGATCTGCATGCCGCCCGCCACGGTCTTCCCGTCCAGTCGGAAGAAGCCGTAGCCGCCGGCCTCGGGGCCCGCCGACTCGAACCGCCAGCCGAAGAGGGCACCGTAGAAGGAGGTGGCGCCGTCGATGTCGGACGAGCCGACGTCGATCCAGTTCGGAGCGCCGTCGACGAAACGGGTGGTGAGCATCTTCGCCCTCCTCACAAGGGTCCCGTTGCCTGCACTGCCGAGTCTCGCACCGCCCACTGACAACCGCCGCCGGAATGGGGCCACCGGCTTCCCGGGCCCCGACCGTCACCGTGGGTCACGGCCGATGTCCTCCGGGTTCCGGCGCGTTCCGCGCGCCGCCGTGCGCCCCGCCACCTCGCGGGGTCACCATCAGGGTGGCCGCGGGCCACGCGGCGCGGCGTATATGCCGCGTTGATCGAACGTTTTTCGCCGCGCGGCACGATCCTCGCCATGTACACGGACACGATCCCCACTCCCGATCTCGCCTGGCAGCGGGAGGCGCTGTGCGCGCAGACCGGGGCGGACTTCTTCTTCCCCGAGCCCGGCAGTTCGGTGCGGGAGGCCAAGCTCATCTGCGGTATGTGCGAGATGCGCACGGCCTGCCTCGACTACGCCCTGGCCAACGACGAGCGCTTCGGCGTCTGGGGCGGCCTCTCCGAGAAGGAACGGTTGCAGATACGACGCGCGCGCTGATTCCCGGCGCCGATCCGGCCCGGGAAATCCGGGCGACCGCGTCGCGGGGGTGCGGTTAGGATCCGGGGGCGCCTCCGGACGTAGCGCAGAGGCAGTCGCGCCGGCTTGCCCAGCCGGATACGCCGGTTCGAATCCGGTCGTCCGGGCGCGAAGGGGTCCCGTAGAGCAGAGGCAGACTCGCCGCCTTGTCAGGGCGGATACGCCGGTTCGAATCCGGCCGGGACCGCCGGAACGGCGAGTGCGGGGCGGGGACGGATGGGCGAGGACAACGAGGACGACACCGGAGCGGCGGTCACCGGAGCGGTGACCGGACCGGTCGGCGGGGCGGAACCGGTCGGCGAGGCGGAACTGGCCGCCTTCCACCGGATCGTGGGCAAGCTGCGGGCCCTGCCCGTCGACGATCCCGCACGGCTGCGCGCCGAGCAGGTCGCCGCGTCCTTCGCACGCGACGGACGGCTCCGGCGGCGCAAGGCGCGCGGCGCCGAGACGACGGCCGCCGACGCCGCCGCGATGGCCTCGACCGCGACCGGTGCCGTGGACCGCCGGGAGGACGCGCCCCTGGCGGACGCCGGCCGCGGCGGCGTCTTCCGCCGGCCGCGCACCTGCTACGTCTGCAAGTCGCCCTACCGACAGGTCGACACCTTCTACCACCGGCTCTGCCCGGACTGCGCCGCCGACAACACCGCCCGCCGCGCCCTGACCACCGATCTGAGCGGCCGCCGGGCCCTGCTCACCGGCGGCCGGGTGAAGATCGGCTTCCAGCTGGCGCTGATGATGCTGCGCGACGGTGCGGAACTGCTCGTCACCTCCCGGTTCCCGCACGACACCGTGCGCCGCTTCCGCGCGGAGCCGGGCAGCGAGAAGTGGCTGGACCGGCTCACCGTGCTCGCCGTCGATCTGCGTGACCCGCGCCAGGTGCTCGGCCTGTGCGAGGAGCTGCGCGCGGAGGGCGAGCCGCTCGACATCCTCGTCAACAACGCCGCCCAGACCGTGCGCCGCCCACCGGAGTCGTACGCCCTGCTGGCCGCCGGCGAGTACGACGCCCTGCCCGAAGGGGCGCGCGCGGCGCCGGGCTTCGCCCCGATGCGGATGCTGCCGAGCGGAGCCGGCGCCCTGCCCGCGGCCCTCCGCGAGGCCGACGAGGCCGGACTGCTGCCCGACCCCGCCCCGGAGAACTCCTGGTCGGCCCGGCTCGGCGCGCTCGATCCGGCGGAGGTCCTGGAGACCCAGCTCGTCAACGCCCTCGCGCCCGCGCTGCTCTGCGACCGGCTGCTGCCGCTGCTGCTGGCCGCCCCGCGTCCACGCCGCTATGTCGTGAACGTGACCGCCGTGGAGGGCCGGTTCGCCGTGCGCAACAAGATGCCGGGACACCCGCACACCAACATGGCCAAGGCCGCCCTGAACATGCTCACCCGCACCAGCGCCGCCGACCTCGCCGAGCAGGGCGTCCACATGTGCGCCGTCGACACCGGCTGGATCACCGACGAGAACCCGGCGCCCAAGAAGGCCCGCATGGCGGGCGCGGGCTTCCGCACCCCGCTCGACATCGTCGACGGCGCGGCCCGCGTCTACGACCCGATCGTGCGCGGCGAGGCGGGCGACCCGGTGTCCGGCGTGTTCCTCAAGGACTACCGGGAGGCGCAGTGGTGAGCGGGGAGAACGCGGGGAGGACGGAGCAGGCGGCGGCCGGGGCCGCGCCCGGACCCGGACCCGGGTCCGGGCCTTCGGGTTTCGCCGGGGTGCCCCACGTCGTGCCCCGCCCGCTCGCCGACCTCGCACCGTTGCTGGACTGGCTGCGCGCCGGGCGCCCGGCGGGGGAGCGGCTGGACTTCGCGGCCGGTACGGCACTGCCCGACGGCCGTCTGGACCTGTGCAAGCAGGGCCTCGGCGCCCGGGGCGCCGCGCTGGTCGCCGAGGCCCTGGCCGACGGCCCCTCGCCCGTACGCCATCTGCTGCTCGGCACCGACGCGCTCGGCGACGACGGCGCCGCCGCGGTGGCCGGCACGGACGCGCCGGTGGAGACGCTCTACCTAGGCTGCAACGGCATCACCGCGGGCGGCGCCTGCCGGATCGCCGACCAGCTGCGCGCCTCGCCCCAGGTCGTCACCGGTGTCTGGCTCAAGCGCAACCCGTTGGGCGGCGGCGGAGGCCGTGCGGCGGCCGACCTGGTGGAGTCCGTACGGACGCTGCGCACCCTCGACCTCGTCCAGACCGGCCTGGACGCGGCCGGAGCCACCGTCCTCGCCGACGCGCTGCTGGCCGCCACCGGCCAGGGCCGGCGTGTGGAACGGCTGTTCGTCGGCGGCAACCCGCTGGGGGAGCCGGGCGCCAGGGCCCTCGCCGCGGTCGTCGAGGCGGGCGCGGTCGACGAACTGTACGTGTCCGCCGCCCGGCTGGGCGACGCCGGCGCCCTCCGCCTCACCGAGGCGCTGGAGCGGGCCCCGTACGGACGGCTCACCCGGCTGTCCGTCGCCAGCAACGGCATCGGACCGCGGGCCGCCGCCCGGCTGGTCGGCGCGGCCACCACGGCCGGTGTCACCGTGCTGGACCTCGGCCGGGTCCGGGCGGCGGCCGTGCTCGGCGCCGCCGACAACCGGCTCGACCTGGCCGCCGCCGAGACCATCGGACGGACCCTGTCGGCCACCGGCCACCGCCTCTCCCATCTCGTCCTGCGCGACACGGGCCTGCGCAGCCGCGAGGCCCACCGCCTCCTCGACCACGCCCCGCACGCCACCACGGCCACCCGCTTCGTCCTCGGCCAGGGCGTCGCCACCAGCATCAAACGCCGGCTGACGGCCCTCAGCGCCCACCTGCCGCCCCCGGCGGTACCGGCCGATGTCGCGGCCGTCCGCAGCGTGCACCGCACGGCACCGGCGCAGGACGCGGACTGAGCGACTGTCGCCCTTCCGGGAACCTCGAAAAACTGCCCGCCCGCGCCCACGGCTCGTACGCGTCACAGCTGTCACCCCCTGACCCGCACCCCGCACCCCGCACCCCGCACTCCGCCCCCCGGCGCCAGGTGCTGCGGGGAATCTCGAGCGCGGCTGTCAGCGACGCCGGCGGGCGTTGAGCCGGGCGGCCTGGCGTGTCAGGTGGTCGCGCTCGGCGAGGTCGGGTGCCTTGCGGGCCGCCTCGGCGTACAGCCGTGCCGCCGTCGCCAGGTCGCCGTCGCGTTCGTGGAGGTAGGCCGCCACCGCGGTGTGGCGGGGCAGGGTGTCGTCCAGCGCCGCGAGCGCCGCCAGGCCGGCCCGCGGTCCGTCGGCTTCGCCGACCGCCACCGCGCGGTTGAGCCGGACGACCGGGCTGTCGGTCAGGCGCGCGAGCTCGTCGTACCACTCGACGATCTGCACCCAGTCGGTCTCCTCGGCGGTGGGCGCGTCGGCGTGGAGGGCGGCGATGGCGGCCTGGGCCTGGAACTCGCCCAGCCGGTCGCGGGCGAGGGCCGCCTGCAGGATCTCGACGCCCTCGGCGATCGAGGCGGTGTCCCACCGGCCGCGGTCCTGCTCGGCGAGCGGCACCAGGCTGCCGTCGGGCGCGGTGCGGGCCGCGCGCCGGGCGTGGTGGAGCAGCATGAGGGCGAGCAGCCCCGCCACCTCGGGGTGGTCGATCGCGGCCGCGAGCTGCCGGGTGAGCCGGATGGCCTCGGCGGCCAGGTCGATGTCGCCGGAGTAGCCCTCGTTGAAGACCAGGTAGAGGACGCGCAGCACGGTGGCGACATCGCCGGGCCGGTCGAACCGCACGCCGGAGACGGTGCGCTTGGCCCGGCTGATGCGCTGCGCCATGGTCGCCTCGGGCACCAGGTAGGCCTGGGCGATCTGGCGGGTGGTGAGCCCGCCGACGGCGCGCAGGGTGAGCGCGACGGCGGACGACGGCGTCAGCGACGGGTGGGCGCACAGGAAGTAGAGCTGGAGCGTGTCGTCCACCGCGGGCGCGGGCCCGGGCGCCGGCTCCTCGTCGACGAGGTCCTCACGCCGGCGCCGGGCGGCGTCCGCCCGCCTCGCGTCGAGGAACCGGCGCCAGGCCACGGTGACCAGCCAGCCCTTCGCGTCCCGTGGCGGGTCGGCCGGCCAGACGCGGACCGCCTCGACCAGCGCGTCCTGTACGGCGTCCTCGGCCGCCGCGAAGTCGGCTCCGCGGCGGACGAGGATCCCGAGCACGCTCGGTGTGAGGCTCCGGAGCAGGGCCTCGGTCATCTCGGACGTCACTCCGTGATGGTGGGCGGCGCGGTCAGGAAGGGGCGCAGCTCGAGCCACTCGTGGATCGGCTTCCCGCCCGCTCCGGGCGCGGCCGACAGCTCCCCGGCCAGCTCGACGGCGCGCTCGTAGCTGTCGACGTCGATCACCATCCAGCCGGCGATGAGGTCCTTGGTCTCGGCGAACGGGCCGTCGGTGACCGGCGGGCGGCCCTCGCCGTCGTACCGGACGAACGTCCCCTCGGGGGCGAGGGCCTGACCGTCGACGAACTCACCGGTCTTCTCGAGCCGGGCCGCGAAGTCGTTCATGTACTGCACGTGGGCCGAGATCTCCTCCGGTGTCCACTGGTCCATGGGCACGTCGTTGACCGCCGCCGGGGCGCCGCGGTAGTGCTTGAGCAGCAAGTACTTGGCCATCGTGGTTCTCCTCGGTGCTGTGCGACCCATTCTGGTCGCGTTCACCACGGGGACGGAGCGAGCCACGGGTTCTCGACATCGCCGACCGATTTTTTTTCCGGTGGGTTGCCCGGCCTCTCAGCGTCGTATCCCGGTGAACACCTCCATCCAGAACCGCTCCTGCTGCTCCGACGCCCCCACCAGGTACGTCGCCCGCAGTTTCGCCGGCAGCAAGGTCACCAGACGCGCCACCACCGCTCGGTGTTTCCGCAGCTGGGACAGTTCGGCGTTGGCGAGGATCTGGTGGACGACGTCGCTGTCGTCGCCGCCCTCGTCGGAGTGCTCGGCCGCCCGCCGCAGCCGCGCCTCCCACCGGTCGGCGTCCCGGGCCAGCTCCCGCAGGCCCGTCACCGGGCGGCCCCGGAGCCGGTCGATCAGTGCACCGAGCGGCACGGGCGCGTACTCGCCCTCGCCGAGGTAGACCGTGCCCATCTCCAGCGGCAGCCCCCGCCGGTGCAGCTTGATCAGCCGCTCCATCGTCCGCTTGGTGATCCAGGCCCGGCCCTCCTCGTCGATGTCGTGCTTCCACCACTCCAGTACCGTCTCGGCGTCCGACCCGTACCGCGCCAGCAGCCACTCGTTGGCCGGGATGTCCTCCGGCGCCACCTCCAGCGAGGCCGTGAACCGGGTCGCCTGCGCGATGTTGTTCCGGGACACCAGCAGCTTGCGGCCCAGGTGGTACGGCGGGTTCTGGACGGCGATCTGGGCGCGCAGGTTCTCGATCCGCCGCCCGGCCAGCGACCACTCCTGGGTGATCTCCATCAGCTTGGCGAACGCGGCCCGGTCCTTCGGCCGGTTGTACTCGTCCCACACGATCGCCTTGGGCTCCGGGCCGGTGAACCGCACGGCGAGAAGGTTGTCCAGCGTGCCGTCCGGCGAGGGCACCGGCGCGCACAGGTCCTCGACATTGGTCACCGGCAGGGAGAAGTACAGGGCGTCCCGGCCGAGGCCCTCCCGGACCGTCTCCCGCACCAGCTCCGTCTTGCCGCAGCCGGGCGGCCCCTGGAGCAGCACCGTCCAGCGGTTGCGCAGCGCCGCCCGCACCACCTGCCGCACCGGGTCCGGGACGGACGACGGATTGGCCGCGCCCACCGCCGCGGCGATCCGGTCGAGGATCTCCGCTGTGCGGTCCGGCCCCGGTCTGCCGTCCGCGCCCGGCTCGGCCAGCCGCAGCCGCTCGCCGTCGATCAGCGGCAGGCCCCAGCGCAGCGGGAACCCCTCCCGGGCGTTGGCCAGCACATGGTCGAGGGTGCGCGGGGACAGCAGCTCGCGCACCGCCGAAGGGAGCGACGCCCACAGGGAGAGCACCGGACGCAGGTCCCACGGCCGGTACTTGGCCGCGAGGTGGCGCCGCCACGACGTGTCGTTCGCCGTGATCCGCAGCGTGACCATGCGGTCCAGCAGCGCGAGGTCACCGCGCCGGGCCGACGTCTCCGCCAGCGACTCGTTGTCGGTGAGGAAGACGCCGACGCAGCCCAGGGCGCGCAGATCGTGCTCGCCGAGCGTCCAGTTGCAGGCGATCTGCATCAGCTGCGACTGGATCGTGTCACCCGCCTGGAGCGAGTCGTCGATGAGCAGCACGAACGGCCGGCCCGGCTTCAGCTGGCTCATCACCAGCTGCCGCAGCACCAGCTCACCGGAGCGCGGATCCCGCACCGGCGCGTTGACCAGCAGGTCGTCCGGCGTCAGATTGGCCGCGGGGACGTACACCAGGGTCGCGTCCGGGTGGGCGCGCGCGATGTGCGAGAAGAACGTCGCCGTCTTGCCGATGCCGTGTTCGCCGAAGACCTGGCCGGTCTGCCCCATGTCGATCATCGCGTCGATGAAGGACTCCAGTCGTGAGGTGGTCGACTGCCGTGTCTCGGCCGTTTCCGTGGGCATGGGCCGTGATCCTGTGGTCATCTACCGCGATCCTGTGGTCACGCGATGGCAGGCCATCGCCGGGGTGTGCGTCTCGGGCCACTCACGGCCGCGCTCGGTGATCAGCCAGATCCATCTGTCCGGCTCCTGGGGTGTGATCGGCGGGGCGTATCCGTCGGTGAGGACGATCACCGCGTCCGGACGGACGTCGAAACGGCGGCCGCCGATCTCCGTACGCCCCTCCACGTAGTCCGCGACCACCTGGAAGCTCGTGCCGCCACCGCCGTACACGCGCTCGCCCGGCCTGAAGGGCATCACCACGGCGTCGAAGGACAGCCAGTGCGCCTCCACCCCCTCGATCCGGCCGACCAGGTCGGTGAGCCAGCCGATCACGTGGTCCGGCATGGACCCCGAGGTGTCGTAGGCGATCACCAGCACCTTCTCCCGCACCGGACCGCGGCGGGCCAGCACCGGGTCCTGGCCGAGCGCCGCGAGCAGCGCGCCCCGCTTCTTGGGGTACACCAGCCGCTCGCCGTCGCGGAGCTTCGAGCCGAGCACGTCGACCAGCCAGCGCTGCCACCAGTCGACCGTGCGGGTGCGCGGGGTCTCACCGCGCAGCATGCCGGCGCCCAGCCGGCCCCACAGGCGGGCGGCCCGCGGCGAGTCGCCCTCGGTGCGGCCCATCAGGTCGAGCAGCTCACGCTCCGCCCCGGTGTGCCCGCGGCGCGCCGCCAGCAGGGAGTTGAGCAGCGCCGACGACGTCACCGAGTCGACGGTCTCCTGGTCGGCGGGGATGCCGCCCTCCGCCAGGTGCACGCACAGCCGCCGCTCCGGGACCGGCGGGTGCCGCATCCGCTTCAGCTCGCCGTACACCCGCAGGTCGGTCTCGGTGAACGCCGGGTACGCCACCGGCTCCAGCCCATGAGTCGTCAGATCCTCGACGTAGGCGTCGTACACCTGCCGGGGGTCGACGCCCGTCGGCCGTCCGTCCAGCAGGGGCAGCTCCTCGCGGGCGAGCCGGACCAGCGCCACGTGGTTGATCGACACCTCGGCGGCCAGCTCGAACACCGGGTCCTCGCGCAGCTCCGGAGCGGCCAGCAGATGCCGGTGCACGAGATGCCGGGCCTCGTGGAACAGGACGAACTTCACGCCGTCCAGGCCGAGGCCGACGAAGAAGTCCGGGTTGTAGAGCAGCAGGCAGGTGCCGTCGCCCGAGGCCACGACCGCCGCCGTGTCGACCGCCGTCGTCGGGATCTGGTGGTGGCACTTGGCGTACAGCCAGGACGCCACCGCCGACTCCGTCAGCCCGAAGTCCAGCAGCGCGGCCTCCTTCAGCCGGCGCGCCTCCTCCACGACCTCCGGAACCGCCGGACGGTACGCCTCCAGCGCTCTGCGGTCGGCGAGGTCCACCACCGGCAGACGCCGCCGCTCAGGCTCCCCGTACGCCATGTCCCGCCCCCCCGTACCCCATTTGCCGTGCTTTCCCCGTGCCTCATTGGTACCAGGCCCCACTGACAACGGGCCAAGGCATTACGCTCTGCGGCAAGGGCGGGGCCGTAGCGCAGAGGCAGGCGCACCGGTCTCCAAAACCAGAACACGCTGGTTCGAATCCAGCCGCCCCGCCCCCCTCCTTCGGTACGCGGCCGACGTCCGTGCGGCCGGTGGATCCGGCATGCGGACGTAGCGACTCGGTGACATGGGTGTCGTGGGAACCGCATATTTCTCCCGCCGTTCCAGGGAAGAAATACGAGGGGAGGGCGAATTCCATGAGTGGTAAAGCCGTACGGGTCACCATGTCACGGGCCGAGTGGGAGAACTCTCCGGTGGACACGAGCAGTCGTGACGCCGATGGTGTGGGCCCGTTCGGTATGGAGGTGCAGGACCCGCGTGATCCTGAGCGGTTCTTTCACTGCCGCTCTTTCGAAGGAGCCGCGGGGCCTGTAGGGGGAGAGTCCACGCGCAGTCTCTGCTGGATGGGTGAAAAGCCCACCGGTGACAGTGGGTTCAATGCCGCCGCGGTTCGGGAGGACGGTGACGGCCCCTGGCTCGTGCCGATATCCCTTGGCGCGGGAAGTCCGGAGGTCCGCATGGCGAAGGTGCGGAAGGTCTTCCTCTGACGGCCCCCTGCCTGCTTCGCCCGGCCGGACGCCCCGCCCTCTTGCGCAACGCCGGACGTTCAGGCGATCGCGCCCGCCGTCCGCACGAGTTGCGGGGCCGTCCCGTGGAACGTCCCGGCGAGCTGGGCCAGTACCGCCCAGGCCTCCTCGCGGTCGCTCAGGTGGTCGTGGACCAGGGGGCGCAGGGCGTGCTCGGCGTCGGTGACACGGGTCGGGAACATCAGGTGGCCCAGGGCCAGGACCTCCAGCACCCGGGCGGCCGGGCCGTGGGCGGTGGCGTAGACGGCGGGGCCGTCGAGCACGCCCGCCTGCCGCACCCGGTGCGTGAACTTGGGGTGTGAGCCGAACTGGGCGCGCAGCGCGGGCGGGCAGTCCGGGCGGACGGACAGCACCCAGCGGGTGTAGCCGGGCAGCGGGTGCTCGGCGTCCGCCGCGGTGACCGTCGTCCAGTCGTCCCGGGTGAGGACCATGGAGCCGGCCGCGCGGGCGGCGGGCATGGAGGCGGCCGTGCGCAGGGCGCCGACGAGGCCGAGGCGGACGTAGCTCTCCGGGATCTCGGGTTCCTCGCCCGGCAGCCGCCGGGGGTCCACCGGCACGGGGGCCGTCCGTCCGGGGCCGAACGGCACGCCCCGGGCGACGGCGCGCCGCAGGCCGGCGTCCGTGCCGAGGTGGCGCCAGACCACGGCGTTGAGCGCGGGGTCGTCCTGCTCCAGGACCCACAGCACCACGGAGGCCGGGACACGGGGAAGGGCCCAGACGCGGTCGAGCCGCCGGCGGGCCACCTCGGGGCTGTCGGGCGCGGGCAGGCCGACGCGTGCCCGGATCCGGGCGGCGGTGTCCTCGTCGGTCAGGCCGAGCAGGAAGCCGAGGGCCTGCTGGACCGTGTCGCTGTGGCGCATGGCGGCATGATGCCGCAGACGGCGAACGGCCCGCACCGGGAATTCGGTCCCTTGTGCGAGCCGTTCGTGGCGTGGAGCGGCGGATCAGCCGGCGGCGCGCGCCGCCATCCGCGCCTTGCGCGCGGCCAGCTTCTCGTCGAACTTCAGGGCCTCCGCGTCCAGGCCGCCCATGAAGAGACCCAGTTCGTCCTGGGCCTGCTGTCCCTCGGGGCCGAGGCCGTCGATCTCCATGACCTTCAGGTGGCGCAGCACGGGCTGGAGCACGTCGTCGTGGTGGATGCGCATGTTGTAGACCTCGCCGATCGCCATCTGCGCGGCGAACCGCTCGAAGCCGGGCATGCCGTGGCCGGGCATCCGGAAGTTCACGACGACGTCCCGCACGGCCTGCATGGTGAGGTCGGGGGCCAGCTCGAAGGCGGCCTTCAGGAGGTTGCGGTAGAAGACCATGTGCAGGTTCTCGTCGGTCGCGATGCGGGCCAGCATGCGGTCGCAGACGGGGTCGCCGGACTGGTGGCCGGTGTTGCGGTGCGAGATGCGGGTGGCCAGCTCCTGGAACGCGACGTAGGCGACCGAGTGCAGCATGGAGTGGCGGTTGTCCGACTCGAAGCCCTCGCTCATGTGGGCCATGCGGAACGCTTCCAGCTTGTCCGGGTCCACCGCGCGCGAGGCGAGCAGGTAGTCGCGCATCACGATGCCGTGCCGGCCCTCCTCCGCGGTCCAGCGGTGCACCCAGGTGCCCCAGGCGCCGTCGCGGCCGAAGAGCGAGGCGATCTCGTGGTGGTAGCTGGGCAGGTTGTCCTCGGTGAGCAGGTTCACCACCAGCGCGATCCGACCGATCTCGGTGACCTTCGACTGCTCCTTGTCCCAGGCCTCGCCGTCCTCGAAGATGCCCGGGAAGTTGCGGCCGTCGCTCCACGGCACGTACTCGTGCGGCATCCAGTCCTTGGCGACCTTCAGGTGCCGGTTGAGTTCGGTCTCGACCACTTCCTCGAGTGCGTACAGCAGCTTGGCGTCGGTCCAGACGGCGGGGCTGCCGAGGTGCGGGGAAGTGATCGTCACGGGGTACTCCAGGGGACGTGAAACGGAGCCGAACACTCCGGCGGGCGGACGCCGGAACTTACGGGATCGTAGGCTACGAACCCGTAGGTTACGAAGCCGTAGGTTAAGTTCGTCGTAAAGACCGCTGATCAACCAGGCTTCGCGGGGGTGTCCGGGTATCGTCCGGGTATCCCAAAACGGCCCCGGGAACCGCAGGTCCCGGGGCCGAAAAGGTGATCGGTTCACCCCTTCAGGCGTACAGCTCCCGCAGCCGTACCGAGAGACATGTCACACAGCCCTCGAGCTTCTCGAACTCGCTGATGTCGACCACGACGGGGTCGTGACCGAGGTCGGCGAGCAACTCCGCGGTCTTCGGCGCGCTCGCCGCGATCAGCAGCTTCGCGCCGCCGAGCAGCACGACGTGCGCCCCGGCCTCCTCGGGCACCGACAGGAAGCGCGGGAACAGCGACGGCCGGTCCACCTTCGGGATGTGCCCGATCACGGTGCCGTCGGGCAGCGCCGTGACCGCCGACTTCAGGTGCAGCACCTTGGTCACCGGTACGGCGACCACCCGCGCGCCCAGCGGCTCGAAGGCGGCCCGCACCTGCTGCACGCCGGCCGCGTTGGTCCGCCCGCCCCGGCCGACGTAGATCGTGTCGCCGATCTTCAGCACATCGCCGCCGTCCAGCGTGCCCGGCTCCCAGATCCAGTTCACCGAGCAGCCCAGGCGCGCCACGGCCTCCTCGACCCCCGCGACCTCGTCGCGCCGGGACTCCGCGCCGGAGCGCGCGATCAGCGCGACGTTCTTGTACATCACCACCGTGTCCTCGACGAACACGGAGTCCGGGCAGTCGTCGGCCGGGTCCACCTCGACGGTCTCCCAGCCGTGCGCCCGCAGCGCCTCGGCGTACGCCTCCCACTGCTGCTGGGCCAGCTCCACGTCGACCTTCTCCCGCTCGACGTGCGTCACCAGGCCTTCGGCGAGGCGCGGGCTGGGGCGGCGGATCAGGGCCTTCTGGCTGGGCACGTCCAGGTCTCCGAATCGGCGGGGGCGCAGGGCTGCCCGGCGGCTGACACCACGGACGCCCTGCCGGCGCCGCCGGTCGCGGCGCCGGTCAGCCATCATGCAGCCCCGGTCCACCAGGACAAAACCCCTGTCGCCGGGCTGTGCCCCTCCTGAGACAGGCCCTTAAGCCGGCTCCGCCGCCTCCTGTGCCGTCGTCTCGCGCAGCTCCCCGTCCAGCAGCAGCCAGCGGGTGACGCCGATGGACTCCAGGAACGGCAGGTCGTGACTGGCCACGACCAGCGCCCCCTCGTAGGACTCCAGAGCCGTGGTGAGCTGGCGCACGCTCGCCGTGTCGAGGTTGTTCGTCGGCTCGTCCAGCATCAGCAGCTGCGGGGCCGGCTCGGCCAGCATCAGCGCCGCCAGGGTGGCCCGGAAGCGCTCGCCGCCGGACAGGGTGTCCGCCTTCTGGTCCGCGCGGGCGCCCCGGAACAGGAAGCGGGCCAGCCTGGCCCGGATCCGGTTCGGGGTGGCGTCCGGCGCGAACCGCGCCACGTTCTCGGCCACCGTCAGCTCCCCGTCGAGGACGTCGAGCCGCTGCGGCAGGAAACGCAGTGGCACATGCGTGTGCGCCTCGCCGGACACCGGTGCCAGCTCCCCGGCGATCGTGCGCAGCAGCGTCGTCTTGCCCGCGCCGTTGCGCCCGATCAGCGCCACCCGCTCCGGACCGCGCAGCTCGAAACCGCCCGCCACGCGCGCGCCGTGCGCCAGTTCCAGGTCCATCAGGGTCAGGACGCCCCGCCCCGGTGGGACGGCCGTGTACGGCAGGTCGACGCGGATCTCGTCGTCGTCCCGGACGGCCTCCACCGCGTCGTCGAGCCGCTCCCTGGCCTCGGCGAGGCGCTCCTCGTGCAGGATGCGGTGCTTGCCCGCGGACTCCTGCGCCGCGCGCTTGCGCGCCCCCATGACGATCTTCGGCTCGCGTTTCTGGTCCCACATCTTCTGCCCGTACCGCTTGCGGCGGGCCAGTTTGACCTGGGCGTCGGCCAGTTCGCGTTTCTGTTTGCGCAGGTCGGCCTCGGCGACCCGCACCATGCGCTCGGCGGCCTCCTGCTCGGCGGCGAGGGCCTCCTCGTAGGCGGAGAAGTTCCCGCCGTACCAGGTGATCTCCCCGGAGCGCAGGTCGGCGATCTGGTCGACGAGGTCGAGCAGTTCCCGGTCGTGGCTGACCACGATCAGTACGCCCGGCCAGGACGCGACGGCCGCGTGGAGCCGCCGGCGGGCGTACAGGTCGAGGTTGTTGGTGGGTTCGTCGAGCAGCAGGACGTCCGGGCGGCGCAGCAGCAGCGCGGCCAGCCGCAGCAGGACCGACTCGCCGCCCGACACCTCGCCGATGGTGCGGTCGAGGCCGATGTGGCCGAGCCCCAGCTCGCCGAGGGTGGCCAGGGCGCGCTCCTCGACGTCCCAGTCGTCGCCCAGGGTCTCGAAGTGCTCCTCGGAGACGTCGCCCGCCTCGATGGCGTGCAGGGCGGCCCGCCGGGCGGCGATGCCGAGGGTCTCGTCGACCCGCAGGGCCGTGTCGAGCGTGACGTTCTGCGGCAGGTGGCCGACCTCGCCGGCGACCCGCACCGCGCCGTCGGACGGGGCGAGCCGCCCGGCGATCAGCTGGAGCAGGGTCGACTTGCCGGAGCCGTTGACGCCGACCAGTCCGGTGCGGCCGGGGCCGAAGGCGACGTCGAGTCCCTCGAAGACGGGCGTGCCGTCGGGCCAGGAGAAGGCGAGGGAGGAACAGGTGATGGAATGAGTCAAGGTGGGCCTCGCGGTTGCGTATGCGGTCAGGGCAACGCGTGTCGAGACACCGGAAGGCGGCGACCACCGCGGGAGCGGGGAGCGCGAGGGCATACGGAAAGCCCTGTTGCGCAGGGACGGCTCGAACGCCGAGGTCGCACGCGGCGCTCACACGGTGTACGTGTGGCGCGGTGTCTCAGGACCTCAGACGAGCAACGTCCTTCTCCAATCGGCGGCAACAGGACCGTTCTAGACGGTAGAAGGGGCCGGTGGCGCTGTCAAAGGATTAACGGGCGCCCCCTCGGTGGATCAGCAGGCGTCCCGCATCAGCTCCGCCAGGTCGTGGTCGAGGTCGAGCTGGAGGTGCTCCAGGCCGACGGGGACCAGCTCGCTCGTGGCCCGCAGGAAGCGCCGGATCTCCGATGAGTGCACATGCACCACGGCGGTGCCCTCGGGGGCGTGGAACTCCAGCACCGTGCGGTCGTACCCGTACGGGCGGACGCGGACGTCGCCGTGGCCCTCGGCGTCGTGCAGGCCCGCCGCGAGGAGGTCGCGGGCGAAGGTCCAGCAGACCTCCACGCCCTCCAGGGTGGCCGGGGCCGGGAAGGTCATACGGACGGCGAACGGGTCGCTCCGGTCGTAGTGCAGCGTGGCGGGGATGCTCGGCATCCGAGGCGCGGCGGCGACCAGGCGGGCCTCTACGGGCTGCTCGATGACGGTGGACAACGCCTTGCTCCCTTGCGACGACGACGTGACAGGTGCCGGTCGGATGGGGCCGGACACTGGATAGAGACGCTGGAACCGGCCGATCCGTGCACACGGATTCCGAGTGACCTCGGTCACCGCGTTTCATGCACACGAGTGACGTGTCTCATCTCCCGTGCCCGGTAGGACGGTTGGGGCGAACGAGGTCCTCTGGACGCCACCGGAACCGTCGGCTAGCTTCCCCCGCCATGAGGCGCTTGGGGAAGACGCGACGCACGGTACGGGCGGCAGGGCGGGCGCGGAAGAGGGCCGTGGCGGCCGGAGCGGCCTGCGCGGTGGTGCTGGCGGCCCTCACCGCCGTACCGGCGCAGGCCCGGACGGCACCGCACTGGGACCTCAAGGACACCGGCGCCACCGGCGTACGGCTGCGCGGTCTGGCGGCGGTCGACCGGGACACCGCGTGGGTCGCCGGGACCCGGGGGACCGTCCTGCGCACGACCGACGGCGGGGCGAGCTGGCGGAACGTCTCCCCGCCCGGCGCCGCCGACCTCCAGTTCCGCGACGTCGAGGCGTTCGACGCGCGCCGCGCGGTGGTGCTGGCCATCGGTGAGGGCGAGGCCTCACGCGTGTACCGCACCGACGACGGCGGGGCGACCTGGACGGAGTCATTCCGCAACACCGACGCCCGCGCCTTCTACGACTGCCTGACCTTCTTCGACCGTCGCCACGGCCTCGCCATGAGCGACCCGGTGGACGGCAGGTTCCGCATCCTGTCCACCAGCGACGGCGGCGGCTCCTGGTCGGTGCTCCCCGACCGGGGCATGCCGGCCGCCCTGGAGGGCGAGGCCGGCTTCGCGGCGAGCGGCCAGTGCCTGGTCTCCTCCGGGCCGAGGGACGTGTGGCTCGCCACTGGCGGAGCGGCACGCGCGCGTGTGCTGCACTCCGCCGACCGCGGCCGGACCTGGACGGCCACCGACACGCCCGTCCCGGCGGGCGACCCCGCGCGCGGGGTGTTCGCCCTCGCCTTCCGGGACCGCGCGCACGGCCTCGCCGTCGGCGGCGACTACCGCGCCGACCAGCCCTCCCCACGGGCCGCCGCGACGACCGGGGACGGCGGCCGCGCCTGGCGCCCCGCGGACACCCCGCCGCCCGCCTACCGCTCCGGCGTGACCTGGCTCCCGCACAGCCGCACCGCCGCCCTCGCGGTCGGCCCCACCGGCACCGACCTGACCACCGACGCCGGCCGCACCTGGCGCACCGTGGACACCGGCTCGTACGACACCGTGGACTGCGCGCCCCACGGTGGCTGCTGGGCCGCCGGTGAGCAGGGGCGGGTGGCCCGCCTGGAGAGCTGAGCCGCATCCGGGGTACCCGGTGGACGCGCACACGAGAGGAGAGCGCCATGCCACGCGGTTCCAGCCCCAAGCGGGAGCGCCAGTACGAGCACATCAAGGAGAGCGTGAAGGACCGGGGCGAGAGCACCGAGCGGGCCGAGGAGATCGCCGCCCGGACGGTCAACAAGGAACGCGCCCGGTCGGGGGAGTCGAAGACCGCGAGCCGCACGTCCCTCCAGGACATGTCGTCCGGCAGGAGGGGCGGGCTGCGGTCCGGCAAGGGCTCCCAGGGGCCCACGTACGACCAGCTCTACGAGGAGGCGAGGCGGCGAGGCGTCAAGGGTCGTTCGAACATGGACAAGAGCCAGTTGCAGCGCGCCCTGGACGCGAAGAAAGGCTGACGGTCGCCGGGAAACGTTTTCGCGGACCCGCGCGCGGGAGCCGTACGCTCGTCCCCACTATGACGACCGTCAGCGTTCCCGCGGGCTGGCCCGCGACAGAGGAAGAGGCCCGCGCCGTCCAGGACGAGCTGCGGGCGCGGGTGGTGCTCGACGAGTCCGGGCCGCCGCCCGGGACGGGACGGGTGACGGGGGTCGATGTCGCCTACGACGACGAACGGGACGTCGTCGCGGCCGCCGCCGTCGTGCTGGACGCCGCGAGCCTCGACGTGGTCGCCGAGGCCACCGCCGTCGGACGGATCTCCTTCCCGTACGTGCCCGGACTGCTCGCCTTCCGCGAGATCCCCACCGTGCTCGCCGCCCTCGACGCCCTGCCCGGCGACCCCGGCCTGGTCGTCTGCGACGGCTACGGCCTGGCCCACCCCCGCCGCTTCGGCCTCGCCAGCCACCTCGGCGTCCTCACCGGCCTGCCCACGATCGGTGTCGCCAAGAACCCCTTCACCTTCACGTACGACGATCCCGGCGTCGCGCGCGGATCCTCCTCACCGCTGCTGGCGGCGGGCGGCGAGGAGGTCGGGCGCGCCCTGCGGACCCGGGCGGGCGTCAAGCCGGTCTTCGTGTCCGTCGGCCACCGGGTGACCCTGGAGCGCGCCTGCGCCCACACCCTCGCCCTCACCCCGGAGTTCCGGCTTCCGGAGACCACCCGCAGGGCCGACTCCCTGTGCCGGCGGGCGCTTCAGGAGGCGACGATCCGCCACTGACCCACCTCGCGGTACGCCGAGTCGTGGACCGGCGAACCGTCTCCGGGCTCCATGGCGTAGTGGCCGAGGTTCCCGCCCCAGTACCGCAGGATGCGCCCCAGCTCGCGCACCGTGTCCTCGGCCGGCGCGCCCTCCTCCACGGTGACTTCGAGAACGAACTTCATGCTGATCACCTCCCTCCGCTCCAGCACTTCAATCGTTTCATTGAAGTGCTTGTTGGCACTTGGGGCCCGAGGGAGCGGGGGAGGCAGGGAAAAAGTCTCAAATCGGGGGCAAGGAGGGGGCCGGTGGGGCGCACGGGCCGTGCGACGCCGACGCCGACGCCGACGCCGACGCGTACGCCCCGCAGGGCTTCTGAGTACGGCGACTGAGTACGGCGACTGAGTACTCGTACGGATGTGCGCCCCGGCCCCCGCTCGGCAGGCTGTGCCCATGACCACGCACCATGCCCCGAAGCCCCTCGCCGACCCCGACCGGCCCGTCGAGCGCGCCGTGAACGCCGCCCTGATCCTCGCCGTCCTGGCCGGGCTGGGCTGGATCGTCGGGATGATCTACACGCTGGCGCAGTGGCCCGTGTAGCGCCCCTCCGGCGGCCCGCCCACCTCAGCGGCTCGCGGCCACCCGGAAGCGGATGCCCGCGCGGATCAGCCGCTCGGTCAGCGCGTCGCCCATCGCCACCGCCGTCGTGACCTGTCCTGCCGTCGGCGGGAGGTCGTCGAAGGCCAGTGCCAGCGCCCCCTCGGCGAACATCTTCGCCGTCTCGCCGTAGCCGGGGTCGCCGCCCGAGACCTCCGTGAACACCCGCCGGCCGCCGCCCTCGCCGACGAACCTGACGGAGAACCAGCTCCGCGCCCGCTTCTCGGCGCTCGGCCCCTCGCCCGGCTTGAGCCGGTCCGACAGCCAGCGCCGGGCGGGCGGCAGCTGCGCGGCGGCGGCGAGCGTGCCGACGGCCGCGACCCCGCCCACGGCCATCGGCAGATGCCGTACGGCCGCGTAGTGCCGGTAGCGGAAGTCGGGGCCGTAGCGCTCCAGGGCCTTCGCCGACCGGCGCACGATCTGCGGGTCGATGGTGGGCAGCGGCAGCGCCCACGCGCCGACCTCCGGCGCGAACCGGGGCGCGCCCACGGGCGCCGTCACCCGCCGTCCCATCAGGCGGGGCTCGTGCCGTCCCCGCTCCCGGGCGGCGGCCGCCATCTGCCGGCCGCGCGCGAACTGGCCCAGCGCGGAGGCGAACGTCCCGCCCGAGAAGGTGGCGTCGGCGGTCACGAAGCCGTCCACGGTCAGCGGCACGCCCTCCGGCAGCTGCCGCACGGTGAAGTACGCGCCCAGGTCGTGCGGGACGGAGTCGAAGCCGACGGCGTGCACCAGCCGCGCGCCCGTCTCCCGCGCGCGGGCGTCGTGCCGGACGTACGTCAGGTCCACGAACTCCGGCTCGCCGCAGAGGTCCAGACAGTCGGTGCCGAGGTCCGCGCAGGCGGCCACGAGGTCCTCGCCGTGACGGACATAGGGCCCGACGGTCGTCGCGACCACGCGCGCCTGCTCCGCGAGGGCGCGCACCGACGCCGGGTCCGACACGTCCGCCCGCAGCACCCCGGCGTCCGTGCCGAGCCGCTCGCGCAGATCCCGCAGTTTCTCCTCGCTGCGGCCGGCGATCGCCCAGCGCAGCCCCTCGGGCGCGTGGGCGGCCAGGTACTCCGCGGTCAGTGTCCCGACGAAGCCGGTCGCCCCGAAGAGCACGATGTCGTACGGACGATCCGTCCGGTTTGTCTTGCGCATGACACCCCTTGTTCGCTCATGGCACCCCTCGGTGCGTGCAGCCCGCGCCGCTGTCGGTGGCTGAGGCTAGCGTGAGGAGTGCGGAGCCCGACGACGAGCCCGGAGGCAGCAGGTGACCGTGTCCAGGAACGCCCTGAGGAAGTGGGAGAAAGTACGCGCCTTCGCGCTCGGCCTGCCCGGTGCGGCCGAGGAGTTCCCGTGGAGCGAGTCGGTCGCCAAGGTCAACGGGAAGGTGTTCGTCTTCCTCGGTGTGGCCGACGGCAGCTACCCCCTGGGCGTCACCCTCAAACTCCGCGACGAGACGGCCCACGCCCACGCGCTGGCCTCCCCGGGCGCCGAGCCCGCCGGATACGGTCTGGGGAAGTCGGGCTGGGTGCGCGTCCCGCTGGAGGAGCCGGACGCCCCGCCGGCCGACCTGCTGTGCGACTGGGTGGAGGACAGCTACCGCACCATCGCGCCCAAGCGGTTCATAACGGAGCTGGACGCCCGCTGACGAGGGCCGCGCCCCTGCGGCGCCCTCGCTGCCCCGTGGCGCCACCGGTGCACCCGCGGAGCCCCCGGCTAAACTGGCTAAGCGCTTGCTCGCCACCTCTTGTCTCCACTGGAACGTGTTCTTAGCATCACTGGTGTTACATCGGTTGTGTCACAGCAAGGGGGCTGGATGACAACGGCAGACACGCCAGGGCACGGCCCGCTCACCGGGGTGCGCGTGGTCGAACTGGCGGGCATCGGGCCCGGCCCGTTCGCCGCCATGCTCCTCGCCGACCTCGGCGCCGACGTCGTCCGGGTGGACCGCCCCGGCGGCTCCTCCCTCGCGATCGACCCCGACTACGACATCACCAACCGCAACAAGCGGTCCGTGGTCGTCGACCTCAAGGCACCGGACGGCCCCGCGCGCGTCCTCGACCTCGCCGCCCGCGCCGACGTGCTGATCGAGGGCTACCGGCCCGGTGTCGCCGAGCGCCTCGGCGTCGGCCCCGAGGCCTGCCACGCCCGCAACGCCCGGCTCGTCTACGGCCGGATGACCGGCTGGGGCCAGGAGGGCCCGCTCGCCCACCGCGCGGGCCACGACATCGCCTACATCGCCCTCACCGGCACCCTCGGCATGATCGGCCCGGCGGACACGCCCCCGCCGGCCCCGGCCAACCTGCTCGGCGACTACGCGGGCGGCTCCCTCTACCTCGTCGTCGGCGTCCTCGCCGCCCTGCACCACGCGTGCGCGACGGGCACCGGCCAGGTCGTCGACGCGGCCATCGTCGACGGCACCGCCCACCTCTCCGCGATGATCCACGGCATGCTCGCCGCGGGCGGCTGGCAGGACCGGCGCGCCGCCAACCTCCTCGACGGCGGCTGCCCGTACTACGGCACCTACGAGACCGCCGACGGCGGCCACATGGCGGTCGGCGCGCTGGAACCGCAGTTCTACGACGAGTTCGTGGACCTCCTCGGCCTGGGCGACTTCCGCGCGGCACGCAAGGACTGGACGCGCTGGGGAGAGCTGCGCGAGGCCGTCGCCGCCCGCTTCAAGGCCCGCACGCGTCAGGAGTGGACGGCCGTCTTCGAGGGCTCCGACGCCTGCGTGGCGCCCGTGCTGTCGCTGCGCGAGGCCCCGCACCACCCGCACCTCGCCGCCCGCGGCACCTTCACCGACCACGGCGGCATCACCCAGCCCGCGCCCGCGCCCCGCTTCTCCGCGACCCCCACGACCGTCCGCGGCGGCCCGGCGCAACCGGGTGCCGACACCGCCGCCGTGGCCCGCGACTGGGGCGTCCCCCGACTCCTCGACCAGGCCCGGCCCACCCCCGAGACCCCTCTCCCCGACCCTCACTGAAAGGCCTCCCGTGAGCACCGAAGCGTACGTGTACGACGCGATCCGCACCCCGCGCGGGCGCGGCAAGGCGAACGGCGCCCTGCACGGCACGAAGCCCATCGACCTCGTCGTCGGCCTCATCCACGAACTCCGCGACCGCTTCCCGGGCCTCGACCCGGCCGCGATCGACGACATCGTGCTGGGTGTCGTCGGTCCCGTGGGCGACCAGGGCTCCGACATCGCGCGTATCGCGGCGATCGCCGCCGGACTGCCGGACACCGTCGCCGGCGTCCAGGAGAACCGCTTCTGTGCCTCGGGCCTGGAGGCCGTCAACATGGCGGCCATGAAGGTCCGTTCCGGCTGGGAGGACCTGGTCCTCGCGGGCGGCGTGGAGTCGATGTCCCGGGTGCCGATGGCCTCCGACGGCGGCGCCTGGTTCAACGACCCGATGACCAACCTGAACGTCAACTTCGTGCCGCAGGGCATCGGCGCCGACCTCATCGCCACCATCGAGGGCTTCTCCCGGCGCGACGTCGACGAGTACGCGGCCCTGTCCCAGGAACGGGCGGCGACGGCCTGGAAGGACGGCCGCTTCGACCGCTCCGTCGTCCCGGTGCGCGACCGCAGCGGCCTGGTCGTCCTCGACCACGACGAGCACCTGCGCCCCGGCACCACCGCCGACTCCCTCGCCAAGCTGAAGCCCTCCTTCGCCGACATCGGCGAACTGGGCGGCTTCGACGCCGTGGCGCTCCAGACGTACCACTGGGTGGAGCGGATCGACCACGTGCACCACGCGGGTAACTCCTCCGGCATCGTCGACGGCGCCTCCCTGGTCGCGATCGGCTCCAAGGAGGTCGGCGAGCGGTACGGGCTCACCCCGCGCGCGCGGATCGTCTCCGCCGCCGTCTCCGGCTCCGAGCCGACCATCATGCTCACCGGCCCCGCGCCGGCCACCCGCAAGGCCCTGAAGAGGGCGGGCCTGACCATCGACGACATCGACCTCGTCGAGATCAACGAGGCGTTCGCGGCGGTCGTGCTGCGCTTCGCGCGGGACATGGGCCTGTCCCTCGACAAGGTCAACGTCAACGGCGGCGCCATCGCCCTCGGCCACCCGCTCGGCGCCACCGGCGCGATGATCCTCGGCTCGCTCGTCGACGAACTGGAGCGCCAGGACAAGCGCTACGGCCTGGCCACCCTCTGCGTGGGCGGCGGCATGGGCATCGCCACGATCGTCGAGCGCGTCTGACCACCCAGCGGAACTCAGAGACTTCTACGGAGACCCCGTCATGACCGAGAGCACCACCATCCGCTGGGAACAGGACCGCACCGGCCTCGTCACCCTCGTCCTCGACGACCCGGACCAGTCCGCGAACACCATGAACGCGGCGTTCCGCGCCTCCCTCGCCGCGGTCACCGACCGCCTGGAGGCCGAGAAGGACTCCATCCGCGGCATCATCGTCACCTCCGCCAAGAAGACCTTCTTCGCCGGCGGCGACCTGCGCGACCTGATCCGTGTCACCCCCGAGACCGCCCAGGAGCTGCTCGACGGCGGCCTGGAGATCAAGCGCAACCTGCGCCGTATCGAGACCCTCGGCAAGCCCGTCGTCGCCGCCCTCAACGGCGCCGCCCTCGGCGGCGGCTACGAACTCGCCCTCGCCTGCCACCACCGCATCGCCCTCGACGCCCCCGGATCGAAGATCGGCTGCCCCGAGGTCACCCTCGGCCTGCTCCCCGGAGGCGGCGGCGTCGCGCGCACCGTCCGGCTGCTGGGCATCGCCGACGCCCTCCTGAAGGTCCTCCTCCAGGGCACCCAGTACAGCCCCCGCAAGGCGCTGGAGAACGGCCTGATCGACGACGTGGCCGCCACCCCCGAGGAACTGCTCGCCAAGGCCCGCGCCTTCGTCGACGCGCACCCCGAGTCGCAGCAGCCCTGGGACCGGCCCGGCTACCGCATCCCCGGCGGCACCCCCGCCAACCCGAAGTTCGCCGCCAACCTGCCCGCCTTCCCGGCCACCCTGCGCAAGCAGACCAACGGCGCCCCCTACCCGGCCCCGCGCAACATCCTGGCCGCCGCCGTCGAGGGCGCCCAGGTCGACTTCGAGACCGCGCAGGTCATCGAGGCCCGCTACTTCGTCGAACTCGCGGCCGGCCAGACATCGAAGAACATGATCCAGGCGTTCTTCTTCGACCTCCAGGCCGTCAACTCCGGCGTCAGCCGCCCGAAGGGCGTCGAGCCCCGGCAGGTGCGCAAGGTAGCCGTCCTGGGCGCCGGGATGATGGGCGCCGGCATCGCCTACTCGTGCGCCCGCGCGGGCATCGACGTCGTCCTCAAGGACGTCTCGGCCGAGGCCGCCGCCAAGGGCAAGGGCTACTCCGAGAAGCTCTGCGCCAAGGCCGTCGCCCGGGGCCGTACGACCCAGGAGAAGGCGGACGCGCTGCTCGCCCGCATCACGCCCACCGCCGACCCCGCCGACCTGGCCGGCTGCGACGCCGTCATCGAGGCCGTGTTCGAGGACACCTCCCTCAAGCACAAGGTCTTCCAGGAGATCGAGCACATCGTCGACCCCGACGCCCTGCTCTGCTCCAACACCTCCACGCTCCCCATCACCGCCCTCGCCGAGGGCGTGGAGCGCCAGGAGGACTTCATCGGCCTGCACTTCTTCTCACCGGTCGACAAGATGCCGCTCGTCGAGATCATCAAGGGCGAGCGCACCGGCGACGAGGCGCTCGCGCGCGCCTTCGACCTGGTCCGGCAGATCAAGAAGACCCCGATCGTCGTCAACGACTCGCGCGGCTTCTTCACCTCCCGGGTGATCGGCCAGTTCATCAACGAGGGCGTCGCCATGGTCGGCGAGGGCATCGAGCCCGCATCGATCGAACAGGCGGCGGCCCAGGCGGGCTACCCCGCCAAGGTGCTGTCCCTGATGGACGAGCTGACCCTCACCCTCCCGCGGAAGATCCGCCGCGAGTCGAAGCAGGCCGTCGAGGAGGCCGGCGGCACCTGGACGCCGCACCCCGCCGAGGCCGTCATCGACCGCATGGTCGACGAGTTCGACCGCCCCGGCCGCAGCGGGGGAGCGGGCTTCTACGAGTACGGCGAGGACGGCGGGCGCGGCGCCCTCTGGCCGGGGCTGCGCGAGCAATTCACGCGCGCGGGCGCCGAGATCCCCTTCCGGGACATGCAGGAACGCATGCTCTTCGCGGAGGCCCTCGACACCGTCCGGCTCGTCGAGGAGGGCGTCCTGACGTCCGTCGCCGACGCCAACATCGGCTCCCTCTTCGGCATCGGCTTCCCCGGCTGGACCGGCGGCGTGCTCCAGTACATCAACGGCTACGAGGGCGGCCTCGCCGGGTTCGTGGCACGCGCGCGTGACCTCGCCGAGCGCTACGGCGACCGCTTCACCCCGCCCGCGCTGCTGGTCGAGAAGGCGGAGCGGGGGGAGACCTTCACGGACGCCCGCTGACCCACCGCACCGCACCGGACCCCGTGACCCGTCGAGGGCCCACGGGGTTCGGTCAGCCCTCCGCCGGGGGCTCCGTGAGCCACTGCCGCAGCTCGTCGCGCAGGGACCGCTGGAAGGTCGTCAGCAGGGCCTGCACCACGAGTGGATGCACATGGGCGGTCAGCGACTTCACGTCCCGGGCGTCCCGCTCGGCCACCGCCTCCCGCAGCAGCCGCGACAACTCGTGCGCCGCCGCCCGCGAGTGCTCGATCAGCGTCGCACGGGCCGCCAGGATCACCTCCGGCGACAGCGGTACGTCGAGCAGCCGCACCCCGAGCGGGAGCAGCCCGGAGTCGACACGGTAGGAACCGTCGGGGGTCGCCTCGACGACGTCCATCGCCGCGAGCTGGTCGAGGTCCCGCTCGGACAGCGGCCGGCCCGCCCGGCGCCGCAGCTCCTGCGGGGTGACCGTCTCCACGGTGTCCGGCGCCCAGGACGCCACGACCGCGCGGTGCAGGGCGAGACCGTGCGCGTCCACGTCCGGCGGCAGCCCGCCCAGGTAGCGCTCGATCGCCGCCAGCGTCATCCCCTGTTGCTGGAGCTCCTCGATCAGCGCGAGCCGCGCGAGGTGCTGCGGACCGTAGTGCCCCACCCGGCGCGGACCGATCACCGGCGGCGGCAGCAGACCCCTGGTGCTGTAGAAGCGGACCGTCCGCACCGTGACCCCGGCCCGCGCGGCCAGCTCGTCGACCGTGAGGTCCGGCTCCTCGGTCTCGATCGTCATGTGCAGCAGTATCGCTGTCCCACCGGTGCTGTGACACCCGCGACGATCAGGACGCGAGCCGTGTGAGAAGCAACGCTCTGTGACATGGGCCACCGCATGATCGCGGAATGTCCTGGAAAGCTGCCCCCTTGGTCCGCGCCCCTACAGGGAGCCGCGGGCCCTGAGAGTACGGACACCCGGCCGCACGACGGCCGGGCGCACCAGAGAGTGGAACCACCCGTGAGCAAGGACACCGTGCGCACGGCCGAAGTCGCCGCCCACCCCCAGGCGACCGCGACGCCCGCGGACGCGGGCGACGCCGGCTACAGCAAGGACCTCAAGCACCGCCACGTCAACATGATCGCCATCGGTGGCGCCATCGGCACCGGCCTCTTCCTGGGCGCCGGAGGACGCCTCCACAACGCCGGCCCCGCGCTGGCCATCGCCTACCTGATCTGCGGCGTCTTCGCCTTCTTCGTGGTGCGCGCCCTCGGCGAGCTGGTCCTCTACCGGCCCTCATCCGGCTCGTTCGTGTCGTACGCGCGCGAGTTCCTCGGCGAGAAGGGCGCCTACGTCGCCGGCTGGATGTACTTCCTGAACTGGTCGACCACCGGGATCGCCGACATCACCGCGATCGCGCTCTACACGCACTACTGGAGCATGTTCACGAGCATCCCCCAGTGGGTGCTGGCCCTCATCGCGCTCGCCGTGGTCCTGGCGGTGAACCTGATCTCGGTGAAGATCTTCGGCGAGCTGGAGTTCTGGTTCGCGATCGTCAAGGTCGCCACCCTCGTCGCCTTCATGTGCGTCGGCATCTTCCTGCTGGCCACCCAGCACGAGGTCGGCGGCCAGACCCCCGGCCTGCACGTGGTCACCGACAACGGCGGCGTCCTGCCGCACGGTCTGATGCCGGTCGTCCTCGTCATGCAGGGCGTGATCTTCGCGTACGCCGCGCTGGAGCTGGTCGGCGTCGCGGCCGGCGAGACCGCCGAGCCGGAGAAGGTCGTTCCGCGCGCGGTGAACTCCATCATGTGGCGCGTGGGCCTCTTCTACGTCGGCTCCGTCGTGCTGCTCGCGCTGCTGCTGCCGGGCTCGGTCTACTCGGCCGACGAGAGCCCCTTCGTCACCGTCCTGTCGAAGATCGGCGTCTCGGGCGCCGGTGACGTGATGAACCTCGTGGTCCTCACCGCCGCCATGTCCTCGCTGAACTCCGGCCTGTACTCCACCGGCCGCATCCTGCGCTCCATGGCCATGTCGGGCTCGGCCCCGAAGTTCACCGCGCGCATGAACCGCAGCCAGGTCCCCTACGGCGGCATCCTGCTGACCTGCGCCGTCTGCGTGCTGGGCGTCGGACTGAACTTCCTCATGCCGGGCCAGGCGTTCGAGATCGTGCTGAACATCGCCTCCCTCGGCATCATCAGCACCTGGGTGATCATCATGATCTGCCACCTCGTCTTCGTCCGCCGCGCCAGGGCGGGCCTGGTCGAGCGGCCCTCGTTCCGGCTGCCCGGCAGCCCGGTCACGGAGATCGTCACGATCGCCTTCCTGCTCGCCGTCCTCGGCCTGATGTGGAACGACCCCGAGGTCGGCCGCAAGACCCTCCTGCTCATCCCGGTCATCGGACTCGCCCTGGTCGGCGGCTGGTTCGCGGTCCGCCGCCGGGTCTCCCGGACCGCGGACCGCGAGCTGTCCCAGCTCGTGAAGTAGCAGCCGGAGCCACTGTCAGTGGCATCGCCTACGGTGGCGTCATGTCGGAGATCACGTACGTCCGGGGTGACGCCACCGTTCCGTCGGTGAAGGGCGTCAAGGTGATCGCCCATGTCTGCAACGACATCGGGGGCTGGGGGAAGGGCTTCGTCCTGGCCCTCTCCCGGCGCTGGCCGCAGCCGGAGCAGGCCTACCGCGCCTGGCACCGCGAGCGTGCCTCCAACGACTTCGGCCTGGGCGCGCTCCAGCTCGTCCAGGTGAAGCCCGACGTCTGGGTCGCCAACATGGTCGGCCAGCGCGGCATCCGGACGGGCAGCAAGGGCGTCCCCGTACGCTACGACGCGATCGACACCGCCCTGGCCCGCCTCGCCGACCGGGCGCTCGAACTCGGCGCCTCCGTGCACATGCCACGGATAGGCTGCGGTCTGGCCGGCGGCAAGTGGTCCCGCGTCGAACCGCTCGTCACCGAGCGGCTGGTGCGCCGGGGCGTCGCGGTGACGGTGTACGACCACGGGGAGGGGTAGCGCATGCGGGAGGACATCGACGTCCTGGTCCTGGGCGGGGCCGGCGTGGACACCATCGTGTACGTACCGGAGTTGCCGCTCCCGTACGCCGACAGCTACATGATCGACAGCGGCATCCGCAGCCGCGCCGGGCAGACCGGCGACTTCGTCGCCCTGGGCCTCGCCGCCCTCGGCCTGCGCACCCACCACCTGGACTTCCTGGGCGACGACCCGGAGGGCGACCTGGTCCGCGCCCTGCACGAGAAGCACGGCATCGCCCTCACCGCCGTACCGCAGCCCCTCGGCACCAAACGCGCGGTCAACCTGGTCGGCCCGGACGGCCGCCGGCTGTCCCTGTACGACACCAGCCGCGCCCACCCCGGTGACCGCTTCCCCGAGGACACCCTGCGCCTGCTGGCCGGCGCGAGCCGCCACGCGCACGTGTCCCTGACCCAGCCCTGCGCCGACGCCCTGCCCGTGCTGCGCGGCACGGGCATCACGCTCTCCACCGACCTGCACGACTGGGACGGCGAGAACCCCTACCACGAGCCCTTCGCGTACGCCGCGGACGTCGTCTTCGTCTCCGCCGCCGCCCTCCCCGACCCCGCGGCGACCATGCGCCGCGTCGCCGCACGCGGCCGCGCCGGGATCGTCGTCGCCACGGCCGGGGCGGCGGGCGCCCACCTCCTGGCCGACGGTGAACTGACCCACGTACCGGCCGCCGTACCGCCCGCACCGGTGGTGGACTCCAACGGCGCGGGCGACGCCTTCGCCGCCGCCTTCCTCTACGGCCTCCTCCGCGGCGAGCCACCGCGCAGATGTGCCGAGTTCGGCGCGGCGGCTGGGGCCTACGCGTGCACGGTGCCGGCCACGGAAAGCGCCGCCCTGTCCCACGACGCCCTCCTCGCGGCGGTGCCCGACCGGTCGTCTCGCCGGTAGCGGACCGGCCGCGCTACTTCCGCCGGGCGGCGGTCAGTCCGATCGCGCCGACGATGGCCAATGGCGCGCCCAGCAGGCTCAGGATCGGCACGCCGGCGATCAGGCCGATGCCGACCCCCAGTGCCCCGACGCCGGTCAGCACCCGCCACAGCCCCTCGTTGCTCTGTGCGCCCGCCATGACCTCTCCCCCTTCTCTCCGCGATTCCTTCACCCCGTGTTACCCACAACGGCCTTGAGTCAGACGGAAGTTCGGAATTCGAAGAGCCGTTCGGCGTGGTCGGTCAGTGCGCGTGCACCCCGTTCGTCGCCGCGATCTTCTTCCACGACCTCGGCTCCACCGGAGCGGCCGAGGCCGCCGCGAGGGACGCGGTGCGCGCGGCGGACGCCGACGGCTTCGACGGCTGGAACAGCCATGTGTCGAACAGCGCGCCCAGTGCCCTCCCGGACACCTCCTCGGCATAGCGCCGGAAGTCCGCGACGGTCGCGTTGCCGTGGGCGTACCGCTGCGGCCAGCCCTTCAGGACGGTGAAGAAGGCATCGTCACCGATCTCGTTGCGCAGCGCCTGGAGGGCCAGCGCGCCCCGGTCGTAGACGGCGATGTGGAACTGGTTCTCCGGACCCGGATCCCCGGGCCTGACCTGCCAGAACGGATCGTCGGCGGGACGGGAGGCGTACACGTGGTCGGCGAGTTCCTGGGCCGTGCCCTCGCCCTCGTGCTCGGACCACAGCCACTGCGCGTACCGCGCGAAGCCCTCGTTGATCCAGATGTCCTTCCACCCGGCGACGGACACCAGGTCGCCGTACCACTGGTGGGCCAGCTCGTGCACGACCACCGAGGTGTTCGAGCCGTTCGCGAACTGCCGCGGGCTGTAGTAGGGCCGGGTCTGCGTCTCCAGCGCGTACCCGGTGGTCGTGTTCGGTACGTATCCGCCGAGCGCGTTGAAGGGGTACGGCCCGAAGTACCCGCTCAGCCAGTCGGCGATCTCCCCGGTCCGCTCGATGCTCGCCCGCGCCGCGCCGGCGTCGGCCCCCAGGTCCTTGCTGTACGCGTTGACGACCGGGATGCCGCTCTCGGTGGTGCCGGTGGTGAGATCGAACCTCCCCACCGCCAGCGTGGCCAGATAGGTGGCCTGCGGCTTGTCGGAGCGCCAGGAGTACCGGGTCCAGCCGAGCCGGGAGACCGCCGACCGGAGCGTGCCGTTGGAGATCGCCTGGGTGCCGTCGGGCACCTGCACGGACACGTCGTAGGTGGCCTTGTCGAGCGGGTGGTCGTTGCTGGGGAACCACCACCAGGCCGCCTCGGGCTCGTTGGCGCCGACCCCGCCGTCCGGAGTGCGGTGCCAGCTGGTGAAGCCGTACGCCTGCTTGGACGAAGGAATCCCGCGGTAGCGCACCACGACCGTGGCGGCCGTGCCCTTCGCCAGCGGTGTCCTCGGTGTGATCTCCAGCTCGTGCTCGCCCGAGGCCGCGAAGGCCGCCTTGACGCCGTTGACCCGCACCTCATCGACGTCCAGCAGGAAGTCCAGGTCGAACCGCGACAGATCCTGGGTGGTCCGTGCCAGGATCGTCGCCGTCCCCTCCAGTTCGTCCGTGGCCGGCTGGTACTTCAGCCGCAGGTCGTAGTGGGAGACGTCGTAGCCGCCGTTGCCGTAGGCCGGGTAGTAGGGGTCGCCGATGCCCGGGGCGCCGGGGGAGACGCTCGCGGCCGACGCCGGGATCGCCAGCAGGACGGACGCGGCGGCGAGTGCGCCCGGCGCGATGAGTCTGGGGTGCACGAGAACTCCAAGTCGTAGGGACACGCAGTCTGTTGGGAGCCTAGGAACTCCCTGTGCCCCAGCATCCGCCGACGGCCCCGCTGTCACACGATCGCCATTCGGCCGTCATGACCGAACCACTCCCATGGACGTCATCCGGCCACAGGCGGCGCACAGCGGCCCTCTTCTGCGCGGGAGTTGACCCCGGTAGCGTCCCGCGCATGCCGACACGCATGCGCTTCACGATCTGGAGACCGTTCACGGCAGCCGCCGTCACCCTCCTGGTGGCCGCCTTCCTCACGCCGGCGGTGGCCCACGGCACCCCGCGCGAGAGCCGCCCCGTCCACTCGTACGAGAACGCGATCCGCGAGGCCGTCTGGGTCGACACCGGGCTCGACGGCGACGGCGACGGAAGGACGGACCGCGTCGCCGTCGACATCGTCCGCCCCCGCGAACCGGCCGCACAGGGCCGCAAGGTGCCCGTCATCATGGACGCCAGCCCCTACTACTCCTGCTGCGGCCGCGGCAACGAGAGCCAGCGCAAGACGTACGACGCGAACGGCGCCGTCGTCCAGATGCCGCTGTTCTACGACAACTACTTCGTGCCGCGCGGCTACGCCGTCGTCGGCGTCGACCTGGCCGGCACCAACCGCTCCGACGGCTGCGACGACGTCGGCGGCCGCTCCGACATCCTCTCCGCGAAGGCCGTCGTCGACTGGCTGAACGGCCGCGCCGAGGCGTACACCACCCGCACCGGCACCACGACCGCCGAGGCGGACTGGACCAACGGCAGAACCGGCATGATCGGCAAGAGCTGGGACGGCACCATCGCCAACGGCGTCGCCGCCACCGGAGTGAAGGGCCTGCGGACGATCGTCCCGATCGCCGCCATCTCCTCCTGGTACGACTACTACTTCCAGCAGGGCGCCCCGCTCTATGACTCCGGCCCCGACCGGCTCTCGAACTACGTGAACAGCCCCGACGCCCGCGCCAGGTGCGCCGCCGTCCAGAAGCGGCTCGTCGACGAGGCCCCGCGCACCGGCGACCTGACCTCCCTGTGGGCCGAGCGCGACTACGTCGCCGACGCCCGCAAGGTGAAGGCGAGCGTGTTCGTCGTGCACGGCCTCCAGGACCTCAACGTCCGCGCCAAGCACTTCGGCCAGTGGTGGGACGCGCTCGCCAAGAACGGCGTCGACCGCAAGATCTGGCTCTCCCAGACCGGCCACGTCGACCCCTTCGACTTCCGCCGCGCCGACTGGGTCGAGACCCTGCACCGCTGGTTCGACCATGAACTCCTCGGCTACGACAACGGCATCGACCGCGAGCCGACGGCCGACATCGAACGCCACCCCGACCAGTGGGTCACCTCGAAGGTCTGGCCGCCGCGCGGCACCCGGGCCACGACCCTGCGCCCGGCCACCGGGACCCAGCCGGGCGTCGGCACCCTCGGCCTGCGCAAGGGCACCGACACCGAGACCCTCACCGACGACCCGCGCCTCGGCGAGACCGACTGGGCCGCGCGGATCGACACCCCGACCCCCGACAAGGCCGGATTCGTCACCGGTCCGCTCACCCGCGACCTGCGGCTGTCCGGCTCCTCCCGGGTCACCGTCACCGCCACCCCCACCACCCCGACGGCCCATCTGAGCGCCGTCCTCGTCGACGTCGGCCCGGACACCATCCGCGACTACGCGGCGAGCGGCGAGGGCATCACCACGCTCACCGACCGCACCTGCTGGGGCGCGAGCACGACCGGCGACAGCGCCTGCTTCAAGGAGACGCGGGCGACGACGGCCGACGTCGGCTTCACGGTCCTCAGCCGCGGCTGGGCCGATCTCGGCACCTGGGCCGACCCCGGCAAGGGCGTCCCGCTCACTCCGGGCCGGGCGTACACGATCACCCTCGACCTGGCGGCCACCGACCACGTCGTCCCGGCCGGCCACCGCCTCGCGCTGATCGTCGCGGGCACCGACAAGGACCTCATCGACCCGCCCGCCGACACCCCGACCCTCACCGTCGACCTGTCCCGCACCTCGGCCCGGGTCCCGTTCGTCGGCGGCGCCCGGGCCTTCGCCGCCGCCACGGCCGGGGCGACGGCGGCCCGCACACCCGACACCGGACGCCTGGACGGCGTACGCACACCACCCGAGCCGTACCGGATCCCGTAGCGCTCCGACAGGCCCAGGAAGAAATGGCTCAGGAGGAGGTGGCCAGCGCGGCCGCCTCCTCCGCGCATCCCCAGGCCACCGTCACCCCCGCCCCGCCGTGCCCGTAGTGGTGGACCAGCGGCCGTCCGTCCGGCAGGGCCGTCCGCTCCAGGCGCACCGCGTCGCGCACCGGCCGCAGCCCCACCCGGTGCTCCAGGATCCGCGCCCCTGCCACCTCCGGCCGCAGCGCCGCACACCGCCCTACGATCGCCTCGGCCACGGCCGGGTCCGGGTCGAGCGACCACACGTCGTCCTCGGCCGTGCCGCCCAGCAGCAGCCGGCCCGGCTGCGGGAACAGGTACGCCATCCCGCCGTCGGGAGCGGTGGCGACCAGCCAGGTGTCGACCCCCGGGTTCTCCACGACGACCAGCTGCCCGCGCACGGGCCGCACCGACGCGTCCCCCACCAGCTCCCGGGCGCCCAGGCCCGTGCAGTTGACGACGACCGGCGCGTCGGCCTCCGCCAGATCGGTCACCGCGCGCTCCTCGACCGAGCCGCCCGCCCGCAGCAGCCGCTCCCGCAGCCACGGCAGATGCACCGCCATGTCGATCAGCGGCAGCCGCGCCCATACGGCGCTCCCGGCGCCGTACTCCAGGGCCGTGGCCCGGCGCAGCACCGGCAGCCGCCCGGCCGCCCAGCTCTCCACGTCCGCCAGGTCCGTGTCGCCCATGGCCCCGTCGACCAGGCGCACCCCGGTCTCCGCGGGCCGCTCGGCCAGCCTCGTGTACACCTCCAGCGAGCGCAGCGCCCACGCCTGAGCCGCCGCGACCGGCTCTATGTGGTACGGCCACCACAGGGCCCCGGCCACCGCCGAGGTGGTCCGTTCCACCGGGTCGCGGGTCCAGACCCGCACCCGCCGGCCGCGCTCGGCGAGGACCACCGCCGTCGCCAGTCCGACGACCCCGCCGCCGACCACGATCACTTCGCCGTTCGACCGAGTGTCCACGCCGGGACGGTAGCCGAACGGACGGTGATCGGCGAGGCCGCGACGGAGGAACGCGGGCCGCTAGGATCTACGATCTGATGACTGCCACCCTTGTCGCCAAGAATCTCGCCGCCGGGCACGGCGACCGCTCCCTCTTCTCCGGGCTCGACCTCGTGGTCGCCCCCGGTGACGTGATCGGGCTGGTCGGTGCCAACGGCGCGGGCAAGTCCACCCTGCTGCGGCTGCTCGCCGGGCTCACCGCGCCCGAGCAGGGCGACCTGCGGCTCTCCCCGCCGACCGCGACCGTCGGCCATCTGCCGCAGGAACCGGAGCGCCGCCCCGGCGAGAGCGTCCGGGACTTCCTCGCCCGCCGCACCGGCGTCGCCGAGGCGCAGCGGGCCATGGACGAGGCGACCCAGGCGCTGGTCGACGGGGCGCCGGGCGCGGACGACGCGTACGCGACGAGCCTGGAGCGCTGGCTCGACCTCGGCGGCGCCGACCTCGACGAACGGGCCGAGGAGGTCGCCGACTCCCTCGGTCTGGGCGTCGGCCTCGACCAGCCGATGACGTCCCTCTCCGGCGGCCAGGCCGCCCGCGCGGGCCTCGCCTCCCTCCTGCTCTCCCGCTACGACGTCTTCCTCCTCGACGAGCCCACCAACGACCTCGACCTGGACGGCCTGGAGCGCCTCGAGCGCTTCGTGACCGGCCTGCGCGCCGGCACCGTCGTCGTCAGCCATGACCGCGAGTTCCTCACCCGCACCGTCACCAAGGTCCTCGAACTCGACCTCGCCCAGCAGCGGATCAACCTCTACGGCGGCGGCTACGACGCCTACCTGGAGGAACGGGACGTCGCCCGCCGGCACGCGCGCGAGGACTACGAGGAGTACGCCGACAAGAAGGGGGCCCTTCAGGAGCGCGCGCAGACGCAGCGCTCCTGGATGGACAAGGGGGTGAAGAACGCGCGCCGCAAGGCGGCCAACGACAACGACAAGATCGGCCGCAAGTTCCGCAGCGAGGCCAGCGAGAAGCAGGCCGCGAAGGCCCGGCAGACCCAGCGCATGATCGAGCGCCTGGAGGTCGTCGAGGAACCCCGCAAGGAGTGGGAGCTGCGCATGGAGATCGCCGCCGCGCCGCGCTCCGGCGCGGTCGTGGCCACCCTGCGGGACGCCGAGGTACGGCGCGGTGACTTCACCTTCGGCCCGGTGACCCTCCAGATCGACTGGGCCGACCGGGTCGCGGTGACCGGCGCGAACGGCGCGGGCAAGTCCACCCTGCTCGGCGCGCTGCTCGGCCGGATCCCGCTGGACGCCGGGCACGCGGCCGTCGGCTCGGGCGTCCTGGTCGGGGAGGTCGACCAGGCACGCAAGCTGTTCCATGGCTCGGAGTCCCTGCTGGACGCGTTCTCCGCAGCCGTACCCGACACCGAACCGGTCGAAGTCCGAACCCTGCTGGCCAAGTTCGGCCTGAAGTCGGACCATGTCATGCGCTCGGCGGTCACCCTGTCACCCGGCGAACGCACCCGTGCCGCCCTCGCCCTCCTCCAGGGCCGGGGCGTCAACCTCCTCGTCCTCGACGAGCCGACCAACCACCTCGACCTCCCGGCCATCGAGCAGCTGGAGTCGGCCCTCGACGCCTACGAGGGCACGCTGCTCCTGGTCACCCACGACCGGCGCATGCTGGACGCGGTCCACGTCACCCGCCGACTGGAGGTCGCGGACGGCAAGGTGACGGAGCGCTAGCCGGCGGCCTCGCGGGCGGCGCGCTCCACCCGCTCGCGGTGGTCGGCCCACCAAGCCGTGTCCTTCTCGGGCGTGTTGACACCCCGGGCCCGCTGTCCGACCGCCCCGTCGAGCAGCTCCCGCACGATGTCGGCGTGCCCCGCGTGCCGCTGGGTCTCGGCGGTCATGTGGGTGAGGCTGTGGTGGAGCGTGAGTTCGACCGTGCCCCCGGGGATCGTGCCGACCGCGTCCAGCGGCAGCGCCGCGATCGTCTCGTCGGCGTGCGCGCAGGCCCGCCGGTAGAGGCCGACGATCTCCTCGCGCGTCTCGTCGGGCCGCGCCCACAGGTCCGCGTTCGGTTCGGCGTCCCCGGTGATCCACAGCGGTGTCCCCGCGAAGGGCCGCCCGTAGGTCGCCCCGAAGTACAGCGCCTCGGCGCCGGCCAGGTGCTTGACCAGGCCCAGCAGATTCGTGCCCGTGGGTGTCATGGGCCGGCGCACGTCGTACTCCGGCAGCCCGTCGAGCTTCCACAGCAGCGCGTCGCGGGCGTCCTGGAGATACGACTGAAGGTCCGCCTTGGGATCATGTCCGGTCGTCATGCGATCAGTCTGGTGATCACACGATCCCCGGCAACCGGATTTCCGGCAGCCGTATTTCTGGCGGCGGAACGGCCGGGTGGCACAGCGGCAGAGCCGCGCACGCGGGCCGGGTCCCGGTGGCGCACCACCGGGACCCGGCCCGTTCGCTCAGCCCCGGCCCTTCTTCGGGTCGAGCAGGCCCGCCTTGCGCAGCGCGTCGGCCATCGCGCTGTTGGCCGGCGGCGGCGCCTGGCGCGAGCCGCCGCCACCGCCCCCGCGCTGACCGCCGTTCCCGCCGCGCTGCCCGCCCTGCTGCCGCTGCTGCGGCGGACGCCCGCCGCCCCGCTGCGGCCGGCCGCCGCCGGAGGACCGGTCCTGGCCCTGCGGGGCCGCCTCGTCGTCGAGCCGGAGCGTCAGCGAGATCCGCTTGCGCGGGATGTCGACGTCGAGGACCTTCACCTTGACGATGTCACCCGGCTTCACCACGTCCCGCGGGTCCTTGACGAACGTCTTCGACAGCGCGGAGACATGCGCCAGGCCGTCCTGGTGGACGCCGACGTCGATGAACGCCCCGAAGGCCGCCACGTTCGTCACGACCCCCTCCAGGACCATCCCGGACGCCAGGTCGGAGATCTTCTCCACGCCCTCCTTGAAGGTGGCCGTCTTGAAGGCGGGCCGCGGGTCGCGCCCGGGCTTCTCCAGCTCCTTGAGGATGTCGGTGACGGTCGGCAGACCGAACGTCTCGTCCACGAAGTCGCCCGGCCGCAGCGAGCGCAGGACGCCCGTATTGCCGACGAGCGCGGCCACCTCCTGGCCGGAGGTCTTCACCATCCGCCGCACCACCGGGTACGCCTCCGGGTGCACGCTGGACGCGTCCAGCGGGTCGTCACCGCCCCGGATCCGCAGGAAGCCCGCGCACTGTTCGTACGCCTTGGGGCCGAGCCGCGCCACGTTCTTCAGCTGCGTACGCGCCCTGAAGGGGCCGTTGGCGTCGCGGTGCGCCACGATGTTCTCGGCGAGCCCGGAGGTGATGCCGGACACGCGCGCGAGCAGGGGCGCCGAGGCCGTGTTCACGTCCACGCCCACGCCGTTCACACAGTCCTCCACCACCGCGTCCAGCGAACGCGACAGCTTCACCTCGGACAGGTCGTGCTGGTACTGCCCGACGCCGATCGACTTCGGGTCGATCTTCACCAGCTCGGCGAGCGGGTCCTGGAGCCGGCGCGCGATGGACACCGCGCCGCGCAGCGACACGTCCATGTCGGGCAGCTCCTGCGAGGCGAACGCGGAGGCCGAGTACACGGAGGCGCCCGCCTCGGACACCATCACCTTGGTGAGCTTCAGCTCGGGGTGCTTCGTGATCAGCTCACCGGCGAGCTTGTCGGTCTCGCGGGACGCCGTGCCGTTGCCGATCGCGACCAGCTCGACCGCGTGCTCCCTGGCCAGCCGGGCCAGCTTGGAGATCGCCTCGTCCCACTTGTTGGCCGGAACGTGCGGGTAGATGACGTCCGTCGCGACGACCTTGCCGGTCGCGTCGACCACGGCCACCTTCACACCCGTACGGAAGCCGGGGTCCAGGCCCAGCGTCGCGCGCGTGCCGGCCGGGGCCGCGAGCAGCAGGTCACGGAGGTTCGCGGCGAACACGTTGACCGCCTCGTCCTCGGCGGCCGTGCGCAGCCGCAGCCGCAGGTCGATGCCGAGGTGGACCAGGATCCGGGTGCGCCAGGCCCAGCGGACCGTGTCCGTCAGCCACTTGTCGCCGGGCCGGCCGCGCTCGGCGATCCCGAACCTCGACGCGACGATCGGCTCGTACGACGACGGGCCGGGCTGCTCGGAGGGCTCCTCCGGCTCCAGGACGAGGTCGAGGACCTCCTCCTTCTCGCCCCGCAGCATGGCCAGGATCCGGTGCGAGGGCAGCTCGGTGAACGGCTCGGCGAAGTCGAAGTAGTCGGCGAACTTGGCGCCCGCCTCCTCCTTGCCGTCCCGCACCTTGGCGGCCAGCCGGCCGCGCACCCACATGCGCTCGCGCAGCTCGCCGATCAGGTCGGCGTCCTCCGAGAACCGCTCGGTGAGGATCGCCCGCGCGCCGTCCAGCGCGGCCTGCGGATCGGCGACACCCTTGTCGGCGTCGACGAACGCGGCCGCCGCGGCCAGCGGCTCCACGCCCGGGTCGCCGAGCAGCCCCTCCGCGAGGGGCTCCAGGCCCGCCTCACGCGCGATCTGCGCCTTCGTCCGCCGCTTGGGCTTGTACGGCAGGTAGATGTCCTCGAGCCGGGCCTTGGTCTCGGCGCCGCGGATCTGCGCCTCCAGCGCCTCGGTGAGCTTGCCCTGCTCGCGCACCGACTCCAGGATCGCCGTCCGCCGGTCCTCCAGCTCCCGCAGGTAGCGCAGCCGCTCCTCGACCGTGCGCAGCTGCGCGTCGTCGAGCATCTCGGTCGCTTCCTTGCGATAGCGAGCGATGAACGGCACCGTGGAGCCGCCGTCCAACAGCTCCACGGCGGCTCTCACCTGCCGCTCCCGTACGCCGAGCTCCTCGGCGATCCTGCCTTCGATGGACCCTACGAGGGGTGTCGTCACGATCCCGTACCGCCTTCTTGACTGGAGGTTGCGCGGCAATTGTGGCAGGTGGCAGCGACACTCGGGGATCAGGGCGCGTGCATCAGGCCCGGCGGCTCCTCGTGGATCCCGAGGCCCCGCCGAAGAGCCGGGCCAGCGCCCGGAAGGGCAGCGTCACCACGGTGGCGATCGCGCCACCGATCTGGCGCAGTACGTCTGCGATCGCACGGAGCACAGGTTTCCCCTTTCCTCTGCCGGTCGCGGCGGTCGCCGCGGCCCGGGAGGTCCGGGTACCTCGAAAAGGTCAGGTCATGCGGTGCGCCGGGGCGGAAAGGGCGGGGACCGGGTCCGCCGCGGAGCGGCTCGGGCCGGCCGCCTCACCCCGGCGCGGGACCTGCCGTCATCCCGGGACGGTCCAGGTGAAGCGCGGCTCGCGGCGCTCCAGGAACGCGGTGACGCCCTCCGCGGTGTCGCCGCTGGCGCGGGCCTGTGCCGCCCAGTGGGCGTCGCGGTCCGTGCGGCCGTCGGCGAACTCCTTCGCGGCGGCCTGCGTCAGCTGCGAGCGCGACACCAGTACCTGGGTGAACTCCGCGACCCGCTTGTCGAGTTCGTCGGCGGGCAGCACCTCGTCGACCAGGCCGGTGCGCAGCGCCCGTTCCGTGTCGATCAACTCGCCCGAGAACAGCAGGTACTTGGCGGCGCCGGGACCGACCAGGGACACCAGCCGCCGGGTGGCGGACGCCGGATAGACGATGCCGAGCTTGGCCGGGGTCACCCCGAACAGCGCGCCCTCCTCGGCGAACCGCAGGTCGCACGCCGCCGCGAGCTGCGCGCCCCCGCCCACACAGTGCCCCTTCACGGCGGCCAGCGTCGGCTTGGGGAACGCGGCGAGGGCCTCCTCGGCCCGTACCGCCAGTCCCTGCGCCTCGTCCGGCGAGCTCTGGAGCGTGGAGATGTCGGCCCCCGCGCAGAACGTTCCGCCCGCGCCCGTCAGCACCAGCACCCGCACCTGCGGATCGGCGGCCAGGGTGTCCAGCAGCGGCGGCAGCGCCGCCCACATCGCGGCGGTCATGGCGTTGCGCTTCGCCGGGTGGTGCAGGACGACGGTGGCGACCCCGTCGGTGACGCCGTGCAGCAGTTCGGGCTCCATGGCCCGGATGCTAGCTCCCGCGCCGCGCCCACGAGCACGGCGCCCCGGGGACGAAACGGACGAGGGGGCCGCCGCACCCGTACAACCCGAAGAGTGCGCGAAGGCGGCATGGCCGGGACAGGAGCGGTCGCGCACAGGGCGGTTTCCTGCCTGAACGGTCGGAAACGAGCGATAATCGCTGACTTCTGTTCAGTCATCCGGAGGAGAGTGTCTCGATACCAACACTCGACGTGTGGTGACAATCGAGCGCGAGGGTGGCGACCGGACGATGGACAACCACGGGCGCGGGCCCGACCCACGCCCAGCTGGCGGCGCGGACACACCTCCCGAACTCCGGAACGTGCCGAGACCGCTGCCCTACGAGGGTGTCTGGCGGTTCACCGCCGCCGCCGTGGACGCCTCGGTCCCGCAGGCCCGGCACGCGGTGCGGGACCTGCTCCACCGCCAGGGGGTGCCCGCTTCGGACGATCTCGTCCAGGGGCTTCTGCTGATCGTCTCCGAGCTGGTGACCAACGCCGTACGGCACGCGGCGGTGCTGTCGCCGGTGCTCACGGTGGAGGTCGCCGTCGGGGCCGAGTGGGTGCGGGTGTCCGTGGAGGACAACCACCCCTACCGCCCGACCGCCCTGGAGGCCGACCACGGCCGTACGGGCGGCCGGGGACTGCTCCTGGTGCGGGAGATCGCCAGGGAGGCGGGCGGGGTGTGCGACGTCGAGCACACGGCGAGCGGCGGCAAGGTGATCTGGGCCGCCCTGCCGCTCAAGCCCCTGCGGGTGCCCTGACCCGAGCCCCCGCGGCCGCTCCGAGGATCACCAGCCGGCCGACGGCCCCGTCAGCTCCCGCACGGCCGGACGGGCCGCGTCCAGCACGGTCATGAACCAGGCCGAGAACGTGTCCTTCGCGTGCCGCTCCGCCAGCTCGGCCGGGGTCACGAAGGCCGTGTCGCCGACCTCCTCCGGGTCCGGCCGCAGCGTCGACTGCACCATGCCGACGAACAGGTGGTTGTACTCCTGCTCCACCAGGCCCGACGCCGGGTCCGGGTGGTTGTAGCGGACCGTGCCCGCCTCGGCGAGCAGCGTCGGGGACACGCCCAGCTCCTCGAACGTACGCCGCGCGGCCGCCGCGAACGGTGCCTCACCGGGGTAGGGGTGACCGCAGCACGTGTTGGACCACACACCGGGGGAGTGGTACTTGCCGAGCGCCCGCTGCTGGAGCAGCAGCCGGCCCTGCTCGTCGAAGAGGAACACCGAGAAGGCTCGGTGCAGTCGCCCCGGCGGCTGGTGGGCGGCGAGCTTCTCCGCGGTGCCGGTGGTCACGCCGTTCTCGTCGACCAGCTCCAGCAAGATCGCTTCCGCGGTGCCGTCCGACGAGCTGTGCTTCGCGGTGGCAGGTGTGATCGGCATACCCATCCTTAGCATCGGTCCTCGCGTCCCCAGTCTGCCGTACGCGTCCGGCGCTCCCGGCACTTCGCGCCAATGCGCGCATGTCCCGCGCACGGCGACCGGGCCCCGTACGTGATCTTGCCCGGCGTCGTGGGCGGAGAACCTTCCAGAACGCGTGTGCCCATCCGCGACCGGGTCCGGCCCGTGGGACACCCGGGTCAGCCGGACACCCCTAGTGGCAGAGCCGTGCCTCGTGCTCCGCGTGGCCGACCGGCTCCAGCTGGAAGGTGCAGTGCTCCACGTCGAAGTGGTCGCCCAGGCACCCCTGCAGCTCGTGCAGCATCTTCTCGTGGCCGATCGCGTTCAGCACGTCCGAGCGCACCACCACGTGCGCCGACAGCACCGGCATCCCCGAGGTGATCGTCCAGGCGTGCAGATCGTGGACGTCCCGCACCCCGTCCAGGGCGACGATGTGGGCCCGTACCTCCGCCATGTCGACGTCCTTGGGGGCCGACTCCAGCAGCACGTCGAGCGTCTCGCGCAGCAGCTTCAGCGTACGCGGCACGATCATCAGGCCGATGAGCAGCGAGGCGATCGGGTCGGCCGCCTGCCAGCCGGTGGTCAGGATCACCACCGCCGAGACCAGCACCGCGACCGAGCCCAGCGCGTCCGCCGCCACCTCCAGAAACGCCCCGCGCACGTTGAGGCTCTCCGACTGGCCGCGCATCAGCAGCGTGAGCGAGATCATGTTCGCGACCAGGCCGAAGGCGCCGAACCAGATCATCAGCCCGCCCTCGGTCGGGGCCGGCGTGAAGAACCGCTGCACCGCCTCGTACAGGACGTAGCCGCCCACCCCGAGCAGCAGCAGACAGTTGGCGAGCGCGGCGAGGATCTCGGCGCGGGCGTACCCGAAGGTGCGGTGCGCGCTCGCGGGCCGGTTGGCGAAGTGGATGGCGATCAGCGCCATACCGAGGCCCACCGCGTCGGTCGCCATGTGCGCGGCGTCCGCGATCAGCGCGAGGGAGTCCGCGAGCACCCCGCCGACGATCTCGACCACCATCACGGCGAGGGTGATCCCCAGCGCGACGCAAAGTCTGCCGCGGTACGCCGCGGCGGCCGTACCGGTGGTCGGCGCATGCGCGTGCGCATGGCCGTGGTCGTGCCCAGCCCCCATGGAAGCAGCCCTCCTGTGTTCGCCCGGGATCACAGTGAACTACGGGTGGGGGGTATCCGGCAACGCGGCACTGAACACCGTTGTCATGTGCCCTGACCTGCGGAAACGAAGTGCAGGTCAGGGCGCCCTCACCTGGTCGGAGCCAGCCCCGTGCCGTGGTGCAGCCGCCAGCCCCGCCACGCGGACTCGACCATCTCGCGTACCCCGCGCCGGGCGGTCCATCCCAGCTCGCTCGCGGCCAGTCCGGCCGAGGCGACCGCGCGCGGCGCGTCCCCCGGGCGGCGCCCCTCGACGAGCGCCGGCCGGGTGTCCCCGGTCACCTCGCCGATCAGCGTGACCAGCTCACGCACCGAGACGCCCTCGCCCCGGCCGATGTTCACCGTCAGATCCCCGGCCGCGTCCGGCGCGGACAGCCGCCGGGCCGCCGCGAGATGCGCCTCGGCCAGGTCCGCGACATGGATGTAGTCCCGCACGCAGGTGCCGTCCGGCGTCGGGTAGTCGTCGCCGAAGATCCGCGGGGCCTCGTCCCGGGTGAGCCGGTCGAAGACCATCGGGACGATGTTGAAGACCCCGGTGTCCGCCAGCACCGGCTCCGCCGCCCCGGCCACGTTGAAGTAGCGCAGACAGGCCGTCGTCATGCCGTGCGCCCGCCCCGCCGCCCGCACCAGCCACTCCCCGGCGAGCTTGGTCTCGCCGTACGGGTTCACCGGGGCGCACGGGGTGTCCTCCGTGATGAGGTCCACGTCCGGGTTGCCATAGACGGCCGCGGAGGAGGAGAACACGAACCGGCGCACACCGGCCCCGGCGACCGTCTCCAGGAGCGTGGCGAGGCCGCCGACGTTCTCCCGGTAGTAGAGAGTGGGCCGCGCCACCGACTCGGCCACCTGCTTGTGCGCGGCCAGGTGCACCACGCCCGTCACGCCGTGCTCGCCGAGGACGTGCTCCACCAGGGCGGCGTCGAGCGACGAGCCCTCGACGAACGGCACGTCCGCCGGCAGCCGGGCCGCCACCCCGGCCGAGAGGTCGTCCAGGACGACGACGCGCTCCCCGGCGCCGGTCATGGCGCGCGCCACATGTGCCCCTATGTATCCGGCTCCGCCGGTGATCAGCCACGTCATGGCCGACCACCCTATGCCGACGCCCCGGCACCGCCTGCAATGTCCCCGATGTCCGCTCTGGGGGGCGCGGTTTGTGGGCCGGGCCGCCGATCACCGATGATGATCTCGGCAAAGGCCGGTTCGAGCGAGCTGCGAACCGTGGGTCCGACGGTGCCGAGCCGCGTGGTCGGACCGTCTTGATGGGAGCTGAACGGCCGGTGAACACGGCCTTCCCGGCATCCGATAGCCTCTGCCGACAATGCCGCCCGCCCGGCCTCGCCCGGAGCACCCCACGGGCGCCCCCATGCTGCACACGACCGGCGCGGACGCGTCGGGCCCCAGGGAGTGAGTTCGGTTGTCGACCGCCATCCTCACCGGTCAGCCGGTTCCCGGATCGTCGCTCGAAGGCGACCTGCGGTCCCTCGGCTTCGACGTCCGGCTCGCCGCCGACGCCGCGGACGCCGAGAGCCTGCTCGCCGCGGTGCCGGCCCAGGAACGGGTCGCCGTCGTCGACGCCCGCTTCGTGGGCCACCCGCACGCGCTGCGCCTCGGCCTCACCGACCCCCGCTTCCCGCTCGCCGCGGTCCCGGGCGCGCTCACCGCGCAGCCCGCCGAGCGCACGGCCCTCACCCGCGCGCTGGCCCACGAGAACGCCGTGAGCGGCGGCACCGCCCATGGGGGTGCCCCCGCGCGCACGACGTCGAGCGTGGGGGATGTCGACTGCCTCGCCGACCGGGTCGTCGGCGTCCTGGTCGCCGACGGGGCCGACGTCCACCGCCCCGAGCTGGGCAGCCTGGTCGCCGAGGTCCCCACCGACCCCCAGGCCCGCAACGAGGCACGGCAGGCCGTGGCCGCCGTCGACGACGAGGCCGTACGCCTGAAGTCGGCCGTGAAGGCCCGCGACGGGTTCTTCACCACCTTCTTCATCAGCCCGTACTCCCGCTACATCGCCCGCTGGTGCGCCCGCCGCGGCCTCACCCCGAACCAGGTCACCACCGCCTCCCTGATCACCGCGCTCGTCGCGGCCGGGTGCGCGGCCACCGGCACCCGGGCCGGCTTCGTCGCCGCGGGCCTGCTGCTGATCGCGTCCTTCGTCCTGGACTGCACCGACGGCCAGCTCGCCCGCTACTCCCTGCAGTACTCCACGCTCGGCGCCTGGCTGGACGCCACCTTCGACCGGGCCAAGGAGTACGCCTACTACGCCGGACTCGCGCTCGGCGCGGCCCGGGGCGGCGACGACGTCTGGGCCCTGGCCCTGGGCGCGATGATCCTCCAGACCTGCCGGCACGTCGTGGACTTCTCCTTCAACGAGGCCAACCACGACGCCACCGCCAACACCAGCCCCACCGCCGCCCTCTCCGGCAAGCTCGACAGCGTCGGCTGGACGGTCTGGGTGCGGCGGATGATAGTCCTGCCCATCGGCGAACGATGGGCCATGATCGCCGTCCTGACGGCCGTCACCACTCCTCGCATCACCTTCTACGCCCTGCTGATCGGCTGCGCCTTCGCCGCGACCTACACCACGGCCGGCCGCGTGCTGCGCTCGGTGACCCGCAGGGCGAAGCGCACCGACCGGGCGGCGCGGGCGCTGGCGGACCTCGCCGACAACGGGCCGCTCGTCGGCGCGCTCGCCCCGCTCCTCAAGGGCCGCGGCCCCCACCTGGCGCCGCTCAGCGCCGCCGTCGGCGCCGCCGCGATGGTGACCGCGGCCTGGGCCTGGGGCCCGAGCTGGTGGGTCGTGCTGCTGGCTGGCCTGTACGTCCTGACCTCGGCCGAAGCCGTCTCCCGCCCCCTCAAGGGCGCCCTCGACTGGCTGGTCCCCCCGATCCTGCGCGCCGGTGAGTATCTGACCGTCCTGGTCCTGGCGGCCGAATCGGATGTGAACGGAGCGCTTCCGGCAGCTTTCGGACTGGTGGCCGCCGTCGCCTACCATCACTACGACACGGTGTACCGCATCCGCGGTGACGCCGGAGCGCCGCCGGCCTGGCTGGTGCGCGCCATCGGGGGGCAGGACGGGCGGACGCTGCTCGTCGCCGTGCTGGCAGCGCTGCTCACCGCGGCGCAGTTCACGGTCGCGCTCACGGCCCTGGCCGTGGCCGTCGCCCTCGTGGTGCTCGTCGAGAGCATCCGCTTCTGGGTCTCCGCAGGGGCCCCAGCCGTACACGATGAAGGAGAACCCGCATGATCGGCCTCGTGCTGGCGGCCGGCGCCGGACGGCGTCTGCGCCCCTACACCGACAGCCTGCCCAAGGCGCTGGTGCCGGTGGGGCCCGCGGGCATAGAGGGCGAGCCCACGGTCCTGGACCTGACGCTCGGCAACTTCGCCGAGATCGGCCTGACCGAGGTCGCGGTCATCGTCGGCTACCGCAAGGAGGCCGTGTACGCGCGCAAGGCGGCCCTGGAGGAGAAGTACGGCCTCAGGCTCACGCTCATCGACAACGACAAGGCCGAGGAGTGGAACAACGCCTACTCCCTGTGGTGCGGCCGTGACGCCCTCAAGGACGGCGTGATCCTCGCCAACGGCGACACCGTGCACCCGGTCTCCGTCGAGAAGACTCTGCTCGCCGCCCGCGGCGAGGGCAAGCGGATCATCCTCGCGCTGGACACCGTGAAGTCGCTGGCCGACGAGGAGATGAAGGTCGTCGTCGACCCCGAGCGGGGCATGACGAAGATCACCAAGCTGATGGACCCCGCCGAGGCCACCGGCGAGTACATCGGCGTCACCCTCATCGAGGGCGACGCCGCCCCCGAGCTGGCCGACGCGCTCCGGGCCGTCTGGGAGACCGACCCGCAGCAGTTCTACGAGCACGGCTACCAGGAGCTGGTCAACCGCGGCTTCCGGATCGACGTGGCGCCGATCGGCGACGTCCAGTGGGTCGAGATCGACAACCACGACGATCTCGCCCGCGGACGGGAGATCGCGTGCCAGTACTGACCCGGCTCATCCCCTCACCGCTCGTCGTGGACATCCGCCCGGGTGCCCTCGACGACCTGGGATGCGTCCTCGCCGACGAGCGCATCTCGCACTCCGGCAAGCTCGCCGTCGCCGTCAGCGGCGGCTCCGGCGCCCGGCTGCGCGAGCGGCTCGGCCCCTCCCTGCCCGGCGCCACCTGGTACGAGGTCGGCGGGGGCACCCTCGACGACGCGGTCCGGCTGGCCGGCGCCATAAAGGCCGGCCACTACGACGCGGTCGTGGGCCTGGGCGGCGGCAAGATCATCGACTGCGCGAAGTTCGCCGCGGCACGGGTCGGCCTCCCGCTGGTCGCCGTACCGACGAACCTCGCGCACGACGGCCTGTGCTCGCCGGTCGCCACCCTCGACAACGACGCGGGGCGCGGCTCCTACGGGGTGCCCAACCCCATCGCGGTCGTGATCGACCTCGACATCATCCGCGAGGCCCCGGTGCGCTTCGTGCGGGCCGGCATCGGCGACGCGGTGTCGAACATCTCGGCCATCGCGGACTGGGAACTGGCCAACCGGGTCAAGGGCGAGAAGATCGACGGCCTCGCCGCCGCGATCGCCCGCCAGGCCGGCGAGGCCGTACTGCGCCACCCGGGAGGCATCGGGGACACCGACTTCCTCCAGGTGCTGGCCGAGGCGCTGGTGCTCAGCGGCATCGCCATGTCGGTGTCGGGCGACTCCCGCCCGTCCTCCGGCGCGTGCCACGAGATCAACCACGCCTTCGACCTGCTCTTCCCCAAGCGTGCCGCCGCCCACGGCGAGCAGTGCGGCCTCGGCGCGGCCTTCGCGATGTACCTGCGCGGAGCCCACGAGGAGTCCGCCTACATGGCCGAGGTGCTGCGCAGGCACGGGCTGCCGGTGCTGCCGGAGGAGATCGGCTTCACGGTGGACGAGTTCGTCCGCGTCGTGGAGTTCGCCCCAGAGACCCGGCCCGGCCGCTACACGATCCTCGAACACCTCGACCTCACGACCGAACAGATCAAGGACATCTACACCGACTATGTCAAGGCCATCGGTAGCTGAACTCCGTCCGGTCGTCCACCCCCCGGGGGTGAAGGACCGGCGCAGCGGTGAGCACTGGATGGGACGCCTCTACATGCGTGAGGTGTCCCTGCGGGTCGACCGCTACCTGGTCAACACCAGGGTCACGCCCAACCAGCTCACGTACCTGATGACCGTCTTCGGCGTGCTCGCCGCCCCGGCTCTGCTGGTGCCGGGGATCGCGGGCGCCGTGCTCGGCGTGTTCTGCGTCCAGATGTATCTGCTGCTGGACTGCGTCGACGGCGAGATCGCCCGCTGGAAGAAGCAGTACTCGCTGAACGGCGTCTACCTCGACCGGGTCGGCGCCTATCTGACCGACGCCGCCGTGCTCGTCGGCTTCGGCCTGCGCGCCGCCGACCTGTGGGGCGAGGGCCGGATCGACTGGCTGTGGGCCTTCCTCGGCACGCTCGCCGCGCTCGGCGCGATCCTGATCAAGGCCGAGACGGACCTGGTCGGCGTCGCCCGGCACCAGGGCGGGCTGCCCCCGGTGAAGGAGGCGGCGTCCGAGCCGCGCTCCTCCGGCATGGCACTGGCCCGCAGGGCCGCCGCCGCGCTCAAGTTCCACCGGCTGATCCTCGGCATCGAGGCGTCCCTGCTGATCCTGGTCCTGGCGATCGCGGACCAGGCGCGCGGCGACCTCTTCTTCACCCGGATCGGCGTCGCCGTCCTGGCCGGCATCGCGCTCCTGCAGACCCTGCTGCACCTGGTGTCCATCCTCGCCTCCAGCAGGCTGAAGTGAGCGGCGCCATGAAGGTCGGCGCGGTCGTCATCACGATGGGCAACCGCCCCGACGAGCTGAGAGCCCTGCTCGACTCGGTCGCCAAGCAGGACGGCGCCCCGGTCGAGGTCGTGGTGGTCGGCAACGGTTCGCCCGTCCCGGACGTCCCCGAGGGCGTCCGCACGGTCGAGCTGCCCGAGAACCTCGGCATCCCCGGCGGCCGCAACGTCGGCATCGAGGCCTTCGGGCCCGGCGGCCGCGACGTGGACATCGTGCTCTTCCTCGACGACGACGGCCTGCTGGCCCACCACGACACCGCCGAGCTGTGCCGGCAGGCCTTCGCGGCCGACCCCCGGCTCGGCATCATCAGCTTCCGCATCGCCGACCCGGACACCGGCGTCACCCAGCGCCGCCACGTCCCCCGGCTGCGCGCCGCCGACCCGATGCGCTCCTCCCGGGTCACCACCTTCCTCGGCGGCGCCAATGCCGTCCGTACGAAGGTCTTCGCAGATGTGGGTGGACTGCCGGACGAGTTCTTCTACGCCCACGAGGAGACCGACCTCGCCTGGCGGGCCCTCGACGCGGGCTGGATGATCGACTACCGGTCCGACATGGTGCTGTACCACCCCACGACCGCGCCCTCCCGGCACGCGGTCTACCACCGGATGGTCGCCCGCAACCGCGTCTGGCTGGCCCGCCGCAACCTGCCCGCCCCGCTGGTCCCCGTCTACCTCGGGGTCTGGCTGCTGCTCACCCTGGTGCGGCGCCCCTCGCGGTCCGCGCTCAGGGCGTGGTTCGGCGGCTTCCGGGAAGGCTGGACCACACCGTGCGGTCCGCGCAGGCCCATGAAGTGGCGTACGGTGTGGCGGCTGACCCGACTGGGCCGGCCCCCGGTGATCTGACAAGCTCGTCCCTGAGGGCTCCCCGGGCCGTTCGGCGGGCCCCCCGGCTCATGCCAGCCCCGTCAAGGCTGTGCATCGCGAAGACGAAAGTTTCCTACTTGTGAGTGAGACAACGCATGACGGCGGAGTCGCGGTGAGCGCGCCCCCGTCGCCCGACGAGGGCCTGACAGGCGCCCAGCTGGCCGCCAAGTACGGGCTGGCCGTGAGCGGCGCCCGGCCCCCGGTGCGGGAGTACGTCCGCCAGCTCTGGGGACGCCGCCACTTCATCCTGGCGTTCTCCCGGGCGAAGCTGACCGCGCAGTACAGCCAGGCCAAGCTCGGCCAGCTGTGGCAGGTGGCCACGCCGCTGCTCAACGCGTTCGTGTACTTCATGATCTTCGGCGTGCTGCTCAACGCCAGCCGCGGGATGTCCAAGGAGGTGTACATCCCCTTCCTGGTCACGGGCGTCTTCGTGTTCACCTTCACCCAGAGTTCGGTGATGAGCGGCGTCCGGGCGATCTCCGGCAACCTCGGCCTGGTCCGCGCCCTGCACTTCCCGCGCGCCTCGCTGCCGATCTCCTTCGCCCTCCAGCAGCTCCAGCAGCTGATGTACTCGATGCTCGTGCTGTTCGCCGTGGTGATCGGCTTCGGCAGCTACCCGGACGCCTCCTGGCTGCTGATCGTCCCGGCGCTCGTCCTGCAGTTCTGCTTCAACACCGGTCTGGCGCTGGTGTTCGCCCGGGCCGGCTCGAAGACCCCGGACCTCGCGCAGCTGATGCCGTTCGTGATGCGTACCTGGATGTACGCGTCCGGCGTGATGTTCTCCATCCCGGTCTTCCTCGCGGACAAGCCGCAGTGGGTGGCGAACATCCTCCAGTGGAACCCGGCGGCCATCTACATGGACCTGATGCGCTTCGCGCTCATCGACGAGTACGGCTCCCAGAACCTCCCCGACCACGTCTGGGCGGTCGCGGTCGGCTGGGCCCTGCTGTTCGCGGTCGGCGGCTTCCTGTACTTCTGGAAGGCGGAGGAGAGGTACGGCCGTGGCTGACCAGGTACCGGGGCAGCGCATCCCCACCGTCATCGCCGACGACGTGCACATCGTGTACCGCGTCAACGGCGCCAAGACCGGCAAGGGCAGCGCCACCGCCGCCCTCAGCCGCATCATCAAACGCGGCGAGGAACGGGGCGTGCGCAAGGTGCACGCGGTGCGCGGCGTCTCCTTCGTCGCCTACCGGGGCGAGGCCATCGGGCTGATCGGCTCCAACGGCTCCGGCAAGTCCACCCTGCTGCGCGCCATCGCCGGCCTGCTGCCGCCGGAGAGCGGCAAGGTCTACACCGACGGCCAGCCCTCGCTGCTCGGCGTCAACGCGGCCCTGATGAACGACCTGACCGGTGAGCGCAACGTCATCCTCGGCGGACTCGCCATGGGCATGTCCCGCGAGCAGGTCAAGGAGCGCTATCAGGAGATCGTCGACTTCTCCGGCATCAACGAGAAGGGCGACTTCATCACCCTGCCGATGCGCACCTACTCCTCCGGCATGGCGGCCCGGCTGCGGTTCTCCATCGCCGCGGCCAAGGACCACGACGTCCTGATGATCGACGAGGCCCTGGCCACCGGCGACCGCAAGTTCCAGAAGCGCTCCGAGGAACGCATCAGGGAGCTGCGCAAGCACGCGGGCACGGTGTTTCTGGTCAGCCACAGCAACAAGTCGATCCGCGACACCTGCGACCGCGTGCTGTGGCTGGAACGCGGCGAACTGCGCCTCGACGGCCCCACCGAAGAGGTCCTCAAGGAGTACGAGAAGTTCACGGGCAAGTAGCGCCCGAATCGGCCGGGGCCCTGCCGGAACTGTCCGGCAGGGCCCCGCGTCTGCAAAGGAAACGTCAACTCCGGCCGCGCTGCGGAATCTTGACACCAATCGGTGTGTTGTTGTGATGTGCAGGACACCCCCGCGAACCACGCTGCGTTGTACAACGTAAGCTGTACGGGTCCCGAAACGCGTCAAGTAGGGCGATAATACGCGACACCCTCCGTCGGAACGGCCGGGCGGCGTGTCCGAAATAGTGTGTCTTGGGTCAGCGGTGTAGAACGGGAGATGTGACGGCAATGGTGACGGAAACTCCCCAGCTCAACGCGGTGTGTGCCGTCACCGTCCCGGGCGGTCCGCGGTGACGGCGCCCGCCTCTCCCCGCGTCGGGGACCCGGAGCGCGGCACCCTCGACAAGGCCGCCGACGAGAACTTCCCCGTCGCCCCCTTCTTCCTCCCACGCGCCTGGCGCGACGACCTCATGGCCGTGTACGGCTTCGCCCGGCTCGTCGACGACATCGGCGACGGCGACCTCGCCCCCGGCGGTGCCGACGCCCGCCTCCTCGGCGTTTCGGCCACCGACGCCGACGACCGCTTGGTCCTGCTGGACGCCTTCGAGGCCGACCTGCACCGCGTCTTCGACGGCGAGCCCCGCCACCCCCTGCTGCGCCGCCTGCGCTCCACGGTCCGCCGCCGCTCCCTCACCGCCGAGCCGTTCCTGGACCTGATCGCCGCCAACCGCCAGGACCAGCTCGTCACCCGCTACGAGACGTACGACGACCTCGTCGCCTACTGCGAGCTGTCCGCCAACCCCGTCGGCCGGCTCGTCCTCGCCGTCACCGGCGCCTCGACCCCCGAGCGGATCCGCCGTTCCGACGCGATCTGCACGGCGCTCCAGATCGTCGAACACCTCCAGGACGTGGCCGAGGACCTCGGCCGCGACCGCGTCTATCTGCCCGCCACCGACATGAAGCGCTTTCACGTCCGGGAGGAGGACCTCGCGGCGAGCACCGCGGGCGCGTCGGTGCGCGCACTGGTCGCGTACGAGGCGCAACGCGCCCGCGACCTCCTGAATGAAGGCGCCCCTCTGGTGGGTAGCGTCCACGGCAGGCTGAGGCTGCTGCTGGCCGGGTTCGTGGCGGGGGGACGGGCGGCGATCCACGCGATCGCCGCCGCCGAATACGACGTACTTCCCGGCCCGCCCAAGCCCGGCAAGCTCCGGCTGCTGCGTGAGGTGGGCGTGACCCTGCGAGGAGAGGGGTGATCCGGACCGTGGAGTCGTCACCGCACGTGTCCGCGCCGGTACTCGCCGCCTACAGCTACTGCGAGGCCGTCACCGGGCAGCAGGCCCGGAACTTCGCCTACGGCATCAGGCTGCTGCCCACACCCAAGCGCCGCGCGATGTCGGCGTTGTACGCGTTCTCGCGCCGCGTCGACGACATCGGCGACGGCGCGCTGGCCGACGACGTCAAGATCGCCCGGCTCGAGGACACCCGCGCGCTGCTCACCCGGGTCCGCGAGGGCCGGGTCGACGAGGACGACACGGACCCCGTCGCGGTCGCCCTCGCCCACACCGCCCGCGCCTTCCCGGTGCCGCTCGGCGGCCTGGACGAACTGATCGACGGCGTGCTGATGGACGTACGCGGCCAGACCTACGAGACCTGGGACGACCTGAAGGTGTACTGCCGCTGTGTGGCGGGCGCCATCGGACGGCTCTCGCTCGGCGTGTTCGGCACCGAACGCGGCGCGCGCGGCGGCGAGCGCGCCCCCGAGTACGCCGACACGCTGGGGCTCGCGCTCCAGCTGACCAACATCCTCCGGGACGTCCGTGAGGACGCGGAGGGCGGGCGCACCTATCTGCCCGCCGACGACCTCGCGAAGTTCGGCTGCTCGGCCGGGTTCGACGGGCCGACACCGCCGGAGGGCTCCGACTTCGCGGGCCTCGTGCACTTCGAGGTGCGACGGGCCCGCACCCTCTTCGCCGAGGGCTACCGGCTGCTGCCCATGCTCGACCGGCGCAGCGGCGCCTGTGTCGCCGCCATGGCCGGCATCTACCGCCGGCTCCTCGACCGCATCGAGCGCGACCCCGGGGCCGTGCTGCGCGGCCGGGTCTCGCTGCCCGGCCGGGAGAAGGCGTACGTCGCCGTGCGCGGACTGTCCGGGCTGGACGCCCGGCATGTGTCGCGGCGGACCGTCAGGAGGCACACCTGATGGACGCGACGGGCGACAAAGCGGTCCAAGGCGACGCGGCCGGAGGAACCCAAGAAAAGCGGCACGCAACCCTCCGCTCCGGCGCGGCGTCCCTGACTGCGACGACCGGCCGTGCAGAGTTCAAACATCACGGCCGGTACGCAGGGGAGGGTGCACGATGAGCGACGAGCGGCTCTCGGACGCCCCGGAAGGGTCCGGGCCGGCCGGGTCCTCCGGGCGCACCGCCGTGGTCGTCGGCGGCGGGCTCGCCGGCGTGACCGCCGCGCTCGCGCTCGCCGACGCGGGGGTCCGCGTCACCCTGCTCGAAGGCCGGCCCCGCCTCGGCGGACTCGCCTTCTCCTTCCGGCGCGGCGAGCTGACCGTCGACAACGGCCAGCACGTCTACCTGCGCTGCTGCACCGCCTACCGCTGGTTCCTCGACCGCATCGAGGGCAGTGCGCTGGCACCCTTGCAGGATCGTCTCGACGTGCCCGTCGTCGATGTCGCCAGGCCCGCGGGGCGGCGGCTCGGCCGGCTGCGGCGCGACGCGCTGCCCGTCCCCCTGCACCTGGGGCGCAGCCTCGCCACGTACCCGCACCTCTCGCTCGCCGAACGCGCCAGGGTGGGCCGGGCCGCGCTCGCGCTCCAGGGGCTCGACCTCGCCGATCCGGCGCTGGACGCCCAGGACTTCGGCAGCTGGCTGGCCGCGCACGGCCAGTCGGCACGCGCCGTCGAGGCCCTGTGGGACCTGGTCGGGGTCGCCACCCTCAACGCGGTCGCGGGCGACTCCTCGTTGGGGCTCGCCGCGATGGTGTTCAAGACCGGTCTGCTGTCCGACCCCGGCGCGGCCGACATCGGCTGGGCGCACGTCCCCCTGGGCGAACTGCACGACCGGCTGGCCCGCAAGGCGCTCGACTCCGCGGGCGTCCGTACCGAGGTCCGTACACGCGTCACCTCCGTCTCCCCCGACGAGAACGGCTGCTGGAACGTTCAGGTTCCCGGCGAGACACTCACCGCGGACGCCGTCGTCCTCGCCGTACCCCAGCGCGAGACGTACGACCTGCTGCCCGCCGGGGCCCTCGACGCGCCCGAGCGGCTGCTGGAGATCGGCACCACGCCGATCCTCAACGTCCATGTCGTCTACGACCGCAAGGTGCTGGACGCGCCCTTCCTCGCCGCGCTCGGCACACCCGTGCAGTGGGTCTTCGACCGCACCGACGCCTCCGGACTGCGCGCGGGCCAGTACCTCGCCCTGTCGCAGTCGGCCGCGCAGGACGAGATCGACACGCCCGTCGCCGAGCTGCGCGAGCGCTATCTGCCCGAACTTCAGCGGCTGCTGCCGGGCACGCGCGGCGCCGAGGTGAGGGACTTCTTCGTGACCCGGGAGCGCACGGCCACGTTCGCCCCCGCCCCCGGCGTCGGGCGCCTGCGGCCCGGCGCCCGCACCAAAGCCCCCGGCCTGTACCTGGCCGGTGCGTGGACCGCCACAGGGTGGCCCGCGACCATGGAGAGTGCGGTCCGCAGCGGCGTGAGTGCGGCGGACGCCGCCCTGAGCGCCCTCGGCCGGCCCCGACCAACCCGCCTCTTCGCTGTCGAGGAGGCGGCCTGATGCTCGATCAGCACGGCTCGGCACACCCCCGCACCCCCTCCGGTACCGCTACAAGAGGAGAAACTGTGCCCACTGTGCCCCCGGCCTCGCCGGCCGCTCGCAGGACCGCGGTGGATGTGGCCGCGCTCCTGGAGCGCGGCCGCACGCTGGCCACTCCGGTGCTCCGGGCGGCCGTCGACCGACTCGCGCCGCCCATGGACACGGTCGCCGCCTACCACTTCGGCTGGATCGACGCCCAGGGCAAGCCGACCGACGGCGACGGCGGCAAGGCCGTGCGCCCCGCGCTCGCCGTGCTCTCCGCCGAGGTCACCGGCGCGTCCCCCGAGACGGGCGTGCCCGGCGCGGTCGCCGTCGAGCTGGTCCACAACTTCTCCCTGCTGCACGACGACCTGATGGACGGCGACGAACAGCGCCGCCACCGCGACACCGTCTGGAAGGTGCACGGCCCCGCCCAGGCCATCCTGGTCGGCGACGCCCTGTTCGCCCTCGCCAACGAGGTCCTCCTCGAACTCGGCACGGTCGAGGCCGGCCGCGCCACCCGCCGGCTCACCACCGCCAGCCGCGCCCTGATCGACGGCCAGGCCCAGGACATCTCCTACGAGCACCGCGACCGCGTCAGCGTCGAGGAGTGCCTGGAGATGGAGGGCAACAAGACCGGCGCCCTGCTGGCCTGTGCCAGCTCCATCGGCGCCGTCCTCGGCGGCGCCGACGAGCGCACGGCCGACACCCTGGAGAGGTACGGCTACCACCTCGGCCTGGCCTTCCAGGCCATCGACGACCTCCTCGGCATCTGGGGCGACCCCGAGGCCACCGGCAAGCAGACCTGGAGCGACCTGCGTCAGCGCAAGAAGTCCCTGCCGGTCGTGGCCGCGCTCGCGGCGGGCGGCTCCGCCTCCGAGCGGCTCGGCGAGATCCTCGCCGCCGACGCCAAGAGCAGCGAGTTCGCGACCTTCTCCGAGGAGGAGTTCGCGGCCCGCGCCGCGCTCATCGAGGAGGCCGGCGGCCGTGAGTGGACCGCCGAGGAGGCGCGTCGTCAGCACACCATCGCCATCGAAGCCCTGAACGCCGTCGACATGCCCGAACAGGTGCGGGCCCGGTTCACGGCGCTCGCCGACTTCGTCGTCGTACGAAAGAGATGATCACTATCGGTCGAATAGTCCTCGCGTAGTCGCCGGCCGGTGCAGCGAGGGAGAGGCGCACCGGCCGACGGCGGACCCACAGCAGAGCAACGACATGCACACTGCACGAAGGGGAAGCCATGACAGCGACGACCGACGGAAGCACCGGGGCTCTGCCGCCCCGCGCTGCCGCGGCCAGCGAAACCGACATCACCATCCCCGTGGCGGCCGGGGGACAAGAAGCCGCCGTACGCGCGGTACAGCGTGCCACCGAGAACCTGCTCGCCCGTCAGGACGCCGAGGGCTGGTGGAAGGGCGACCTCGAGACGAACGTCAGCATGGACGCCGAGGACCTGCTGCTCCGTCAGTTCCTGGGCATCCGCGACGAGGCGACCACGCGGGCCGCCGCCCTCTTCGTCCGCGGCAAACAGCGGGACGACGGCACCTGGGCCACCTTCCACGGCGGCCCTCCCGAACTCTCCGCCACCATCGAGGCGTACGTCGCGCTGCGCCTGGCCGGTGACGCCCCCGACGCGCCCCACATGGCCCGGGCCTCCGCCTGGGTCCGTGACCAGGGCGGCATCGCCTCCGCCCGGGTCTTCACCCGGATCTGGCTGGCCCTGTTCGGCTGGTGGAAGTGGGAGGACCTGCCCGAACTCCCGCCGGAACTCCTGTACTTCCCGAAGTGGTTCCCGCTCAGCATCTACAACTTCGGCTGCTGGGCCCGGCAGACGATCGTCCCGCTCACCGTCGTCTCGGCGAAACGCCCGGTGCGCCCGGCGCCGTTCCCGCTCGACGAACTGCACACGGACCCCGCCCGGCCCAACCCGCCCCGGCCGCTGGCCCCGGTGAACACCTGGGACGGGCTCTTCCAGCGGCTCGACAAGGTCGTCCGCGGCTACCGCACGGTCGCGGTGCGCCGGCTGCGCGGGGCGGCCCTGAACTCCGCCGCCCGCTGGATCGTCGAGCGGCAGGAGAACGACGGCGCCTGGGGCGGCATCCAGCCGCCGGCCGTGTACTCGATCATCGCCCTGCACCTGCTCGGCTACGACCTCGAACACCCCGTGATGCGTGCGGGGCTCGAGTCGCTGGATCGTTACGCCGTGTGGCGCGAGGACGGCTCCCGGATGATCGAGGCCTGCCAGTCGCCGGTGTGGGACACCTGCCTGGCGACCATCGCGCTCGCCGACGCCGGACTGCCCGCCGACCACCCGCAGCTGGTCAAGGCCGCCGACTGGATGCTCGGCGAGCAGATCGTGCGGCCGGGCGACTGGTCCGTGCGACGCCCCCAACTCCCGCCGGGCGGCTGGGCGTTCGAGTTCCACAACGACAACTACCCCGACATCGACGACACCGCCGAGGTCGTCCTGGCGCTGCGCCGTGTCGCGCACCACGACCCGGAGCGAGTGGAGAAGGCGATCGCCCGCGGGGTGCGCTGGAACCTCGGGATGCAGTCGAGGAACGGCGCGTGGGGCGCCTTCGACGTCGACAACACCAGCAGGTTCCCCAACCGGCTGCCGTTCTGCGACTTCGGCGAGGTCATCGACCCGCCGTCGGCGGACGTCACCGCGCACGTCGTCGAGATGCTCGCCGTCGAGGGCCTCTCCCACGACCCGCGCACCCGGCGCGGCATCGCCTGGCTGCTGGCCGAACAGGAGCCGGACGGCTCGTGGTTCGGCCGCTGGGGCGTCAACTACGTCTACGGCACCGGGTCGGTGGTGCCCGCGCTGGCCGCCGCCGGACTGCCCACGCAGCACCCCGCGATCCGCCGCGCGGTCGCCTGGCTGGAGCGGATGCAGAACGACGACGGCGGCTGGGGCGAGGACCTGCGCTCCTACCAGGACCCCGCCCGCTGGAGCGCCCGCGGCGCCTCGACGGCCTCGCAGACCGCCTGGGCGCTGATGGCGCTGCTGGCGGCGGGGGAGCGGGACTCGAAGGCCGTCGAACGCGGTGTCGCATGGCTGGCGGAGACCCAGCGGGAGGACGGCTCCTGGGACGAGCCGTACTTCACCGGCACCGGCTTCCCGTGGGACTTCTCGATCAACTACCACCTCTACCGCCAGGTCTTCCCGCTGACCGCGCTCGGCCGGTACGTCCACGGCGAACCGTTCTCCCGGAAGTCTCCCGCCGGGGCGGCTCCCGTCGAAGTCGTCGAGGCCGTCGAGGCCGTCGAGGTCAAGGGGAGCTGATGAGCACGAAGCCCGCCCTGCCCCCGCTGCTGATCGCCTGCGCGCTCGGCATCGAGCATCTCGCGCTGCGCATGGGCGACCGCGGTGGGGCCGGCGGGCCCGTCACCGTCCTGCGCTCGGGCATGGGGCCGAAGGCGGCCGAACGCTCCGTCACCCGGGTCCTGGCCGACCCGGTGCTCGACGGGGCGGCCGTCCTGGCCACGGGCTTCTGCGCCGGACTCGCCCCCGGTATGCACCCCGGCGACCTGGTGGTCGCCGAGGAGACCCGCGACCCACGGGGCACCGTCCCGTGCGTCGGCACCGAACTGCTCGTCAAGGAACTCGTGCGCACGCTGCCCGGGCGCACCGTCCACACCGGCCCCCTCACCGGCTCCGACCATGTCGTGCGCGGCCACGAGCGGGCGGACCTGCTCGCGAAGGGCGCGATCGCGGTCGACATGGAGTCGGCGGCCACGCTCCTGAGTGCCGTCCGTGCCGGCGGCCGCCCGGTTGCGGCCGTCCGGGTGGTCGTGGACGCTCCAGAACATGAACTCGTCCGGATCGGCACGGTGCGCGGTGGAATATCGGCTTTCCGCGTCCTTCGTTCCGTCCTGCCTGCATTCTTCGAATGGCACCGTAATGTGCTGCTCCCCCGGAGGTGAGCCGAATGGCCATGCCGCTGCGCCAGTCCATCAAGGTCGCTACATACCTCGCTGAACAGAAGCTCCGCAAGCGGGACAAGTTCCCGCTGATCGTGGAGCTGGAACCGCTCTTCGCCTGCAATCTCAAGTGCGAGGGCTGCGGCAAGATCCAGCACCCGGCGGGCGTGCTCAAGCAGCGCATGCCGGTCGCCCAGGCCGTGGGCGCGGTGCTGGAGTCCGGTGCGCCGATGGTGTCCATCGCGGGCGGTGAGCCCCTGATGCACCCTCAGATCGACGAGATCGCCCGGCAGTTGGTGGCGAAGAAGAAGTACGTCTTCCTCTGCACCAACGCCATGCTGCTGCGCAAGAAGATGGACAAGTTCACGCCGTCGCCCTACTTCGCCTTCGCCGTGCACATCGACGGGCTGCGCGAGCGGCACGACGAGTCGGTGGCCAAGGAGGGCGTCTTCGACGAGGCCGTGGCGGCGATCAAGGAGGCCAAGCGGCGCGGCTTCCGGGTGACCACCAACTCGACCTTCTTCAACACCGACACCCCGCAGACCATCATCGAGGTGCTCAACTTCCTCAACGACGACCTGCGCGTCGACGAGATGATGATCTCGCCCGCCTACGCCTACGAGAAGGCGCCCGACCAGGAGCACTTCCTCGGCGTGGAGCAGACCCGCGAGCTGTTCAAGAAGGCCTTCGCGGGCGGCAACCGGCGCAAGTGGCGGCTCAACCACTCCCCGCTGTTCCTCGACTTCCTCGAGGGCAAGGTCGACTTCCCGTGCACCGCCTGGGCGATCCCGAACTACTCCCTCTTCGGCTGGCAGCGCCCCTGCTACCTGATGAGCGACGGGTACGTGCCGACGTACCGCGAGCTGATCGAGGAGACCGACTGGGACAAGTACGGCCGCGGCAAGGACCCGCGCTGCGCCAACTGCATGGCGCACTGCGGCTACGAGCCCACCGCCGTCCTGGCCACCATGGGCTCGCTGAAGGAGTCGCTGCGCGCCCTGCGCGAGACGGTCTCCGGGAACCGGGAGTGAGGCCGTGACCGCAGTCTCCCTGGGCGTCCCCGGGGTACCGGCCCGGCCGATCGCCGAGCGGCGCGTGTCACGGCGGATCCACGTCGGGCCGGTGGCGGTCGGCGGCGGGGCCCCGGTGTCGGTGCAGTCGATGACGACGACCCGTACGTCCGACATCGGCGCCACCCTCCAGCAGATCGCCGAGCTGACGGCGTCCGGCTGCCAGATCGTGCGGGTCGCCTGCCCCACGCAGGACGACGCGGACGCCCTGGCCACCATCGCGCGCAAGTCGCAGATCCCGGTGATCGCGGACATCCACTTCCAGCCGAAGTACGTGTTCGCGGCGATCGAGGCCGGGTGCGCGGCCGTCCGCGTCAACCCTGGCAACATCAAACAGTTCGACGACAAGGTGAAGGAGATCGCGCGGGCCGCGGGGGAGCACGGCACGCCGATCAGGATCGGGGTCAACGCCGGCTCGCTGGACCGCCGGCTGCTCCAGAAGTACGGCAGGGCCACGCCGGAGGCGCTCGTGGAGAGCGCCCTGTGGGAGGCCTCCCTCTTCGAGGAGCACGGCTTCCGGGACATCAAGATCTCGGTCAAGCACAACGACCCGGTCGTGATGGTCGAGGCGTACCGGCAACTGGCGGCCCAATGCGACTATCCGCTGCATCTGGGCGTGACGGAGGCCGGCCCGGCGTTCCAGGGGACGATCAAGTCGGCGGTGGCCTTCGGGGCGCTGCTGGCGCAGGGCATCGGCGACACGATCCGCGTGTCGCTGAGCGCGCCGCCCGCCGAGGAGGTCAAGGTCGGCATCCAGATCCTGGAGTCCCTGAACCTCAAGCAGCGCCGCCTGGAGATCGTCTCCTGTCCGTCCTGCGGGCGGGCCCAGGTGGACGTCTACAAGCTGGCCGACGAGGTCACGGCCGGTCTGGAGGGCATGGAGGTGCCCTTGCGCGTCGCCGTCATGGGGTGTGTCGTCAACGGCCCCGGTGAGGCGCGGGAAGCGGATCTGGGGGTCGCCTCCGGCAACGGCAAGGGGCAGATCTTCGTGAAGGGCGAGGTCGTCAGGACCGTGCCCGAGTCGAAGATCGTGGAGACCCTCATCGAGGAAGCGATGAAGATCGCCGAACAGATGGAGCAGGACGGCGTCGCGGCGGGGGAGCCGGCCGTCACCGTGAGTTGAACAGCACGGACCTAAGGGGGCCCGACCGTGACGATCCTGGAGAACATCCGGCAGCCGCGCGACCTGAAGGCGCTGTCCGAGCCGGAACTCGGTCAACTGTCCGAAGAGATCAGGGAGTTCCTGGTGCACGCGGTCGCCAGGACCGGCGGACACCTCGGGCCCAACCTGGGGGTGGTGGAACTCACTGTCGCCCTGCACCGGGTCTTCGAGTCACCAGTGGACCGCATCCTGTGGGACACCGGTCACCAGAGCTACGTCCACAAGCTTCTGACGGGGCGTCAGGACTTCTCCAAGCTGCGCGGCAAGGGCGGCCTGTCTGGCTATCCCTCCCGTGAGGAGTCCGAGCACGACGTCATCGAGAACAGCCACGCCTCCACCGTCCTCGGCTGGGCCGACGGCCTGGCCAAGGCCCGGCAGGTGCAGGGCGAGAAGGGTCATGTCGTCGCGGTCATCGGCGACGGCGCGCTCACCGGCGGGATGGCCTGGGAAGCGCTGAACAACATCGCGGCCGCCCGGGACCGGCCTCTGATCATCGTCGTCAACGACAACGAGCGCTCCTACGCGCCGACCATCGGCGGGCTCGCCAACCACCTGGCCACCCTGCGCACCACCGACAGCTACGAGAAGGTGCTGGCCTGGGGGAAGGACGTACTCCTGAGCACGCCGGTGGTGGGTCACACGCTCTACGAGTCGCTGCACGGCGCGAAGAAGGGCTTCAAGGACGCGTTCGCCCCGCAGGGCATGTTCGAGGATCTCGGGCTGAAGTACGTCGGTCCGATCGACGGACACGACGTCAAGGCCGTGGAGTCGGCGCTCAGGCGGGCCAAGCGCTTCCACGGGCCGGTGCTGGTGCACTGCCTGACCGAGAAGGGGCGCGGCTACGAGCCGGCGATCGCGCACGAGGAGGACCACTTCCACACCGTCGGGGTGATGGACCCGCTGACCTGCGCGCCGCTCAGCCCCGCCGGCGGGCCGTCCTGGACCTCGGTGTTCGGCGAGGAGATCGTACGGATCGGTGAGGAGCGCGACGACGTCGTGGCGATCACGGCGGCCATGCTGCACCCGGTGGGGCTCGGCGCGTTCGCCGAGCGGTTCCCCGACCGGGTGTGGGACGTCGGGATCGCCGAGCAGCACGCGGCCGTCAGCGCCGCGGGCCTCGCGACCGGCGGGCTCCACCCCGTCGTCGCCGTCTACGCCACCTTCCTCAACCGCGCCTTCGACCAGCTGCTGATGGACGTGGCGCTGCACCGGTGCGGGGTGACGTTCGTGCTGGACCGGGCCGGCGTCACCGGGGTCGACGGGGCCTCGCACAACGGCATGTGGGACATGTCCGTCCTCCAGGTCGTCCCGGGCCTCAGGATCGCCGCCCCGCGCGACGCCGACCAGCTGCGCGCCCAGCTGCGGGAGGCGGTCGGCGTGGACGACGCGCCGACCCTGGTGCGCTTCCCGAAGGAGTCGGTCGGACCGGAGATCCCGGCGGTCGGCCGGGTGGGCGGTATGGACGTCCTGCACCGCGCCGACGCGGCCGACGTCCTGCTGGTGGCCGTCGGCGTGATGGCGCCGGTGTGCCTCCAGGCCGCCGAACTGCTGGAGGCGCGCGGCATCGACTGCACGGTCGTGGACCCCCGTTGGGTCAAACCCGTCGACCCGGCGCTGCCCGGCCTCGCCGCCGGGCACCGACTGGTGGCGGTCGTCGAGGACAACAGCCGTGCCGCCGGGGTCGGTTCCGCGGTGGCGCTGGCCCTGGGCGACGCCGAAGTCGACGTACCCGTACGGCGGTTCGGCATTCCGGAGCAGTTCCTCGCGCACGCCAAACGCGGGGAGGTGCTCGCCGACATCGGCCTCACACCGGTCGAGATCGCCGGGCGGATCAGCGCGAGTCTGGCCGTCAAGGACGCCGACGGCCCAGTCAAGGAGAAGGACGCATGACCAAGGAGTTCGATCTCGGCGCCCTCCTGGCCGAGCGCGGAGCCGAGCGCTACGAGCTGCACGCCAGATACCTCAACCACCAGCTCCCGCGCATGCTGCACACCATCGGCTTCGACAAGGTCTACGAGCGGGCCGAGGGCGCGCACTTCTGGGACGCGGACGGCAACGACTACCTGGACATGCTCGCCGGGTTCGGGGTGATGGGCCTGGGCCGCCACCATCCTGTGGTCCGCAGGGCGCTGCACGACGTCCTCGACGCCTCGCTCGCCGACCTCACCCGCTTCGACTGCCAGCCGCTGCCCGGGCTGCTGGCCGAACGGCTCCTGGCGCACAGCCCCCACCTGGACCGGGTGTTCTTCGGCAATAGCGGCACCGAGGCGGTCGAGACCGCGCTGAAGTTCGCCCGGCGGGCCACCGGGAAGCCGCGGATCCTGTACTGCGACCACGCCTTCCACGGTCTCACCACCGGCTCGCTGTCCGTCAACGGCGAGGACGGCTTCCGGGACGGCTTCGCCCCGCTGCTGCCCGACACGGCCGTCCCCCTCGGCGATCTCGACGCGCTGGCGCGGGAGCTGAGGAAGGGCGACGTGGCCGCCCTGATCGTCGAGCCGATCCAGGGCAAGGGCGTGCACGAGGCCCCGCCCGGCCATCTGCGCGCCGCGCAGGAACTGCTGCACCGGCACAAGGCGCTGCTCATCGCCGACGAGGTGCAGACCGGTCTCGGCCGGACCGGCGACTTCTACGCCTACCAGCACGAGGACGGCGTCGAACCGGACCTGGTCTGTGTGGCCAAGGCGCTCTCCGGCGGCTATGTGCCGGTGGGCGCCACCCTCGGCAAGGACTGGATCTTCAAGAAGGTGTTCTCGTCGATCGACCGGGTGCTGGTCCACTCGGCGAGCTTCGGCTCCAACGCCCAGGCCATGGCGGCGGGGCTCGCGGTCCTGTCCGTGATGGAGAACGAGCAGATCGTGGCGAACGCCCGGGCCATGGGCGACCTTCTGAAGTCGCGGCTGGCGGCCCTGACCGGCACCTACGAGCTGCTCGCCGACGTGCGGGGCCGGGGGCTGATGATCGGCATCGAGTTCGGCAGGCCGAAGTCGCTCAAGCTGCGCAGCCGGTGGGCCATGCTCCAGACCGCCCGCAAGGGGCTGTTCGCCCAGATGGTGGTCGTCCCGCTGCTCCAGCGGCACCGGATCCTCACCCAGGTCTCCGGCGACCACCTGGAGGTGATCAAGCTGATCCCGCCGCTGGTCATTGACGAACGGGACGTGGACCGGTTCATGGACGCCTTCACCGAGGTGATGGACGACGCCCACGGCGGCAACGGACTGGTGTGGGACTTCGGCAAGACGCTGATCAAGCAGGCGGTGGCCAACCGGTAGGCCCTCGCCGAGAGCCTTCTCCAGGGCTTTCGCCAAGCCTTCCCCAGGGCCTTCTCACTGCCTTCCGCGGGGCTTTCCCCAGGCTTTTGCCTCTAAGGCAACAAACTTGCCCCAAAGGCAAAGCTCGTGCTGAATGGACGTATGAGTTCGCCCGACTCCGCGTCCGACGCCCTGCCTGTCGTGGGGGGGGGGGGGGGGGGGGGGGGGGGGGGGGGGGGGGGGGGCGGGGGGGGGGGGGGGGGCACCCCCCCCCCCCCCCCCCCCCCCCCTCTCCTTCCCCCCCCCCCCCCCCCCCCCCCCTGCGCCGCCGGGCCGGTCTCACCCTGGAGGCCGCCGCCCGGGACGCCGGACTGTCACCGGCCCATCTGTCCCGTCTGGAGACGGGACAGCGTCAGCCCTCGCTGCCGATGCTGCTCGCGCTCGCCCGTGTCTACGGTACGACGGTCTCGGAGCTGCTCGGTGAACGGGCCGGCGACCGGGACGCCGTCGTCCGCGCCGCGGACATGGAACCGACCCGGGCCGGCGGCTGGACCTACTGGCCGGCCGGCGCGCCCGGACGGGGGATGCAGGCCCTGCGCGTGCTCGTGCCGCACGGCTCGCAGGGCGACATCGTGCGGGTGCACCCCGGGGAGGAGTGGCTGCACGTCCTGCGGGGGCGGCTGCGGCTGCGGCTCGGGGACACCGTGCACCTGCTCGGGCCCGGTGACAGCGCGCACTTCGACTCGCTGACCCCGCACCGCCTCGCCGCCGAGGACCCCGACGGCGTCGAGCTGCTCTTCGTCCACACCCTGCTGCAGAGCCCCACGGCCACCTTGTGCCTGGGCCCCACCCCTGGAGAGACGCCATGAGGAACACCGAGGAACGGCTGCCGCGCGGCATCTGGATCCGGCTGATCATCTACATCGCGGTGGGGCACGTCCTCGCGGCGTTCATCTGGCTGCTGTTCGAGGCGGGGGCCAACCAGTAGGGGGGTGGCCAACCGGTAGGGCGTGGCCGGCCGGTAGCGGGGCCAACCGGTCGGGGTGGGCCGGGGGGCCGCCGCCCCGGTCAGTCGAGCAGCCGTTCCCGCAGCCGCTCGCGGGTCGCGGAGGTGAGCCCGAGGCCCTGTTCCAGATAGGCGTCCACGCCGCCCCAGGTCTCCTCGATGGTCTCGAACGCCGCCGCCAGGTACTCCGCGCGGGCGTCGAAGAGCGGGCTGAGCAGCTCCATGACCTCGGGGGTGTACGCCGAGTCCGAGGAGCCGCCGCGCCGCACCTTGTAGCGGCGGTGCTTGGCGTTGGACTCCAGATAGTCGCCGAGGATCGCCTCGCGCTCCACGCCCAGGGCGAGCAGCGTCACCGCCACGGACAGACCCGCGCGGTCCTTGCCGGCCGCGCAGTGCATCAGGGCCGGGACGCTGTCCTCGGCGAGCGCGTGCAGCACCTGGGAGTGCTCGGCCGTGCGCTCGGCGACGATCCTGCGGTAAGAAGCGATCATGCGGTTCGCCGCCTTGCCGTCGCCGAGTATCCCGCGCAGCTGGTCGAGGTCGCCGTCGCGGACCATCTTCCAGAACTCCGCGCCGTCCGCCGGGTCCGACAGCGGCAGGTTCACATTGCGCACGCCCGGAAGATCGACGTCCGGACCCTCCAGCCGCTGGTCCGCCGCGTTGCGGAAGTCGAAGATCGTGTGCAGCCCCAGGGAGCCGAGGAACGCGGCGTCCTCGTCGGTCGCGTGCGCGAGATGGCCGCTGCGGAACAGCACGCCGTGCCGCACCCGCCGCCCGTCCACCGTCGGCAGACCGCCCACGTCCCGGAAATTGCGCACACCGGCCAGTTCGGGCTCGGTCGACGGGATCTGCTGCGTCACGGGGGCTCCCTCCCAGTCGGGTTCCGCCGGCGCGGCTCGTGTGGGCCGGGGGACACCTCGTCGACCATACGACATGGATTCCCCGGGCAACGGGTTGTCCACAGGGCGGCGCATCCGCCGTCTTCGCAGGTGAAGAGTTGTCCACAGGCGTTGCCCGGATACGCTTCCGCACTCGATTATGTTGATGCTTGATCGCACCTGTTCGAATCAGTGGGGGTTTGATGCCCGAGACCGTGATGCCCGAGATCGCCGCGGGTGGCCGTACCTGGCTCCTTTCGGGGCCCACGAGCAGTTACGCCCTCCATCTCACCGAGGCCGACGAGCTGATCCACCTGCACTGGGGGCCGCGGATCGCCCTCGCCGACGCCGAGGCCCTCGCCGCGGTCCCGCTCCAGGGCCGCGCGTCGTTCGAGTCCCACCTCGACGGTCACGAGGAGTACCCGGCCGAGGGCGGCCCCCGCTTCGTCAGGCCCGCCCTGTCCGTGCGCACCGCCGGGCGGCGCGGCACCGAGTGGACCTTCGAGACGTACGAGACCGAGGGCGACGAGCTGCGGCTGCGCTTCCGGGACGCCGGTCTGACGGTCACCCTGCACTACCGGATGCGCGGCGACGTCGTGGAGCGCCGGGCGACCCTGCGCAACGACGGCGACGAGCCCCTGGAGCTGCTGCGCGCCGACTCCGCCTCCTGGACCCTGCCCGAGCGTGACGGCTGGCGCCTGTCCCAGCTGCACGGCCGCTGGGCCGCAGAGTCCCGGCTGGTCCAGGCCCCCCTCACCTACGGTGAGAAGGTCATTGGCAGCCGCCGCGGCCACACCGGGCACCAGCACCTGCCCTGGGTCGCCCTCGACACCGACGCCACCGAGGAGCGCGGCGAGGTCTACGGCTGTGCTCTCGGCTGGTCCGGCTCCTGGCGCATCGCCGTCGCCCAACTCCCGGACGCGCGCGTGCAGATCACCGGCGGCGCCGGCTACGACGACTCCGGCCTGCTGATGCTCGCGACGGGGGAGTCCTTCACCACGCCCCTCTTCGCCGGTCTGTGGAGCGACGGCGGCTTCGGCGGCGCCAGCCGCACCTGGCACGCCTACCAGCGCGAGCAGGTGATCCCGGACGCCGAGCAGGACCGGCCGGTGCTGTTCAACTCCTGGGAGGCCACGTTCTTCGACATCTCCGAGGAGCAGCAGGCCACCTTGGCCCGGCGCGCCGCGGAGATCGGCGTCGAGCTGTTCGTCGTGGACGACGGCTGGTTCGGGGCCCGCACCAGCGACCGTGCCGGACTCGGCGACTGGCACCCCAACCCCGACCGCTTCCCGCACGGCCTGAAGCCGCTCGCCGACCAGGTGCACGCCCTCGGCATGCAGTTCGGCATCTGGGTCGAGCCCGAGATGGTCAACCCGGACAGCGACCTGTACCGGGCCCACCCCGACTGGGTGCAGTTCCAGCCGGGACGAAAGCGGACGGAATTCCGCAATCAGCTCATGTTGAACCTCGCGCGCGAGGACGTCCAGGAGTACCTCTGGGAGCAGCTCGACGGGCTCCTCTCCAGCGCCCCCATCGACTACGTCAAGTGGGACTTCAACCGCTGCTTCACCGACGCGGGCTGGCCGGACGACCCCTACCCGCAGCGCCTGTGGGTCGACCACGTCCGGGCCCTGTACGCCCTCCTGGACCGGCTGCGGGCCGCCCACCCCGGTGTCGCCTTCGAATCCTGCTCGGGCGGCGGCGGCCGCATCGACCTCGGGATCCTGAGCCGCACCGACCAGGTGTGGACCTCCGACAACACCGATCCGCTCGACCGGCTCGACATCCAGCACGGCTTCAGTCAGATCCACCCCGCCCGGGTGATGGCCGCCTGGGTCACCGACAGCCCCAACACCCAGCTCAACGACCGGGTCAGCTCGCTGCGCTTCCGGTTCGTCAGTGCCATGGCCGGGGTGCTCGGCGTCGGCGGGGACCTCTCCGAGTGGAGCACGGAGGAGCTGGCCGAAGCCCGGCGCTGGGTGGATCTCTACAAGGAGATCCGGCCGCTCGTGCAGCACGGCGACCTCTACCGGCTGCGGCCCCCGGCGGGCGGACCGAGTGCCGTGCAGTACGTGCGCGGCGCGGAGACCGTCGTCCTCGCCTGGCTCCAGGCACAGCGGTTCGGCGAGCCCGTTCCGGCGCTGCGGCTGCGCGGCCTGGACCCGACAGCATCGTACGAATGCCGCGAAACGGGCGAAGTGCACCGGGGTGCGGTGCTGCTGCACCACGGGCTGCGGACCGGACTGCGCGGTGACCTTGATGCGGCGGTTATCCGCCTCCGTCGCATCTGAGAGTTCTGTCCGAATTGGATCCTTCATTCCAACTCGCTCTGGAATAAAGGATCCTGGAGAGCTGCCAGTGAGCAGCGTCATACTCGTGACCGTGCGTCGCCCGTCATGTCCACGTAATTCACATGCTTTTCCAGGGGGTTGGGCGGAAAATAACGCTTTCGAAACACGGAGCGTCACCGGGAAAATTCACAGCGGATCAAGAGAAATGGGTTATCGGCACAACCTCTGCTTGTCCCTGTGCGTCGTGGTCGCTTACGTTCCAGACCAATCCGGACGGACGCCTAATCCTGCCGCCGTCCGGGGTCCGCACACTCACCCGTCCACGGCAGGAGCGGGGGACCCACAGGTAGAACCGCCTGTTCCGGTCCCGGAACAGGCTTTGGGGTAAAGCCGCGCCTCGGCGCGGCCGGACATCTCCAGTCCGCACCCGACAGCTCACCTCGCAGGCGCCGGAGAGGAATTCGCCATGCCCGCGAAGGGTAAGCACCGCCGCCCGAAGTCCCAGCGCTTCACCCGGTCCATCGCCGTCGCAGGAACCGGCGGAGCCGCGCTCGCCCTCCCCCTCATGGGGGCCACCGGCGCCCATGCGGCCACCACTCAGTCTGTTTCGGCGTCCACCGCGACCACGGTGTCGACTTCCGTCCCGGCATCGGTTTCCGCCTCGGTTTCCGCGTCGGTTTCGGAAAAGGCCGCGGAATCGGTTCCGGTCGCGCAGAAGTCGGCCGCCAAGGGCGCCGCGACGTACACCGTCCGGTCCGGCGACTACCTCTCGAGGATCGCCGACGAGCAGAACGTCAGCGGCGGCTGGCAGCGGCTGTACCAGGACAACCGTGAGGCCGTCGGCGAGAACCCGTCGCTGATCCACCCGGGCCTGAAGCTGTCGATCGGCAAGAAGGCCACGACCGGCTCCTCGTCGTCCGGTTCGACCGGTTCGGCCGGTTCCTCCTCCTCGTCCTCGAAGTCGTCCAAGTCGTCGACGTCGTCGTCCAAGTCCTCGCAGTCGTCGGAGTCTTCGCGGTCGTCGAAGTCCTCCTCGTCCGCCGGGTCCTCGGACTCGAAGGCGACCACCCAGGCCGCCGGCAACTCCACCGGCACCTCGGCCGGCGCCTCCGCCGGTTTCAGCCTGCCCGTAGCCGGTGCCACCGTCGGTACGCCGTACCGCATGTCGGGCAGCATGTGGTCCAGCGGTTACCACACCGGCGTCGACTTCGTCGTCCCGACCGGCACCTCCCTCAAGGCCGTGGCGGCGGGCACCGTCGTCTCCGCGGGCTGGGGCGGCGCGTACGGCAACCAGGTCGTCATCAAGCTCAACGACGGCTACTACGCGCAGTACGCCCACCTGTCCTCGCTCTCCGTCTCGGCCGGCCAGACCGTGTCGGCGGGCCAGCAGGTCGGCCTCTCCGGTGCCACCGGCAACGTGACCGGCCCGCACCTGCACTTCGAGATCCGCACCACGCCGAACTACGGCTCGGACGTGGACCCGGTCGCCTACCTCCGCTCGCACGGCGTCTCGGTCGGCTGACCCTCCCGCTCCACCCCTGCCTGACACGCCACCGAAGGCCGGACCCCGATCCCCGGGTCCGGCCTTCGGTGTGTCCGCACGGCATCCCTTTTCGCCCCATCGACAGACTGGGCGGGATGGGGGCAGAGTGACCCCCGTCGGAGGGCAAGCGCTTTCTACCGGCTTCGATCAGCCTCTGTCAGCCTTCTGCCTGACTTCTCCCTGCGCCCCCGACCTCGATCACTCTCCCCGAAGGAGCAGACCGACGTGACGACCACGCGCAGAGCATTCGGAGCCCTCGCCGCCGGCGGCGCCCTGGCCGCCCTCGCCCCCGCCGGTGCCGCGAGCGCGATGCCCCGCCACCGCCGGCCGATCGCCCGCGACGACTTCCGCCGCGGGCTCGGGCAGTGGGCCGTGGAGCTGGAGCGGGGCGGGACCGTCACCGCCTCGCGCGGGATGCTGGAGGTCGACGTGCCCGCCGGGGCGACGATCTGGTTCCGGAGGCGACTCGAGGGGCCGTACGCCATCGAGTACACCGCCACCCCCGTCTCCGCGGGCGGGGTCAACGACCGGGTCTCCGACCTCAACAACTTCTGGAACGCCGTGGACGTCCGCTCCCCGGACGACCTCTTCGTCACCCCGCGCGGCGGCGCGCTCGCCGAGTACGACCACCTGAAGGCGTACTACGTCGGCTACGGCGCCAACACCAACACCACGACCCGGATGCGCCGTTACGTCGGCCTGGCGGGGGTGCGTCCGCTGATCCACGACTACACGGAGCCGCTGCTGATCGCCAATGAGCCGAACCGGGTCCGGATCGTCTCCGACGGCTCCACGGTGCGGTGGTGGAACAACGGGCGGCTCGTCTTCGACCACACCGACCAGGAGCCGTACACCGGCGGGCACTTCGCGTTCCGCACCACCTGGAGCCACTTCCGGTTCAGCAGCTTCCGGGTGTGGTCGCTTATTCCCTGATTGGCAAATTCTTTAAGAGTGGCTTATCTCACCGCCCGTCAACCCCTTCCTACGGTCGCGTAGGTCACATTGGAAGGGGAATCATGATCTGCCGTGGCAGACGATTCGAAGAATGACAACAGATCAGTGATCGGGTCGTACGTGGCGGTGGGGGACAGCTTCACCGAGGGCGTCGGCGACCCTGGCCCCGACGGGGCGTTCGTCGGCTGGGCCGACCGGTTCGCGGTACTTCTCGCGGACCGCCGGCCCGAGGGCGACTTCCGATACGCGAACCTGGCCGTGCGCGGCAAGCTGCTCGACCAGATCATGGAGGACCAGCTTCCGCAGGCGGTCGAACTGGCGCCCGACCTCGTCTCCTTCTGTGCGGGCGGCAACGACATCATCCGCCCCGGCACCGACCCGGACGAGGTCGCCGAACGCTTCGAAAGCGCGATCGCCGCGCTGACCGCCGTGTCCGGCACGGTCATGGTGACCACCGGCTTCGACACCCGTGGCGTTCCCGTGCTCAAGCATCTGCGCGGCAAGATCGCCACGTACAACGGGCACGTCCGTGCCGTCGCCGACCGCTACGGCTGTCCGGTGCTCGACCTGTGGTCCCTGCGGTCCGTGCAGGACCGCCGGGCCTGGGACGGCGACCGTCTCCACCTCTCCCCGGAGGGGCACACGCGCGTGGCGCTCCGGGCCGGGCAGGTCCTGGGGCTCGAAGTGCCCGCCGACCCGGAGCAGGCCTGGCCGCAGCTCCCGCCGCGCGGCACCCTCGAGGTCCGGCGGGACGACGTCCACTGGGCACGCGAGTATCTGGTGCCGTGGATCGGACGCCGGCTGCGCGGGGAGTCCTCGGGCGACCATGTGACCGCCAAGGGCAGGCTGGCCCCGGAGGAGATCCGGATGCGGATCGCCTCGGTGGCGTGAGCGAACGGGCGGCCGGCCGCAGGTGTCGCGCGGTCGGCCGCCTCACCGGTGACGGTGAGTCGGCCGCTCCACCAGTGAGGTGATCGGACGGGAGTGGCGCGCGGGCGCGCGCGGATCCGGGTGCTGGGATGACCGCACACCCTCCCGTCCGCCCCTCCGAAGGACCGGTTCCGCATGCGCCTCACCCGTACGCCCGTCGCCGCGGCCCTCGTCTCCCTCCTCGCCCTCGGACTGCCGGCCGTCGCCGCGCCCACCGCGGCCGCGCTGCCCGGCCACCCCGCCGCCGCGCGGGTCGCCCCCACCCCCGCCACCCTCACCGTGACCGGTGAGGGCAGCGCCACCGCCCAGCCCGATCTCGCGGTCGTCGCCGCGGCCGTGGAGGCATCGGGCCCCTCCTCGCAGGCGGCGCTCGACAAGCAGAGCAAGGCGGCCCGCGCGCTGCTGGCCGCCGTCCGCGCCAAGGGCGTCGCCGAACGGGACGTCCGCACGGACAACATCTCCCTCCACCCCGTCTACGACAACGCGAGCGGCAGCTCCCGGCTGAAGGGGTACCAGGCCGCGCAGTTCTTCTCCGTGAAGGTCCGTGAGGTGGAACGGACCGGGGCGGTGCTCCAGGCGATCACCGACGCCACCGGTGCCGCGGGCCGGATCAACTCCGTTGCCTTCGAGGTCTCCGACCCGGTGCCGCTCCAGGCCCGCGCCCGGGAGGCCGCGCACGACGACGCCCGTGCCAAGGCCGAGCAGTTCGCCCGGCTCAGCGGCCACGAGCTGGGCCGGCTGGTCTCGCTCAGCGAGGACTCCGTCGGCTACCCGCGCCCCATGGCCCAGGCCTCGGACGCTGCCGCCGGCTCCGGCACGGTGCCGGTCGCACCCGGCGAGATCCGCGCGACGGTGACGGTGACGGCCGTCTACGAAGTGGTCTGACGGCCATTCACGAAGTGGTTCGAGAAGTGATTTGAGCGACGGACCGGGCGGCGCGGGGACGCGCGTCGGCCGCGGGCCGGAACCGGTCGTCGAGGGGGACCGCCGGTCGGCCTAGGAGCCCGCCGGCGGCTCCCGGCGCTCCTTGGCGCTCAACGTCCCGGGGGCCAGCCCGAGTTCCCGGGCCACGGCCTCGTCGACCCACGCCTGGGCGCGGGCCCGGGACACCGCGCCCCCGTAGGACGTCAGCTGCACGGCGAGGCCGTCGAGAAGAGCGGTCAGCCGCAGGGCCGTACCCGCCGGGTCCGGGCAGCGGAACTCGCCCGCGGCGACGCCCTCCGCGATCACCTCGGCGAGCGCGGCCTTCCACTCCCGGTCGAGGTCCCGGGCGACCTCCCGCAGCGCGGGCTCGCGCAGTGCCACCGCCCAGCCCTCGATCCACAGCCGCCACCCCTTGGCCTGCCCCGTGGGCGCGTACCAGCGGACCGCCGACCGCAGTCGGCGCAGCGCGGTCGTCCGGCGGCCGAGCAGGCCGCGCAGCCGGGCCAGGTCGTCCTCGGCGGCGTGCGCGAAGGCGGCGGCGACCAGCTTCTCCTTGGTCGAGAAGTGGTACAGCACCAGCGCGTTGCTCACCCCGAGGGACGCGGCCACGTCGGCGATCCTGACCGCCGCCACGCCCCGCGCCTCGATCTGCTCGATGGCGGCCCGCAGCAGCTCCTCACGCCGCTCGGCCACGCTCAACCGCACCCTCGCCACGCCGTCACCCTACACAGGGGCCACGACCTGCGCCGATGCCCTACCGGTGGCGGCCGAACCGCTCCGCGACCACCGCCAGCCGCTGCTCGGCGACGGCGTGCGCGGCGGCCCGGGGCGTGCTGCCGTCCGCCTCCGCGCGCGTCAGCACCAGCTCCACCAGGGCCCGCATCGCGCGGCGCGTGTACGCGAAGGCCTCGTCGGCGTCCGCGCCGATGTCGCCGAACAGCGTCCACCACCACCAGGCGTTCGTCCCGGAGTTCACGACGACGTCCGGCAGCACGCTCACCCCGCGCGCGTGCAGCAGCGCCTCGGCCTCCGGCAGGACGGGCATGTTGGCCGCCTCGGCGATCCACCGGGCCCCGATCCGCCCCTGCTCCTCGACGCCGATGGTGTACGACACGGCCGCGGGCACCAGCACCTCCGCCGCCACCGACAGCCAGGCGTCGCCCGGCAGCTCACGGTCCCCGGGGCGCAGCACGGCGCGGTCCACGGCGCCGTGGCCGTCCCGCGCGGCGAGCAGCGCCTCCACGTCGAGGCCGGCCGGGTTGACGATCGTGCCCTTGACATCGGCGACCGCCACCACCGTCAGGCCCGCGCGCGCGAGGAAGCGTGCGGTGGCCCCGCCCATGGTCCCCAGGCCCTGGAGCGCGACCCGCGTCCCGGCGTACGGCACCCCGGCCCGGTCCAGGGCGGTCAGCACCGACTCGGCGACCCCGCAGCCGCCGACCAGCTCGTCCAGCCCGATGCCGTCCACCTCGACGGCGAAGGCGTCCGCCAGCCGCGCGCGGGCCGCCGTCTCGTCGTCGAGCAGCGGGTAGACGGCCTGCACGGAGGACACGAGCCCCGCCTCGGCGGCCGCCCGGTCCACCAGGTCCTGGGTCAGCCCCAGGTCCTCGCCGGTGGTCCAGCAGCTCTCCACGTACGGCCGCACCGCGCGCAGGTAGCGCACCAGCAGCCCGTACGCCTCCGGGTCCCGGGGGTCGCAGTCGATGCCGCCCTTGGCCCCGCCCAGGGGGACGTAGCGGGCCCGCGGGTCGTAGTGCAGCGCCTCCTTGAGGCTCATGCCGTGGGCGAGCCCGGTGACCTCGTCGAGGGTGCAGCCCTCGCGCATCCGCAGACCGCCGCTGCACACCCCGCGCACCAGCCGGTCGACGACCAGGAAGCCCTGGCGGCCGGTGACGTCGTCGGTCCAGGTGAGGGAGACGAACGGGGCGGCGGTCTGGCGGACCGGGGTGGCCATGGGGACTCCTCGACCGGGGACATTTTACTGAACAGCGAGTCAGTATCGGGAGCCGGGCGGGGGCCTGTCAACGCGGAGCGGACGGCGGCCGTGACCGGGGCACCGTCGTGTTGTCGGAGGGGGCGACCATAATGGAATGCCTCAGCGACTCCACCTGGAGGTACCGTGTCCGGTTTCCGTTCCATGAGCTCCGGGCTCCGCGCGTTGCAGCCCGAGGCCTTCGGCGCGGACCCGAGCGGTGAGCGCATGGCGCGCATCCGCAGATCGCCCCACTTCAAGGACGGCGTCTTCCAGAACCCCGGCGGCCTCGCCCGCACCCGCCCCTCGGGTTCGGCGCTCGAATTCGCCAAGGTCTTCTTCGACCGGGACGAACGGCCGCGCCGTTCCCCCGCGGGCACGGTGCCGGTGCACGCCACCACCCTCGCCGACCTGGCCCGGCCGCCCGCCACGGGGCTGAGGCTGACCTGGATGGGGCACTCCAGCGTGCTCGCGGAGATCGACGGGCAGCGCGTGCTCTTCGACCCGGTCTGGGGCGACCGCTGCTCTCCGTTCGCCTTCGCGGGCCCCAAGCGGCTGCACCCGGTCCCGCTGCCGCTCGCCGCGCTCGGCCCGGTCGACGTCGTCGTCATCTCCCACGACCACTACGACCACCTGGACATGCCCACGATCAAGGCGCTGGCGGGCACCGACACCCTGTTCGCCGTGCCGCTCGGCGTGGGCGCCCACCTGGAGCACTGGGGTGTGTCCGCCGACCGGCTGCGGGAGCTGGACTGGCACGAGGTGACCAAGGTCGGCGGACTCACCCTCACCGCGACCCCGGCCCGCCACTTCTGCGGCCGCGGCCTGCGCAACACCCAGCACACCCTCTGGGCCTCCTGGGTCGTCGAGGGCGAGCGGCACCGGATCTACCACAGTGGCGACACCGGCTACTTCGACGGCTTCACGGACATCGGCGCCGACCACGGCCCGTTCGACGCCACGATGATCCAGATCGGCGCGTACTCGGACTTCTGGCCCGACATCCACATGACACCCGAGGAGGGCGTGCGCGCCCATCTCGACCTTCAGGGCGGCGAGCCGGCCGGGGTCCTGCTGCCGATCCACTGGGCCACCTTCAACCTCGCCACGCACGCGTGGGCGGAGCCGGGCGAGGGCACGCTGGCCCACGCGCGGGCCGTGGGGGCGCCCGTCGCCCTGCCGCGACCGGGCGAGCCCTTCGAGCCCGGCGGGGACGCCGTCCCGGCGCAGCCGTGGTGGCGGGGTGTGGCCCATGCCCCGGCGGGTGGCTGGCCGCCGCCGACCGAGGCGGCAGCGAAGGCCAAAGCAGATACAGAGCGTGATATCGAGAAGGGCGCGCCCGAGGACGGCGATGCCTCGGAGGTGGTTCCGGCGGGCTGACCGGGGTCCGGCGGTACATGACGGCGAGGGCCGGGGAGTCGAGGACTCCCCGGCCCTCGCCGTCTGCATGAGAGCATCTCTGACCAGGTCTGATCGGATTCTTTTCGAGCTTGATGCGGGAGATCGCCGCACTATCGCTCTGCCGTGCGAAGGCTCATACCAGAGCGGGACCCTCTGCGGGGGACTTTGTCAACTGCCCACCGCACATGATGCCTTGGCGACTACTGTGAGTGTCCGTCGGGCGACGTGGGGCCGAATTCTTCGGCCCCCGCGACCGACACCGCGATGGCGCATGCCCGGGCCGCGCATCCTGCGCGAGCCACCAGGCCCGACGGACCCAGTACGAGGACACCGATGTCTCACCTCCGCGCACCGGCCGCACGCGCAGACCGCCGTGAGGGCGGGCGGCACGGACGGCCGGCAGTCCGCACCGCACCCGCGACGGCCGAGACACACATACGGCCCCAGCTGCTGCGGCTCGCCGTGCTCCCGCCCACCGCGGTCGCCCTGAGCGCCTCCGCGGCCGTGCTGTTCGCCGTGCGCTCCACCGGCGCCCGACCGAGCGCCACCCTGTGGGCGGTCCTGACCTGCGCGGTCGCGGTGACCGGCGTGGGCATCGTGGTCGCCGCCGTGGCCGCCGACCGCGCAGCCCGCTCCGTCAGCGACCGCATCGCGGCCCTGCGCCGGCACAGCGCGCGCGGCGAGGCCGACCTGCGCGCGCTCATCGAGGCGCTGCGCCGCGGCGAGGCCCCGCCCCAGCGCAAGACGCGCGGCGGGCCGCCCGGCGACGCCGACGAGTTCGAGCTGCTCGCCGCCGACCTCGCCCGCGCGCACGACGGGGCCGTCGGCGCCGTCGTGCAGGCCTCCCAGCTGTCCAGCCAGGCAGGCAGCGAACAGAAACTCGAGGTCTTCGTCAACCTCGCGCGACGGCTTCAGTCGCTCGTGCACCGCGAGATCTCCATCCTCGACGAGCTGGAGAACGAGATCGAGGACCCGGCCCTGCTCAAGGGCCTGTTCCACGTCGACCACCTCGCCACCCGCATCCGCCGCCACGCCGAGAACCTCGCCGTGCTCGGCGGGGCGGTGTCCCGGCGCCAGTGGAGCAACCCCGTCTCCATGACCGAGGTGCTGCGCTCCGCCATCGCCGAGGTCGAGCAGTACTCGCGGGTCCGGCTGGTCCCGCCGATCGACGGCGAACTGCGCGGACACGCCGTCGCCGACGTCATCCACCTGCTCGCCGAACTCGTCGAGAACGCCACGGTGTTCTCCGCCCCGCACACCCAGGTGCTGCTGCGCGCCAACCTCGTCACCTCGGGGCTCGCCGTCGAGGTCGAGGACCGCGGGCTCGGTATGCCCGTCGACGAGCAGAGCCGGATGAACGCCCTGCTCGCCGACCCCGACCAGGTCAACGTCGGCCGCCTGCTGGCCGACGGCCGCATCGGCCTGTTCGTCGTCTCCCAGCTGGCCCGCCGCCACGGCATCCGGGTCCGGTTGCAGAACAACATCTACGGCGGGGTCCAGGCCGTGCTCGTCGTACCGCAGGTTCTCCTGGGCTCCGCGCCGGGGCTCGTCCCGCAGGGGCAGCGGAACGCCGGCAGCGGTCCGCCGCCCGCGGCGTCGGCCGAGACTCCGGCCCACGGTGTACCGGGAGTGGATCCGGCGTCGTCCGGCAATGGCAATGGCAATGGCAATGGCGACGGCGGCAGCGGTGCGCGGCACGCCGTCGCGCCCCCGCGCGGGGAGAGCGCGAACGGGACCGGCGGCCCCGGGGCACGGCCGGGCATCGCTCCGGGGGCGCCACGCCCGACCGAGCGGCACCCCGCTCCTTCCGGGCACCAGCCGCCCCACCGTTCCGAGCCTTCCGGCGCTCAGCCGGTGGCGTCCGACTCCACCACCGCCCGGCTGCCCCGCAGGGGGCGGCCCGTGCCACCCGTACCGGGTACCGCCGGGACCGCGGCGACCCCGTCCGGCCGGAACGGCGCTCCGCGTACCGGCGGACCGGCCGTCCACGGCGGGAGCGGGCCCGCGCCGCGGGCCGACGCCGCCGACCTCGGCCGAGGCGGCGTCACCCCGGGAGACGGCGCCGGAGCCCCGGGCCGGGACGCCCGGTCCGGATCCGAGCGGCCGCGGGGCAACGGTTCCCCGGAGCCGTCCGGCACCGCGTCCCGGCCGCCGCGGCACGACCAGGCGTCGTCGAACGACCGCGGCGCGGCCCCGCTGCCCGTGCGGGGCGCGCACGAGGAGCGGGCCAATCCCGCCGAGGCCGTGCCCGGTATCCGGCCCGGTGAGCGGGCCCTCGTCGAGGGCAACGCGGGCATCGTGCCCGTCCCGCGCAGCAGCGCCGTGCGCGGCACCATGGGCAAGCCGCAGCTGCCCCGCCGCCGCGCCCAGGAGCACATCGCGCCCCAGCTGCGCGGCGGACCGGCGCCGCGCCAGGACACCGAGCAGCCCGTCGGCCACGACCCGGGGCTGATGGCCGCCTTCCAGCGGGGCATCGGTCTCGCCGAGGCCCAGCAGAGCCTGGAGGCGGAGGTCATGGAGTCGGCGCCGTTCCCGGCCTGGGAGACCCTGGAGCGAAGTTCGTACCCGGTGTCCGGGGCCCTGGAAGCGGCCCTGCGGACGGCCTCGAACCCGCCGACCGCGCCCGCACCGCCCTCCACCGCGAGGCCCACGGGCCCGACCGGACACCCGGTGCCGGACGACCTCCCCGCTTCCCGGTGGCCCGTCCGGGACGCCGCCTCGGCCCCGTCCCCCCTCACCCCGCCGTACTCCAGGGACGTACCGACCACCCCCACGTCCCCCATATCCGAGGCGACGCCCCCGCACGCGCCCGTGTCCCCCCGGGCCCACGGCGTGCGCGACGGGCTGGCCGCACCGGGAAACGGTGCCGGCACCGACCACCCCACCCCCCGGCACGACGGGAGCGCATCCTCCGGATGACCAGCGCGATCACCCCCACCCCCACCCCCAGCGCTTCCGCGGACCTTCGTACCCCAAGGAGTCGATCCACCATGGCGAGCGATGCGCCGACCGGCCAGGTATCCGATCTCGACTGGCTGATGAGCGGTCTCGTGCAGCGCGTACCGCACACCACGAGCGCCGTGCTGCTCTCGTGCGACGGACTCGTGAAGTCGGTCCACGGCCTCGACCCCGACAGCGCCGACCACATGGCCGCCCTGGCCTCCGGCCTCTACTCCCTCGGCCGCAGCGCCGGCGTCCGCTTCGGGGACGGCGGGGACGTCCGGCAGGTCGTCGTCGAGCTGGACTCGACGCTGCTGTTCGTCACCACCGCCGGCTCCGGGACGTGTCTCGCCGTGCTGGCCGGCCGCGAGGCCGACGCCGCCGTGCTCGGCTACGAGATGTCCATGCTCGTCAAGAGCGTGCGGCCGTATCTGATGACCGCGCCCCGGCAGCACGCCGTCGAACCCTCGGTGACGGGACCTTGAGCGTGGCGGCAGCCGGTGACGGGCCCTGGCTCGACGACGCGGCCGGACGACTGGTGCGCCCGTTCACGGTCAGCAACGGCCGGACCGAGCCGAGCGTCGCCCTGGACCTGATGTCCCAGGTGATGGCCACCGGAGTGACCCCCTTCGGCTACCTCGGCCCCGAGCACGCGCAGGCCCTCGACCTGTGCCGCGCTCCCGTCCCGGTCGCCGAGGTCGCCGCCCATCTGAAGCTGCCGGCGGTGGTCACCAAGGTGCTGCTGTCGGACCTCGTGGACTGCGGGGCGCTGACCACCAAGCCCCCCGAGTTCCACCACAACCCCACCGACCGGGCCCTACTGGAGGCAGTGCTCGATGGACTACGACGACAGCTCTGAGAGCGACGGCCACGACGCGTACGACGCCGGCCCCGACCCCTTCCCCACCGCGCTGAAGATCCTGGTCGCGGGAGGTTTCGGAGTCGGCAAGACGACGTTCGTCGGCGCCGTGAGCGAGATCGCGCCGCTCAGTACCGAGGAGCTGCTCACCACGGTCGGCGCCGCGACCGACAACCTCGACGGCATCGAGAACAAGGTCGAGACGACCGTCGCCATGGACTTCGGCCGGATCAGCCTGGACCCGCGGCACGTCCTGTACCTGTTCGGCACGCCGGGACAGGAGCGGTTCTGGTTCATGTGGGACGAACTGTCCGAGGGCGCCCTCGGCGCGGTCATCCTCGCCGACACCCGCCGTCTGGAGGAATGCTTCGCGGCCGTCGACTTCTTCGAGGAACGCGGCCTCGGCTTCATCGTGGCCATCAACGAGTTCGACGGCGCCCACCGCTACGCCCCGGACGAGGTGCGGGCCGCCCTCGACCTGGACCCGGACATCCCCGTCGTGCGCTGCGACGCCCGGATCTCCGCCTCGGGCGTCCAGACCCTGCTCACCCTCGTCCGCCACCTCATCGCCCACGCGCCCGCGGCGCCCCAGCCGAGCCGCGGCGCCCACATGTGACCCCTGTCCCCGACCCACCGGAGCCGCACATGCCACACGTCCACAGCGACGGAGACCGGCCATGAGCTACGACCCGCCGCGCACGGGCGGTCGTCTGCTGCTCACCCCGGACGACCGGGAGGCTCCCGCCCGCACCCTCAGGCTGCGCCGACTCGGCCTCGGGGAACAGCCGGAGCCCGCCCTGGACGCCTTCGCGGACCGGCTCGCCGAGCTGGCCGGCACGCCGTACGCCATGGTCAACTTCCTGGAGGAGGAGCGGCAGTTCTTCGCCGGACTGCACACCCCGCCAGGGGGCCGTGCCGCCCGCGGCGGCAAGCCCGCGGTGGGCCGCCGGCTGACCCGGGAGTACGGCTACTGCCCGCACGTCGTCGTCCGGCGCAGGGCGCTGGCCCTGGAGGACGTCGGCGACTACCCGCGGTTCGCCTGCAATCCGCTGGTCGACGAGTACGGCATCCGCTCCTACCTCGGTGCCCCGCTGATCGACTCGACCGGCATGGCGCTCGGCACGGTGTGCGTCGCCGACCTCGCGCCTCGGCCCTGGGGGAAGGCCGGGCTGGAGACCATCAAGGCGACGGCCGCCGACCTCGTCGTCCTGCTGGAGGGGCGGACGCTGCCGTAGGGGACAGGTGTGCGAGGTGGTGGGGAGCGGATGCTCGAGGCGTAGGGGCGGGTGCTTAAGGAAAGCTGACGCGGCGCTTAAGAAAAGCTCGATGGACCGGGTGGGCGGAATGCGGCAGATTGCTGTCCGAATCCACACCCCTCCCCGGACGCGGGGCGCTTCGGCCTGCCCGCGCCCGGGACCTCACCACAGGAGCCGCAGCTTGAAGGCGCTGGTCAAGGAGAAGGCGGAGCCCGGGCTGTGGCTCACGGACGTTCCGGAGCCCGCCGTCGGGCCCGGGGACGTACTGATCAAGGTCCTGCGGACCGGCATCTGCGGCACCGACCTGCACATCCGGGCCTGGGACGGCTGGGCGCAGCAGGCGATCCGCACGCCACTGGTGGTCGGGCACGAGTTCGTCGGTGAGGTCGTCGGGACCGGGCGGGACGTCGCCGACGTGCAGGTCGGCGACCGGGTGAGCGGCGAGGGGCATCTCGTCTGCGGCAAGTGCCGCAACTGTCTCGCCGGGCGCCGCCACCTCTGCCGGGCCACGGTCGGGCTCGGGGTCGGGCGGGACGGGGCGTTCGCCGAGTACGTCGCGCTGCCCGCGTCCAACGTGTGGGTGCACCGGGTGCCGGTCGACCTCGACATCGCGGCGATCTTCGACCCGTTCGGCAACGCCGTGCACACCGCCCTGTCCTTCCCGCTGGTCGGCGAGGACGTCCTGATCACCGGCGCCGGGCCGATCGGCCTCATGGCCGCCGCCGTCGCCCGGCACGCGGGCGCCCGCCACGTGATGATCACCGACGTGAGCGAGGAGCGGCTGGAGCTGGCCCGCAAGATCGGTGCGAGCCTCGCGCTGAACGTCGCCGCCTCGTCCATCGCCGACGGGCAGCGGGAGCTGGGCCTGCGCGAGGGCTTCGACATCGGCCTGGAGATGTCCGGCCGGCCCGAGGCCATGCGGGACATGATCGCCAACATGACGCACGGCGGCCGGATCGCCATGCTCGGCCTGCCCGCCGAGGAGTTCCCGGTCGACTGGGCCCGGATCGTCACCTCGATGATCACCATCAAGGGCATCTACGGCCGCGAGATGTTCGAGACCTGGTACGCGATGTCGGTCCTCCTGGAGGGCGGCCTGGACCTCGCCCCCGTGATCACCGGCCGGTACGGCTACCGCGACTTCGAGGCGGCGTTCGCCGACGCGGCGAGCGGCCGCGGCGGCAAGGTCATCCTCGACTGGACCGCGTGACACCGCTTCACCTCGCGTAACTCCCTTTCGGCGAAGGCACTTTAGGAGCTTCTCCCATGTTCGACTCCGTGCGCGACGACCTGCGCGCCACCCTCGACGAGATCCGCGCCGCCGGACTGCACAAGCCCGAGCGCGTCATCGGCACCCCGCAGTCCGCGACCGTCGCCGTCACCGCGGGCGGCCGTCCCGGTGAGGTCCTCAACTTCTGCGCCAACAACTACCTGGGCCTCGCCGACCACCCCGAGGTGATCGCGGCCGCCCACCAGGCCCTGGACCGCTGGGGCTACGGCATGGCGTCCGTGCGCTTCATCTGCGGCACGCAGGAGGTGCACAAGGAGCTGGAGGCGCGGCTGTCCGCGTTCCTCGGCCAGGAGGACACGATCCTCTACTCCTCCTGCTTCGACGCCAACGGCGGTGTCTTCGAGACCCTGCTCGGCCCCGAGGACGCGGTGATCTCCGACGCCCTCAACCACGCCTCGATCATCGACGGCATCCGGCTGTCCAAGGCCCGCCGCTTCCGGTACGCCAACCGTGACCTGGAGGACCTGGAGCGCCAGCTGAAGGACGCGTCCGACGCGCGGCGCCGACTGATCGTCACCGACGGCGTCTTCTCCATGGACGGCTATGTGGCGCCGCTGGCCGAGATCTGCGACCTCGCCGACCGCTACGACGCGATGGTCATGGTCGACGACTCGCACGCCGTCGGCTTCGTCGGCCCCGGCGGCCGCGGCACCCCCGAGCTGCACGGTGTGATGGACCGCGTCGACATCATCACCGGCACCCTGGGCAAGGCGCTCGGCGGCGCCTCCGGCGGTTATGTCGCCGCCCGCGCCGAGATCGTCGCCCTGCTGCGCCAGCGCTCCCGCCCGTACCTCTTCTCCAACACGCTGGCCCCGGTGATCGCGGCCGCCTCGCTGAAGGTCCTCGACCTGCTGGAGTCGGCGGACGACCTGCGGGTCCAGCTCGCCGAGAACACCGCGCTCTTCCGGCGCCGGATGACCGAGGAGGGCTTCGAGATCCTCCCCGGCGACCACGCCATCGCGCCTGTGATGATCGGCGACGCGTCGAAGGCGGGCCGCCTGGCCGAGCTGCTGCTGGAGCGCGGGGTGTACGTGATCGGCTTCTCCTACCCGGTCGTCCCGCAGGGCCAGGCCCGGATCCGCGTCCAGCTGTCCGCCGCCCACTCCACCGAGGACGTCAACCGCGCGGTGGACGCCTTCGTGGCGGCCCGCGCGGAGCTGGAGGGCTGAGCGGTCTGCGGGAATCGCGAGAACCACGAGAACCGCGAGGACCGAGTGGGCTGAACGGCCCCGACATATTGCGATAATCGATCCCATGATCGAAGCGCGGCGGCTCCACATCCTCCGTGCGGTGGCCGACCACCGCACCGTGACGGCGGCGGCCGCCGCGCTGTACCTCACCCCCTCCGCCGTCTCCCAGCAGCTCTCCGCCCTGGAGCAGGAGACCGGCCACCGCCTGGTCGAACGCAGCGCCAAGGGCGTACGGCTCACCCCGGCCGGCGAGATCCTGCTCGCCCACACCCATGTCGTCCTCGCCCAGCTGGAGCGGGCGGAGGCGGAACTGGCCGCGTACGGCTCCGGGGAGGCCGGCACGGTCACCGTCGCCGCCTTCGCGACCGGTATCGCGCTGGTCGTCGCGCCCGCGGTGGCCCGGCTGGCCCGCACCGCGCCGGGGATAAGGATCCGCGTCCAGGACGCCGAGGGCGACGCCAGCCTGCCGATGGTCCTCGACCGGCAGGTCGACGTCGCCGTGGCCGTCGAGTACCGCGGCGCTCCGGCCGCCGACGACCCCCGGCTCGCCCACGTCCCGCTGTACGCCGAGCCGTTCGACGCCGTCGTCCCGGTCAGCCACCGCCTCGCCGACGCCCCCGAGGTGCCGCTCGCGGAGCTGGCCAAGGACGCCTGGATCGGCCCCTACCCCGGCAACCCCTGCCATGACGTGGTGGTCCTGGCCTGCGAGAACGCCGGATTCCTGCCCCGGCTCGAACACTCCTCGGACGACTTCCGCGCGGTTGTCGCCCTCGCCTCCGCCGACGCGGGCGTGGCGCTCGTCCCGCGCTCGGCGCTGCGCGGCATGGACCTCACCGGCGTCGTCGTCCGCCCGATAGACGGGGCGGCTCCCACCCGCCGGGTCTTCGCGGCCGTACGCCGGGGCGCGGAGGAGCACCCGCTGATCCGGCCGGTCCTTGACGCTCTCGGCGAGGCGGCCCGGACGTGAGGCACACGTAACCCCGCTGTTTCATATCCGGGATAGCGTCCCGGATATGAAACAGGAAGTGACGTCCGCCGGGCCCGCTCCCGCTCCCGACCCCGTCGATGCCCGTCTCGCCGCCCGTCTCGCCGCGCTGCGCGCCGAACACGGCTGGTCCCTCGGAGAGCTGGCCGAGCGCAGCGGTATCAGCCGCTCCACCCTCTCCCGGGCCGAGCGGGCGGAGATCAGCCCCACCGCCGCACTGCTCAACCGCCTGTGCCAGGTCTACGGGCGCACCATGTCCCGGCTGCTCAGCGAGGTCGAGGGCGAGCCCGCGCCGCTGCTGCGCGCCGCCGAGCAGCCCGTCTGGGAGGACAGGGCCTCCGGGTTCGTCCGGCGCTCGGTGTCCCCGCCGCACCCCGCACTCCGCGGCGAACTGGTCGAGGGACGGCTCGCCGTGGGCGCCGACATCGCCTACGACCGGCCGCCCGTCCCCGGCCTCGAACAGCACATCTGGGTCCTGGCGGGTGCCCTCGACGTGACCGCCGAGGACGTCGGCCACCGTCTCGACGCCGGCGACTGCCTGCGGCTGCGGGTGTGGGGGCCGACCCGGTTCCGGTGCGTGGGCGACACGGAGGCGCGGTACGTGCTGGCGGTGGTGCTGCCTTGACGGCCGTCCGCCTCGACGCCGCCCAGGTGCTCGACCGTGCGGGGGAGCTGGCCGATCTGCTGGTCGACACGGTGGACGGCGGCGCCTCGATCGGCTTCCTCGCGCCCCTCGCCCGGGCCGACGCCGTCGCCTGGTGGCGGGAGCGGGCCGACGGGGTGGCCGCCGGACACCTCGCCGTCTGGGCGGCCCACGACGGCGGCCGGGTCGTCGGGACCGTCAGTCTCGTCTTCCCCGACAAGCCGAACAGCCGCCACCGCGCCGAACTGGTGAAGCTGATGGTCCACCGCGACCTGCGCGGCAACGGCCTCGGCCGCCGCCTCCTGGACACCGCCGAGCGGGCCGCCGTCGCCGCCGGCATCACCCTGCTCCACCTGGACACCGAGACCGACAGCCCCGCCGAGCGCCTCTACCGCGCCGCCGGCTGGACCCGGGCCGGGGTGATCCCCGACTACGCGGCGAGCCCCGACGGCGTGCTCCGGCCGACCAGCCTGTACTACAAACACGTCGCCGCCGTCGGTGTGGAGTGACTGTCAGTGGCAGCGGCTACCGTGCGAAGCATGCCCGACGCCGAAGACGTACGCCGTGTCGCCCTGTCCCTGCCGGACACGACGGAGAAGATCGCCTGGAGCATGCCCACGTTCCGGGTCGCGGGGAAGATGTTCGCCACCCTGCCGGAGGACGAGACATCCCTCGCGGTGCGCTGCCCCAAGGAGGAGCGCGACGAACTGGTGCTCGCCGAGCCCGAGAAGTTCTGGATCGCGGACCACGAGGCCCAGTTCGCCTGGGTACGAGCCCGGCTGGCCGCCGTCGAGGACGAGGAGGAGCTGCGCGACATCCTCGCCGACTCCTGGCGGCAGGCGGCCCCGGCGCAGCTGTTGGAGGCGTATCCGCAGCTGGGGCTGCCGGCCGGGGAGTGACGCCGTCCGGACCCCGATAAACGGGTGCGCGACCACCGACCCGAGTGCGGTATTGTTTCCATGCGCGTTCGGCCAGGGGAAACCCCAGGTCAGACGGGCAACGGGACGTGGCGCAGCTTGGTAGCGCACTTGACTGGGGGTCAAGGGGTCGCAGGTTCAAATCCTGTCGTCCCGACTTGCGGAAGCGTGAGTCGGAGGGCCGTGTCAGAGGAATCTGACACGGCCCTTCTTCGTTGTCCGGGGGCCGGACGGCCCGTCCCCGGGGGAAACAACGGCGGATGAGGAATCTTCATCACCGCGATGCGGAGTAATTCATCGCATTTCCCGGGACCGTAGACGATCACTTGTTTCCTGGGTATGGTCAGGGCGTACACAGCCATTCGAGCCAGGGGGAATACGAATCGCTATGTCCACGTCCATTTCCGAAGATCTTTCGGCGCTCGGCGAGGCCTTTGTCTCGGATCCTTATCCGGTGTACGCGCGACTGCGCGCCCAGGGGCCGGTGCATCGCGTACGGACCGCGGCGTCCGGCGCGTACTGGCTGGTCGTCGGGCGTGCGGAGGCCCGGGCCGCGCTGGCGGACCCCCGGCTGAGCAACGACATCCGCCACTCCGCCGCCTGGCAGGACGACGGTGGGAACGCCATCGGCCTCAACATGGTGCAGACGGACCCGCCGCAGCACACCCGGCTGCGCAAACTCGTCGCCCAGGCATTCACTCCGCGCCGAATCGAGGCGATGCGGCCCGGAATTCAGCAGATGACCGACGAACTGCTGAACGAAATGCTTCCGCTCGGCCGGGCCGATCTCGTCGAGGCTTTCGCACTTCCCCTTCCTCTCGCCGTCATCTGTGAACTTCTCGGAGTTCCGGCGGCCGACCGCAAGACTTTCCACCACTGGTATCTCGAAAGCACCGACTTCAGCCGACCCGAGGCCGCGATGGCCGCCGCGCAGGCGATGACGGGATATCTCGCCGAGCTGATCGAAACGAAACGCACCACGGCCGGCGACGACCTGCTGAGCGCGCTCGTGCGCACCATGGACGACGACGGCGACCAGCTCTCCGCCGAGGAGATGCTCGGCATGGCGTTCCTCCTCCTCGTCGCGGGATACGAGACGGCGGCGAACCTCATCTCCAGCGGCACCCTCGCGCTGCTGCGCAACCCCGACCAGCTCGCGGCGCTCCGGGCCGACTGGGGGCTCCTGGAGAACGCGGTCGAGGAGATGCTCCGCTTCGACGGATCCGTGGAGACCGCCGCCTTCCGGTTCACCAAGGAGGAGGTCGACATCGCCGGCACCCGCATCCCCGCCGGGGAGCCCGTCGCCGTCGTCCTGGCCGCCGCCTCACGGGACCCCCGGCACTTCCCCGCACCGGACCGGTTCGACATCCGGCGCGACACGCGCGGCCACCTGGCCTTCGGCCACGGTGTGCACCACTGCCTCGGCGCCCCGCTGGCCCGCCTGGAGGCGGCCGTCGCCTTCCGGACGCTCCTCGAACGCTGCCCCGACCTGGCGCTCGACACCGAACCGGCCGACCTCACCTGGCGCCCCAGCCTCATGCTGCGCGGTGTGCACCACCTGCCGGTGACCTTCACCCCCGTCGCCGGCGGGTAGGCACACACGACGGGTCCGACCGGCGGGCAACCCCCCGGTCGGACCCGATCCGCACCGCTCATCGTGGCGTCGGCACCATCGGCAGCGGACCGGCACTGAGACTCATGTGCGGCCGCGGATCGACCACCGTGCCCGGCACCGGACGCAGCCGCCAGCGCGACGCGAGCGAGGCCAGCGCCAGCGTCGCCTCCGTCATGCCGAAGACGTCCCCGATGCACTTGCGGCTGCCCGCCCCGAACGGCAGATAGTGGCCGCGCGCCACGTCCTTCGCCCGCTCCGGGAGCCATCGGTCGGGATCGAAGGACTCCGGATCCGCGAACAGGTCCGCGTTGTGGTGCAGGACGTAGGGGCTGATCAGGATGTCGGCCCCGACCGGCAGCGGCCGTCCCGCCAGCTCCGTCGGCTCGGTCGTCGTGCGGGTGTAGAGCCAGGCGGGCGGATACAGGCGCAGGCTCTCGGTGAACACCCGCTGGGTGTAGTCGAGTCGCGGGATGTCCGCGTAGGCGGCGGGCCGCCCGTCCAGCACCTCGTCGAGTTCGGTGTGCAGGGCCTCCTCGGCCCGCGGATTCCCACCGAGCAGATGGAACGACCAGGCCAGGGCGCTGGCCGTGGTCTCGATCCCGGCCAGCAGCAGGGTCATGACCTGGTCGTGGATCTCCTGGTCGGTCAGCCGCCCGCCGGTCTCGGTGTCCTCGGCGGTGAGCAGCGCCGACAGCAGATCGCCCCGGTCGCCGTCCGCCCTGCGGTAGTCCCCGACGATCCCGTCGATCAGCCGGTGCATCCGCGTCAGCGCCTGCGCGAAACGGCGGTTGGCCGGCAGCGGCAGCTTCGCGAACAGCCCCGTCGGATCCATGGCCTGCCGGTACGCGCCCTGCACGATGACCGGCAGACAGTACTGGATCTCGGCGACCGCGTGGCCCGCGATCTCCGTGGAGAACAGCGCCCGTGCCGTGACCCGGGCAGTCAGCGCCTGCATCGCGTTGCTGACGTCGATGACCTCACCGGCCCGCCACGCCCCGGCCTCGGCCTCGCACTCCTCCCGCATCACCTCGGCGTACGTGGGCAGCCGGGCCGGGTGGAACGCGGGCTGCACCAGCCGCCGCTGTCTGCGGTGATCCGCCCAGTCGGACGTGATCAGCCCGTTGCCCAGGATCGGCCGCGCCTTCTCCTTCACCGGCCCGCCCGTGTCGTAGACCCGCGCGTTGAGCAGCACCTGCTGGACCAGCTCCGGATGGCAGGGCAGATAGGCGCTCTTGGGCCCCAGCCTCAGCTCCACCAGATCACCGTGGGCCGGCAGGGAGGCCAGGAACTCCAGCGGCCGACGGCCCATCAGCAGAGCGTGCCCGATCAGCGGCAGACCGCCCGGCGCCGTACCGAACCGCCACTGAGGCGTGGCGGTCCGCTGGGGCGGGGTCCTCGTACTCATGCGTCGTCCATCCCCTCGCGAGCGGCTGTTCCCCGTGGTTCGCAGATCATCGGCAGCGGGCCGGCCTCCAGGGTCGCCTTCGGCTCCGGCCGCAGCGTGCTGCCGGGGACCGGACGCAGCCGCCAGCGGCTCGCGATCGTGGCCACGATCAGCGCGGTCTCGGTGAGCGCCAGGACGTCTCCGATGCACTTGTGGCTGCCCGCGCCGAACGGCAGCAGCGCCCCGCGCGGCACCTCCTTGGCCCGCTCGCCCAGCCAGCGCTCCGGGACGAACTCCTCCGGATCCGGGAAGAGTTCGGGGTTGTGGTGCAGCGCGTGGGCGCTGTAGACGACCATCGTGCCAGCCGGAACCCGATGGCCGCCCAGCTCGGTGTCGACCGCCGCCACCCGCATCGACATCCAGGACGGCGGATACAGCCGCAGCGCCTCGGTGATCACGGCCCGGGTGAACTCCAGCTTCGGCAGATCGTCGAAGACCGGGGACCGGTCGCCCACCGCCGCGTCGATCTCGGCGTGCACCCGCCGCTCCGCCTCCGGGTGCGCGCCCAGCAGATGGAAGACGAACGCGAGGGTCGACGCGGTGGTCTCGCTGCCCGCCACCAGGAAGGTGACGACCTGGTCGAGGACCTCCTCGTCGGTCAGCCGCTGCCCGCTCTCCGGATGCTCGGCGCGCAGCAGCGTGGAGAGCAGGTCGCCGTGGTCGTCCTCGGACCGGCGGCGCTCGCCGATCATCGTGTCGACGATCTCGCGGAGCCGGGCGTTGGCGTGGTCGTAGCGCCGGTTGCCCGGGGTGGGCAGCTTCTCCATGATGCCCAGCGGCGCCACCGTGCGCTGGTAGATGCCTTGCGAGACGGTCCGCAGACAGTGCCGGGCCTCCTCGATGGTCGCCTCGTCGGCGCTGGTGGAGAACAGCGTCCGGGCCGCGACCCGCATGAGCAGGGCGTGCATCGCCTCGCTGACGTCCTGCGTCTGCCCGGCCCGCCAGGAGCTGATCGCCCTGCGGGTGTCGTCGCCGACCGCCGCCGTGTACGCGGCGATCCGGGTGGAGTGGAACGCCGGCTGGATGAGCCGGCGCTGGAAGCGGTGGTCGTCGCCGCGCGACACCGACAGGCTGTTGCCCAGCAGCTGCCGGGCCTTGTCGAAGACGCCCCCCTTGTCGAAGACCCGGGGGTTGACCAGCACATGGTGGACCAGCTCCGGATGGCAGGCGAGATAGGCCCGGCTCGGGCCGAGCCGGATCTCGACCACGTCCCCGTGGGCGGGCAGGGAGGCCAGGAACTCCAGCGGGCGACGCCAGAGCGCGAGCGCGTGCCCCAGGAGGGGCACCGCTCCCGGGGCGGCGCCCAACGACCAGGAACGGGCCGGTGTGTCGGAAACCTTTGCCGGATTTGCCGGATTCACGGACCCGCTTCCTTACTGGATACGAGAGTTGACGTCGTTCACGGCCGCGCGGTACCGCTTGTTGCTGGTGGTCCAGACGAAGTTGCCGTAGATCAGGTCCATCAGGACGTCCCGGGTGATGGCGTCGAAGGACTTGATGCACTCCACGTCCTCGACGATGTCGTCCAGGCGCCGCTGGAAGAACTCCTCGAACGCGGCCTGGTCCGACACGTCGCACAGCCGGAAGCAGTTGGTGATCTGCCCCAGCGACACCTCACGGTCGTAGGAGTAGAAGTCGTTGACGATGGCGAGGCCCCGGGTGGTCATCCGGGCGGCCAGGCCCGACTTGGCGTGTTCCGTGAACTCCGCGTTCCGGTAGATGGGGTAGGACATCTTCATCCAGAAGTCCACACCCACATCGGTGACCCGGAACCGGAAGTACTGCTCCGGGGAGGTCGTGCAGAGCACCTCCTTGATGGGGGAGTCGCGGAACATGTGGTCGCTGGTGACGAACGCCCGGGCGCCCTCGTAGGCGAACCAGGCGTCCTCCTCGCTGTAGTACTTCGCGCATATCGCGCGCAGTTCGGGGAGGAAGACGTCGAAGTCGTGCAGCGCCGGATCCATGTCGTCCCACACGAAGGTGACGCAGTTCAGGATGCAGACGGCCTTGAACGCCTCCATGTCCTGGATGTGGCGGGCGCTCTGCGACCACCGCACGACGTCCATGTAGGAGATCCAGCGTTCGTCGGAGACCGACTTCCCGAACGGCGCCACCGCCTTGTTGCAGGCGTCGATGACCTCCCGGAGTTCGGTGTCCGTCATCGGGACCATCCGGGGGGCGTCCACGATGTGCCGCTCGAACGCCTCGGCGAACCGGGCGGTGGCCGCCTTCCAGTGGCGCATCATGCCGGGCGGCGCGGGATCGTCGGGGAGCACGGTCGTCGTGCCGGGCGTGGAGATGTCCGTGGTCATGAGTCCCTCGCAGTGGCCATACGGGCGATTCGCTTCAGGGCGCCTACGGCGTCCGAGGTGAACGGTGCGTGGTCGAGCGCGCGCAGGGCCTGCCGCTGCCGGTCGTCGATCATCCGCTCGACGGTCTCCCGGGCACCGGTGGTCTCGAACAGACCGCGTACGACGGCCGCCCCCTCCTCGTCCAGCAGCGGATCACCGAGCAGCCGGCGCAGCAGCGCGGCCTGACCGGCGTCGGCGCCGCGCAGCGCGAGCGCGGTGAGCGTGGTGTTCTTCCCGGCCCGCAGGTCGTCGAGCCGGGACTTGCCGGTCACCAGCGGATCGCCGTACACCCCGAGCAGGTCGTCCCGGAGCTGGAACGCCTCGCCGAGCGGCAGTGCGTACGAGGTGCAGGCCGCCATGGCGGCGGGGCCGGCGCCCGCGATGGCCGCGCCGACGTGCAGCGGGCGCTCGATGGTGTACTTCGCCGTCTTGTACCGGTAGACGTTCAGCGTGGCGTCGATGTCGTCGGTCAGACCGCCGGTGGCGTGCAGGTCCAGGTACTGGCCCAGCATCAGCTCGGTGCGCATCTGCGAGACGAGCGGCAGCACCGCCTCCAGCTGCGCCGGCGCGAGCCCGGCCGAGTGCAGCAGCTCGTCGGACCAGGTGAGCACGAGGTCGCCGAGCAGCACCGCCGCGCTCATGCCGAACCACTCGACCTCGTCCGGCCCCCGGCACGCGGCATGGTCCGCGGACAGCGTGCGGTGCACGGTCGGGCGGCCGCGACGGGTGTCGCTGAGATCCATGACGTCGTCGTGGATCAGCGCGAAGGCGTGGAACATCTCCAGGCAGGCGGCGACCCGGAACACCGACTCGGCGTCGTCCCCGTCGCCGCCGGCGGCCCGCCAGCCGGTCACACAGAGCAGCGGGCGGATGCGTTTGCCGCCCGACAGGAAGTCGCGGACCAGCCCGGAGAGATACGGCAGCTGCGGCTGGACCGCGCCGTCGTCCTTCTCCGTGAGAAAGTCCGAGAGCGCCGCGTCCACCGACCGGCGAATCGCCTCCGGTTCCAGTACGTCCAGACTGACTAAGGGTGCGGTCATAGGACTGAATTCCCCTTCTTCGGCATGATGTCGTTTTTTGGAAGGGCTTTCCCAGGAATTGCCGCAGAGAGGCGCGGCGAATACTCCCGGTATCCATCGGGAGCTGAGAACGGGCATGACCGTGCACGGCTCGGCGCATCACCGCCGAGACCGGCTGAATATTGTGAAAAGGGACGAGCGGGGCATCTCCGTGGAGGAGTTCCATGGAACTCCGTGCGGAGGGCGTCCTAAAGACGCCGGCCGCCGACTATCGTCAGGTCATGCCTCTTCGCGTGACCGCGCGGTAAGCGCAGTTGTGTGCCCGCAAGAGTCTTCCAGCTGCCACTCGACTTTCCCCCGTCCGAGTCCGGCCAATCCTCTGTGGTGCGGCGCCAGTCTAGGCACATGATCCACGGATTCGGAAGAGATCCTTCGGCCGGACGGCGCTCGGTGGGGGTCCCGCGACCCGCCTCTTACCGGCTGCTTACCGGCAGCCGGGATGCCATGAACATGGTTGCACCCCGCTGTCGGCTGAGGTACGTTCGGCTGAGTTGATCAACTTTTCCGGGCTACCGCCATCCGTCCGGAACAGGTGGAGATCAGGTTATGCGCACATCATTCGGACGATCGTGTGCGTTTATCGAGTCGGCACTGAGTGCGGCCGGCTTTCTGCTCGTGTGACTCCGGCTTCTCTTCGCGGTGAGGGCCAGGGTGAGTGAGTTCAAGGCGTCGGGGGAAGGTGCCTCAATTGTCCAGAGTCTCTGCCGCGTCGCGGGAGCATGCCGTCGACGGCTCGATAGCGGTGATCGGTATCGCCTGCCGGTTACCGGGTGCACGCACTCCCGGAGAATTCTGGCATTTGCTGAGCGAGGGCGAGAATTCCGTCACATCGGTCCCGCCCGGCCGCTGGGAGCGCCCCCGTGGCACCGGCCCGGACCCCGCACTCGACCACGGTGCCTTTCTCGACGGAACGGACCTGTTCGACGCCGGATTCTTCGGTGTCTCCCCACGCGAGGCCGCGGCCATGGACCCCCAGCAACGGCTGGTCCTGGAAATCGGCTGGGAGGTCCTCGAGGACGCGGGCCTGACCCCCGAGCACCTCGCCGGGCAGCGCACCGGGGTCTTCGTCGGCGCCATCGGCGACGACTACGCCACCCTGCTGCGACGGCAGGGCACCGACGCCGTGACCCACCACACGCTCACCGGCCTGAACCGCGGCATGATCGCCAACCGGCTCTCCTACCTGCTCGGCGCCCAGGGCCCCAGCATGGTGATCGACTCGGGCCAGTCCTCGTCACTCGTCGCCGTGCACGCCGCCTGCCAGAGCCTGCGCACCGGGGAGTGCGACACCGCCGTCGCCGGCGGCGTCCACCTCAACCTCGCCTTCGACGGCACCCTGAGCGCGGCGCGCTTCGGCGGACTCTCCCCGGACGGCCGCTGCTTCACCTTCGACGCCCGCGCCAACGGGTTCGTCCGCGGCGAGGGCGGCGGACTCGTCCTCCTCAAACCCCTCGCCCGCGCGCTCGCCGACGGCGACCGCGTCCACGGCGTCCTGCGCGGCAGCGCGGTCAACAACGACGGGGGCGGGGACAGCCTGACCACCCCGACCCGGGCCGCCCAGGCGGACGTGCTGCGCCGCGCCTGCGCCGCGGCCGGCATCGGCCCCGCCGAGGTGCAGTACGTCGAGCTCCACGGCACCGGCACCGCGGTCGGCGACCCCGTCGAGGCGGCCGCGCTCGCGGAGGCCGTCGGCTCCGCGCACTCCCCGGACCTCCCGCTGCGGGTGGGCTCCGTCAAGACGAACGTCGGACACCTCGAAGGCGCGGCCGGCATCACCGGACTCATCAAGGTCCTGCTCTCCCTCCGGGCCCGCCGGCTTCCGCCCAGCCTGAACTTCCGCACCGCCAACCCCGCGATCCCGCTGGACGACTGGCACCTGCGGGTGCAGACCGACCTCTCGGACTGGCCGAGCCCGGACGCGCCGCTGATCGCCGGGGTGTCGGCGTTCGGGGTGGGCGGGACCAACGCCCATGTGATCGTCGCCGAGGCGCCTGCGCAAGCGGAAGCAACGGCGGCCGCGCCGGCGGAAGCCACGGCGTGCTCGGCGGTGGAGGCCACGGCGGCTGCCCAGGCCTCGGGGCCTGCCGAAGCCGCGGTACTTGCCGAGGCCGCGGTACTTGCCAAGGCCGCGGTACTTGCCGAAGTCCCCGTGCCCGCCGTCGCGTTCACCCAAGGGGCGCTGCCTTGGGTTGTCTCCGCCCGGTCCCCGGACGGACTGCGCGGCCAGGCCGCGCGCCTGCGTGACCTCGCCGCCGCCGGTGACGCCCCCCTCACGGACGTCGGCTGGTCCCTCGCCGCGCACCGGGCCGCCCTGGAGCACCGCGCGGTCGTGGTGGCCGGGGACCGAGAGGGGTTCCTGACCGGCCTGGCGGCGATCGCCGCCGGTGAACCCGCCGGCCATGTCGTCGACGGCACGGCCCCCGGCGAGACCTGCACCGGCGCCGGTGTGGTGTTCGTGTTCCCCGGGCAGGGGGCGCAGTGGCTCGGCATGGCCGCCGAACTCCTGGACACCTCGGCGGTGTTCGCCGAGTCCGTCGAGGAGTGTGCCCGTGCGCTGGCCCCGCACACCGACTGGGACCTCCGTGCCGTACTCCGGGACACCACGGACGGCGGCGCGCTGAACCGGGTGGACGTCCTCCAGCCCACGCTGTGGGCCGTGATGGTCTCGCTGGCCCGGGTGTGGCGCTCCCTCGGCGTGACCCCCGCCGCGGTCGTCGGGCACTCGCAGGGCGAGATCGCCGCCGCCTGTGTGTCCGGCGCGCTCTCGCTCGACGACGGCGCCCGCCTGGTGGCCCTGCGCAGCCGGATCACCGGGCACCTGACCGACCGCGGTGGCATGGCGGTCCTGGACGCCTCCGCGGAACAGGCGGACGTCCTGCTCGGGGGCCGGGACGACGTATGGGTCGCCGCGGTCAACAGCCCCGCCGCCACCGTCGTGGCCGGCAGCCCGGAAGGACTCGCCGAGGTCGTGGCCCGCGCGCAGGCGGCCGGGCACCGCACCCGGACCGTCGCCTCCGCCTACGCCTCGCACACCCCGCACGTGGAGCAGATCCGGGACGACTTCCTGCGGCAGGTGGCGTCGATCGGCCCGCGCACCGCCGACGTACCGATGTACTCGACCGTCACCGCCGGTCCCGTCGCGGGCGAGTCGCTCGACGCGGGCTACTGGTACCGCAACCTCCGCGAGCAGGTCCGCTTCCACGACACCGTCGAGGCCCTCGTCGAGGCGGGCCACACCCTGTTCCTGGAGGTCAGCCCGCACCCGGTCCTGACCAACGCCGTACAGGAGACCGGCCACGCCACCGGCACCACCGTCACCGCCACCGGAACCCTGCGCCGGGACCAGGGCGGCAGCCGGCAACTCCACCTCTCCCTGGGCCACTTGTGGGCCCACGGCGCGGACGTCGACTGGGTCGCGGTGTTCGACGGCACGGGTGCGCGGCGGACCGATCTGCCGACGTACGCCTTCCAGCGCCGCCGGCACTGGTTCGAGACGTCCGGTACGACGGCCGTGGAGCCGGCCGGTGCCGCACCCGCCGTTCCCGCCGTATCGGCTCTGCCGGCCGACCCGTCTGCCACACCGGCCTCACCGGCCGCACCCGCCGCGTCGGACGTCGTCGACGTGGCCCGGCGGATCCGCGCCCACGCCGCCGCCGTACTCGGACACGCGACGGCCGACGACATCGACCCGTGGCGGACGTTCAAGGACCTCGGGTTCGACTCGATCATGCTCGGTGACCTGGGCAACCGGCTCAGCACCGCGCTGGGCACCCGTCTGACCACGTCCACGCTCTTCGACCATCCCACACCGGCCAGGCTCGCCGACCACCTCACCGCCGACGAGGACCCGGCCCGCGCCGCGCACCGCGCACCGGACGCGGACGACGAACCCATCGCCATCATCGCGATGAGCTGCCGTCTGCCCGGCGGCGTCGAGTCCCCGGAGGACCTGTGGCGACTCGTCGCCGACGGGCAGGACGCGATCACCGCGTTCCCCGAGGACCGCGGCTGGGACCTGGCACGCCTGCGCGCCCCGGAGGGACCCGGCCGTACGGTCGCCGAGGGCGGTGGATTCCTGGACCGCGCGGCCGAGTTCGACGCCCGCTTCTTCGGTCTCTCCCCGCGTGAGGCACTGGCGATGGACCCGCAGCAGCGGCTGCTCCTGGAGACCTCCTGGGAGCTGCTGGAACGCGCCGGCATCGAACCGGCCACCCTGCGCTCCACCCCGACCGGCGTCTTCGTCGGCACCATGGACCAGGAGTACGGGCCACGCCTGCACGAGGCTCCGGAAGCGCTCGACGGATACCTCCTCACCGGCAAGACCACCAGCGTCGCCTCCGGCCGCATCGCCTACACGCTCGGCCTCACCGGCCCCGCCATCACCCTGGACACGGCGTGCTCGTCCTCCCTGGTGGCGCTGCATCTCGCGGTGCAGTCGCTGCGGCGCGGCGAGTCCACACTCGCCCTGGCCGGCGGGGTGACCGTGCTCAACACCCCGGGAATCTTCACCGAGTTCAGCCGCCAGGGCGGACTCTCCCACGACGGCCGCTGCAAGGCGTTCGCCGCCGCCGCCGACGGCACGGGGATGGCCGAGGGCGTGGGCATGCTGCTGGTGGAGCGGCTGTCCGACGCGCGGCGCAACGGGCATCAGGTGCTGGCGGTCGTCCGGGGCTCCGCGGTCAACCAGGACGGCGCGTCCAACGGCCTCACCGCGCCCAGCGGCCTCTCCCAGGGGCAGGTGATCCGCCAGGCGCTGGCGGGCGCGGGTCTGACGGCGTCCGAGGTGGACGTCGTGGAGGCGCACGGTACGGGGACCTCGCTCGGCGATCCGATCGAGGCGCAGGCGCTGCTGGCGACGTACGGGCAGGACCGTCCGGCCGGGCGGCCGCTGCTGCTGGGGTCGGTGAAGTCCAACATCGGCCATACGCAGGCGGCGGCGGGCGTGGCCGGTGTGATCAAGACCGTGATGGCCATGCGGCACGGCGTGGTGCCCGCCACCCTGCATGTCGACGAGCCGTCGCCACGGGTGGACTGGGCCGCGGGCGCGGTGGAGCTGGTGACCGAGCAGACGGCCTGGCCGGAGGCGGGCCGGGCGCGGCGGGCGGCGGTGTCGTCCTTCGGGATCAGCGGGACCAACGCGCATGTGATCGTCGAAGAGGCCCCGTCGGCCGGCGTTCCCGCCGAGGCCGTGCCTTCACGGCCTTCACGGCTTTCCGGGTACGCCCCCGTGGTGCGGGCCGACGAGGTCGTGCCGTGGGTGGTGTCGGGCCGGTCGGCCGCGGGGCTGCGGGCCCAGGCCGGGCGGCTGCGCGAGCTGGTGGCCGCGGGCGAGGACGCCCCGGCCGCGATCGGCTGGTCGCTCGCCACCCGGCGGGCCGCGCTGGAGCACCGGGCGGTCGTGGTGGCCGGGGACCGGGAGGAGTTCCTGGCCGGCCTGGCGGCGGTTGCCTCCGGTGAGCCCGCCGGTCAGGTGGTGAGCGGCGCGGTCGCGGGGGAGGGCGGTGCCGGTGTGGTGTTCGTGTTCCCCGGCCAGGGGGCGCAGTGGGCCGGGATGGCGAGCGAACTCCTCGACGGTTCGGCGGTGTTCGCCGAGTCCGTCGCCCGGTGTGCCCAGGCCCTGGCCCCGCACGTCGACTGGGATCTCCTCGCCGTGCTGCGGGACCCCTCCGAGAGCGGCGCGCTGGAGCGGGTGGACGTCGTGCAGCCCGCGTTGTGGGCGGTGATGGTGTCGTTGGCGGAGGTGTGGCGGGCCGCGGGGGTCGTTCCGTCGGCCGTGGTCGGTCACTCGCAGGGGGAGATCGCGGCGGCGTGTGTGGCGGGTGCGTTGTCGTGGGAGGACGGGGCGCGGCTGGTCGCGTTGCGGAGCCGGGTCATCGCGGGTGAACTGGCGGGCCGGGGTGGGATGTTGTCCGTGGCCGCGTCCGTGGAGCGGGTGGGTGAGCTGCTCGCGGGTCGTGAGGGGGTGTGGATCGCCACCGTCAACGGGCCGGAGTCCACGGTGGTGGCCGGCAGCCCGTCCGGGCTGGACCAGGTGTCCGTGGACGCGGAGGCCGCCGGGATGCGCACGCGCATGGTCGCGGTGGACTACGCCTCCCACACTCCGCACGTGGAGCGGGTCCGCGAGCGGCTCTTGGAGCTGGCGGCTCCGATCGTGCCGAGTGCCGGTGTGATCCCGATGTACTCGGCCGTGACGGCGGCTCCCGTCGCGGGCGAGTCGCTGGACGCCGACTACTGGTACCGCAACCTCCGTGAGCAGGTGCGTTTCCATGACACCGTCGAGGCGCTGATCGGCGAGGGGCACACCCTGTTCCTCGAGGTCAGCGCGCACCCGGTGCTGACCGGCGCGATCGAGGAAACCGGTTACGCAACGGACGTCCCCGTGCATGCCGTCGGCACCCTGCGCCGGGGCGAGGGCGGGGGCCGCCGGTTCCTCATGTCCCTCGCCGCGCTGTGGGCGCACGGTGCCACTCCCGACTGGTCGGCGGTCCTCGCCGCCGCGCCGCCGGTCGATCTGCCCACGTACGCCTTCCAGCGCGACCGGTACTGGCTGGCACCCGTCGGGTCGGCGTCCGTAGGGTCGGTCTCCGTCGGGTCGGCGTCGGATGTCCGGGTCGATCTGCCGTCCGCGCCCGTGGCCGAGGCACCCGAGGGATTCCCGCGCAGGGTGGCCGAGGCGGGCACCGACGCCCGGCGGAAGCGGGTCGTCCTGGACGAGGTGTGCCGGCAGGCGGCGGCGGTGCTGGGCTGGGCGTCGGCCGGTGACGTGGAGGTCCGGCGGGCCTTCCGGGAGGCCGGCTTCGACTCGCTGACCGGTGTCGAGCTGCGCAACCGGCTGGTCGCCGCGACGGGCGTCATCCTCTCGCCGACCGCCGTGTTCGACCACCCGACGCCGCTCGCGCTCGCCGAACACCTCCTGGACCGTGTCCTCGGCCCGGACCGTGTGCTCGGCACGGACACCGCCGTACCCGCCGTACCCGCCGTGCCCGCCGTACCCCCCGTGCCCGGGGCCGCCGCGTCTGTCGCGGCGCGGGAACCGATCGCGATCGTCGGCATCGGCTGCCGCTACCCCGGTGGGGTCCGGTCGCCTGAGGACCTGTGGCGGCTGCTGCTGTCGCAGGACGAGGTGATCTCCGGGTTCCCGACGGACCGTGGCTGGGACTTCGATGCGCTCCTCCACCCCGACCCCACACGGCCCGGCACCTCCTACGTCCACCAAGGCGGGTTCCTGCACGACGCGGGCGAGTTCGACGCCGGCTTCTTCGGGCTCTCGCCGCGCGAGGCACTGGCCATGGACCCCCAGCAGCGGCTGCTGCTGGAGGCGTCCTGGGAGACCCTGGAACGCGCCGGCCTCGACCCGCAGTCGCTGCGCGGCAGCCGGACGGGGGTCTTCGTCGGCTTCGTCCCGCAAGGCTACGGCAGCGGCGCGACCGACACGAAGGGAACCGAGGGCTACCTCTTCACCGGTGCCGCGGGCAGTGTGGCGTCCGGCCGGATCGCCTACACCCTCGGGCTGACCGGGCCGGCCATCACCGTGGACACCGCCTGTTCCTCCTCGTTGGTCGCCCTGCACCTGGCCGTCCAGTCCCTGCGCAACGGCGAGTGCGGCATGGCGCTGGTCGGCGGGGTCAGCGTCATGACGACGCCCGGGATCTTCACCGAGTTCAGCCATCAGCGCGGACTGTCCCCGGACGGCCGCTGCAAGCCCTTCGCCGCGGCGGCGGACGGCACCGCCTGGGCGGAGGGCGTGGGGATGCTGCTGGTGGAGCGGCTGTCCGACGCGCGGCGCAACGGGCATCAGGTGCTCGCGGTCGTCCGGGGCTCGGCGCTCAACCAGGACGGCGCGTCCAACGGCCTCACCGCGCCGAACGGCCCGGCCCAGGAGCGCGTGATCCGGCAGGCCCTGGCCAACGCGGGTCTGACGGCATCCGAGGTCGACGTGGTGGAGGCGCACGGTACGGGGACCTCGCTCGGCGATCCGATCGAGGCGCAGGCGCTGCTGGCGACGTACGGACAGGATCGCCCGGCCGAGCGGCCGGTGCTGCTCGGCTCGGTGAAGTCCAACATCGGGCACACGCAGGCCGTGGCCGGTGTGACCGGTGTGATCAAGATGGTCATGGCGATGCGGCACGGCAGCGTTCCCGCGACCCTGCACGTGGACGAGCCGTCGCCGCACGTGGACTGGGACGCCGGTGCGCTGGAGCTGGTGACCGAGCACACGGCCTGGCCCGAGGCGGGCCGGGCGCGGCGGGCGGCGGTGTCGTCCTTCGGGGTGAGCGGGACCAACGCCCACGTGATCATCGAGGCCGCGCCGGCGCTTGAGCCCAGGCCCGCAGCCCTGGGCGGGCTCTTCAACGGTGCCGGTGACGGTGGCGGGGGCAGTGGCGATGGCGGTGGCAGTGGTGAGGTCGTGCCGTGGCTGGTGTCCGCGCGGTCGGAGGCGGGGCTGCGGGAGCAGGCCGGGCGGCTGCGCGAGTTCGCGTCCTCCGGCGACGATCCCTCCGGGGCCGTCGCCTGGTCGTTGGCCACCGGGCGGGCGGACTTGGAGCACCGGGCCGTGGTGGTCGCGGAGGAACGGGAGGGACTCCTTGCCGGGCTCGCGGCGATCGCCTCCGGAGACCCTGCCACGCACGTGATCAGCGGGACGGCCGCCGACGGTCCGGAGGCCGGTGTGGTGTTCGTGTTCCCCGGCCAGGGCTCGCAGTGGATCGGCATGGCCGCCGAACTCCTCGACAGATCACCGGTGTTCGCCGAGTCCGTCGACCGGTGCGCGCGGGCGCTGTCCCCCTATGTCGACTGGGATCTTCTCGACGTGTTGCGGGAGACCGCGGACGACGACGTCTTGCAGCCGGTGGACGTGGTGCAGCCGGCGTTGTGGGCGGTGATGGTGTCGTTGGCGGAGGTGTGGCGCTCGGCCGGTGTGATTCCGGCCGCGGTGGTGGGGCATTCGCAGGGGGAGATCGCGGCGGCGTGTGTGGCGGGTGTGTTGTCGTGGGAGGACGGGGCGCGGCTGGTCGCGTTGCGGAGCCGGGTCATCGCGGGTGAACTGGCGGGCCGGGGTGGGATGTTGTCGGTGGCCGCCTCTGCCGCGCGGGTGGGTGAGCTGGTCTCGGGTCGTGAGGGGGTGTGGATCGCGACCGTCAACGGGCCGGAGTCCACGGTGGTGGCCGGCAGCCCGTCCGCACTCGCCGCCGTGTCCGTGGACGCGGAGGCCGCCGGGATGCGGACGCGCATGGTCGCGGTGGACTACGCCTCCCACACCCCGCACGTGGAGCGGATCCGTGAGCGGCTCTTGGAGCTGGCGGCTCCGATCGTGCCGAGTGCCGGTGTGATCCCGATGTACTCGGCCGTGACGGCGGCTCCCGTCGCGGGCGAGTCGCTGGACGCCGACTACTGGTACCGCAACCTCCGTGAGCAGGTGCGTTTCCATGACACCGTCGAGGCGCTGATCGGCGAGGGGCACACCCTGTTCCTCGAGGTCAGCGCGCACCCGGTGTTGACCGGCGCGATCGAGGAAACCGGCTACGCAACGGACGCCCCGGTGCACGCCGTAGGCACCCTGCGCCGGGGCGAGGGCGGAGGCCGGCAGTTCCTGATGTCGCTCGCCCAGCTCTGGGTGCACGGTGTCACTCCCGACTGGTCGGCGGTCCTCGCCGCCGCGCCGCCGGTCGACCTGCCCACGTACGCCTTCCAGCGCAAGCACTACTGGCTCGCGGCCGCAGCAGTGGCCGCGCCCCCGGCGGGCGGCGGCACGACCGCGTCGGACTCCTGGCGGTACCGGGAGGGCTGGACACCCCTGCCCGACGACGTTCCGGCCGGCCTGTCCGGCACCTGGCTCGTGGCCGTCGCCGCGGACCAGGTGGGCGGTGCGCCGTACGAGGCGATCGTCGAGGGACTGCGCGGACAAGGGGCCGTGGTGGAAACGCTGTTGGCGCCCGACGACCCGGGACGGTGGGCCGACGCACTCGCCGCGCAGCCGTCTCCGGCCGGAGTGGTCTCGCTGCTGGCCCTCGCCCCCGCACCTGCCTCCACCCCCGTCGCTGCTTCCGCTCCCGCCCACGACGAGACACCCCATGTCCTCCCGGGCGCCGGGTTCCATCGGACGCTCTCGCTGATCCAGGGAATGGCGGCCGCGAACCTCGCCGCACCCCTGTGGTGTGTCACCCAGGGCGCGGTGTCCGTCGGCGACCACGACCCCCTGACGAACCCGGCCCAGGCGTCGGTGTGGGGCCTGGGCCGGGTCGCGGCACAGGAACTGCCCGGCCAGTGGGGCGGGTTGATCGATCTGCCGGCGGACCTGGACCGGCCGGTCATGAGCCGGCCGGTCGTGAGCCGGCCGGTCGTGAGCCGGCTGTGCGCGGTCCTCGCGGCCGGCGGTCCCGAGGACCAGGTCGCGGTGCGGCCCACCGGGACCCTCGGGCGCAGGCTCGTCCGGGCCCGACCCGGCGGCGCGCCAGGCGCCGGCGACTGGCGGCCGGGCCCTGGAACCGTACTGATCACCGGCGGTACCGGAGCGCTCGGGAGCCGGCTCGCCCGACGGCTCGCCGAGCGGGGCGCCCAGCACCTGCTGCTCGTCAGCCGACGTGGCGACGCCGCACCGGGTGCCGCCGAGCTGGCGGCCGAGCTGGCCCGGACCGGGGCCAGGGTGACGGTGGCCGCGTGCGACATCGCGGACGGCGCCGCGCTGCGCGACCTCCTGACGTCGATCCCGGCCGAGTGTCCGCTGACCGCCGTGTTCCACACGGCCGCCATACTGGACGACGCGGCCGTGGAGACCCTGACGCCCGATCAGGTGGACGCCGTACTGCGGGTCAAGGCCGGTGCCGCGTGGCGGCTGCACGAACTCACCCACGGTCGGGAGCTGTCCGCGTTCGTCCTGTTCTCCTCCGTCGCCGGCACCATCGGGATGGGCGGGCAGGGCAACTACGCGCCCGCCAACGCCTATCTGGACGCGCTCGCCCGCTACCGCCGCGCGCGGGGGCTGACCGCGACCTCTGTGGCCTGGGGGCCCTGGGCGCAGGGCGGGATGGCCGACGGCGACGCGGTGGCCGAGCTGCGGCTGCGGCACGGACTGCCGTTGCTGCCGCCGGAGTCGGCGATCCTCGCGTTGGAAGCGGAGCTGGGCGGCGGCGAACCGGCCACCGTCGTGGCCGACGTCGACTGGGCCCGGTTCACGCACGCCTACACCGCCGTCCGGCCGAGCCGTCTGCTCGACGAGATTCCCGAGGCCCGGCAGGCACTCGCCGAAGACCGGGCCGAGGCCGGCGACGCGACGGTCACCGCCCTGCGGGACCGGCTCGCCGACGCGGAGCCGCGCGAGCGCAGGCGGCAGCTCCTGGACGTCGTCCGCGGACAGGTGGCCGCCGTCCTCGGACACGACTCGGCCGAAACGGTCAGTACCGGGCGGAAGTTCCTTGAACTCGGACTGGACTCGGTCACCGCCGTGGAACTCCGCAACCGGCTCAGCGGGCTCACCGGACTCCGGCTGCCGGTCGCCGTGATCTTCGACCACCCGACGGTGAACGACCTCGTCGGCCACCTCGGCGCGCTGCTCTTCGACACCGGCCCGGAGGAGTCGCGGGCTCCCGGCGCCGACGAACCGCACGCGGAGACCACCGTGGACGCCGAGCGGCTGAACGAGGAACTCGAAGCCGCCAGCAACGACGAGCTGTTCGCCTACATCGAGAAGGAGTTCGGGATCTCCTGACGCGCGCCGTCCCCCGACCTCCGCCTGTCCCCACTGTCTTCGTCTCTCCGCGCCGCCGCCCCCTCGTGGCACGCCCTCTTCCCGAACAGCCGACTCATCGCATGGAGCAAGTAATGGACGACGTCAAGAAGCTCCGTCACTTCCTGACGCGGGTCACCGCGGAACTCCAGGAGACTCGGGCGCGACTGCGGGTGGTGGAGTCGGCGGCCGACGAGCCGGTGGCGATCGTCGGGATGAGCTGCCGCTACCCCGGCGGTGTGTCCTCGCCCGAGGCCCTGTGGGAGCTGGTGTCGACGGGCGGGGAGGGCATCTCCGGGTTCCCCACCGACCGTGGCTGGGACCTGGCCTCGCTGGTCGATCCGGACGGCGGCCGGCCCGGCACCTCGTACACGGCCAAGGGCGGTTTCCTGCACGACGCGGGCGAGTTCGACGCGGGGTTCTTCGGGATCTCGCCGCGTGAGGCGCTGGCGATGGACCCGCAGCAGCGGCTGCTCCTGGAGACCTCCTGGGAACTCTTCGAGCGGTCCGGCATCGACCCGGCGTCGCTGCGCGGGAGCCGGACGGGTGTCTTCGTCGGCGCCAGCTTCCACGACTACGGCGGCCGCCTGCCCGCGGTCCCGGAGGAGATCGAGGGCCACGCCATGACCGGCGTCGCCGGAAGCGTCGCCTCTGGACGCATCGCCTACACTTTCGGCCTGACCGGCCCCGCCCTCACGGTGGACACGGCGTGCTCGTCGTCCCTGGTGGCGCTGCATCTGGCGGTGCAGTCCCTGCGCCGGGGCGAGTGCTCCCTGGGGGTGGCCGGCGGGGTCGCCGTGATGTCCGGCCCCGACCTCTTCACCGAGTTCAGCAAGCAGCAGGGCCTGTCGCGCGACGGCCGCTGCAAGGCGTTCTCCGCCGATGCCGACGGCATGGGCGCGGCGGAGGGTGTGGGGCTGCTGCTGGTCGAGCGGCTGTCCGACGCCCTGCGCAACGGGCATCAGGTGCTGGCGGTCGTCCGGGGTTCCGCCGTCAACCAGGACGGCGCGTCCAACGGCCTCACCGCGCCGAACGGTCCGGCGCAGGAGCGGGTGATCCGGGCGGCGTTGGAGGGTGCGGGGGTGGCGGCGTCCGAGGTGGACGTGGTGGAGGCGCACGGTACGGGGACGAAGCTCGGTGATCCGATCGAGGCGGGCGCGTTGCTGGCGACGTACGGGCAGGACCGTCCGGCGGACCGGCCCGTGCTGCTGGGGTCGGTGAAGTCCAACATCGGGCACACGCAGGCCGCCGCGGGTGTGGCCGGTGTGATCAAGATGGTCATGGCGATGCGCCACGGCAGCGTTCCCGCGACCCTGCACGCGTCCGAGCCGACCCCGCACGTGGACTGGGCCTCCGGTGCCGTGCGGCTGGTGACCGAGCACACCGCGTGGCCCGAGACCGACGGGGCGCGGCGGGCCGCGGTGTCGTCGTTCGGCGTGAGCGGGACCAACGCCCATGTGATCGTGGAGGGCCCGCCGGCTGTCGAGGCCCCGGCCGAGGACACCGCCGTCCGGACCCCGGTCCTCACCGGCGCGGACGCGGTGCCGTGGGTGGTGTCGGGGCGGTCCGAGGCGGGGCTGCGGGCGCAGGCGGCACGGTTGCGCGAGTCCGTCGCCGCCGGTGACGATTCCTCGGTCGCCGTCGCACGGTCGCTGGCCACGCGGCGGGCGGCGTTGGAACACCGCGCGGTCGTGGTCGCGCAGGACCGGGACGGGTTTCTGGCCGGGCTGGACGCGATCGCCTTCGGTGAGCCTTCCGCACCGGTGACGAGCGGGAAGACCGAGGGCGAGACCGACACCGGGGTGGTGTTCGTCTTCCCCGGCCAAGGGGCGCAGTGGGCCGGGATGGCCGTCGAACTCCTCGACAGATCACCGGTGTTCGCCGAGTCCGTCGACCGGTGCGCCCAGGCCCTGGCCCCGCACGTCGACTGGGACCTCCTGGACGTCCTCCGCGACCCCTCCGAGAGCGGCGCGCTGGAGCGGGTGGACGTGGTGCAGCCGGCGTTGTGGGCGGTGATGGTGTCGTTGGCGGAGGTGTGGCGCTCGGCCGGTGTGATTCCGGCCGCGGTGGTGGGGCATTCGCAGGGGGAGATCGCGGCGGCGTGTGTGGCGGGTGTGTTGTCGTGGGAGGACGGGGCGCGGCTGGTCGCGTTGCGGAGCCGGGTCATCGCGGGTGAATTGGCGGGTCGGGGTGGGATGTTGTCGGTGGCCGCCTCTGCCGCGCGGGTCGGTGAGCTGGTCGCGGGTCGTGAGGGGGTGTGGATCGCCACCGTCAACGGGCCGGAGTCCACGGTGGTGGCCGGCAGCCCGTCCGGGCTGGACCAGGTGTCCGTGGACGCGGAGGCCGCCGGGATGCGGACGCGCATGGTCGCGGTGGACTACGCCTCCCATACCCCGCACGTGGAGCGGGTCCGCGAGCGGCTCATGGAGCTGGCGGCTCCGATCGTGCCGAGTGCCGGTGTGATCCCGATGTACTCGGCCGTGACGGCCGCTCCCGTCGCGGGCGAGTCGCTGGACGCCGACTACTGGTACCGCAACCTCCGCGAACAGGTCCGTTTCCATGACACCGTCGAGGCGCTGATCGGCGAGGGGCACACCCTGTTCCTCGAGGTCAGCGCGCACCCGGTGCTGACCGGCGCGATCGAGGAAACCGGATACGCAACGGACGCCCCGGTGCACGCCGTGGGCACCCTGCGACGCGACCACGGCGGCCCCACCCAGTTCCTCACCTCCCTCGCCACCCTCTGGACCCACGGCGTCACTCCCGACTGGTCGGCGGTCCTCGCCGCCGCGCCGCCGGTCGACCTGCCCACGTACGCCTTCCAGCGCAAGCACTACTGGCTCGCGGCCGACGGCGCCGCCGACCTGCGGGGCACCGGCCTGTCGGTGCTGCGGCACCCGCTGCTCGCGGCCGGGGTGAGCGTGGCGCAGGACGGCGGGTTCCTGTTCACGAGCCGGCTGTCCACCAGCTCCCACCCATGGCTCGCCGAGCACGCGGTGCTGGAACGAGCCGTCGTGCCGGGTGCCGCGATGGTCGAACTCGTCCTGCGCGCGGGCCAGTTCGTCGGCGCGGAGCTGCTGGACGAACTCGTGCTGCACACCCCGCTCGGCATCCCGGGCGACGGGGCCGCCGTCGACCTCCAGCTGGGGGTCGACGCGGCAGACGAGCACGGGCTGCGCGCCGTACGTCTGCACGCCCGCCCGCATCTGGCGGAGCGGGCCGACGAGGGCGCGGACTGGGTATGCCACGCCACCGGCACCCTGACCGCCGTCCCCTCCGGGACCGGCCCCACGTCCGAGGCGGCCACCCTCCCGTCCGCCGCGTGGCCACCGGCGGGCGCGGAGCCGGTCGGCCTCGACGGGTTCTACGAGCGGCTGGCGGACCATGGCTACACCTACGGGCCGCTCTTCCGGGGCGTACGGGCCGTGTGGCGGCGCGGTGCGGAGATGTTCGCCGAGGTCGCCCTGCCGGAGCCGGACGTCGCCGCCGCCGGACGGTTCGGGGTGCACCCGGCGCTGCTGGACGCGGCGTTGCAGACCCGGCTCGTGGCACTGCTCGACGGCACGGCGGAGCGGATGCTGCCGTTCTCGTTCACCGGCGCGCGCGTCCACGCCACCGGCGCGACGGTCGCCCGGGTCCACCTGTCGCCGACCGGCCCGGACACGTTCTCCCTGGTGATGACCGACCTCGCGGGGCTGCCGGTGGTCACGCTCGACGGGATCGCGTTGCGTCCGCTCACCGCCGACACGCCGGCCGCGGCGCTCCCGGCGGACTCGATGTTCGAGCTGAACTGGGTCCCCCTGCGCGCCGGTTCACCCGAGACGCCGACGGCGTTCGGCACCGGCACGACATCCGGCACTGGCACCGGAACGGCGTCCGGCACTGGCACCGGCACGGCGTCCGGCACTGGCACCGGCACGGCGTCCGGCACCGGCACGACAACCGGCACCGTGGCCGTGATCGGTACCCCCCTGCCCGGGGTCGACACCGCATCCCTCCACCCGGACGTCGCCTCCCTGGCCGCCGCCGTCCGCGCGGGCGAGCCGCTGCCGGAGACCGTGCTGCTGCCCTGTCCGCCGGCCGGTGACGCCGAGGACGTCCCGGCCGCGACCCGGGAGCGGCTGGCCGCGGTGCTCGGGACGGTACGGGAGTGGCTGGCCCGTGCCGAGCTGGAGGCGGCGCGGCTGGTGCTGGTGACCCGGGGCGCGGCGGCGGTCGTACCGGGGGAGCGGGGCGATGTGGTGACGGCCGCGGTGCGCGGGCTGTGGCGTTCCGTGTGCGCGGAGCACCCGGACCGGTTCGCGCAGGTCGACCTGGACGCCGTGACGCCACCGGCGCTGGTGCTCGCGGCGGCCCGGACCGCCGGTGAACCCGAGATCGCCGTACGGGACGGGGCGCTGTCCGTGCCGCGGCTCGGGCGGGCCGCGTCGTCGGACGCGAGGGCGCTGGCCGTGCCCGCCGGGAGCGGGGCGTGGGGCCTGGACCTCGACGCCGGCGGCACCCTGGACGCGCTGCGGCTGATCCAGGCCCCGCGCGCCGAGGAACCCCTGGCCCCGGGCCAGGTGCGGGTCGCGGTGCGGGCGACCGGCGTCAACTTCCGGGACGTCCTGGTGTCCCTGGGCGTGGTCCCGCACACCGAAGGGCTCTTCGGCAGCGAGGGCGCCGGCGTGGTGCTGGAGGTCGGCCCCGGGGTCACCGGACTCGCGGTGGGCGACCGGGTGATGGGGCTGCTGTCCGGGGCGTACGCGGGACCGGTGGCGGTGGCCGACCGCCGGCTGCTCGTCCGGGTGCCGCGCGGCTGGACCTTCGCGCAGGCGGCCGCGGTGCCCGCGGTGTTCCTGACCGCGTACTACGCGCTCGTGGACCTCGCCGAGATCCGCGCCGGAGAGACGCTGCTGGTGCACGCCGCGGCCGGCGGTGTCGGTACGGCGGCCGTGCAGCTGGCGCGGCACCTCGGCGCCGAGGTGTACGCGACCGCGAGCGAGCCCAAGTGGCCCGCGGTGCACGGCGCCGGCGTCCCCGCCGCCCGGGTGGCCTCCTCGCGCACCCGGGAGTTCGCCGACCGGTTCCTCGCCGAGAGCGACGGCCGGGGCGTGGACGTCGTACTGAACTGCCTGGCCGGTGAGTTCGTGGACGCCTCGCTGCGGCTCCTGCCCCGGGGCGGCCGGTTCGTCGAGATGGGCAAGACGGACCTGCGCGACGCCGACGAGGTGGCCGCGGCGTGGCCCGGCGTGCGGTACCGGGCGTTCGACCTCGGCGAGGCCGGCGCGGACCGCCTGGGCGAGATGCTCGCGCTGCTCGCCGAGCTGTTCGAGCGGGGCGTGCTGGCGCCGCCGCCAGTGACCGCGTGGGACACGCGCCGGGCCCCGGAGGCCTTCCGCCGGCTCAGCCAGGCGCGGCTCACCGGGAAGGCGGTGCTGACCACTCCGGCGGACGCGTTCGAGGGCACCCCGGCGGACGCTTTCGAGGGCACCACGGCGGAAGGGTTCGACGGCACCGTGCTGATCACCGGCGGGACCGGTGTCGTCGGTTCGGCGGTCGCCCGCCACCTCGTCACCCGCCACGCGGTCACCGACCTCGTCCTGGCCGGACGCCGGGGAGCCGATGCCCCCGGAGCCGCCGCGCTCGTCGCGGACCTCACCGAGGCGGGCGCCACGGTACGGGTGGTGGCCTGCGACGTGGCCGACCGCGCCGCGCTGGGTGCCCTGCTCGACGGACTGCCCGGACTGCGCGGTGTGGTGCACGCGGCCGGCGTGGTCGACGACGGCGTGGTCACCGCGCTGACCCCGGAGCGGCTGGACAGCGTCCTGCGGGCCAAGGCGGACGCGGCCTGGCATCTGCACGAGCTGACCCGGGACCGGGACCTGTCGTTCTTCGTGCTGTTCTCCTCGGCCGCCGGTGTCCTCGGCGCGGCGGGCCAGGGCAACTACGCGGCCGCCAACGCGTTCCTGGACGCGCTCGCCCGGCACCGGCACACCCAGGGCCTGCCCGCGCACTCGCTCGCCTGGGGGCTGTGGGCGGACCGCAGCGCCCTCACCGGCGACCTGACCGCCGCCGACCTGGACCGGATGCGCCGCCTCGGCGTCCGTCCGCTCGCCACCGACCAGGGCCTCGCCCTGTTCGACGCGGCCGTACGGGCCCCGCGCGCCCTCACCGTGCCCGTCCGACTGGACCTGGCGGCCCTGCGCCGCCAGGGCGACCCGGCGCCGCTGCTGCGCGGGCTGGTCCGTACGGCGGTCCGGCGCTCGGCCGTCAACACCGCCACCGGCGCCGGTGGCGGGCTGCGCGCACGGCTGGCCGGGCTGTCCCCGGCCGACCGCGAGCGGACGCTGACCGATCTGGTGCGCGCCCAGGCCGCCGTTGTGCTCGGCCACGAGGACGGCGACGCGGTGCCCGTCGACCGGGCGTTCAGGGACCTCGGGTTCGACTCCCTCACCGCCGTCGAGCTGCGCAACCGGATCGCCGGCGCGACCGGCCTGCGCCTCCCCGTGACCCTCGCCTTCGACCATCCGACCCCGGCCGCGCTGGCCACCGCCCTCGCCGCACGACTCGTACCGCAGGGCACGCACGACGGCACGCACGACGGCGCGCACGGCGGCGCGCACGGCGGCGCGCACGGCGGCGCGCACGGCGGCGCGCACGGCGGCGCGCACGATGGCGCGACCGCCGCGCCGGTCCGCTCCGCGGTCGACGACGACCCGATCGCCATCGTCGGGATGAGCTGCCGCTTCCCCGGCGGGGTGCGCTCGCCCGAGGAGCTGTGGCGGCTGCTCGCCGACGGGCGGGACGCCATGGGCGAGTACCCCGCCGACCGTGGCTGGCGGGTCGAGCTGGGCGGACCCGACACCGCCGGGGACCGCTTCGAGCGGGTCGGTGGATTCCTGCACGACATGGCCGAGTTCGACCCCGAGTTCTTCGGCATCTCGGGCCGTGAGGCGCTGGCGATGGACCCGCAGCAGCGGCTGCTGCTGGAGACCACCTGGGAGGCCCTCGAAGGCGCGGGCATCGACCCCGCCACCCTGCGCTCCACACCGACCGGCGTCTTCGCCGGACTGATCTACAACGACTACGCCGCACGGTTCCCGAACCTGCTCGGTGGCTTCGAGGGCTACCTCGGCAACGGCAGCGCCAACAGCGTGGCCTCCGGGCGGATCGCGTACACCCTCGGCCTCGAAGGCCCGGCGATCACGGTCGACACCGCCTGCTCCTCGTCGCTGGTCGCGCTGCACCTGGCCGCCCAGGCCCTGCGGCAGGGGGACTGCACGCTCGCGGTCGCCGGCGGCGTCACCGTGATGTCGACGCCCCGGCCGATGGTCGAGTTCAGCCGTGTCGGCGGCCTCGCCCCCGACGGCCGCTCCAAGGCGTTCTCCGCCGGCGCCGACGGCATGGGGTTCGCCGAGGGCGTCGGCATGCTGGTGGTGGAACGGCTGTCCGACGCCCGCCGCAACGGACACCGGGTGCTGGCCCTGCTGCGCGGCTCCGCCCTCAACCAGGACGGCGCGTCCAACGGCCTCACCGCGCCGAACGGTCCGGCGCAGGAGCGGGTGATCCGGGCGGCGTTGGAGGGTGCGGGGGTGGCGGCGTCCGAGGTGGACGTGGTGGAGGCGCACGGTACGGGGACGAGGCTCGGTGATCCGATCGAGGCGGGCGCGTTGCTGGCGACGTACGGGCAGGACCGTCCGGCGGACCGGCCCGTGCTGCTGGGGTCGGTGAAGTCCAACATCGGGCACACGCAGGCCGCCGCGGGTGTGGCCGGTGTGATCAAGATGGTGCTGGCGATGCGCCACGGCGTCGTGCCGCGCACCCTGCACGTCGAGCGGCCCGCCACCGACATCGACTGGACGGCCGGGGCGCTGCGCCTGGCCGACGACACCCAGCCCTGGCCCCGGGCGGAGGACCGGCCCCGGCGCGGCGCGGTGTCGTCGTTCGGGATCAGCGGCACGAACGCGCACGTGATCCTGGAGGAACTGCCCGCCGAGCCGGCGGAACCGGACACCGACGGCGGCCCCGTGCCGTGGGTGATCTCCGCGAAGAACCCCGACAGCCTGCGCGAACAGGCCCGTCGGCTGCACGAGTGGGTGAGCGCGGACCCGGCGGCGGACCCCGCCGACATCGCCCGCTCGCTGATCACCACCCGGTCGTCGTTCGGGCAGCGCGCCGTCGTGACCGGACGGACCCGGGACGAACTCCTGGACCGGCTCGCGGCGGTGAGCCGCGGCGAACCGGCGACGGGCACGGCCCGGGGCGCGGCGTCGGCCGACCGGTCCGGACCGGTCTTCGTCTTCCCGGGCCAGGGGTCACAGTGGGCCGGCATGGCCACCGAACTCCTCGACGGCTCAACGGTGTTCGCCGCGTCCGTCGACCGGTGCGCCCGCGCCCTCGCCCCGCACACCGACTGGAACCTCCTCGACGTGCTGCGGGCCCGCCCGGACGCGCCCTCCCTGGACCGGGTCGACGTGGTGCAGCCCGCGCTGTGGGCGGTCATGGTGTCCCTGGCCCAGGTCTGGCGCGCGCACGGCGTGGAGCCCGCCGCCGTCGTGGGCCACTCCCAGGGCGAGCTGGCGGCGGCGTGCGTGGCAGGGGTGCTGTCGGTCGAGGACGCCGCCCGGATCGTCGCCCTGCGCAGCCGTCTCATCGGCCGCGAACTGGCCGGCCGGGGCGGCATGGTCTCGCTCGCCCTGCCCGTCGACGAGGCGACGGACCTGCTGGCCCCCTGGGGCGAGCGGATCACCGTGGCGACCGTCAACGGGCCGACGGCCACCGTCGTCGCCGGGGAGCCGGCCGCCCTGGACGAGCTGATGGAGACGTGCGCACGCGACGGTGTGCGGGCCCGCCGCATCCCCGTGGACTACGCCTCGCACACCCCGCAGGTCGAACGGCTGCGCGCCGCGCTCCTCGACCTGGCCGCCCCGGTCGTGCCCCGCCCCGGCGACCTGCCGATGTACTCGGCGGTCACCGGCGCCCTGCTGGACGGCCGGACGGCCGACGCCGCGTACTGGTACCGCAACCTCCGGGAGACCGTACGGTTCGACCGGGCGACGCGGGCCCTCGCCGCCGCCGGACACGACGTGTTCGTCGAGGTCAGCCCGCACCCGGTGCTGACCACCGCGATCGAGCACACCCTGGAGGACACCACCGGCCGCACCGCCGCCGCCGTGGTCACCGGGACCCTCCGGCGCGACGAGGACGGCCGGGAGGCCCTGCTGACCTCCCTCGCGGAGGCATTCGCGCACGGGATTCCGGTCGACTGGACGCACACCTTCCGGGGCGGCCGGCCGGTGGACCTGCCGACCTACGCCTTCCGCAGGCAGCGGTACTGGCTGGACGCGCCCGAGCGCACCGAGGACGCCGGCGGCGTCGGACTCACGGTCACCGGCCACCCGCTGCTCGCCGGCGCGCTCGCCCCCGTCGACAGCGACACCGTCGTCCACACCGGCAGGCTCTCCCGGACCGCCCACCCCTGGCTCGCCGATCACACGGTCCTGGACAGCGTGGTGCTGCCCGGCAGCGTCCTCGTCGACTGGGCGCTGCACGCGGGCCGCGCCTCCGGCTGCCCCCGCATCCGTGAACTCACCCTCCGCGAACCGCTGTTCCTGGACTCCGGCGCCGCGGTCCACGTCCAGGTCCAGGTGGGCCCGCCCGACGAGTCGGGGGAGCGCGCCCTGAGCGTCCACTCCCGCGCCGAGTCCGCCGCCGAGGACACCGGGACCGGATGGATCTGCCACGCGCGGGCGGTCGTCGCCCCGGAGCCCGCCGAGGCCGACGCCGTCGACCCCGGCTTCGCGGACCTCTCCGGCGCATGGCCGCCGCCGGGCGCCTCCGCCCTCCCGCTGAGCGGCTTCTACGAGGCGCTGGGTGAGCGCGGTTACGCCTACGGCCCCGCCTTCCGCGGTCTGCGGGCCGTCTGGCGGCGCGGGACGGAGGTCTTCGCCGAGGTGTCCCTGAGCGAGGAGACCACCGGCCCGGTGGACGGCTTCGCCCTGCACCCCGCGCTGCTGGACGCCGCCCTGCACCCGGCCGGTGACCTCTTCGCGGAGGGCGCGGGCGAGGGCGCGGGCGAGCGCGAGGGCGAGGGCGGGGGCGACGCTCCGGTCCGGATGCCGTTCGCCTGGTCCGAGATCCGGCTGCACTCGGCGCCGACCACCACGCTCCGCGTACGACTGACCGCCCACGGCCCCGAGGCCCTCGGCGTCCACCTCGCGGGCAGCATCGGCCAACCGGTCGCCTCCGTCGGACAGTTGACCCTGCGTGCCGTACCCGCCGCGGGGCTCCGCCCGATGCCGGCGGCCCGGCCCGAACCCCGTGAGCGGCCCCGGCCCGCACCCGTGGACAGCGCCGCCGCCCGCCGGGTGCGGGACGCCGCGCCGGGGGAGCGTGCCGCGCTGCTGGCCCAGCTCGTCCGCGACCAGCTGACCGCCGTACTGCGCCACGACAGCGCGGACGTCGACGGGGACGTGGAGTTCCTGAGCCTCGGGATGGACTCGATCGCGGGCATCGCCCTGCGGGACCGCCTCGGCACCCTGCTCGACCTGCGGCTCCCGGCGACGACGACCTTCGAGTACTCCACCACGTCCCGGCTCGCCGACCGTCTCGCCGCACTCCTGGACGACGGCACCGCCCCGAAGCCCGGATCCGGCCCCGCGCCCGCCCCCGCCCCGGGGTCGGAGACCCCCCGGGAAGCCGCGCCCCAACCGCCCGCCGATCCCGCCCCCGCCGATCCCGCCGACCCCCTGGACAGCATCACCGCCCTCTACCACCAGGCCTACGCCCTTGGCCGGACCGGGACCGCCGGCATGGACCTCATCCAGGCCGCCGGCTGGCTCCGCCCGTCCTTCGGCATCGAGGACGCGGCCGACCACGCCCTGCCGCCGGTGCGGATGGCCACCGGTGACGGCAGCCGGACCCAGCTGGTGTGCCTGCCGGCGATCACCGCCACGGCCGGACCGATCCAGTACGGCATGATGGCGCAGCACTTCGAGGGCAGCCGGGACGTCCTGTCGCTGGTCAACCCCGGCTACGCCGAGGGCGAGCTGGTGGCGGACACCTTCGACGGCCTGGTGGAGACGCACTTCGCGAAGCTCCGCGAGACCGCGGGCGGCAAGCCGTTCGTCCTGCTCGGGCACTCCATGGGCGGCCTGATCGCCTACGCGCTCGCCCGGCGGGCCGAGGAGGCCGGCCTGGCGCCGGAGGCGGTGGTCCTGCTCGACACGTTCCAGGCCACGCACCAGTTCTCGGAGAAGACCACCATCGCGATGAACGAGGGCCTGGACTCCCGGGAACGCCTCCTCGGCCCTCTCGCCCTGAACGGCGTGAAGCTGACCGCGATGGGCCGCTACAACGCCCTGTTCATGCAGCAGTGCGAGCTGCGCCCGGTGAAGGCCCCGACGCTCTTCCTCAGCGCCGCCGACCCCATGCCCCACCAGGACGAGGGCTTCGAGGACGAGGGCTGGCGGGCGTCCTGGCCCTTCCCGCACACCGCCCACCCCACCCCCGGCGACCACTTCACGATCATGGAGCACAACCTGCCGCTGACCACCGCCGCCATCGAGAACTGGCTTGCGGAACGGAGTCTCTGACGGTTCATCCGTCGCCAGGAGGTATCCCACCCCGCCCCCGTACTCCGCCCCACCCCGCCCCCGCACCGACCGCGAAGGACACCCGCATGAGCGACCAGCCCCCGCCCACCGCCGGCATCGATCCCGCCAAGCCGTTCGACCTCGCCAACCCCCATTTCACGGCGAACCCGCACGACGCCTACCGCGTCGCCCGCCGGGACGCCCCGGTCTGCCCGATGACCGGGGAGGGTCCCTGGGTCGTCACGGGACGCGAGGAGACCGCCGCCGTCCTGACGGACCCGGTCCGCTTCACCAGCCGGACGAACACCCATGGCGCGTACGGCTTCACCGACGAGTGCCGGGAACTGCTCTCCGGTTCGGTCTACTACCGTGTCCCGCCGTTCAACGCCGACCCTCCCGAGCACGCCCGGTTCCGCGCCCTCGTCGACGCGGAGTTCTCCCCGCGCGCCCTGGAACGCCGTGAACCCGCGATCCGGGCGACCGCCGCCGCGCTCGTACGGGATCTGCGGGACGAGGGCGGCGCCGACCTCCTCTCCCGGTTCGCCCAGCCTCTGCCGCTGGCCGTGATCTGCGACCTCATCGGCGTACCGCCCGAGGACCGGGACACGGTCAAGGCGTGGAACAACGACTGGCTCCTCATGCAGGTCCTCCCGCTGCCCCCGGAGGAGCAGCTGCGCTGCGCCAAGAGCGTGCTGGAGTTCGAGGCGTACGTCCGGGCCCTGCTGGAGGACCGGCGCCGGCGGCCGGCCGACGACCTGGTCAGCGTGTTCGCCGCGGCGGCCGCGCAGAGCGACCCGGTCTGCACGCCCGACGACGCCGTGGCCGCCGTCCTGAACCTGCTGCCGTCGGCCCATGAGACCACCACGCACCTCATCGCCAACACCGTCCACCAGTTGCTGCGGGACCGCACGCTCTGGGAGGCGGTGGTCGCCGATCGCGGGCTGATCCCCGCCGCCGTGGAGGAGGGGCTCAGGTTCGACCCCTCGCTCCAGGGCGCGCCCCGGCTGGTCACCGAGGACACGGTCCTCGGCGGGGTGGCGATCCCGGCCGGTGCGAAGGTGCACGCCATGGTCGCGGCGCAGGGCCGGGACCCCGGCTCGGTTCAGGACCCGGAGACCTTCCGGCTCGACCGGAGCGGGCCGCCGAGCCACTTCGCGTTCGGCCACGGCCCGCACGCCTGCCTCGGCGCGGACCTGGCCCGGCTGGAGAGCCGGATCGCCCTGGAGGCCCTGGTCGAGACGCTGCCCGCGCTGGACCTGGCTCCCGGCTTCGCACCGCAGTACCTCCCGGGCGGACTGGTCCTCCACGGCCTGCTGGCCCTCCCGGTGGTCTGGCCCACCACCTGACCCACCACGCAGCCCCACTACCTGACGGCTCACCACCCCAGCCCACGCCGGCCGATCACCCGACCGACGGACGGCTCACCGCACCCGGCGCAGCTCCCCGACCCTCAGCAGCCGGGCCAGGCCGAGGTAGACCAGGCCCAGCGTGAGGACGCCCGCCGCCAGCGCGGCGGCGGTGGGCAGGGTGCCGTCCCCGAGCCGCTCCGCGCAGGCCCGGTCCGCCGCCCAGGCCAGGGCGGCGGCCAGGCCGGCGGCACACGTCGTCCTGGTGTACGTCCGCCGCAGCGCGCCGTCGTCCAGCCGCCCGCCCACCCGCCGGCGCACCAGCCGGACGGTGAGGGCGAGCCCGGCCAGGTAGGACAGCGTGTAGGCGCCGGCCATGCCGGTCACCGCCCAGCGCACGGGCAGCAGCAGATGGCATGCGGTGGCCAGGGCGATGTTCACCGCCGCGATCCACACCGCCAGGAAGAACGGCGTCCGGGTGTCGCCGAACGCGTGGAAGCCGCGCAGCAGCAGGTACTGCGCCGAGAACGGGATCAGCCCCAGGCCGAACGCCTGGAGCATGTGCCCGAGCGGCTGGGCGGAGGCCGCGTCCGCCGCGCCGTGCGCGAAGAGCAGGGTGGCGATGCGCGGGCCGAGCGCCAGGAACAGGAACGCGGCGGGCACGATGACGGCCCCGCTCACCCGCAGCCCGCGCGACAGGTCGGCCCGCAGATCCGCCGTCCGGCCCTCCGCCACCGCCCGGCTCATCCGTGGCAGCAGCGCGGTCACGAGGGAGACGGTGACCACCGACTGCGGCAGCATCCAGATCGTCTGCGCGTACGTGTAGGCCGTGTATCCCGCACCGGCGTCCGGCAGCGCCTGGTCGGCCGCGTTGGCGTAGTTCGTGACGACGGTCAGCGCGACCAGGTTCGTCAGCACGAACAGCAGGGTCCACTTGGCGGCGTGCACCCCGGAACCCAGGCCCGAGCCGCGCCAGTCGAACCGGGGCCGGAAGCGGAACCCGGCCGCCCGGGCGAAGGGGACGAGCGCGATCGCCTGCACGGCGATGCCGGCCGTCGTACCGATGCCGAGCAGCCGGACCTGCGCCTCGGTGATGTCCGCCACCCGCTCGGGCACGGTCATCAGCCCCAGGTAGGCGCCGAACATACCCAGCAGCACGATGTTGTTGAGGACCGGAGTCCACATCATCGCGCCGAACTTCTCGCGGGCGTTGAGGACTTGGCCGTACATGTTGAACAGGCCGTAGAAGAAGATCTGCGGAAGCAGGAAACGGGCGAAGACCACGGTGAGTTCGTAGGCCTCGTGGGTGTCCGGGGTGTCACGCAGATACAGGCCGACGATCTGCGGGGCCGCCCACACCGCCAGCGCGGTGCCCACGGCCAGCACCGACACGACCAGTGTGACCAGCCGCTGCTCGTACGCGCGGCCGCCGTCCGCGTGGGTGGACCGGGCCCGTACCAGCTGCGGCACCAGCACCGAGTTCAGCGCGCCGCCGATCAACAGCGTGTACAGGCTGGTCGGCACGGTGTTCGCCGTGTTGTACGTCGTCGCCAGCAGGCCGGTGCCCAGGGCGGCGCCCTGGAGGACCTGCCGGATCAGTCCCGTCGCCCGGGACACCACCGTGCCCAGTGCCATCAGCACCGACGACCTGGCCGCCCCGCCGCGCTTGCGTTCCCGTACCGGTTGTTCGGTCGTCGCCCCCATCGGGCCAACCTAGGGCATCAAGATCGGCGAGCTCCAATCGAACAGTTCGCAGCGGTGTTCGCCAGAACCTGTACCGATCCGTCCTAGCGGCGGCTGCGCACCCGCGCGTCCCTGGGTGGCTTGACGAACTGGAGTTGCAGCGCCGCCGGAGGAGCTGCGACACCCGGTCCGCCGGCCGCCGCCCAGGCGAGGATCTCGTCCGTGCAGTCGTCGTCCATGGCGAAACCGACCCAGGTGGCCCGGCCGCCGGCCCGGCGGCCGCCGGCGGAGGGCTGGACGACGATGACGTTCGCCTGGTCGCAGGGGCCCAGACAGTCCGTCGTCCGCACGTCGAAGGCGCCGCCGGAGTCCGCGGCGGCCGCGCGCAGACGCTCCAGCTGCCAGGCGTGGTCGTAGCCGGGGTGCTTGCGGGCGTCGCCGCAGCAGCAGCCCCTGCACACCACGAGGGTGCAGGGGCGGCTGAGCGCGGCGCCGACCAGCGTCCGCTGACGAGGAACCATCCCGGTCAGGAGGCCGAGAGGCCGACATGGGCCAGGGCCTGCCGCAGCAGGAACCCGTGCCCGCCCGGCATCTCGCTCTGCACCGCCGGAGAGGCCGCCTCCTGCGGGCTGAACCACACCAGGTCCAGCGCGTCCTGCCGGGGCCGGCAGTCGCCCGACACCGGCACGATGTAGGCCAGCGACACGGCGTGCTGACGCGGGTCGTGGTACGGCGTGACACCCTGGGTCGGGAAGTACTCGGCCACCGTGAACGGCTGGAGCGAGGTCGGGACACGCGGCAGGGCCACCGGGCCGAGGTCCTTCTCCAGATGCCGCAGCAGGGCGTCCCGGACGCGTTCGTGGTGCAGGACCCGGCCGGAGACCAGGGTCCGGCTGACGTTGCCGTCCGGTCCGATGCGCAGCAGCAGGCCGATGCTGCTGACTTCGCCGCTCTCGTCGACGCGCACGGGCACGGCCTCGACGTACAGGATCGGCATCCGGGCACGGGCCAGTTCGAGTTCGTCCTGGCTCAGCCAACCGGGCGTGGTCTCGGTCATGTCTGACATTGTTCGATCATACTTTCAGTGTCCGTCGGGAAGCCGGTAGACCCGGCGGGCGTTGTCCGCCGCCGCCCAGCGGGCCAGCCGCAGCGCGTCGGGCAGGCCCAGCTCGTCGGCGTCGACCCGGTCCTGGAGCAGTTCCCCCAGGCCCCGGCGGAACGCCAGCGCGCCGAGCGCGTAGAACTCGGCGACACCGTAGGCGTCGGAGCTGTACAGCAGTTTGCGGAAGGGTGTGATCTCCAGCGCCTCCTCCAGGACCGCCCGGGCCCGCGCGGGGCCGACGTGGTGCAGGGTCAGCCCCACGTCCAGGTACACCTGCTCGAACACCGCGGCCAGATAACCGGCCTGCCGCTGGTACGGCCAGCAGTGCAGGAGCAGCACCGGGATCGTGCCCGCCGTGAGGTGCAGCCAGTCCGTGAGATGTGTCGGGTCCGCCCGGTGCAGCCGGATGTCGTGGTCGCCGAAGCCGGTGTGCAGCTGGAGCGGCAGTCCGAGGTCGACGGCCGTCCACAGCAGATGCCGTACCAGCACCGGCTCGTCGAGCCGGCCGCCGCGCCCCAGCCAGCGCCGCGCCGCCCGGGTGACGTCCGCGTCCGAGGGTCGGGCGGGGTCCAGGTCGAAGCCGGTGCGGTAGGCCGCGACCGACTTCACCCCGACCACCCCGGGCAGGCGCACCGCGTCCAGCGCGGCCGCCCGGAACGCGTCGGCGTAGCCGTCCGCCTCGACGCCCCGGGCCGCCACGGCCTCCGCGACCGACTCCAGCCGGACCACCTCGTGCGCGACCCCGCCGGCCGCCTTGGCCAGCTCGGCGGGCGTGGTCACCGGGTGCGGCGCGAAGCCGGTGTCGACGCAGAACACGCCGGTGCGGGCCGCGGCGAGGAACCGCCGGTTCACCTCCGGCGGGCCCAGCTCGGCCCGCCGGGCCAGATAGACGTCGGCGGGCGCGTGCCGCTCCAGGCCGAGCACCGGCGCGCAGTACCGGCGTACGGCCACACCGGCGGGTGTGTCGAAGGAGGAGACGCCGGGCCAGCTCGCGCCCTCGGTGAGCAGCGCCTCGAAACCCGGCCGGTCCAGCGGCCCGGTGACCACGCCGTGGCAGTGGTGGTCCACCAGCTCCAGCTCCGCGAGCGCCTCGTGGACGGGTCCGCCGGCCATGTCAGTACACCCAGCGGTAGGCGGCGCAGACCTGTTCGTCGTCCAGCCCGTCGACCGCGTCGCTCTCGCCCTGCCGTACGGCGGTCACCGCGTCGGCGAGGACCGGGCCGAGCGCGCGGCGCAGCACGTCGTCGGTACGGAACTCCGAGACGGCCTCGGCGAGCGAGGTCGGCAGCCGGCGCACGCCCCGCGCCGAGGCCTCGGCGGCGCCGAGCCGGGCCGGGTCGCCGGTGGTCTCCTCCGGCAGGACGGCGGACCGCGCGAGCCCGTCCAGGCCGGCCATGATCAGACAGCCGAGGAGAAGGTAGGGGTTGGCGGCCAGGTCCACGGGCTTCACCTCCAGGTTCGCCTGCTGCTCCCGCCGGCCGGCCGTGCCCCGGACCAGCCGGAGGGCCGCCTCGCGGGTCTCCAGGCCCCAGGCGGTGAACACCCCCGCCCACTGGGAGGGTTTGAGCCGCAGATAGCTGGCCGGGCTGGGCGCGGTCACCGCCGTCAGGGCGGGCAGCCGCTCCAGGATCCCGGCGGCGAACGCCTCCGCGTCGGCCGTCATCCCGTGCCGCCGCCCGCCCCCGGCGTGCAGATTGACGCCGTCGCGCCAGGCGGAGAGATGGACGTGCCCGCCGTTGCCGACGCCCTCGGCCGCGACGGCGGGGGAGAAGGAGACCCTGAGGCCGTGCCGGCGGGCCACCGCGCGGATCGTCTGGCGGACCAGGACGCTGCGGTCGGCCGCCGCCACCGGGTCCAGGGCGCCCACGGAGATCTCGAACTGGCCCGGCGCGTACTCGGGATGGATCTGGTCGACGTCCACGCCCTGGGCCGCGCACACCGCCAGCAGCTCGGCGGTGTACTCGCTCAGCTCGACCTGCCGGGTCGCGCCGTACGCCGGACCGGTCGTCGCCGGGACGAACTCCCCGGCGGGCGCGGAGTCCAGGCCGACCGCCCACTCGATCTCGATGCCCGCCCTGAAGAGAAGGCCGTGCTCCCGCGCCGCGTCGGCCACGATCCGCCGCAGGAAGGTGCGGGAACAGCCCGGGTGCCGGGCGCCGTCCTGGGCGATCCGGTCGACGGGCGCCCACGCCCACCCGGGCTGCCCGGCCAGCACCACCAGCCGGTCCAGGTCGGGGAAGAGCCGCAGATCGCCGTCCGGGGAGCCCAGCACCTCGGTGGTGACGATGTGGTCGTTCGCCAGGAACGTGTCGAACACCGGGGACATCCCCACGCCCCAGGCGGCCGCCCCGGCCAGCCCGGCCGTGGGTACCGTCTTCACTCTGCCCACGCCCGCCGTGTCGACGTAGGACAGGACGACCCCGTGCACACCTCTCGCGGACAGCTCCCCGCCGAGCGCGGTGGCCCGCTCGACATCGCCGGGGCGGCCGCCGGGGACGGGGTCGGCAAGGGTCGTCATACGTCCTCCACGGTCGGTACGTCCGTATGTGTCCGTCAGGGTTTCACGGCCACCGCGCCGTACTGCGGCACCACCGCGGCGGAGTCGTCGTCGGCGCGCCAGCGGGAGCAGGACACCAGGCCGGGCTCCAGCAGGTCCAGGCCGTCGAAGAACGCGGCGATCTCCGTGCCGGCGCGGGCGGTGATCGGCGGTGTGGCGTTCTCGTTCCAGAACTTCATCGCCGGGATCTGGCCCTCGCCGCCCACCTCGGGGTCGTGGGTCGGGTGGGTCAGCACCAGGCAACTGCCCGACGGGACCTCGGCCATGACCCTGCGCACGATGTCCCGGGCCGCGTCGTGGTCGAGGACGAAGTTCAGGATGCCCAGCATCATCACCGCGACCGGCCGGCCGAAGTCGAGGGTCCCCGAGGCGCGTTCCAGGATCGCCGCCGGGTCGTGCACATCGGCGTCGATGTAGTCGGTGGCCCCCGCGGAGGTGCCCGTCAGCAGGGTGCGGGCGTGCGCCAGGACGATCGGGTCGTTGTCGACGTACACGATCCGGGAGTCCGGCGCGACGCGCTGCGCTATCTCGTGGGTGTTGTCGGCCGTCGGCAGCCCGGTGCCGATGTCCAGGAACTGGCGCATCCCGCGCTCCTCGGCCAGGAACCGCACCGCCCGGCCCAGGAACCAGCGGTCCGCGCGCGCGATGTCCCGGATCAGCGGGAACATCCCGGCGACATGCGCGCCGACCCGCTGGTCGACCTCGTAGTTGTCCTTGCCGCCGATCCAGTAGTTCCACACCCGCGCGTTGTGCGCCACGCTCGTGTCCAGCCGTGTCCCGCCCACGTTCCTCGCCCTTCTCGCGCCCGACCGTCCGGCTGCCATTCTGCCGCCGGATGATCAACGCTGTCCTGGGATTCACCAGTACCCCGGTAGGGTGAAAATCCGATCACCTCCGGACAAGAAGCAGGACATGCCCTACTCTCACGTCCCCCGCCTGGCCGTCCCCGAGTCGCCGGCGGGCGCCGTCGACATCCGTCTGATCGTCACCGACATGGACGGCACCCTGCTCGACGACGACAAGCGCGTACCCGACGGACTGTGGGACACCCTCGCGGCACTGCGCGAGCGCGGGATCCTGTTCAGCCCGGCCAGCGGACGGCAGTACGCCACCCTGGCCGCCCAGTTCGCCGAGGTCGCCGACGGGATGGTGTTCATCGCCGAGAACGGCGCCCACGTGGTGCGCGACGGGAAGGAGCTGAGTTCCGACCCGCTGGAGGCGGCCGTCGTCACCCGGCTCGTCGAGACCGTACGGCGGCTCGCGGCCGGCGGGGCCGACCTCGGCGCCGTGGTCTGCGGCAAGCGCTCCGCGTACGTCGAGCGGTCCGACCCGGCCTTCCTGGCCGAGGTGGAGAAGTACTACGTGCGCTGCGAGGTCGTCGAGGACGCCGGGGCCGTCGACGACGACGTGATCAAGGTCGCCCTCTTCGACTTCGGGCCCGTCGAGAAGAGCACCGCCCCGGCGCTCGCCGCCTTCGCGGACACCCACCGGGTCGTCGTCTCCGGCGAGCACTGGGTGGACGTCCTGAACCGCACCGCCGACAAGGGCACCGCCCTGCGCAGGCTCCAGCGGGAGCTGGGCATCACCCCCGCGCAGACCATGGTGTTCGGCGACTACCTCAACGACCTGGAGATGCTGGACGCCGCCGACTGGTCGTTCGCCATGGCGGGCGCCCACCCGGAGGTCGTCCGCCGGGCCCGCCACCTCGCCCCGTCCAACAACGACGACGGCGTGCTGCGCACGGTCGCCCGCGTACTGAACCTCTGACGGATGGCGCTGGTCCAGGGCGCCGGCCGGCTCGTCCGCGAAGACCGCGTCCGGCGCGACGACCAGCGCGCGGGCGACCGCCACGCGCTGCGCCTGGGGCGCCCTCCGGCATCAGCGGCAGCGCCACGTCCGGTGGTGGAGCCGTACTTCTTCACCAGGCCGTAGGCGGCCAGGACCGGGTTCATCGGGTGCCGGACCGGGGAGGAAGCCCGCTCCACCCTCGCCCGCGCGGGTCCGCCCGTACCTCGGCCGAACGGCCAGGGTTCACCGGCGGGTTCCTCGACCGTTCGGCCGACCACGCGCGGGTGCCCCCGCGTACCGTGGCCCCGTCGGGCAGGTGCGGGCGAGGGAGCAGGAGAGGGAAGCGGTATGAGCGAACCGGCCGTCGTGGCCCGTCTGGCCAGGGAGATCACCTCGGACCTGAAGCCGGGGGACCTGGAGGACTTCTACCAGGACCTGCACCGCCACCCCGAACTCTCCTTCCAGGAGCACCGCACCGCCGCGAAGCTGGCCATGCGGCTGCGCGCGGCCGGGTACGAGGTGACGGAGGGCGTCGCCCGCACCGGCGTGGTCGGGGTCCTCGCCAACGGCGACGGGCCGGTGGTGTGGCTGCGCGGTGACATGGACGCGCTGCCCGTGCGCGAGGCGACCGGCCTGGCGTACGCCTCCACGGTCGACGGCGTGATGCACGCCTGTGGCCACGATCTGCACGTCACCTGGCTCGCGGCCGCCGCCGAGGCGCTCGCCGCGGCCCGCGACACCTGGTCCGGGACGCTCGTCGTGGTCGGGCAGCCCGCGGAGGAGGCCGAGGGCGGGGCGGCCGCGATGGTCGCGGACGGCGTCCACGAACGCTTCCCGCGCCCCGACGTGCTGTTCGGCCAGCACGTCACACCCGGGCTCGCCGGTTTCTACCCGCACACCCCCGGGCCGACCCTGTCGGCCTCCGACGACGTCGACGTCGTCGTGCACGGCGTGGGCGGCCACGGCTCGCGGCCCGAGTCGACCGTCGACCCGGTGGTGACGGCCGCGTACGTCGTCACCCGGCTGCAGACCGTCGTCGCCCGGGAGGTCGCGGCGGGCGAGTCGGCGGTGCTCACCGTGGGGCGGTTCCACGCCGGCACGAAGCCCAACATCATCCCCGCCGAGGCCCGGCTCGCACTGAACGTGCGCACCCAGGACACCCGGGTGCGCGCACGGGTCCTCACCGCGATCCGGCGGATCGTCGAGGGCGAGTGCGCCGCCGCGGGCTGCCCGGTGCCGCCGGAGGTCACGGTGATCCCCGGCTACCCGAACACCGTCAACGACCCCGCCCTGGACAGGGAGATCGCCGCCGTCCACCGCGAACTCCTCGGCGCGCACTCGGTGTTCGACTTCGGGCAGGCGATGGGCAGCGAGGACTTCTCCCTCCTGGCGCCCGAGGGAGTGCCGTACGACTACTGGTACGTGACCTCGACCCCGGCCGCCGTCTGGGACGCGGCCCCCGGGGAGGAGCTGGCGGAGAAGCTCGCCGGCGTGCCCGGGAACCACAGTCCGCGATTCGCCCCGGACCTGTCCGTGCTGCTGCCCGGGGCGCGCACCCTGGTGTCGGCCGCGCTGTCCCGGCTCAGCGGGTGACGTTCTCCGCCTCGAACATCCAGCGCTGCTTCTCCAGTTCGGCGGTGATGCCGATCAACAGGTCCTGGGTGACCGGGTCCGCCTCCTCGGTCGCCGCGATCCGCTCCCGCAGCCGTCCGATCGCCGCGCCCAGCGTCTCGGCGATCACCTGGACGACCTCGTCGTCCCGTATCCAGCCGTCCTTCGGGCCGGGCAGTGTGAACGCCGAGGCGATCGTCTCGGGCCGGCCGTCGGGCGGCAGCCCGAGCGCGGCGGCGCGCTCGGCGACCGTGTCGGCGTAACCGCGGGCCGCCGAGACCACCTCGTCGAGCTGGAGGTGGATCGAGCGGAACCGCGGGCCCACGATGTTCCAGTGCGCCTGCTTCCCGATCAGGGAGAGCCCGAGGAGATCCACCAGGGTGCTCTGCAACGCGTCGAAGGTGACCTGCCGGGCCGGCTCGGGAAGGGGGCTCTTCACGACAGCCATACGAATGCTCCTCCTGGTCGCGTCCTGTCGCCGTCGGCACCCGGGTGCCCAGGGCGAAACAGCCCAAACGGGACCATGAGGGCCTGGGGCTCCCGAGGCCCCCGAGGCCCTGACAGTCCGTCGGGGCCAACTGGCGAGACGGTCCTTACAGGGGGCCGTTAGATGTGCGTAGCATCGGTCTCCGCATGAACACGATGACGTTGTGGCACATCACCGGCTGGGAGTTCGCCGCCCTCGCCCTCGCGGCCCTCCTCGTCGGCTTCTCCAAGACAGCCGTCAGTGGGGCCAACACGGTCAGTCTCGCGATCTTCGCCGCGGTTCTGCCGGCCCGCGCCTCCACGGGCGTCCTGCTGCCGTTGCTGATCGCCGGGGACGTGCTGGCCGTCCTCACCTACCGGCGCCACGCCCACTGGCCCACCCTGTGGCGGCTGTTCCCGGCCGTCGCCGCCGGCGTGGTCCTCGGCACGCTCTTCCTGATGTGGGCCGACGACGGTGCCGTCCGCACCTCGATCGGCGCGATCCTGCTGCTGATGGCGGGCGTCACGGTGTGGCGCCGCCGCACGGCCGAGGCGGCCGACGGACCCGAGGCGGTGGTCAGCCGCGCGGGCCGCGTCAAAGCCCGCTCCTACGGCGTCCTCGGCGGCTTCACCACGATGGTCGCCAACGCGGGCGGCCCGGTGATGTCGATGTACCTGCTCTCCGCGGGCTTCCGCAAGCTCGGCTTCCTCGGCACCTCCGCGTTCTTCTTCCTCATCGTCAACCTCACCAAGGTGCCGTTCAGCGCCGGCCTAGGCCTGATCGACGGCCGCTCGCTGCTCCTCGACGCCGCGCTCGCCCTCTTCGTCGTCCCGGGCGCGCTGCTCGGCACATGGGCCGTCCACCGCATCAACGAGCGGCTCTTCGAGCAGCTCGTCATCGCCGCGACGATCGTGGGCGGCCTCCAGTTGCTACTGCGCTAGCCCCAGCAGCGCGGGCAGGTCCGCGAACGAGTCCAGCACGTGGTCGGGTGTGCCGCTCGCCGCGCGGTGGGTCTCCGGGAGGTACTTGCCCGTGCGCACCAGCACCCCGGTGATCCCGGCCCGCTGGGCCGCCAGGACGTCCGACTCGATGTCGTCGCCCACCATCAGCGCGTCGTCCGCGTTCACCCCCAGACGCCCGAGCGCCGCCGCGAAGAACGCCGGCGACGGCTTCCCCGTCACCTCGGCCTCCACCCGCGCGGCCGCCTCCAGGCCCGTGACGAACGCACCGGAGTCCAGCCGCAGCCCCGCGTCCGTACGCCAGTACAGGTTCCGGTGCATCGCCACCAGCCGCGCGCCGCGCTGGAGGTGGCCGAAGGCCCGGTCCAGCGCCGCGTACCCGAACTCGGGTCCGGCCCCGCCGACCACGACCACCTCCACGTCGTCGTCGGCCAGGGTGACGCCCGCCAGGTCCTCCGCGATGTCACCGCTGTTCAGCAGCGCGCACCGGGCCCCCGGATACCGCTCGGCGAGATGCGCGGCGGTGACCGCCGGGGCGGTCAGGACGTCCTCGGCCGTCACCGCGAACCCGGCCTCCGCCAGCGTCGCGGCGATCGAGGCGCGGGTCCGGGACGTCGTGTTGGTCACCAGGGCGACCCCGAACCCCGCCTCCCGGACGGCCCGCAGCGCCTCGACCGCGCCCGGCAGCGGCTTCCAGGAGACGGTGAGGACCCCGTCGATGTCGATCAGGACGGCACGCACAGCACCCATGGGGGGACCATAGCGCCGGGATCAGCCGTCCGCCGGAAGGATCATGCACGTGGTGGTCGCGTGGGCGATCAGCTTCCCCCGCTCGTCGTGCACCTTGCCCTCGGCGGTGGCCGTGCGCCGGCCCACGTGGATCACGCTGCCCTCGGCGGTCAGGGTCTGCCCGTCCGTGCGGGCGGCCCGGATGTAGTTCACCTTCAGCTCCAGCGTGGTGTACCCGGTCCCGGCCGGGAGCGTGGTGTGGATCGCGCAGCCCAGCACCGAGTCCAGCAGCGTCGCGGCGATGCCGCCGTGCACGGTGCCGAGGGGATTGGCGAAGTCCGGCCGGGTGTCGAGCGAGATCACGATCCGCCCGTGCTCCACCTCGTCGAAGCGCATCCCCAGCAGCCGCCCGATGGACGGCACGTCGCCCAGGCTCCCGGCCTGGACGAGACGCATGAGGTCGAGGCCGGACAGGGCGGCGAGGTCGGCGGTGGAGGTCACGGTGGATCCTTTCGAAAGGGCGTGCCGGGCGCGGGAGTTCAGTCGCCCAGCGGGTTCTCCCGGTCCCGCAGCGTGGCGAGGACCGGGGCGTACATACGGGACTTGATGGTGCGCAGGGTCTCGCCCGCCTTGCCGGCCTGCGCCGCGGCGATCTCGACGGCCGCGGCGCGTACGGCGTCCTCGCCGACCGCGTGGTCCACGATCCCGGCGGACAGCGCGTCCTGGCCGCCGTAGCGCCGGGCGGTGACCATGGCCTCGTGTGCGGCGCGCGGCGCGAGCCGGGCCTGGATGAGCGCGGACATGCCCGGGGAGAAGGGGATGTTGATGTCCGCCTCGGGCAGGCACCAGAAGCCGCGGTCGGCGCGCATCACCCGGACGTCGTGGGCCAGCGAGAGCATCGCGCCTGCCGCGAAGGTGTGCCCCTGGAGCGCGGCGACCGTGACGACCGGCAGGCTCAGCAGCCGGGCGAACAGCTCGTGGAGCGAGACGACATAGTCCAGATGCCGGTCGGCGTGCGCGAACAGCCACTCCAGGTCGAGGCCGTTGGAGTAGAACTTCCCGGTGGCGGCGGTCACCAGGGCGCGCGGCCCGTCCGCCTTCTCCACCTCGTCCAGGGCCGCGTCCACGGCCGTGATCCAGTCCGGGTGGAAACGATTCTCCCCGTCCCCGAGGTCGAGGACGAAGACCTGGTCCTGGCGGTCGAGCGTGGGCATGGCGACTCCTTCGGGCAGGGGGACGCGGTGCAGGGGGTGGGTCTCACAGCGAGTACGCCCGGGCGGCGGACCGACGGACCGGGGCCATGGGCCAGAGGCCGGGGGCCAAGGGCAAGAGGCGCCATGGGTTACGGGCTATGGGCTACCGGGCCACGGGCTACGGGCTACGGGCTACGGGCTACGGGCTAGGGTTCACCGTCCGCAGCGCGTGCTCCAGCAGGTCGTGGATCTCCACGGCGACCGCGTCGAGCGGGGCGGTGCTCCGCTCGGCCCGGCACATCACCACCGCGCCCTCCACCGCCGCGACGACGAACGCGCCCAGCCGCCGACCGCGTTCCTCCGGCAGGCCGTGGCGGACGAGCAGGGCGGCCAGCGCCCGCTGCCAGCGGGCGAAGGCCGCGGCCGCCGAGCGGGCGGGCTCCGGGGCGTCGTCGTCGGTCTCCACGGCCACCGCGACCACGGGACAGCCGGCCCGGAAGTCGCTGTTCAGCAGCCGCTCCCGCCACAGCGTGAAGAACGCGTCGACGGCCCGCAGCGGATCGGGGGCCTCCGCGGCGGTGTCGATCAGCTCGGCGACGAAGTCCCCGGCGAACACCACCGCCTCGTCGATCAGCTGGGCGCGCCCGCCGGGGAAGTGGTGGTACACCGAGCCGCGCGGCGCGCCGCTGTGGGCGAGCACCCGGTCGATGCTCACCCCGCTCGCCCCGTGCTCGCCGAGCAGGGCGGCGGTACTGGAGACCATCCGCTCACGGCTGTCGCTCCTGCGCGGGCTCACGGCACACCTCTCCTCCGCCGGTGCGCGGGCACCTCGGACCGGGCACGCGCTACCGGTCAGTAATTATGCTCTATGGCATAGAACATGCAAGGGTGGTCGCGGATGGGTTCGGGCGCGTCGCAAGGGGCGCGTCGCGAGTGGATTCGGGCACACCGCGACTGGTTCAGGCGTGCCGCGCGTGGTCTCTGGCGTGCCGCGCGTGGTCTCGGGCCCGCCGGGGCGGGTTTCAGAGGCGCCCGGCCACCCAGTCCGCCGTGGCGGCGATCCCGCCGAACGTGTAGAAGTGCAGCCCGAGGTCTCCGTGCCGGCCGGGGTCGTACCCCTCGGCCAGGTCCCGCACGAACCGGTCGGGCCCGGCCGTCCCCATCAGGTTGGTCAGCGAGAACCCGTACTTGCGCGCGATGCCCGCGCCGGTGCCCACCCCGAACCGCGTCGCGTACGACAGCAGCCGCCGCACCCCGGCCGGGCCGGGCACCCCGACCCGCACCGGGAGGTCCACCCCGCGCGCCCGGAGGTTCTCCACCCACGCCAGGACCGGCTCGACGTCGAACCCGAACTGGGTGATCACACTGCCCGCCAGGCCCAGCTCCCGCAGCACCGCGGCCTTCTCCTCGATCGCCGACCAGAGCACCCGCTCGCCGATCGCCGGGTGGCCCTCGGGGTACCCGCTGACGCCGACGTGCCGTACGCCGTACTCCTGGAGCAGCCCGGAGCGCAGCACGGACAGCGAGTCGGCGTACGGGCCATGCGGGACGGCGGGGTCGCCGCCGACGACGAAGACGTGGTCGGCGGCGCCGGCCTCCCGGAGCGCGGCGAGGAACTCGGCCAGTTCGGCCCGGGAGCGCAGCCGGCGCGCGGAGAGGTGCGGGACGGGGACGAAGCCCAGCCGTGCCGCCGTCCGCGCGGCCGAGAGCCGCAGCTCGGGCGTCTCGTTGCCGAGGAAGGTGACGTTGATCCGGGTGCCCGGCGGGATCGCCGCCCGGGCCTCCTCCAGGTGCGCCACGTCCTTGCCGGTCATCTCCAGGGAGAAGTCGTCCAGGAGCCGGGGTGTGGTGGTCGTCAGGGTGTCGCTCACCCGAGAAGCGTGCGCAATGGTGTGGGCGCGGGACGCTGGCTGGATCGATCTAGTGGGCAGGCTAACAGGGGCCGGACCCGCGGACCCCGACTCCTACGGGGCGAGGACGGCCGGTTCCGGTTCCGCCCGGCGTTGCGGCAGAGCGGTGTTGAGGTCCTCGACCAGGAGCCGCTTGGAGATGGTGTCCACGGCCGCGCGCAGATCGTCGCCCGGCGGGCGGCCGATGTCCTGGGTCACCCGCTCCTCCAGCCAGCGCCCCCACGCCTCGGTGATGACGCCGGCCTCGCGCACACCGGCCTCCGTGTGGGAGAGGAGCGAGCCGTGGCGGGTCAGATACCCCTCGTCGACCATGCGGTCGAACACCGGCAGCAGCACCTCGGGCGGCAGATGGCGGCGGGCGGCGACCAGCCCCAGGCTCGCGTGGCCGACCATGCGGGTGAACACCTCCACCTGCATCACGGCCCAGGCGCCCGCGATGTCGAGACGGGTGTCGGACTCCTCGACGAGCCGGCGGGCGGTGTCCAGGTCCGTACCGCCGATGATCTTCGCGACGGATGCCTCCAGGACCCGCCGCGAGTCCGCCCCGGAGGGCTGGCCGAACCCCTCGCCCATGTCCGTGGAGCCGAACCGCGCGCTGTCGCGCAGCGGCACCTCTTTGAGGAACAGGGCGACGACGAAGCCGAGCGCGGCGACCGGCACGGTCCACAGGAAGACCGTGTGGAGGGTGTCCGCGTACGCCTCGATGATCGGGGCGGCGACCGGGTCGGGCAGCCCGTGCAGACCCTCGGGGCTGGTCGCGGCCCTGCCGATGGCCGCGGGGTCGGCACCGGCGCCCGCCGCCGTGGTGGCCGCGGCGACACCGTCCCCCAGGTGGGAGGTGAGGGTGTTGGTGTAGATCGTGCCGAAGACGGCCGTGCCGAAGGAACTGCCCAGGGTGCGGAAGAAGGTGACGCCCGAGGTGGCGGTGCCCAGGTCGGCGTAGTCGACGGTGTTCTGCACGGCGATCGTCAGGACCTGCATGCACAGGCCGATGCCGGTGCCCAGCACGAACATGTACAGGGACTCCAGCCAGGCGCCCGTGCCCGGCCCCATCAGGGACATCAGATACAGGCCGACCCCCATCACCAGCGAGCCGACGATCGGGAAGAGACGGTAGCGGCCGGTCTGGCTGACCACGTTGCCGCTGAAGATCGACGCGATGAGCAGGCCGGCCACCATCGGCAGCGTGCGCACACCCGACACCGTGGCCGAGTCGCCGTCGACGTACTGGAGATAGGTCGGCAGGTACGTCAGCGCGCCGAGCATCGCGAAGCCGACGATGAAGCTGAGGATCGAGCAGACCGTGAAGACCGGGTTGCCGAACAGCCGCATCGGCAGCATCGGTTCCTTCGCCCGCGTCTCCACCACGCAGAACAGGCCGAGGGCCAGCGTCCCGCTCACGAACAGGCCGACGATGACGGCCGAGCCCCACGCGTACTCGTTGCCGCCCCAGCTCGTCGCCAGGATCAGCGCGCTCGCGCCGACAGCGACCAGGGCGATGCCCAGGTAGTCGATGACCGGCCGGGACGCCGACTTCACCGCCGGGATGGTGCGGGCCGCCGCGAAGACGACGAGGATCGCGATCGGCACGTTGACGTAGAACGCCCAACGCCAGGACAGATGGTCGGTGAACAGGCCGCCCAGGAGCGGCCCGATGACCGTCGCCACGCCGAACACGGCCCCGATCGCGCCCTGGTACTTGCCGCGCTCGCGCAGCGGGATGACGTCCGCGATCAGCGCCATCGCCGTCACCATCAGCCCGCCCGCGCCGATGCCCTGCATGGCCCGCCAGGCGATCAGCAGCGACATGTTGGTGGCCAGACCGCACAGGAACGACCCCGTGATGAACACGATCGCCGACACCTGGAAGACCACCTTGCGGCCGAACAGGTCACCGAACTTGCCGACCAGCACCGTCGCGACGGTCTCCGCGAGGAGGTACGACGTGACCACCCACGACATGTGGGCGGCCCCGCCGAGGTCCGACACGATCGTCGGCAGCGCCGTGCCCACGATCGTCTGGTCCAGGGCCGCCAGCAGCATCCCCAGCACGATCGTCGCGAAGACGATGTTGCGGCGGCGCGTGTCCAGGACCGGCGGCTGCGGGGCGGCCGGGGCGGTCTCCTCGACGACTGTCACGACGTCACGATCACACCGGCGGGCCGGGCCCGCATGCCCGGCGGGCCGCTCGGGCTACCGCTCCTCGGGGCCGCTGCTCCTCGGGGTCATCGCTCCTCGGGGCTACCGCTCCTTCGGGTGCCGGCGCAGCAGATACGTGTCCATGATCCAGCCCTTGCGCTCGCGCGCCTCGGCGCGCAGCCGCTCGATCCGGGGGCCGGCCTCGGCGATCGGGCCCGCGACCAGGATCTCGTCCGGCGTGCCGATGTAGGCGCCCCAGTAGATGTCGAGGTCCTCCCCGGCGTACTGCCGGAAGGTCTGGTGTGCGTCCAGCATCACCACCACGTCGTCCACCCCCTCCGGGAAGCCCTCGGCGAGCCGCCGGCCGGTGGTGATCTGCACCGGCCGCGCCACCCGGTTCAGGCCCGTGCGGTGCCGGGCGACGAGCGCCGAGACGCTGCTGACGCCCGGTATGACGTCGTACTCGAAGGCGACCGTGCCCCGGGCCAGCACCTCCTCCAGGATCCCCAGCGTGCTGTCGTACAGCGCCGGGTCGCCCCAGACCAGGAACGCGCCGCTCTCGTCCTCGCCCAGCTCCTCGCGGATCAGCCGCTCGTAGATGCCGGCGCGGGCGCTGCGCCAGTCGTCGACGGCGGGGGAGTAGGCCGCGCCGCCCGCCCGCCGGTCCCGCTCCGGATCCCGGGCCTCGACGACCCGGTACCCGCCCTCGGGCAGGTGCGTGTCCAGCATGTCCCGGCGCAGCCGCGTCAGGTCGCTCTTCACCTCGCCCTTGTCCAGGACGAAGAACACGTCCGTGCTCCGCAGCGCTCCGACCGCCTGGAGGGTCAGCTGCTCCGGGTCGCCCGCGCCGATACCGATGACATGAATCCTTCGCACGACCACGAGTCTGCCCTACGCCACTGACAGTGACCGCGCCAGGTACCGCGCCAGGACCGCGGAGGGCGGCCGAGGGAGGTGGCGCGGCGGGGTCAGGAGTCGCCGCGCAGCAGTGGCGCCCGTGCCCCCGCGTCCACCGGCGCGGCCGTCCGCTCCACCTCCGCGGCCAGCTCCCGCGCCCACCGGGCCAGCCCCGCGAGGTCCAGCCCGTGGGGCCGCGCACGGCCCGCGTCCGTCTTCGCCCACTCCGTCACCGCCCCGGCGCCCCGGCGCAGCAGCCGCGCACCGCCCGTGGCATTGCCCCGGGCCGCGTGCGTGAGACCGACCGCGAGCTGCGCGAGCCCCCGCCACAGCGTGCGCTCGGCCTCGGGCCCCGACTTCCAGGCGTCCTCGAACACCTCGTGCGCGTGGAACGGCTTCCCCGAGTCCAGCAGCGCCTGTGCCTCCGTGACGGTCTCCTCGGGGGGCCGTACGACGCCCTCCGGCTGCCGTTCCACCCCCGCCGCGCCGTACGGCAGGGGCCGGCCCAGCCCGTCCCGGGGCCGCGCGCTGCGCGCCCGCCCCTCGCCGTCCCGGTCCCGCGTCCCGACGGCCCGGCCACTGTCCTTGCCCGCTGCACTGCCCATACGACGATTGTCCCGCCCCGAGGCCCTCTTCGGGGCAGCGCCCGGTGTGGGGTAAAGTGCTGTCCGCGCGATCACGCGGCGAACACCGCGACGACAGCGCACCGGGACGTGGCGCAGCTTGGTAGCGCACTTGACTGGGGGTCAAGGGGTCGCAGGTTCAAATCCTGTCGTCCCGACTGGTGGTTCATTCACGGTCGCAGATCAAGAGCCCTGTCTCACTTCGGTGAGACAGGGCTCTTGGTCATTTCCCGGGCTGTCGTGTCACATTCGGTCACCAGCCTGGTGTCATGTGACCGACCGTGATGGTGCCCTTCGGGCCACTCGTCCACCGTAGCGGGCGGCGTCGGTTCGAATTGCCTGCTCCGCACGTTTCTGAACTGGGCTTTTCCGTCGATCATGGGTTCCTGGAGTCTGCCGCGGCCAGGAGTGAGCAGGACGGCTGGACTTGCCGTCGATCACGTTGCGTGGCCTTTTGAACACGGGGACACCCCCACCAGGTTTCTCACCCACGCACAAGGAAAGGCGCGGAATGCCATCTCTCAAGCGCTTCGGGTCCGCTGTCGCTGCGGCCGCGGCCCTGACCTCCCTGGCCCTGGCCATCGCCCCGGCAGCCACTGCGGCCACGGCCCCGCAGAGCACCAAGCGTGTCGTTCAGGACGCGAAGCCCGACGGGGCCGCGGCGCTGACCTGCGCCGAGTTGAACGTTCAGCTCTCCACGCAACTCCAGGCCGCCCAGACGGCTCTGGTCGCCACGCCGCCCAATGTCGTCGCGGCCCAGGCGTCCATCACCGCGGCCCAGGCCACGGTCGCACAGCTCCAGGCTCAGCTGTGTCTCCCGACGGGGCCCGTACCGTCGCCGATCTGCGTAGCGCTCACTCTCCAGCTCCAGCAGAACCTGCAGGCCCTGAGCGCCGCGCTGACCACCTTCCCGACCAACCCGCTTCAGGTCAGCCTGGCGTTGAACGCGGTGCTCGCCACATCCGCGCAACTCCAGGTCAACGGTTGTGTGAGCACCGTCTGAACGACGGCTCATCGCCCGACGCCGACCTGACGAGCCGTACGGGACTGCCGGTGCCTCACCGGCCGGCCTGACCTCGCGGTCTCGGTGCCGGGCGTCGGGTCCGACGGTGAAGAACCGTCGGACCCGACGCTGTGTTCGGCGTGCGGCATCCCTGCGAACCCTTCCGGACGGCAGCGTCCGGCACACCGGAGCCGAACTCCGCGGCTGTCTGCGGGCCGACCTGGCCCTGACCCCGGTCGCGTACTCGCCACCACCCAGGGCGCGTACGCCCGCCGGGACCGGCTCCTGCCGGCGGCTCACGAAACCCGGCACGCCGTCCTGGCCCGGCAGTTGGGCGGCGGGGCGCCGATCGGCCCGCCGGCGGGGGCGTCGTCGGTGGCCCGGCCGGACTCCGTCCACCGACGGTGCGCACCGGCCCGGGGCGAAGGCCCTCGGGGTGCGGCGGGGGCGGTTACGCTGGGCCCATGCCGTCCACCCGCCGTACCGCCCGACAGGCCGACCTGCTGGAACGACTCGTCGCGCTGCTCACGGCGGAGGGGTTCTCGGACCTCACCCTGGACGACCTCGCCGTACGGCTGCGCTGTTCCAAGACCACGCTGTACCAGCTCGCCCGCAGCAAGCAGGGGCTGGTCGTGGAGGCGGTCAAGCACTACTTCCGCGGGGCGACCGAGGCCGTCGAGAAGCGGGTGGCGCAGACCGTCGAGCCGTCCGACCGCGTCCGTGTCTACCTCACGGCCGTCGCCGAGCAGTTGCGCCCGCTCTCCCGCCGCTTCCTCGACGACGTGGCGGACTTCCCGCCCGCCCGCGAGGTCTACGAGGCCAACACGCGGATGGCCGCGGAGCGGGTCCGCCAGCTGATCGCCGAGGGTGTGTCCGGCGGCGCCTTCCGGGACGTGCACACCGCGTTCGTCGGCGAGGTCGCCGCCGCGACCATGCGCCAGATCCAGCAGGGCGAGCTGAAGGCCCGCACCGGGCTGACCGACGCCGAGGCCTACGAGCAGCTCGCCTCGCTGATCGTGCACGCCGTCTCGTCCTGACCGTCCCGCCCGACCCCCGACTCGTCCCTGCCTGATTCCCGCCTGATTCCCGCCGGGGCTCCCCGGCTGGCTGTGGCACGCCTGGGTGCAGTACTGTGAATGATACGTGCGTACGCACTCCAGTATCACTTCCAGTACTGACCGTGGAGGTCACCATGCCTGCCACTCGTGCCCTGCCGACCGAGGAAGCCGTCGAGCTCATCCAGCTCACGCGCACCTTCGCCGCCAAGGAACTCGCACCCCGAGTGGCCGACGCGGAGGCGGACGGGGCCTTCCCCCGGGATGTCTTCCGCACCCTCGGGCGCAGCGGCCTGCTCGGACTGCCGTTCGCCGAGGAGGACGGCGGAGCGGGCCAGCCGTACGAGGTCTATCTCCAGGTCCTGGAGGAGGTCGCCGCGGTCTGGTCGAGCGTCGCCGTCGGCATCTCGGTGCACGCCCTGTCCTGCTTCCCGCTGGCCCGGTTCGGCACCCAGGAGCAGCGGCGCCGCTGGCTGCCGGACATGCTCGCCGGTGAGCAGCTCGGCGCGTACTGCCTGTCCGAGCCGCACGCCGGCTCCGACCCGGCGGCCATGCTGACCCGCGCGGTCCGCGACGGCGACCACTACGTCCTCAACGGCGCCAAGGCGTGGACGACGCACGGCGGGTACGCCGACTTCTACACGGTCATGGCCCGCACCTCCGACGACCGGGCGCGCGGCATCTCCTGCTTCCTGGTCCCGGCGGACACCCCGGGGCTCAGCGCCGACCCGCCGGAGCGGAAGATGGGCCTGACCGGTTCGGCGACCGCCACCATGCGGCTGGACGACGTCCGGGTGCCGGCCGAGCGGCTCATCGGGGAGGAGGGGCAGGGTCTGAAGATCGCGCTCGCCTCCCTCGACCACGGCCGGCTCGGTATCGCCGCCGTGGCCTGCGGCCTCGCCCAGGGCGCCCTCGACCACGCGGTGCGCTACGCCCGCGAGCGGGAGACCTTCGGCAAGCCGATCATCGAGCACCAGGGGCTGGCGTTCGTGCTGGCCGACATGGGCGCGGCGATCGAGTCGGCGCGGGCCACCGCGCTCGCGGCCGCGCGGCTGAAGGATCTCGGCCTGCCCTTCACACGGGAGGCCTCGATCGCCAAACTCGTGGCCACGGACAATGCCATGAAGGTGACCACGGACGCGGTGCAGGTCCTCGGCGGGTACGGATACACGCGCGACTTCCCCGTCGAGCGCTATATGCGCGAGGCCAAGGTCATGCAGATCTTCGAAGGAACCAATCAGATCCAGCGCATGATCATCTCCCGTGCGCTGGACCGTAACGAGGGCGGTGTGCTCACCGTCCTCGGCAAGGAGTGATGATGCAGCTCGCCCACACCGCCGCCCTTGTCACCGGCGGTGCGTCCGGCCTCGGCGCGGCCACCGCGAAGGCCCTCGCCGCCGGTGGCGCCAAGGTCTTCGCCCTCGACCTCAAGGACGGCATCGACAAGGCGCCCGAGGTCGACGGCGTCACCTATGTCCCGGCCGACGTCACCGACCCCGAGCAGGTCCGCGCCGCCGTCGCCGTCGCGGCCGGCTCGGGCGTGCCGCTGCGTACGGTCGTCAACTGCGCCGGAATCGGTCCGTCCGCCCGGATCCTCGGCAAGAAGGGCGTCCACGACCTGGGTCTGTACGCCAAGGTGATCCAGATCAACCTGATCGGCACCTTCAACGTGCTCGCGCTCGCCTCCGAGGCCATCGCCGAGACCGAGGCCGACGAGAACGGCCAGCGCGGCGTGATCGTCAACACCGCGTCCATCGCCGCCTACGACGGCCAGATCGGACAGGCCGCCTACTCCTCCTCCAAGGGCGGCGTCGTCGGCCTGACCCTGCCCGCCGCCCGCGACCTGGCGCAGTACGGCATCCGGGTGTGCACCATCGCCCCGGGCATCGTGGAGACGCCGATGCTGGCGACCGTCTCGGACGAGTTCCGCGCCGGGCTCGCGGCGGGCGTGCCCTTCCCGCGCCGGCTGGCCCTCCCCGAGGAGTACGCCAAGCTCGCCCTGGCCATCGTCGACCACGACTACCTCAACGGCGAGACGATCCGCATGGACGGCGCGCTGCGGATGGCCCCGAGGTAGCCCTCGGGCAGCCTTCAGGTCCTGACCAGCAGCTGGAAGTCGAACGCGTACCGGGACGCGCGGTAGATGTGCGTCCCGTACTCGACCGGGCGACCGGTGTCGTCGTACGCCGTGCGCTGCATGGTCAGCAGGGCCGCGCCCTCCCGCTCGGCGAGGAGCGCGGCCTCCTCGGCGCTCGCCGCGCGGGCGCCGATGGTCTGGCGGGCGCTGTGCAGGGTGATGCCGGTCAGCCGCATCAGGTGGTAGAGGCCGGTCGCCTCCAGCCGGGCCGTGTCGAGGTCCAGCAGGGCCGGGGGCAGGTAGTTGCACAGGAACGCCACCGGCTGCCCGTGCGCCGAGCGCAGCCGCTCCAGGAGGGTGACCTCGGCGCCCTCCGCGATCCCCAGGGCGGCCGCCACGTCGGCGGTGGCGGGGACGCGTTCGTTGCGGACGACCTGCGTGGCGGGCCCCTGTCCGGCCGCCTCCAGGTCGTCGTAGAGGCTGCTGAGTTCCAGCGGCCGTTTCACCTGGCTGTGCACGACCTGCGTGCCCACTCCGCGGCGGCGCACCAGCAGGCCCTTGTCGACCAGGGACTGGATCGCCTGGCGGACCGTCGGCCGGGACAGGCCGAGCCGGGTCGACAGGTCGATCTCGTTGCCGAGCAGGTTGCCGGGGGCGAGCGCCCCGTGCTCGATGGCCGACTCCAGCTGCTGGGCGAGCTGGTAGTACAGCGGCACCGGACTGGAGCGGTCGAGCCCGAAGTGCAGGCCGTCCAGCGCCGAACCGGCCACCGCGCGGGTCCGTTCACCGGTCTTCGCCATCGAGGGAACCTCCTGCGTCGGCCGCGTAGCGGAGCTGTGATCCAACATCCCCGAATCGTCCACGCGTACGAGGGGTACGCCCGTGCGCAGCGGGTAGATTTCGGCCCCGGTACGACCCGTGGCGTCTCTCAGGTGTAGGTCCCCGCGGCCCTCTGTGTCAATGGTTTGTTCTTACATTCGGACCTGCTCGTGAAATGATGTCTTAACAAAGTATTGACAGTGGGCTCGCCACGGGATTGGATCCCGTCCCAACAGCGCACAAACCGAGTCCACGTCACCCGAACAGTCGCGGACCCGGCCCCATGGCCCCACCCTGAGCAGTAGCGGGCCACTGATCCTCGAGATCGCCTCCCCTTTCCCCGTGGTTTCCCCCGTCGCACAGTGAGGTGCAGGAAAGATGGACAGCTCTTCGCCCCGTTCCCGCAGAATTGCCCCGGTCGTGGCCATGGCCGCAGCGGTGGCCCTGACCCTCGCGGGCTGCTCCAGCAGCTCGGGCGGGAAGAAGTCCGAGGAGAGCGCGGACGGCGCCTCCGCGGGCAAGGCGAGCACCCCGCAGATGACGGTGGCGCTGGTGACCCACCAGTCGCCCGGCGACACCTTCTGGGACATCGTCCGCAAGGGCGCCGAGGCCGCCGCGGCCAAGGACAACGTCAAGCTCATCTACTCCGCCGACCCGAGCGCGGGCGGTCAGGCCAACCTGGTGCAGAACGCCATCGACCAGAAGGTCGACGGCATCGCGGTCACGCTCGCCAAGCCGGACGCCCTCAAGGATGTCGTGGCCAAGGCGACGGCCGCGAAGATACCCGTGGTCGGCCTCAACTCCGGTGTGAGCGAATGGCAGAAGCTCGGACTGATGGAGTTCTTCGGCCAGGACGAGACCGTCGCGGGCGAGGCGCTCGGCAAGCGGCTCAACGAGGCCGGCGCCAAGAAGGCCGTCTGTGTCATCCAGGAGCAGGGCAACATCGGCCTCACCCAGCGGTGTGACGGTGTGAAGAAGACCTTCTCCGGCTCCACCGAGGTGCTGTACGTCAACGGCACCGACATGCCGTCGGTGAAGTCGACCATCACCGCCAAGCTGAGCCAGGACAAGGCCATCGACTACGTCGTGACCCTCGGCGCCCCCTTCGCGCTGACGGCCGGTCAGTCGGTGACCGACGCCGGCAGCAAGGCGAAGGTCGCCACCTTCGACCTCAACAAGGACCTGACCAGCGCCATCAGCAAGGGCACCGTCGAGTTCGCGGTCGACCAGCAGCCGTACCTCCAGGGCTACCTCGCCGTGGACTCGCTGTGGCTCTACAAGAACAACGGCAACTACATGGGCGGCGGCGAGGCTCCCGTCCTGACCGGTCCGGCCTTCGTCGACAAGTCCAACGTCGACGCGGTCGCCGCGTTCGCCGCGAAGGGCACCCGGTGATGAGCATGACCCAGAAGGCTGAGCCGGCGGTGACCACACCGCCGGCCTCCGGCCCGAAGGAGACGGACGGCCGGACCACGCAACGTCCCCTCGCGCTCCGGCTGCTGGCCCGCCCCGAGGTGGGTGTCTTCCTCGGCGCCGTCGCGGTGTACGTGTTCTTCCTGATCGCGGCCCCGCCGGTGCGCGAGGCCAGCGCGATGGCCAACATCCTGTACCAGTCCTCGACCATCGGGATCATGGCCCTGCCCGTGGCCCTGCTGATGATCGGCGGCGAGTTCGACCTCTCGTCCGGTGTCGCGGTGATCACCTCGGCGCTGACCGCGAGCATGCTCAGCTATCAACTGACCATGAACGTCTGGGTGGGCATCGTCGCCGCCCTCCTGGTGTCCCTCGGGATCGGCTTCCTCAACGGCTGGATGGTGGTCAAGACCGGGCTGCCCAGCTTCCTGATCACTCTGGGCACCTTCCTGATCCTCCAGGGCGTCAACCTCGCGGTGACCAAGCTGGTCACCACCAACGTCGCCACCGACGACATCAGCGACATGGACGGCTTCAGCCAGGCGAAGAAGGTCTTCGCCTCCTCCTTCGACGTCGGCGGCGTCCAGGTGAAGATCACCATCATCTACTGGCTGGTCTTCGCGGCCCTGGCCACCTGGGTCCTGATCCGTACGAAGTACGGCAACTGGATCTTCGCGGTCGGCGGCAACAAGGAGTCCGCGCGGGCCGTCGGTGTCCCGGTCACCTTCACCAAGATCTCGCTGTTCATGCTGGTCGGCTTCGGCGCCTGGTTCATCGGCATGCACCAGCTGTTCTCCTTCAACACCGTGCAGTCGGGCGAGGGCGTCGGCCAGGAGCTGATCTACATCTCCGCGGCCGTCATCGGCGGCTGTCTGCTCACCGGCGGCGCCGGCTCGGCCATCGGCCCGGTCTTCGGCGCCTTCATGTTCGGCATGGTGCAGCAGGGCATCGTCTACGCCGGCTGGAACCCCGACTGGTTCAAGGCCTTCCTCGGCGTCATGCTCCTGGGCGCCGTCCTCATCAATCTGTGGGTCCAGCGCACGGCGACCCGGAGGTGACCGACCCGATGACCACCAGCAACGGAACCGGAACGCACGGCGCGATCCTCGCGGACACCGTCCCCGAGGCGGGGGAGAGCCCCCTCGTCGAACTGCGCAACGCCGGCAAGTCCTACGGCAACATCCGCGCCCTGCACGGCGTCGACCTGAAGGTGTACCCCGGCAAGGTGACCTGCGTCCTCGGCGACAACGGCGCCGGCAAGTCCACCCTCATCAAGATCGTCTCCGGGCTGCACCAGCACACCGAGGGCGAGTTCCTCGTCGACGGCCGGCCCGTCCGCTTCTCCAGCCCCCGCGAGGCGCTCGACAAGGGCATCGCCACCGTCTACCAGGACCTGGCGACGGTCCCCCTGATGCCGGTGTGGCGCAACTTCTTCCTCGGCTCCGAGATGACCAAGGGCCCCTGGCCGATCCGCCGCCTCGACATCGCCGCGATGAAGAAGACCGCCGACGAGGAACTGCGCAACATGGGGATCGTCCTGGACGACCTCGAACAGCCCATCGGGACGCTGTCGGGCGGCCAGCGGCAGTGCGTGGCCATCGCCCGCGCCGTCTACTTCGGCGCCCGCGTCCTCATCCTCGACGAGCCCACCGCCGCCCTCGGCGTCAAGCAGTCCGGCGTGGTGCTGAAGTACATCGCCGCCGCCCGCGACCGCGGCCTCGGCGTCATCTTCATCACCCACAACCCCCACCACGCCTACATGGTCGGCGACCACTTCAGCGTCCTGCGCCTGGGCACCCTCGAACTCTCCGCCTCCCGCACCGAGGTCAGCCTCGAGGAACTCACCAACCACATGGCCGGCGGCGCCGAACTCGCCGCGCTCAAGCACGAACTGGCCCAGGTACGCGGCGTCGACGTCGAGGAGCTGCCGGAGGAGAAGGACCTCAAGGCTCCGGTGGCGACCCCGGCCGAAGGGACCTCCTGAGATGCCCGGCGCGCTGGACCGGATCAGGGTCGGTTCCGCCCCCGACTCCTGGGGTGTCTGGTTCCCCGACGACCCCCGACAGGTGCCGTGGGAACGCTTCCTGGACGAGGTCGCCGAGGCGGGCTACCGGGATTCATTCGCAGTGCATCGGGCTTCAGCCCGGTGGTGAAGCGAATCTGATGGTTGCGACGCGGAGCGTCGCGGATTCCTGTCCGGCGGAGCCGGACAGGGCGTGTTCCCCACCCGCGGCGCGGAGCGCCGCGGGGGCTCGGTCCCGGCGGCGCCGGGCGGTGCTCACACCGGCCGGTTCTGCTGCTCGATGTACTGCCTGACCACGGAGAGCGGGGCACCACCGACGGTCCCTGCGAAGTACGAACCCGACCAGAGCTTGTTGAACCGGCGGAACCTGAAGGTGTCGGCGGGCACGGTCTTCACCGGTATGCACCGCGGCCCGTCCGTCTGGGAGTCCACCTGGGAGCACGTCAGCGAGGTCGCCGCGCTCACCCGGGCGATGGGCGCCGAGCACCTGGTCGTCATCCCGTCCTTCTGGCGCGACGACAAGACCGCCGAGATCCTGGAGCCGTCGGAGCTGACGGCCGAGCAGTGGGCGCACCTGACCAAGGGCATGGAACGTCTCGGGCACGAGGTGAAGGAGACGTACGGCCTGGACATCGTCGTCCATCCGCACGCCGACACCCACCTCGACACCGAGGACCACGTCGAGCGGTTCCTGGACTCCACCGACTCCGAACTGGTCAACCTCTGCCTCGACACGGGCCACTACGCCTACTGCGGTGGCGACAGTGTCAAGCTGATCGAGACCTACGGCGAGCGGATCGGCTATCTGCACCTCAAGCAGGTGGACCCGGAGATCCTGGCCGACGTCGTGGCGAACGAGGTGCCCTTCGGGCCGGCGGTCCAGCGCGGGATCATGTGCGAACCGCCGTCCGGTGTACAGGAGTTGGGGCCGGTGCTGGAAGCGGCCCAGAAGCTGGGCGTGGAGCTGTTCGCGATCGTCGAGCAGGACATGTACCCGTGCGAGCCGGACCGGCCGCTGCCCATCGCCGTCCGCACCCGGAAGTTCCTGCGGTCCTGCGGGGCGTGACGGGTCCTCCCGAACAGCAGCGGGGGGGGGGGGGGGGGGGGGGGGGGGGGGGGGGGGGGGGGGGGGGGGGGGGGGGGGGGGGGGGGGGGGGGGGGGGGGGGTCAC
>NZ_JBVJAB010000003.1:529169-624509 GCF_055591025.1 Streptomyces sp. NPDC041784
CCCGCGCCCGGACTGGTTCTGTCTCTCCCCCCCCCCCCCCTCCCCCCACCACCCCCCCCCCCCCCCCCCCCCCCCCCCCCCCCCTCCCCCCCCCCCCCGCTTCTATCCTGGGGTGGATGGGCCGCACGCGGCCTGTGCCCCCTGGTGCGGCTGTGGCCTGCGGCGCAAACCTCCTCACGCGGGAGCAAGCCCATGACACACCCGTACGTCCGACTGAGCAGGGGAGCCGTCGTCGCCACCGCGGTGGGGGCGCTCCTGGTACCGGCCGCGGGCTGGACGGCCGTGGCGCTGCCCGACCGGGCCGCCTCCGCCGTCGCGGCGGCCGCGCCCGCCCCCTCCGGGGACGAGGTGCGCGCACTCACGCCCGAGGTCGAGCGCCAGGTCGACGCGGCCGTCCGGCGCGTCATGAAGCAGGCGAACGTCCCCGGCGTCACCGTCGGCATCTGGACCCCCGACAAGGGCGAGTACGTCAAGTCCTTCGGCGTCCGCGACAAGAGCACCGGCGCCGCGATGGATCCGGACCTCTACATGCGCATCGGCAGCGAGACCAAGACGTTCACCGTCACCGCGCTCCTCCAGCTCGTCGACGAGGGGAAGATCGGCCTCGACGACACCATCGGCGAGTACATCGACGGGGTGCCCAACGGCGACGAGATCACCCTGCGTCAGCTGGCCGGCATGCGCAGCGGCCTGTTCAACTACTCGCAGGACGAGGACTTCTTCAAGGCGCTGACGTCGAACCCGGACCGGCCGTTCACCCCGCAGCAGCTGCTCGACTACTCCTTCAGGCACCCGGTGCTCTTCCCGCCCGGCGAGCAGTTCTTCTACTGCAACACCAACCTGATCCTGCTCGGTCTGGTCGTCGAGCAGATCAGCGGGCAGGACCTGAACGACTACATCCAGGACAACATCCTGGACCCGGCCGGCCTGGCGCACACCCTCTTCCCGACCGGCAGCGAGTTCCCCACCCCGCACTCCCAGGGCTACACCGACCAGACCGCGAGCGGAGAGGTCGAGGACTCGGCCGACTGGAACCCCTCCTGGGGCTGGGCGGCCGGCGCGATGATCTCCCAGCTGGAGGATCTGCGGGTGTGGGCGCGCACGGTGGCCACGGGCATCCTGCCCGACGGGGACCGTATGATCAGCGCCGCCACCCAGCGCCAGCGGCTGATCACCCCGCCGACGCCGATCCCGGGCGCCGGGTACGGCCTCGGCATCTTCGACGTGCAGGGCTGGATCGGGCACAACGGCTCGCTGCCCGGCTACGAGTCCCTGACCATCTATCTGCCCGAGGCGCAGGCGACGCTCGTCGTGGTGCTCAACACCGACATCAACTACCGGAACCAGGAGCCCAGCACCCTGTTCGGCGACGCCATCACGAGGATCATCTCCCCGGACCACGTCTTCGACCTGCCGGCGGAACCGGCGGCGCGATGAGGACGTTGTAGAGGGTGCAGGGTGTGCGGACGATGACGTGATGTGAGCGGGGAGGGTGAGATGGGCGAGGAAGAGCAGCTCGACACGGTGGAGGCCCGGCGCAAGGCCCGGTTCGGGGCGCTGCCCGAGCGGGTCCGCCCGCAGGACACGGTGGAGGAGCGGCCGGCGGTCCCGCGCGACCCGGCGCGGGACGCCTACAACCCGGACGAGTGGATGGTCCGCTACGGGCTGTGAGCGCGGCCCCGTCGGGGGCCACGCTCACAGAGGGTTCGGCACACGGGGGTGCGTGCCGGGTGCGGGCTCCGTCAGAGGCCCGCACCTTCGCGCTCGGTCGGGAGGCCCGCACCTTGGCACTTTCGCAGGAGGCCCGTACCTCCGTGCTCCGTCAGGAGGCCCGTACCTCCGCGATCGTCACCGGCCGGTGCTCGTGCAGCGACAGCGTGCAGGCCTCCGCGATCCAGCCCGCCTCCAGGGCGTCCTCGATCGTGCAGGGCGAGGTCCGGGTGCCCGCCACCACCTCGGTGAACGCGGTGAGTTCGGCGCGGTAGGCCGCGGTGAAGCGGTCCATGAAGAAGTCGTGCGGGGTGCCGGCCGGGAAGGTCACGCCGGGCTCGACGGAACGCAGCGGGAGCTTGTCCTCCAGGCCCACGGCGATGGAGTCCTCAAAGCCGTGGATCTCCATGCGGACGTCGTAACCCCGGGCGTTGTGACGGGAGTTGGAGACCACCGCGATCGTGCCGTCGTCCAGGGTGAGGATCGCGCCGGTGGTGTCGGCGTCGCCCGCCTCCTTGATGTAGTCGGCGCCCCGGTTGCCGCCGACCGCGTACACCTCGGTGACCTCACGGCCCGTCACCCAGCGGATGATGTCGAAGTCGTGCACCGAACAGTCGCGGAAGATACCGCCGGAGGCGGCGATGTACGCGGCCGGCGGCGGCGCCGGGTCCAGGGTGGTCGAGCGGACCGTGTGCAGCTTGCCCAGCTCGCCCGATCGCACGGAGGCCCGCGCGGCGACGAAACCGGCGTCGAAGCGGCGGTTGTAGCCGATCTGGATCGGCACGTCGCTGCCCCGGACGGCCTTGAGGACCTCGACGCCCTCGGCCATCGTCCTGGCGACCGGCTTCTCGCAGAAGACCGGGATCCCGGCCTCGACGGCGGCGAGGATCAGGCCTGGGTGGGCGTCGGTCGCGGCGGCCACCACCACACCGTCCACGCCCGCGGCCAGCACGGCCTCCGGGGAGTCGGCGACCTCGGCGCCGAACCGCTCGGCGGCGGTCTTGGCGGCCTCCGCGAACGGATCGGCCACGACGAGCGACTCGACGGCGTCGAGTCCGGAGAGGGTCTCGGCGTGGAAGGCGCCGATACGGCCGAGGCCGAGGATTCCGATACGCATGAGGGTGCAGCTCCTTGAGGTGGTGCGGGGACGGATCTTCCGGAGACGGGGAGGGGAGGGGAGGGGAGGGGAGGGGAGGTCTAGTCGAGGCCGCCGAGCACGTTCTGGTCCCAGTCGATCACCGAACCGGTGACCACCCCGGACCGCTCGGAGAGCAGGAACACCACGAAGTCGGCGATCTCGTCCGGTTGGCCCAGCTTGCCCATCGGCAGCCGCGCCGCCGCCTGCTCACGCCAGTCGTCGCCGGCGCCGTGGAACGCCTTCTGCGTCGCGTCCTCGCCCTCGGTCGCCGTCCAGCCGATGTTCAGGCCGTTGATCCGGACCCGGTCGAAGCGGTGGGCGTGCGCCGCGTTGCGGGTCAGCCCGATCAGCCCCGCCTTGGCGGCCACGTACGGCGCGAGGAACGGCTGCCCGCCGTGCGCCGAGGACGTGATGATGTTGACGACCGTGCCCGGCTCCTTACGGGCCACCATGTCCGCGACCGCCGCCTGCATCGCGAAGAACGGCGCCTTGAGGTTGATCGCGATGTGCTGGTCGAACAGCTCGGGAGTGGTGTCCAGGAGCGTGCCCCGGGAGGTGAGCCCCGCCGAGTTGACCAGGCAGTCGACCCGGCCGTACGCGGCCACCACCTCGGCCACCGACGCCTTCGCCTGCTTGGCGTCGGCCAGGTCGGCCCGGACGAAGAGCGCCTTGCCGCCCGCGGCGGTCAGCTCCGCCACCAGCGCCTCACCCGGCTCCGGGCGCCGCCCGGTGACGGCGACGGCCGCCCCCTCGCGGACCGCGGCCCGCGCGATCGCGGCGCCCACCCCCTGGCTGCCGCCGTTGACGAGGACGACCTTGTCGTCGAGAAGTCCCATGGAAGGAAGGTCCTTTCAGCTGGTGCGCCGCTCGGCGCCGGCCCGCAGTTCGTCCCTGAGTGCCTGCGGGGTCCACTCCTCGCGCAGCGCCCGCCGGACGACGTCCGCCTGCGCGGGCGGAGCCAGACCCTCGATCGGCGGGTCGCTGTCGAGATTGGTCGGGAAGGGGTAGCCCTCGGCGCTCGCGGCGACGACCCGCTCCAGCCACTCCTCGCCCACGCCCTGGGCCCGGCGCCTCAGCAGCACGGGGAAGACGGCGTTCGCCACGGCCTCCCGGTCCACGCTCTCCATGGCGCGCCCGAAGGCCGACGACACCTGGAGCAGGTTGGCCGTCCGCCGCACGTCGGTGGTGCGGTTGGTGCCGGCGGCGTGGAAGACGGCCGGGTTGAAGAAGGCGGCGTCGCCCTTGGCCAGCGGCAGCTGGACGTGGTGCTCCGCGAAATACTCCTGGAACTCCGGCAGCCGCCACGCCAGATAGCCGGGCTCGAACGTCTGCGAGAACGGCAGGTACAGCGTGGGCCCGGACTCCACGGGCATGTCGCAGTGGGCGACCGCGCCCTGGAGGGTGAGCACGGGGGAGAGGCGGTGGACGTGCGCCGGGTAGGCCGCGGCCGTCTCGGCGGAGAGGAACCCGAGGTGGTAGTCGCGGTGCACGCTCTGCGCCGCGCCGCCCGGGTTGACCACGTTGACCTGGGAGGTGACCTGGTAGCCGGGGCCCAGCCAGGCGCGGGAGACCAGGGCGAGGACCTCGTTGGCGTAGTAGTCCGTGAAGGCCTCCGGGTCGTGCAGGGCCGCCTTCTCCAGGGCGTTCCAGACCCGGTCGTTGGCACCCGGCCGCGCGAAGTGGTCGCCGGCCGTGGTGCCCGAGGCGTGCTGCTCGGCGATCAGCGCGTCGAAGACGTCGGTCACCCGGTCGACCACCGACGCGTCGGGGAAGGCGCCCCGGAAGACCACGATCCCGGGACCGTCGGCGAGGGCCCGCACCAGTTCGGCGCGCACCTCGCGGCTCCCGGCGGCGGCGCGCAGGCGCTCGCTGTCGTAGACGAGGACATCGCCCTCGACGGACGAGGCACGGGGGTAGTCGGCGAGGTCGGTGGTGCGCTCGACGAGGGCTCGGAAGGCATCGAGGTCGCAGTCCTGCTCGGTCAGCCAGGTGCGACCGTGGACGGAGGTGAAGGACATCGTCGTCCCTTCATGACAGCGGCGGCTCGGTGCTGTCATTGTTGTCAGTACAAACCCGTCGAACAACCAGCAGGCGGCCATCAAAAAACCCTCAAGAACAGGCGAGGAGCCTTCCGTGGGCCATCCCTTCCCGATCCGCGAGATCGCACGTCAGGCGGGCCTCAGCGAGGCCACCGTGGACCGGGTCCTCAATGGCAGAGGAGGGGTGCGCGAGTCCACCGCGCAGGAGGTGGAGCGGGCCATCGCCGACCTCGACCGGCAGCGCACCCAGGTCCGGCTCGTCGGCCGCACCTTCATGGTCGACATCGTGATGCAGGCCCCGGAGCGGTTCACCACCGCCGTACGCGCCGCGCTGGAGGCCGAACTGCCGTCCCTGCACCCGGCCGTGCTGCGCTCCCGCTTCCACTTCCGGGAGACCGGGCCCGTCGGGGAACTGGTCGCGTCGCTGGACCGGATCGCCCGGCGCGGTTCGCAGGGCGTGATCCTCAAGGCGCCGGACGTCCCCGAGGTCACCGCGGCCGTCGGGCGGCTGGTGGCCGCCGGGATCCCGGTCGTCACCCTGGTCACCGACCTGCCCGCCAGCGCCCGCCTCGCCTATGTCGGCATCGACAACCGGGCCGCGGGCGCCACCGCCGCCTACCTCATGGGCCAGCTGCTGGGGGAGCGCTCCGGCAATGTGCTGACGAGCCTGTCCAGCGGCTTCTTCCGCAACGAGGAGGAGCGCGAGATGGGCTTCCGCAGCGCGATGCGGGCCCGCCATCCCGAGCGCGCGCTGGTCGAGATCGCCGAGGGCCAGGGCCTGGACGCCACCCAGTACGACCTGGTCCGGGCGGCCCTGGAGCGTGACCCGGAGATCCGCGCGGTGTACTCGATCGGCGGCGGCAACATCGCCACCTTGCGCGCCTTCGCCGACGCGGGCCGCGCATGCGCGGTGTTCGTCGCGCACGACCTCGACCACGACAACACCCGGCTGCTGCGCGAGCACCGGCTGTCCGTGGTCCTCCACCACGATCTGCGGCACGACATGCGCGAGGCCTGCCACACCGTGATGCGGGCCCACGGGGCGCTGCCGCCCGCCGGGCCCACGCTGCCGTCGGCGATCCAGGTGGTGACGCCGTACAACATGCCGCCGCAGGTGGCGGGCGCCTGACCCGCCGGGGGCGCGGTGGCCCCCGGGTTCACAGGGTGATCGCGTAGGCCTTGCGCAGGGTCTCGTGGACCGTCCACGTCGTGCGGTCGCCCGCGCGCAGCACCGCCAGGTCGCCGGGGCCGACCGTGAGCGTGGGGCCGTCCTCGACCTCGATGGTCGCGGAGCCGCTGATCACGACGAACAGCTCGTCCGCCTCCGTGTCGGTGACGACGCCCGGGGTGATCTGCCAGATCCCCCGGAGCTGCCGGCCGTCCTCCGACTCCCACACCACCTTGCCGGTCACCTCGGGCGTGCCGGAGACGATCTGCGCCGGGTCGAGGGGGTCGGGTTCGAGGTCGGCGTCGGGGATGTGCAGAGCGAAGCTGTGGGTCATGGAGCGACCCTAGCGAGCGCCCGCGGTCCTGCGGTGTCGACACTGTGTGGCGTAAACACCCAGGTGGGAGGACACCTCGTCGGGTGACCGCCGTCGCCCGCGCGCCGGACACAGGCGGCTCATGCGCGCCTGATACGGCGGACAAAATTGTTGACAATCTTGTTTGACTAGATTTACGTTCGACAGGCACTCACTCAGGGAGGGCAACCATGCCGAAAGAAGCCCGTCCGAGCACCGGGGAGCAGGCCAAGCGGCATGCGCTCGCGCAGCTGCGGCAGGCGATCCTGCACGGCGAGATGGCACCGGCGCAGCGGCTGGTGGAGAACGAGCTCGCCGAGCAGTTCGGTGTGACGCGGGCCAGCATCCGCGCGGCACTCATCGATCTGGAGTCCCAGGGGCTCGTCGAGCGGATCCGCAACCGTGGTTCACGGGTGCGGGTGGTGACCGTGGACGAGGCGGTCGCCATCACCGAGTGCCGCATGGTCCTCGAAGGACTGTGCGCCTCGAAGGCGGCCGTCGCGGCCAGCGACGAGCAACTGGTCCAACTGGCCGACCTCGGCACGGCGATGAGCAAGGCGGTCGCCGACGGCGAGCCGGTCACCTACTCCGACCTCAACCACGAACTGCACACCCGCATCCGGGAGTTCTCCGGCCAGCGGACCGCGCAGGAGCTGCTGGAGCGGCTCAACGCCCAACTGGTGCGTCACCGCTTCCAGTTGGCGCTGAGGCCGGGGCGTCCGCAGCAATCCCTGAACGAGCACCTGACCATGATCGAAGCGATCCGGGCCAGGGACCCGCAGGCGGCCGAGACGGCCGTCCGCGCCCACCTCACCAGCGTGATCGAGGCGCTGCGCGACTGATCACGGTCGTGTGAGGCGGGCGCCCACCTGTCTTCAAGGAGATGTGAGAATGACCGAGGCCAACGCGCCCGCCTCCCCGCCACCCGCCTCCCCGCCCCCCGCCTCCCCGCCCCCCGCCTCCCCGCCCCCCGCCTCCGCCACGCGCGACGGCGCCCGTGCGGGAGGACCCCCCTCACCCCGATCGACCCTCGTCGTCACCGCGCACGCCGGGGACTTCGTCTGGCGGGCGGGCGGTGCCATCGCCCTGGCCGCCTCCCGCGGGGAGAAGGTCACCATCGCCTGCCTCACCTTCGGTGAGCGCGGCGAGTCCGCCAAGGCCTGGCGCGAGGGCAGGAATCTCGACGAGATCAAGGCGATACGCCGGGACGAGGCCGAGCGCGCCGCCGCCACCCTGGGCGCCGAGGTCCGCTTCTTCGACGCCGGCGACTATCCGCTGGTCGCCTCCGCCGAGCTGACCGACCGGCTCGTCGCCGTGTACCGCGAGACCCAGCCGGACGTCGTTCTCACCCACCCCACCGAGGACCCGTACAACGGCGACCATCCGGCCGCCAACCGTATGGCGCTGGAGGCCCGCGTGCTCGCGCAGGCCATCGGCTACCCGGGCGAGGGCGAGATCATCGGCGCGCCGCCGGTCTTCTACTTCGAGCCCCACCAGCCCGAGATGAGCGGCTTCAGGCCCGAGGTCCTGCTCGACATCACCGAGGTCTGGGAGACCAAGCGCAAGGCCATGGAGTGCCTGGGCGCCCAGCAGCACCTGTGGGACTACTACACGGACCTCGCCGTCCGCCGGGGCGTCCAGCTCAAGCGCAACGCCGGCCCCAACCTGGGCCTGGCGCACAAGACCATGGCCGAGGCGTTCATGCGCCCCTACCCGCAGATCGCGAAGGAGCTGGCGTGAGCGGCGTGATCGTCACGAATCCGCCGAAGGCGGGACTCAAGGACGTCGACGCGCTGGCCGGCTTCGGCGTGGCCACGGTGAGCGAGGCGATGGGCCGGACGGGCCTGCTGGGCACCGGGATCCGTCCGATCCAGCAGGGGGTGCGGATGGCCGGTACCGCCGTCACCGTGCTCGGCTGGCCGGGCGACAACCTCATGATCCACGCGGCCGTGGAGCAGTGCGGCGAGGGCGATGTCCTGGTGGTCACCACCACCTCTCCGTCCACCGACGGCCTGTTCGGCGAGCTGTTCGCGACCGCGTTGCGCCGGCGCGGGGTGCGCGGGCTGGTCATCAACGCGGGCATCCGGGACACCCAGGAGCTGCGCGAGATGGACTTCCCGGCCTGGTCGCGGGCGGTCTGCGCGCAGGGCACGGTGAAGGCCACCGGTGGCTCGGTCAACGTACCGGTCGCGATCGACGGGCAGGTGATCCGCCCCGGTGACGTGATCCTCGCCGACGACGACGGCGTCGTGGTCGTCCCGCGTGAGCGCGCCCGCGCCACGGTGGAGGCGTCCGAGGCCCGCGAGGCCAAGGAGGCCCGCTCCCGCGCCGCCTTCCTGGACGGCGAACTCGGCCTGGACCGCTACGGGTTGCGGGAGACGCTGAAGGCGCTGGGCGTGGAGTACCGGACGTACGAGGAGTACGCGGGGGAGTCGTCGTGACCTCCGGGTCCGAGGAGGTGCCCTGCCTGCTGATGCGGGGCGGCACCTCCAAGGGCGCCTACTTCCTCGCCGACGACCTGCCCGCCCGGCCCGGGCCGCGCGACGCGCTGTTGCTGCGGATCATGGGCAGCCCGGACGAGCGTCAGATCGACGGCCTGGGCGGCGCCCACCCGCTCACCAGCAAGGTCGCGGTCGTCTCCCGCTCCGCCGACCCGCGCGCCGACGTCGACTATCTCTTCCTTCAAGTCGCCGTGGACCGGGCGGAGGTGAGTGCCCGTCAGAACTGCGGCAACATCCTCGCCGGTGTCGGCCCGTTCGCCGTGGAGCGCGGGCTGGTGACGGCGGGGGAGGAGGAGACCTCCGTCCGCATCCGCATGGTCAACACCGGTGACCACGCGACGGCGACCTTCCCCACCCCCGGCGGCCGGGTGCGTTACACCGGGGACGCCGAGATCTCGGGCGTGCCGGGGACGGCCGCACCCGTGGTGATCGAGTTCCCGCCGGGCACCGGCCCGCTGCTGCCCACCGGCAGTGTCCGGGACGTGATCGACGGCGTGCCGGTGACCTGCGTGGACAACGGCATGCCGACGGTCCTGATGGCGGCCGCCTCGCTCCGGGCCACCGGCTACGAGTCGCCGCGCGACCTGGAGGAGGACGTGACGCTCGCCGACCGGCTGCGCGTGATCCGGCTGGCGGCGGGACGGCTGATGGGGCTGGGCGACGTCTCCGACACCACCGTCCCCAAGCTCACCCTGCTCGCCCCGCCCCGGAGCGGCGGCGCGGTCACCACCCGCACCTTCATCCCCGTGCGCGCGCACACCTCGATCGGCGTGCTCGGCGCGGCCAGTGTGGCCGCCGGACTGCGCATCGACGGCGGCGTGGGGGCGGAGATCGCCACGCTGGAGGCCGGCAGTGACCGGATTCGCATAGAACATCCCACCGGATTCCTGGACATCGAAAGCAGCCTCGGGTGCACCCCCGACGGCCTGCCCTCGGCCCGCCGTACCGCCGTGGTCCGCACGGCCCGCAAGATCTTCGACGGCACCGTGTTCCCCCGGGCCGCCGAGACGGCGCCGATTCCCCCGCAACCCCTTGGAGGTCGACGATGACTCCGCCGCTCGGCGACATCGCCCACATCGGCCACGCCCAGCTCTTCACCCCGGACCTGGACGCCAGCGTCGCCTTCTTCACGGACTACCTGGGGCTCACCGTCAACGGGCAGGACGGCGACACCGTCTATCTGCGGACCTTCGACGACTACGAGCACCACAGCCTGGTGCTCACCGCCCGCGACCGGCCCGGCCTCGGCCGGCTCGCCCTGCGCACCTCCAGCGAGGAGGCGCTGCACCGCCGGGTCGAGGCCGTCGAGGCGGCGGACGGCACCGGCGGCTGGGTGGAGGACGAACCCGGCCTCGGCAAGGTCTACGTCACCACCGACCCGGACGGCCACGAGCACGCCCTGTACTGGGAGAGCGAGTACTACCGGGCCCCCGAGGAGCTGCGGCCGGCGCTGAAGAACCAGCCGCAGGCCAAGCCCAACCGCGGGGTGGGCGTGCGGCGCCTGGACCACATCAACTTCCTCGCCGCCGACGTCCTCGCCAACGCCGAGTTCCAGCAGAACGTCCTCGGCGCCCGGCCCACCGAGCAGATCCGGCTGGACAGCGGGAAGATCGCGGCGCGCTGGCTGACGTACACGAACAAGTCGTACGACGTCGTCTACACCTCGGACTGGACCGGCTCGGCCGGGCGGCTGCACCACATCGCCTTCGCCACCGACACCCGTGAGGACATCCTGCGGGCGGCCGACCTGGCGATCGACACGGGCGTGTTCATCGAGACGGGGCCGCACAAGCACGCCATCCAGCAGACGTTCTTCCTGTACGTCTACGAGCCCGGCGGCAACCGCATCGAGCTGTGCAACCCGCTCACGCGCCTCGTCCTGGCCCCCGACTGGCCGCTCGTCACCTGGACCGAGGAGGAGCGCAAGAAGGGGCAGGCCTGGGGTCTGAAGACCATCGAGTCGTTCCACACGCACGGGACCCCGCCCGTCGCCTAGGCCCGCCTGAGGCCCTTCCCGGTGTGCGAGGCACCCAGGGATCGGATTGTCGATGAGATTGTTGACAAAAACGTTGATGCCTCTGCTCCCTGATCCTTGGCGTCTTGCGCACCACCGGGTCAGCCGCACCCCACGAGCCGCGTCGGCCCGCACCACCGCCCCCCTCCAGGGAACGCCTCCTGGACGAGAGGAAAACAACGATGTCCTCCTCCCCCGCGCTGTCCGCCCGCGGCAGCAGACTGGCCCTGCTGGTCGTCGGCCTGTGCTGGCTGGCCGTCCTCTTCGACGGCCTCGACATGTTCATCTACGGCTCGGTCCTGCCGCACCTGCTGGAGACCAAGACCTTCGGCCTCACCCCGGACACCGCAGGCGACCTCGGCAGCTACGCCACCTTCGGCATGCTGATCGGCGCGCTCACCGCCGGCACCGTCGCCGACCGGATCGGTCGCAAGAAGCTGATGGTCGGCTGCGTGGTGCTGTTCTCGCTGGCCTCCGGCGTCTGCGCGATCGCCGACAGCGTCGCCGTCTTCGGCCTCGGCCGCACCCTCGCGGGCGTCGGCCTCGGCGGTCTGCTGCCCACCGCGATCAGCATGGTCTCCGACTACGCCCCGCGCGGCCGCGCCGCCCTCACCATCGGCCTGCTGATGACCGCCCACCACGCCGGCGGCATCCTCTCCGCCTACGTCGCCAAGTGGCTGATCGACCCGGTCGGCTGGCGCGCGGCGTTCTGGGTCTGCGTGCTGCCGCTGCTGTTCGCCCCCGTGCTCGCCAAGTTCCTCCCCGAGTCGCTGAGCTTCCTCGTCGCCAAGGGCCGCACCGAGGAGGCCGCCGCGCTCGCCGCCCGCTACGAGGTCGAACTGCCCGAGGCGAAGTCCGGCAGGAAGACCGCCGCCGACCGCTGGGACGCCCTGGTCGGCCTCTTCCGCGGTGGCGAGTGGATCCAGACCCTGCTGTACTGGTTCGCCTCCTTCGGCGGACTGCTCCTCGTCTACGGCGTCGCCACCTGGCTGCCGACCCTGATGCGGGCCGAGGGCTACGCGCTCGCCAACGCGCTGACCTTCGTCGTCGTCTTCAACCTCGGCGGCATCGTGGGCATGCTGGTCGCCGGGCGCGCCGCCGACCGGTTCGGCGCCCCGCGCATCTCGGCGGTCTGGTTCGCGCTGACCGCGGTCGGCGTGTATCTGCTCAGCGTGCACATGCCGACCGGCGTCACGATGGTCGTCGTCTTCCTCACCGGTGTCTTCCTCAACAGCGCCCAGACGATGATCTACGCGACCGTGTCGATCCGTTCCGCCCCCGACAACCGCGCCACCGCGGTCGGCTGGACCTCCGGCATGGGCCGCTTCGGCGCCGTCTTCGGCCCGTGGCTCGGCGGCCAGCTGCTCGCCGCGGGCAACGGTGAGTGGGGCTTCACCGCCTTCGCGCTCGCCGGTGTCTCCTCCATGGTCTTCATCGGCATCGCCGCCCTGCGCGGCGCGAAGCGGACGCCGCGGACCGCCGACCAGGAGCTGGTCGGCGCCCACTGACCGGCCACCGGGGGACAGGGCCCGACGCCGGCCACCGCACGGGGTGCGGGGCCGGCGTCCCCCGCGTTCGCCGGGGCTTCCGCGGCGGGTTCCGCGGGGGCTTGCGCGGTGGCTTTCCGTGCTGGACGGGGACTTCTCCGTTCGGGGTGCGGCAGCCGCCGTCACAGGTCACGCTCGTCGTATGGGTGAACGCTGGGAGGTTCGTCGGGCGGGGCCGGAGAGTGCGTCGCGGCGGGTGCTGATGATTCCGGGCGGGCTGTGCACGACCGAGTTCTACGCGGACGTGATGGCCGATCCGGCGGTGGCGGGGCTGGGGCTGGTCGCGGCGACGCTGCCGGGGTTCGGGGGGACCGAGGAGCCCGAGGACGTGTCCATGGAGGCCTACGCCCGGCTGATGGCGGACTTCGCGGGCGAGACCGGCTGCGATGTGGTCGTGGGCCACAGCCTGGGCGCGAACGTGGCGATCGAGATGGCGGCGGCGGGCCTGTTCACCGGCCCGCTGGTGCTGCTGTCGCCGGCCTTCTCGCGCGGCGACGAGATGCGGTCCCTGGCCGCGCTGAACGCCGTGGGCCGGGTGCCGGGGCTCGGTATCGCGGTCTGGGCCGGCATGCTCGGGCTGCTGCCCCGGGCGATGAGACGCGGACTGCCGCCGGAGCGCGCCCAGGCGCTGGCGGCGGCGATGAGCGGCAACGACCCGGCGGCCTGCCGCCGGATCGTGCAGGGCTACTACGCGTATCTGGACCGGTATCCGTCCCTGGTCCCCCGGCTGTGCGAGGCCGGTGTCCCGGCCTGGGTGGTGCGCGGCGACCACGACGAGGTCGGCCTGACCGACGGGGAACGCCGGGGCCTGGAGGGCTGTCCGCAGATCCGTCTGGTCACGGTGCCCGACGCCGGCCACGCGGTCCTGGTCGACCAGCCCGCGGCCGTGGCCGGGGTGGTCGCGGAGGCGGCCACGGCGGCGGTGCGCTGAATCCGCCCGGGCGGCGCGGGGGGCGCGCCCCGAGGGGTGCTCAGTCGTCCGAGCCCATCTGGTCCTGCGCCGACAGGTGTTCCACCGTCTCGCCGGTCTCGGTGAACGTCCGCGTGACGTGGCCCGAGGAGTACACCCACAGGATGCGCAGCGGGACATCGCCGATGTTGCGGAACAGATGGGGGATCGGCGAGGGGATGTACGTGGTGTCGAACCGCTCCAGCTTCGTCACCGCGCCGCGGTGGCCGCCGGGCGCGCGGAGAAGGGGGTGCCGTTGGCCCCGAAGGTCTGGCGCGAGCTGGCCGAACGCGCCGAGCGGCTCGGGCGGGGGCGCGCGCTGCCGGCGACGGCCGGGTAGGCGCCGGGCCGGCAGCCGCCGAACAGGGGACGGCGGCTGCCGGCTGCTCCGGGGGCCGGCGGGACACGGGGGTCGGGGGGCTCTCAGGAGGGGGCGAGCGCCGTCGCCCGTCGTACGTGGCGGGCGATGAGGGCGTACGTGGCGCGGGCCCGGTCGTCGTCCTTGGCGTCGTAGCCGTGGTCGGCGCCGGTCACGTCGTGGTGCTCGACGAGGGCACCGGCCGTGGCCAGCCGCTCGGCGTAGCGGACCGCCTCGGCCCGCAGCAGGTCGTGCTCGGCCGTGATCACCAGGGCCGGTGCGATGCCCCGCAGATCGGCGGTGTCCGAGGGGTGCGCGGGCGAGACCAGGGGGTTGCCGCGCTCCCGCGGGTCCGGGAGGTACGAGGTGTCGAAGACCGCCGCCATCCAGGGCCGCAGCAGGGGCTTGGCGACGGCGGCCTTCTTCTCCTTCGCGCCGGTCGCCAGGTCCAGCGGCGGGTAGTGCAGCACCTGGAGCGCGATCGCCGGCCCGCCCCGCTCCAGGGCCTGCCGGGCCACCGCCGCGGCGAGTCCGCCGCCCGCGCTCTGCCCGCCGACGGTGAGCCGCGCGCCGTCCCAGCCGTGCTCCGCGCCGTGCCCGGCGACCCAGCGCACCACCTCGTACGCCTGGGTGGGCGGCGCCGGGAACGGGTGCTGCGGGGCGACGACGTACTGCACGTTGACCACGGCCACCCCCGCCTCCACGGCGAGGAACCGGCACAGCGCGTCGTCCATCACCGGCATCGACATGACATAGCCGCCGCCGTGGAAGTTCACGTGGACGGGCGGCCGGGTCGCCGTGCCGGCCGGCGGCACGTACACCGTGACCGGGGCCGGGGCGACGGACGTAGGGACCGTCGACTCGTGCGCGTCGCGCGGGTACTCGGGGAAGCGGGCCTGCCAGGCAGTGGTGGAGCCGGGGCCGCCGGAGCGGCGGCTCGCCAGCCTGGTGAGGCCCTGCATCGTCCTGGCGGCGCGGGTGGCCACCGCCGGTCTGGCCAGGATGGACATGGGGGGATCCGTTCTCGAACCGAGCCGTCGACCATCAGGATTCCTGTTGATGGAATGCGCCCGAAGCTAGCACGGGGGACCCCGCCCGCGCACCCGTCGGGCCGCACCGGCCCGCCGTGGACGTCAGTCCCGCCGCGCCACGATCCGGTACGCGTTGGACACCCCCAGCCGGTGCGACAGCGGCCGCACCGCGAGCCGGTCCAGCAGGGTGCCTGCGACCAGGGCCGGGATGCCGGCGACCAGCACCGCGACCCGCAGCGCCCGGCGCAGCGCGTTCGGCCGCCCGGGCAGCCACGGCGCGTCCTCGCGCGGGGCCACGTGGTCCAGCGCCAGCCATACGGCGGCCAGCAGGTCCACCGGGTCGTGCGCCTCGGCGTGCTGCTCCGCGACCACGGTGAAGCCCAGCTCGGTCAGGCGCCCGCGCAGATTGGCCACCGGCACGAAGTGCAGGTGCTGCGGCTGGAGCCAGGGCAGCCACCAGCGGCCCAGCAGCCGGGCGTAGCGGCTCTCGGGGTCCGGTACCTCGATGAGCAGGTGCCCGCCGGGCCGCACCGCCTCCCGCGCGGCCCGCAGCTCGCGGTCGGGGTCGGTGCTGTGCTCCAGGTAGTGGAACATGCTCACCACGTCGTAGCGGGCGGCCAGGTCGGGCGCCAGATCGGGGAAGGCGCCCCGATAGCCGCGCTCCACCCGGCCCTCGCGCTCGGCGAGTTCGACCCCGTCGGTGAAGTCGAGCCCGTCGAACGCCGTGCCCGGCAGCACCTCCCGGGCGGCCGCGCAGAAGTGACCGTGCCCGGTGCCGACGTCCAGCCAGGTCTTCGGCTCCGGATCGTGCGCCAGCATCGATTCGGCCCGCCCCCGATACATGCCGGTGCGCGCGCCGAAGGTGTCGCCGAGCTTCTTCTCGCCCAGCCCGTCGTAGAAGTCCCGGTAGTAGAACTCCAGCCCCTCCGGGCTCAGTCGCGGATTCTGGAAGGTGTGCCCGCAGCCGGCGCAGCGGTCCAGCACGAAGCGGCCCGGCTTGTGCTGGAGCAGGTCGGTGGTGCGCAGCCGTGTGGTGAGGTCCGCGCCGCCGCACCACGGGCAGCTGGTGCGGCGCGGCTCGAAGAACCGGTCCGGGCCCGCCTCGAGGTCGGCCTGGTAGGCGGGGCGCAGCGCGGCGATCCGCTCGGCCGGCCCTCGCTCGTCGCTCATCCGAACTCCTTCGCCAGGTCTGCGAGATGGGTCGCCGCGGCGGGCGCGCCGCCCGCGGCACGGAACGCCGTGCGGATCCTCGCCGCCGCGGCCCGGTACGCGGGATCGTCCAGGACGGCGTCGACGGCGGCGCCCAGCCTCTGCTCCGTGACCCGGCCGAAGCGCACCCGCACCCCGGCCCCCGCGTCCACGACCTGCCCGGCCACGACCGGCTGGTCGTCCCGGATCGGCGCCACCACCAGCGGAACGCCGTGCCACAGCGCCTCGCACACCGTGTTGTGCCCGGCATGGCAGACGACCGCGGCGACGCCCCTTTCCAGCAGGGCGAGTTGGGGCACGGACGGCACGACCAGCACGTCCTTGTCGGCGCCGTCCGGGTGGCCCGGGCCGAGCGTGCCACCCGGGTCGACGACCACCGACTGCACCCGGTCGGCCCGTTCGCGCAGCATGCTCCGGCACGCGTCGAGGAAGCGGCCGCCGACGTCGGTGTTGGCGGTGCCGAGGGTGACCAGCACGGTGGACCGGCCGGCGTCGAGCCGTTCCCACGGGAAGCCGGACGGGGCAGGGCGGGCCGCGACCGAGGGGCCGACCCAGCGGACGGCGCCCGGGGCCGCGCCCGCCAGCTCCGGCGTGCTGAAGGCGAGGACCAGATGCGGGGAGAAGCGCGGGTCGGCGTCGCCCGCCGGATCCCCGAGGGCGGCCCGCAGCCCGGCCAGCCGCCCCGCCAGCCACTCCCGCACCTTGGGCAGCCCCGCCAGCGGGTCGGTGAACTCCGCCGACGTGGTGGCCGAGGTCGCCCACGGCAGGCCCAGCCGCTCGGCGGTGAACGCCCCCGCGAAGGCCTGCTGGTCGGCGACCACCACGTCCGGCCGGAACTCCTCGGCGGCCGCCCGCACCCCGGGCGCCATCGCCTCGGCCAGCGGCAGCAGGTACCACTCCCAGAGGAACTTCAGCGCCTCCGGACCGCGCAGCTCGGCGGGCCGCTCGCCCGGCGGGGCACCGGCGCACCCGAACACCTCGGCCCCGGCCCCCGCGAGCCGCGTGACCAGCGCCGGATCCGGGCACGCCCACGCCACCCGGTGCCCGCGCGCGGTGAGTTCGGCGGCCACGCCCACGGTCGGGTTGATGTGCCCGACCAGCGGCGGTACGACGAACAGGAACCGGCTCACCGGGCCGCCACCCGAAGCGTCCTCCCGGCCGGCGTCTCCTCGGCCGGCGTCTCCTCGGCCGGCGTCTCCTCGGCCGGCGTCTCATGAGCCGGGGTCTCATGGGCCGTTGTCTTGTCGACCAGGGACAGGATGTGCCCGCCCACCGTCCCCGAGGCCTCCACCAGGACCGAGTGCTCATGGCCGGGCACGATCACCGTCCGGCAGTCCGGCAGCACCGCCTCGAGCCAGGGTGCCTGCTCGGCCAGGTCGGAGTCGCCGCCGTACAGCGCCAGCACCGGGCAGGACACCGCCCTGATCCGATCCTCCGTCAGGACCCGGCTGGCCGGGATGTCCTGGCTCAGCGTGGTCTCCCGGACGAGCCGGGCCGCGCCCTTGGCCAGCCGGGCGGTGTGCCGGCCCCGGTTGGCCGTGACCCAGGCGATGGCCTCGGGCTCGTTGTCCGCGAGCTGGGCCACCACCCAGCCCAGGATGCGCTCCAGCTTCACCGCCCAGGCGGGGGTGGCCGGTTCGGACTCGATGAGGGTGACGCTCGCGGCGCGCTCGGGGTGGCGGGCCGCGTAGCCGAACGCGATCGTGCCGCCGTACGAGTTGCCGACCAGGTGCACCGGGCCGGTCACCGCCAGCCGGTCCAGCAGCGCCTCCAGGTCGTCGACGTTGTGGTCCAGGGTGTAGCCGTCGGCGGGCCGCTCGCTGCGGCCGTGGCCGCGCAGGTCGTACATCACGACGTCGAGGCCGGCCGCCGCGAACGCGGGGGCCACGGTGAAGTAGTAGCTGGCCAGGCTGTCGGTGAGCAGACCGTGCACCAGGACGACGGTGGCGGTGGCCTTCCGGCCCTCCCGGGGACCGGTCCGCTGAACGTGCAACCGGACGGCGCCGGTGTCGACCATCGCCATGGCTCAGCTCGCCTCCGTGGCCTTCAGGCTGGTCACGACGTACTCGACCAGTCGGCCGACGGTCAGCTCGATGATCTCGTCGAACTCCATGCCGGCCAGGAACTCGGCGAAGTTGACCCGCTCGCCGTACCGCTCCTGGAGCATCCCGGCCAGCGTGACCAGGTCGATGCTCTCCAGCTCCAGATCGCGGTTGAACGTGGTTCCCATGCCGATCTCGACGTCGTCGAGGCCGTACTCGTCCTCCAGGAGCCGCGCGAGCATGCCGGTGAGGTCGGCGAGGACGGTCTCCTCGTCCGCGGTGACGGGGGTCATCGGTCGTACTCCTTCGCTGGGGCGGGGCCCGTGGTCCAGGCCACGACGTACTCCCGGGCCGGCAGGCCGGGCGGGTTGACGGACGGCTCGCAGTGCACGGTGTAGGCGCGTTCCAGACGGCCCGCGACGGTCAGCCGGTCGCCGGACGCGCTCGCGTCGAGCACCGTGAAGTCCCGCGGCCGCCCGCCGAACCCGGTGCCCTCCGCCTTGGCGACCGCCTCCTTCGCCGCCCAGAAACGGGTGAACCACCGCGCCTCGGAGTCCTCGCCGGACGCCGACAGCGCCTGGAGCAGCCGGAGTTCGGCCGGAGCGAGGGCGGTGGGCAGGGTCTGCGGGGTGCGGTCGGTGACCTCCTCGACATCGATGCCGGGACCCGGGCCGGGTGTGTGCGGCCGGACGATCGCCACGCCCGCCTCCGCGCAGTGCGCGAGGGACACGTCCAGCGCGGGCAGCACCCGGCCGTGCACACCGGTGACGTACGGGCGGCCCGCCTCGTCGTTGTCCACCCGCAGCTCCGCCGGGAAGACCGGGCCCTCGCCCTGGTCCCACAGCCACCGCCGTACGGCGTCCTTCACCGCGATCCGGCCCAGCAGCCACTGCCGGCGCCCGCGCGGGGCGTGCGCCGCGTACTGCGAACGCTCGGCGCCGCCCAGGGAGTTGCGCATGATCAGCTCCCGGGACGCCAGGTCCGGCCACCTCTCGTGCAGCAGCGACCAGCCGCCCGGCCGGGCCTCGGAGAGCGTGTTGCGGTCCGGGAAACGCTCCACGGGACGCGTGCGGGGATCGTTGTCGAAACGCCGGTCCTGCCAGCCGGACAGCTCCGCCCACACCGTGCCGTCGACCGTCAACTGGACGTCGGCCTCCAGGACGGCGTCGGTGAGCGAGGTGATCCGGATGTGGCAGGCCACCTCGGTCCCCGCTGCCGGGTGCGGGCCGTGGAAGCGCATCTCCCGCATGCCGACCGGGAACACGACGGTCCGCTCGGTGCGCGTCGCCATGATCCAGTAGCCGAGGATCTGGCCCACGTTGTCCAGCAGCGCGCCCGGCGCGGACGGGGTGGTGATGATCCCGCGCACATGGCGGTCGCCGAGCGCGGTCAGCTCGGTGACGCCCTGGAACTCCGGGCCGTGGAACATCCAGCGCTCCGCGTAGAGCTGGGCGGCGGTGTGGTCGGGGGCGCGCTCGGCGGCCGGGTCGACGGGCCAGGGGGCGGGGGCGGACGACGGGTGGGCCGGGGCCAGTTCGACGGTGGCGCGGGCGCGCGGGCCGAAGGAGACGGCCACGCGGTCCGGGGCCTGCGGGGTCACGGTCACCGGGACGTCCACGGCCGGGGTGGCGGTCAGCCACTCCTCGAACCGCGCCCCGTGCACGGCGACGGGCACCGCGCCCGGGACGGCCTCGCGGGCCGCGTCCATGATGTGCCGCACGATCGTCGTCGCGGGCACGACCGGCCACCGGTCGGCGACGTCCGGCCAGCCGGGGCGCTGCGGGAAGAAGCAGTGGTCCAGGAGGTAGGGCATGGCGTCGGGGGAGACGTGCACCGTGGTGCGCAGCGGCGCGGGCAGGGCCGGGGGCAGGGCCGCGGGCCGGGCCGGGGGTCGGACCGGGGGAAGGCGCCGTGCGGTCATGAGCGCGGCGGCCGTGTCCGCCGTCTCGCGGAGCAGGGCGCTCAACTCCGCGGCCATCGGGGAGCGTTCGACGAGGGCGTCGAGAGAGGACGGGCCGGCCGGTGCCGCCACCGGGCGGGCGGGCCACGCCTCGGTGCGCCGTTCGGAACCGGGCTCGGTGCGCGGTTCTTTGCGCGGTTCGGTGCGCAGTTCGTCGCGTAGTTCGGCCAGCCGCTCCGGTGCGAGGGACACGAGGGCGCCGCCCAGGTCCAGCCGTACCGCGGGCCGTCGGGTCGCCGGGCGTCGGATCGCGCCCGGTCGTGACGAGGTGAGCGCCGGAGCCACGTCCGCCCCCGCCGTCCACAGGGCGGTGGCCACCCGGCGGAGCTGGGCGAGGCCCGTGCGGTGCGGGGAGTTGGCCGCGACGACCAGATGGTCCCGGCTCCCCAGCGTGTCGCCGACGAGCGAGCCGAGCCGGCCGGGGCCGACCTGGACGAACACCCGGTGCCCCGAGGCGTACAGCGCCTCCGCCAACTGCCGGAAACGGACCGGCTCCAGCAGATGCCGGACGAACAACTCCCGTATCCCCGACGGGTCCTCGGGGAAGGGAGCGGCGGTCGTCCCCGACCAGACGGGGGTGTGCGGCGGGTGCAGCCGGAAGCGGGACGCCGCCTCCTTGATCGGGCCGAGGTGCGGCTCCAGCATCGGTGTGTGGAAGCCGGACCGGAACGGCAGCACCTGGCTGAGCACCCCCCGGGCCCGGAACGCCCGGATGAAGTCCTCGACCGCCGGCTCGGGACCGCACACCATCGACTGGCCGGGCGCGTTGTCGTGGGAGAGGACGAGACCCGCCGCGGCCCCGCCCTCCTCGCGCAGGGCGTCGAGGACCCGCTCGGCCCCCGCGCCGATCGCCCCGAACGCGAGGCCGGGCACGCTCACCGAGTCCGGGTCGAAGTCCGCCATGAAGGCGTCGACCTCGTCCCCGGCGTACAGCCCGCCCGCCGCCATCGCGGTCCACTCGCCGACGCTGTGCCCGGCGACCGCGTCCGGCACGATCCCGGTGCGGCGCAGTGCCGTGTCCAGGAGCCGGCCGACGGCGACCACGCCGAAGCCGTGCCGGCCGACGTCGTCGGTCCGCTCGCTCGGGAGCGCGGGGGCGGGCAGCCCGAAGTGGGCGGCGACGTCGTCGACCCGTGGCGTGAAGTCGCCCTCCAGGCCGGGGAAGAGGAACGCCAGCCTGCCGTGGTCGGCGCCCAGGAGAGGGCCGGGCCGGAACCAGACGTCGCTGCGGCCGTGCCAGGCGCGCCCCTTGGCGACGGCGCGGCGGGCCAGGGCCAGCCGCTTCGCGGTCGGGTCGACGATGCCGAGCCGGACCGGCCCCGCGTCCGGCCCACCGTCCGGCCCACCGTTCGGCCACGGGGCGGCCGGGTCGAGTCCGCCGGCGCGTACGGTGTCGTCGTCGGCGTCGAGGAGTGCGGCGAGGCCCTCCGGGGACGCGGCGGCGAGCAGCAGGACGCGCTCGGGCTCGGTCACCCGGGTGACCCCGGTGACCGGCACCTGGGCCCCCGGCGCCTGCTCCAGCACGACGTGCGCGTTGATGCCGCCGAACCCGAACGCGTTGACGGCCGCCCGGCGCACCGGCCGCTCCGGGGTGGTCTCCCAGTCGGCCGCCTTCTCCAGCGGACGGAACCGGGTGCGGGCCAGCGCCGGATGCGGGTCGTCGCAGTGCAGGGTCGGCAGCAGCACGCCGTGGTGGACGGCGAGCGCGGCCTTGACCAGTCCGGCCACGCCGGCGGCGGGCATGGTGTGCCCGATCATCGACTTCACCGAGCCGATGACCGCGTCGCCGGCTCCGGGGCTGTCCGGGTCCTGTGCGTCACCCCGGCCGAACACGTCGGCGAGCGTGGTCAGTTCGGCGCCGTCACCCGCCGGGGTCGCGGTGCCGTGGGCCTCCAGCAGACCGATCGAGCCGGGCGCGGCGGGGTCGAGCCCGGCGGCCCGCCACGCCTGCCGTACGGCCTGGGCCTGGCCGCCCGGGTCGGGGTTGACCAGCCCGGCCGCCCGGCCGTCGCTCGCCACCCCGGTGCCCCGGATCACGGCGTAGACCCGGTCCCCGTCGCGCTCGGCGTCGGCGAGCCGCTTGAGGACGACCACCCCGGTGCCCTCGCCGATCAGGATGCCGTCGGCGTCCCGGTGGAAGGGCCGGATGCGCTGGCTCGGGGAGAGGGCGCGCAGCTGCGAGAAGACGCTCCAGAGGGTGATGTCGTGACAGTGGTGGACGCCGCCCGCCAGCATCAGGTCGCAGCGCCCGGAGGCGAGTTCGCCCACCGCCTGGTCGACCGCGACCAGCGAGGAGGCACAGGCCGCGTCCACCGTGTACGCCGGCCCGCGCAGGTCGAGCCGGTTGGCGACCCGGGAGGCGGCCAGGTTGGGCACCAGGCCGATCGCCGACTCGGGACTGTCCGGGCCGAGCCGTTCGGTGAACGCCGTCCGTACCCGGTCGAGTTGGTCGCCCGTCAGGTCCGGCAGCAGCTCGCCCAGCGTCCGCACCAGCTGGCCCGCCGTGCGCACCCGCTGGTCGAGCCGGACCAGTCCCGGGGTGAGGTAGCCGCCCCGGCCGAGGACGACCCCGACGCGTCGTCGGTCGGGGAGGCGGTCCGTGCCGCCCGCGTCGTCGAGGGCGGCCGAGGCCACGTGCAGGGCGATCAGCTGGTCGGGCTCGGTGCCGGCCACCGAGTTCGGCATGATCCCGAACCGGGTGACCTCCACCTCCGCCAGCCCGTCCACGAACCCGCCCCGCCGCGCGTACACCCGGTCCGCGACGGCCGGGCCGGACGCCGTGCCGGGGCGGTAGTAGTCCGTGTCCCAGCGCTCCGCGGGCACCTCGCCGATCGCGTCCACGCCGTCGCGCAGGTTGCGCCAGTACGTGTCGAGGTCGGGGGCGCCCGGCAGCAGCACCGCCATCCCGACGATGGCGACGGGAGTCTGACGGTGCGTCACCGGCGCCGTCACCAGCCCGAGGCGGTGTAGACGACGGCCGTGGCCGACTCCTCGCCCCACGCCAGCTCCCGCAGCAGCGCCGCGGTCCCCTCCTCCGGGTCGATCAGCGCGATGCCGCGCCGGGCGTACTCGCGGGCCAGCTCCACGCCGACCATCCCGGCGTGCCCGGCCGCGGGCGCCCACGGTCCCCAGTGCACGGTCACCGCCCGCTGCCCGGTCCGGGCGGCGAAGGCCGCGCCGAGGGTCTCCAGGGCGTCGTTGGCGGCCGCGTAGTCCACCTGGCCCCGGTTGCCCAGGACGGCGGAGATGCTGCCGAACAGCACGGTGAACGCGGGCGCCGCCGGCAGCTCCTCCAGCGCCGTGAGCAGGGCGTCGGCGCCGGTCGCCTTGGTGGCGTAGACCCGCTGGAAGGACTCGGCGCTCTTCTCGGCGATCAGCCGGTCCTCGATGACCCCGGCCGCGTGGACCACACCGTCGAGCCGGCCGTGCTCGGCGTGGATCTCCTTCACCGCCTGGAGCACCGCCTCCGGCTCCCGGAAGTCGACCGAGCGGTAGCGCACCCGGCTGCCGAGCGCGTCGAGTTCGGCCAGCGTGGCCGTGATCTCCCGCTGGGCCAGCAGGAGTTCGGCGGCCCGGTTGATCTCGGCCGGCTTCAGCCCGCCCCGGGCGGCGAGAGCGGCCCGAAGTTCCGCCGGGGTGCGCGCGGCGGCGGTGTCCGCGTCCTCCGGGCCGTCCGGCGCGGGCGTACGGCCGAGCAGCTCCAGCCGGCAGCGGGCGGCACCGGCGAGCGCGGCGGCGAACTGCGCGGTGATGCCCCGCGCCCCGCCCGCCAGCACCACCACCGAGTCCCGGTCCAGACCGAGCGCGGCCGTCTCGGCGGCCCCGTCCCCGGCCGGTCCCGCGCCCGTGCTGCCGAGCGCGCCCAGCGGCGCCTCCACCAGCTCGAATCCGTGCCGTCCCGCCGCCGTCCGCAGCACGACGGGCTCCCGGTCGGCGGCCACGGCCTCCCCGACCACCGCGTCCGCGACGGCCGACGGCGAGGCGTCGGCCAGGTCGACGACCCGCGCGAGGGTCTCCGGGTACTCCCGTGCCACGGTGCGGAACAGCCCGCGCAGCCCCGCCGACCGGACGTCCGGCTCGGCGCCGCCGCGGACGGCCAGCAGCCACCTCGGGCCGCGCGCCAGGGCAGCCTTCAGCACAGGGAACGTGTCGGGCAGCACCGGCGTGTCGTCCCCGCCCGTGAGCGCCCCCACATACAGCACGCCGTCGACCGGCCCGTCCGCCTCCGACAGCACGTGGTCCCGGCCGCGTACGACGACCTCGGCGCCGTGGGCGGTCAGCCGGGCGGCGGTCTCGGGGGCGTCGCCGAGGACGGTCCAGCGGGTGCCGGACAGGGTGGCCGAGGGGTCGGCGGAGGCGTCGTCCGACGTGGCGAGGAGGACCGGCCGCAGGACGTGCCGCGCGGGCGGCTCACCGGCCACCTCGTCGGTCGCCTTGTCGGTCGCAGTGCCGGCCGCGGTGTCGGCCACCTCCTCGTCGGCCGCCTCGTCCGCGGCCTCCGAGCGGGGTTCCGGTCCGGCCGCCGGGCCGGCGCCCAGCCGGGCCCTGAGCCAGTCCGTCACCGCCGCGGCCGTACGCGCCTTCGCCAGCTCCTCCAGCTCGGCGTCGTCCATCGAGGCGAGATCCGCACCGCCCCCCGCGCCGAGGCGCCGGGCCAGTTCCCCGGCGATCTCGGCCCGCTTGATGGAGTCGATGCTGAGGTCCGCCTCCAGGTCGAGATCGGGCTCGATCATGTCGACGGGGTAGCCGGTGCGCTCACTGATGATCTCCAGGACGACCTGCCCCACGTCCGTCCCGGACGCCGGAGCGGCCTGCGCGGCGGGCTCGGCCGTCGGCTCCGCCGCCACCGCCACCGCCGCCGCCACCGCCGCGACCGGTTCAGGCACGGCCTGGAGCACCGGCGCGCCCACCACGGCGGGCGCGGCGATCCGCGCCGCCGGGTCCGCCCCGAAGTAGGTCAGCAGCACGTCCCGTTGGGCGGCGATCATCTCCCGGCTGGTGCGCAGGAATTCGGAGATCAGGGCGTCCCGGTCGGACGGGACGCCGTGCGGGGGATTCGTCGTCACAGTCGCCTCCAGGGGTTCCACGACTCGTCGGGCCGGTGCGAGCGCACCGGGGAGGAGGGCGCCGGCGGCGGTGCGGACCAGCTGCCCGTCCACCGTCCAGCCGGGCCGCTTCGGCACGGGCGTGCGGACGGCGTCGACCGCGTCCCGTCCGCGCAGCAGCCATCCGGCGCGCACCGGCAGCCCCGCGACGGCGAGCTGGGCCAGGGCGTCCAGCCAGCCGCGCAGACCGGAGTCCGGGCGGGGTTCGGGGGCCACCGTGCGGTGCGGGCGGTCGCCGAGGATCTGCCCGGCCAGGCGGGTCAGCACGGACCCCGGACCGGCCTCGACGAAGATCCGCGCCCCCGCCTCGTACATCGACTCGACCTGCTCGACGAAGGCGACCGGGGCGCCGATCTGGGCGGCGAGTTCACTCCGTACGGCGTCCGCGTCGGCGGGGTACGGGGCGGCCGTGCGGTTGGCCCACACCGGGAACTCGGGCGGGTGCACCGGACGGGCCGCGAGCGCCGTGGCGAACCGCTCGCCCGCCCCGGCGACCAGCGGGCTGTGGAAGGCGCAGGCCACGGGGATGCGCTTGGCGCCGAGACCCGCCTCGCGCAGCAGCCGTACGGTCTCGGCGACCTCGTCGGTCGCCCCCGAGATCACCGTCTGCCGGGGCGAGTTGAGGTTGGCGACGACGACGGACTCCGGCGCGCCGATCGCGCGGAGCGTCTGACGGACCTCCTCGGCGCCGGCCGAGACGGCGGCCATGGTGCCCGGTTCCGGCCCGGCGGACCCGGCCGCCGCGAGGATCGCCGCCGCCCGCTCGGAACTCAGCTCCAGCAGCGTCTGCGGGTCGAGGGCGCCGGCCGCGCACAGGGCGACCAGCTCGCCGTAGCTGTGTCCGGCCGCCATGTCCGGACGGACACCGGCGGAGGTGAGCACGGCGTGCGCGGCGAGCCCGGCGACACCGAGGGCGGGCTGCGCCACCCGGGTGTCGGTCAGCGCGGCCCGCTGCCGCTCGCGTACGGCGTCGTCGAAGGCGGCCGGCGGGTACAGCGCCCCGGCGTGGGCCCGGCCCAGTTCCAGATAGGCGTGCAGCTCGGGGAAGGTGACGAACAGGTCGGCGAGCATGCCGGGGCGCTGGCTGCCCTGGCCGGGGAAGAGGAAGGCGACCTTGCCCGCGGCGGCCTCACCCTCCCCGTGCTCGGTCCCCCCGTCCCCGTGCCCTGCCTCGCCCTCTCCGCGCCCGGCGCCGTCCCGCCCGGCCAGGTGGACCCCGTCCCGGGGCGCGTGCTCGCCGCGCAGCGCCCGCCGCAGCTTCGCGACGAGATCGTCCACGTCGTCCGCCACGACCGTGATCCGCGCCGGATCCCCGCTCGCGTCCGCCCGCCGTGCCGCGCTCAGCGCCAGGTCCCGCAGCCGCCACGGCCGCCCCTCGGCCTCCGCGGCCGTCAGCAGCTCCTCCGCCGCACGGCGGGCGGCCCTCTCGTCCCGCCCCCGGAAGAGGAACAGTTCGGCCGGCCAGGCGTCCAGACCGCGCACCGGCGGCACACCGTCGGCGTAGGCGCTCAGCACGACATGGAAGTTGGTGCCGCCGAAGCCGAACGCGCTGACCCCGGCGAGGCGTTCCTCCGCCGGCGCCGCCCAGGGCCGGGCATGCGCGTGGAAGGCGAAGGGGCTGCCCTCCGCGTCCCAGGCCGCGTTGGGCCTCTCGACGTGCAGGGTGGGCGGCCTGACGCCCGTGTGGAGCGCCAGCACCGTCTTGATCAGCCCGGCCAGTCCGGCGGCGCACTTGGTGTGGCCGATCTGCGACTTCACCGAACCGAGCACGCAGTCACCGGACGTGGCACCCGCCTCCGTGAACACCTCGCTCAGGATGCGGAGTTCGGTGCGGTCGCCGACCACCGTGCCGGTGCCGTGCGCCTCGACCAGGCCGACGTCGGCCGGGGAGACGCCCGCGTTGCGGTAGGCCCGCTCCAGCGCCGACCGCTGGCCCTCGGGGCGGGGCGCGGTCAGACCGAGGGAGCGCCCGTCGCTGGAGGAGCCGAGGCCCTTGACCACCCCGTAGATCCGGTCGCCGTCGCGCTCGGCGTCCGCGAGCCGCTTCAGGACGACACAGGCCACGCCCTCGCCGAGCGCGATGCCGTCGGCCGAGCCGTCGAAGGCCCGGGAGCGGCCAGTGGGGGAGAGGGCGTGGACGGAGGAGAAGAGCACGTAGTCGTTGATGCCGTTGTGCAGGTCGGCGCCGCCGCACAGCACCACGTCACTGGTGCCGCCGACGAGTTCCTTGCAGGCGACGTCCACCGCGGCGAGCGAGGAGGCGCAGGCGGCGTCCACGGTGTAGTTGGCGCCGCCGAGGTCGAGCCGGTTTGCGATCCGCCCGGAGATCACGTTGGCGAGCATGCCGGGGAAGGAGTCCTCGGTGAGCCGCGGGAGCTGGTCGTCCAGCCCCGCCGGGACCTTCCCGTAGAACGACGGCAGCACGGCCCGCAGGGTCGCCGCGTTCGACAGATCGCTGCCCGCCTCCGCGCCGAACACCACCGAGGTGCGCGAGCGGTCGAACTCCCGCCCCCCGTCACCGTATCCGGCGTCCTCCAGGGCCCGCCGGGCGGCCTCCAGGGACAGCAGCTGCACCGGCTCGATGCTGCCGAGGGAGGCGGGCGGGATGCCGTAGCGCAGCGGGTCGAAGGGGATCGGGGGCAGGAAGCCGCCCCACTTGGACGGGGTGGACTCGCCGTGGTGGACGGCCGGGTCCCAGCGCTGCGGCGGGACCTCGCCGACCGCGTCCACACCCGCGACGACGTTCGCCCAGAAGGTGGGCAGGTCGGGCGCCTGCGGGAACATACAGGCCATGCCGACGATCGCGATGTCCAGCGGGGCGGGCGGCTCGGGCTCGACCACCTTCGCCGTCCCCAACTCGCCCGCTCGCAGGGCGAGATGCCCGGCCGCGCCGGTCGTCACCGAGGCGTGTAACGCCGCGAGCGTGGTGGTCGCCGAGCGCAGCACGGCCACCTCCCCGGCCATGAACATCCCCTCGTCCAGTTGGCGTCGCTCGTCGACGGGGGTGAGGGCGCCGTCGCTCTCCCGGGTCACGCCCTTGCTGGCGAGGCGCAGCCGGCCGACGTTGAGCCGCTCCAGCTCCTCCCAGATCCGGCGGTCCGGCACGCCCCGCGCGCGCAGCCGGGCCTCCTCCTCGCGGTAGCCGGCCGCGAACGGGCTGGGCACACAGCGGGTGGCGTGCCCCGGCGCCGACTCCAGCAAGGTGGTGCGCTCGGCCGCCAGGACCTGGCGCTGGAACAGCGGCCGGATCGCGCCGTGCGCCACCGCCTCCTCGGTGAACAGGTAGGCGGTGCCCATCAGCAGGCCGACGGCCGCCCCGCGCGCGGTCAGCGGCGCGGCGAGCGCGGCCACCATCGCCGCCGAGCGCTCGTCGTGCACCCCGCCCGCGAAGAACACCTCGATCTGCGGGGCCGTGGTGTCGTCCAGGAAGTCCTCCAGGACGGCGAGTTGGGCCTCCCACAGCGGGAAGCTGCCCCGCGGCCCGACATGCCCGCCGCACTCCGAGCCCTCGAACACGAACCGGCGCGCCCCGGCCTCGAGGAACTGCCGCAGCAACCCCGGGGACGGCACGTGCAGAAAGGTCCGGATGCCGTCCCGCTCCAGTGCCTGCGCCTGCGACGGCCGTCCGCCCGCGATGATCGCGTGCGTGGGCCGCAGCTCCCGTACGGCCTCCAGCTGGGCGGCGCGCACGTCCTCCGGCGCGAAGCCGAGCACGCCCACGCCCCAGGGAGCGCCGCCCACCGCGTCCCGGGTGCCGGCGAGCATCGCCCGCGTCCGCGCGCCGTCCGCCAGCGCCAGCGCCAGGAACGGCAGCGCCCCCTCCGCCGCGACCGCCGCGGCGAACCCGGCCTCGTCACTGACCCGCGTCATCGGCCCCTGCGCGAGCGGCAGCCGCGTCCCCAGCGCCCGCCCCATCGGAGAGTCCGCCCGCAATGCCCGTACGGCCGTGTCGTCGCGTACGGCGTCCAGGACCGCGTCGCGCACCGCCCGCACCGTCCGCCGTACGTCGCCCCAGCGCTCGGCGAACCGGGCGGCGAGGAAGCCGTCCTGGCCCACCGGGAGCAGCTGCGCGGTCGGGTCCTGGGCGCCGAGCAGCGCCGCCACCGTGTCCGGGGCGGCGTCCTCGGGGAGTGCCGGGGCGTCCGGGCCGCGGCGCAGGAGGACGCGGTGTCCGGCCACGACGACGGTCTCCGAGCCGTCCATCGTCCGCAGCGCCGCGGCCGCGGGCTCGGGCAGCGCGGACTCGGCCAGCAGCGAGAGCTGGGTGTCCAGGACGACCCCGGCCGCCCCGCCGGCCACCGCGGCGGCGGCCGTGCGCGGGCCGATGCCCCCGCACGCCCACACCGGCAGCTGCGTGTCGGGGGCGGCGAGTAGCTGCTGGAGCAGCACGAACGTGCTCAGCTCGCCGATCCGGCCGCCGCACTCCGCGCCCCGCGCGATCAGCCCGTGCGCCCCCGCGCGCACCGCCTCCCGCGCGCTGTCGAGTCCGGTGACCTCCACCAGGACCCGGTACCGCTCGGCGACCTCCGCGACCGGCCAGGGGGCGTTCGCGGCCAGGACCACCGTGTGCGGGCCGCCGGTTCCCAGGTCCGCCGGGGCGAGCCGGCAGCCCGGGCCCACCCGGACCCCGAACGCGCCGGGTGACGCGCGTCGCAGCCGGGCCAGCGCCTCCCGCGATCTTCGGTCCCCGGCCCCCAGATCGAGCACCCCGAGCCCGCCGGCCCGGCCGACCGCCAGGGCGAGGCCGGCGTCGGGCTCGCCGAAGGGAGTGATGCCGATGATCATGTCCTCGGAACGCGCAGCGGACGTCATGATTCTCCGAATCAAGGATGAAACCGCAGGGTGGGGGGTTCAGGACAGCAAAGGCGGTGCACCGCATTCCAGCGGGACCAGATCACCACGGAACACGCAACGAAAGACGCTTGCTCGAAACGCGTTGAAAGGTAGTGCTCTTATTACTCACTGGTCAACGTTCGAACGATCGGCCGGTAACCAGGCGCATTGATTCGGTCAGTCATGGACCGGCGGCCAGGGCGTAGGAAATCGGATGAATTCCTTTCGGGTCCGACGTCGTTCACCCACCACTCACATCGTAGAAACATGAACGACCGCAAGAAATGCGTTCCTTTGGATTACATGTCCGAATCGGTAGGCCCTTTCTCGGCCCCTTGTGGTCGACAGGGAAAACTCTGTGTGTCGACCGCCGAGTGACTGGGAAGGGACGAGACGGGTCTTGACGTGCGCCGATCCGCCGCCAAGACTGGCGTGACTACGCAGTCAGGCCGGTCCTCGGGAGGTCGTCGACCGGCCTGACTGCGGAGTGCGCGCGCTCGAACAGTCCGCCCGGCCAAGGGAGCTGACGTCGGCTCACACGCTGTAGCCGCCGTCCACCCCCAACGCCTGCCCGGTGATGAACCCGGCCCGGTCCGAGGCGAGGAAGGACACCGCCTCCGCGATGTCCGCCGCCGCGCCGAACCGGCGCAGCGGGATGGCGCGCCGGGTGACCGCGAGGGCCGCGTCGTCCAGTTCGCCCGACTCGATCAGCCGGGCGGCGATGCCGTCCGCGAGCATGCCGGGGGCGACGCAGTTGACGCGCACCCCGTAGCGGCCCTCCTCGGCGGCCAGCGCGCGGGCGACCGCCTCCACGGCCCCCTTCGCGCCGGAGGACAGCCCGTCGCGCACCGGGAAGCGCCGGGTGGCGACCGTGGTGACCGCGACGACGCTGCCCCGGCTCGCCCGCAGCGGTCCCAGCGCCGGATGGACGAGGTTGAAGAACGCCACCGCGTCGCCCTCCAGTTGGGCCCGGTACTCGCCCGGCGACACCCGGCTCAGATGCCGCATCGGCACATGCGGACCGGCCGCGTACACCAGCGTGTGGATCCCGCCGTACGCCTCGGCGGCCGAGGCCACCGCACGGGCCGTCGCCGACTCGTCGGTGAGGTCCAGGGGCAGCGCCTCGACCATCCCCTTCACCTCACCGGCCAGCGCCTCGGCCGCAGCGCGACGGGACCGGTAGGTGAACACCACCGCACTGCCGCGCGCGGCCAGGACGCGTACGACGGCCGCGCCGACCGCGCCGGTCCCGCCCGCCACGAACGCGACGCCCGGCCGGCGGGAGAAGTCCTCGGTGTCCTTCATGCCTCACAATCCCGGTGAGTCGGCGATGACGACCTTCACGACCTCGACATCTGTCCGTGCCCCATGCCCCATGCCCCGTGCCCCGTGCCTTCATACGTCCGTACGGGTCCGGCGCGGCCGGGTCCCGAGTGTTGGCATCGGGGCGATCGCGGTGACCGGCCCATAGTGCGCCTATGACGCGTACCCGTACGGCGGTGCTGTGCGCCGCCGCCCTCCTCGCCACCACCCTCCAGACCGCGTCCGCCACCACCGAGGCCGCCGAGGCCGCCGGGGCCGCCGGGGCCGCCGGGGCCGCCGGGGCCGCCGGGGCCGCCGGGGCCACCGGGCCCACCGGGCCCACCGGGGCCACCGGGCCCACCGGGGCCGCCGAGCCAGTCGGGGCCGCCCCTCCCGACGGTCGGGACCGGGCGTGCGTCGCCACCCGTGACCCCTCCGGCCAGGCGCGCGAGGTCCTCGGCATCGTCCGCCAGGCCAAGCGGGACCTCGATCTCGAGGCCGCCATCGTGCGGGTCACGGTCGGCGGACGCCCGCTCGTGACCGGCGCGGTCGGCGAGTCCATGACGGACGTGCCCGCCACCCCCGCCATGCACTTGCGCACCGGCTCGGTCGGCATCGCGTTCCTCGGCACCGTGCTGCTCCAGCTCGTCCAGGAGCACAAGGCGGGCCTGGACGACAAGGTCTCCCGCTGGCTGCCCGACCTGCCGCACGGCGACAAGATCACCCTGCGCATGCTCGGCTCCTCGACCTCGGGTCTGCACGACTACGTCACCGACCCGGCGTTCCTGAAGAAGCTCTACGCCGACCCGTGGCAGCACTGGACGCCGAAGGAACTCGTCGGGATCTCCCTGAGCCACCCCCTGTGGTACAAGCCCGGCACCAACTGGAGCTACTCGCACGCCAACTTCGTCCTCCTGGGCCGCGCCCTGGAGAAGATCACCCGCACCCCGCTCGACCGCCTCCTGCGGCAGCGCGTCATCGGCCCCCTCGACCTGCGCAACACCCGCAACAACGACACCGCGGTCATCCCGGAGCCCGTCCTGCACGCCTACGACGACGAGCGCGGCACCTACGAGGAGTCCACCTACTTCAACCCGTCCTGGACCACCGCCCCCGGCGCGGTCCTGACCCAGGACATCTGCGACCTCGCCCGCTCCGGGCAGGGCATCGGATCGGGCGAACTGCTCTCACCGGCCTCCTTCCGCACCCAGCTGAACCCGGGCACGGTGGGCCTCGGCCGGCCGACGGCCACGTGTCCCGCCACGGTGTGCCTGCCGATGACCGAGGACTTCCACTTCGGTCTCGGCGTCCTCGTCAAGAACGGCTGGGTCGTGCAGAACCCGTCCTTCTTCGGCTACGCGGCCGTGATGGCGTACGAACCGCACAAGCGGCTGTCCATCGCGGTCTCCACGACGGTCGGACCGGACGCTCCCAACGGCAACACGGCCCAGACCGTCGTCGAGCGGATCGCAGAACTCCTGGACCCCGCCCACCCGTTGGCCGGCTGACCCGGTCTCCCGTCCGCGACGTCGGACGGCCCGCTCAACGCGCGGCGCGCACCCCGTCCAGGGCGATGCCCAGGACGCGGTCGCGCTGCGCGTCGTCGGTGAAGGCGGTCGCCGTGATGCCGGCGACCATCCGCAGCAGATCGCCGAAGTCCATGTCGGCCCGGGCGGCCCCGGCCCGCTGCGCCCGCTCGAACAGCGGGCCGCCCGCCGCGTACATCGATTCGCGGCATGCCTGGAAGATCTCCGTGCCGCCCTCCAGGGCCTCGCGCACCGCCCGCTTGGTGACCATGTAGCCCGCGAAGCGGTCCAGCCAGGAGGTGAGCGCCTCCCACGGCTCCAGCCCCGCGACCTCCACGGTGCTGTGCCTGGGCGCGGCCCTCGCCGCCCTCCTGGTCCCCGTACGGCGCGCCGCCCACCCCTCGGGCCCGGCCGCCCAGCAGGTCCCGACCGCCGCACCCGCCCACGTGCGGTAAGGTTTACCTGCGCGTTCCCGCAGCTCACCGCCGCGGCAGCGCGGCGGGACGTGGCGCAGCTTGGTAGCGCACTTGACTGGGGGTCAAGGGGTCGCAGGTTCAAATCCTGTCGTCCCGACTGGTGAGGTCACCAATCGGAAGCCGTTTTCCCGAGCCGTTTCCACGGCGCCGGGAAAGCGGCTTCCGGCGTTTTCCGCCCCTTGCGGGCCCCCTGCCGTCCCGGTGGCGCGCCCCGGCGGCCGACGTCAGTACCGCGCCACCACGTCCGCCAGATACCCGCGCAGCATCACCTTCGCCTCGTCGAGCAGCGCCGCGTCGCCGTTCGCGTCCCGGCGGAAGGCCTCCTGGGCGAGGGCGTCGGCCGCGAGGATCGCGGCGTGACAGGCCCGGGCGAGCGCCTCGTCGTCGCGGGCCACCTCCAGCGCCAGCAGCACCCGGCGGATCCCGTCGGCCATCCGGCGCTTGTGCTCGCGGTCGGCGGCCCGGGTGCGCTCGGTCAGCCCGCTGCCGAACCACAGGGCGCGGAAACCGTGTTCCGTCCGGTAGATCCCCGCGTACGCGTCGACGAGGACGCCCACCGGATCGTCCCAGCGCTCCTTCGTGGCGGCCTCCGCCAGGTCGTCCATCGCCCCTTCGAGGCGGGTGAACCAGCCCGCCGCCAGGGCGTCGATGATCGCGCCCCGGTCCGGCAGGTACTGGTACAGCGAGCCGACCGACACCCCCGCCTCGGCCGCGACCCGGGTCGTGGTGAGCGCCTCGACGCCGTCCTCCACCAGGATCCGCTCGGCAGCCTGGAGGAGCAGCGCCAGCCGCGCCCTGCTGCGCGCCTGCCGGGGTGTGCGGCGCAGGGAAGCGGCACCCGTTTCCGTGGTCGGCCGGTCCAAGAATCGTCTCCGAACGTGAACGTGACTTTGTTTCAGGTTTACGCTACCTTCGCGCCCATGACCGCCTCAAGCTCGGCGCTGAGCAGGGAACGGGCCGCCGTGGCGGACGTCTGCCGGCGCCTGGGGGCCGAGGGCCTCCTCATCGGCACGGCAGGGAACGTGAGCGTCCGTGTCGACGACCTGGTCGCCGTCACCGCGACCGGAGCGGTCCTCGCCGAACTGACGCCGGACCAGGTGACCGTGGTCGACCTCGACGGAAAGATCGTGGCCGGCACCCTGCGGCCCACCTCCGAACTGGACCTCCACCTCGGCGTCTACCACCGCTATGGCACCGGCGCCGTCGTCCACACCCACGCCCCGATGGCCACCGCGGTCTCCTGCGTGCTCGACGAACTGCCCTGCGTCCACTATCAGTTGCTCGCGCTGGGCGGCACCGTGCGGGTCGCGCCGTACGCCACCTTCGGCACCCCGGAACTCGCCGAGTCCGTCCTCGCCGCCCTCGACGGCCGTGGCGCCGCCCTGATGGCGAACCACGGCGCGGTCACCCACGCGACGACCCTCGGCAAGGCCGTCGAGCACGCCCTGCTCCTCGAATGGGCCTGCGGCGTCTACCAGCGCGCGGCCACCATGGGCCGGCCCCGCTTCCTCGACGAACAGCAGCAGCTCGCGGTGATCGAGGCCGCGATCGCCCGCGACTACGGCACCACCCACCCCGTACCACCCACGCAGGAGGGACAGTGATGAAGGTCTTCACGATGGGCGTGCACGTGCTGGACGTGCTGGTGCGGCCGGTGGAGGAGATACCCGAGGGCCAGGGCGCGACGCTCGTCGAGGACATCCGGATGACCGCCGCCGGAACGGCCGGCGGCACCGCCCTCACCCTCGCCAAGCTGGGCGCCGAGGTGCGCAGCGCGGGCGCCGTCGGCACCGACCCCACCGGCGACCTGCTCGTCCAACTGCTCGGCAGGGCGGGCATCGACACCGAGTTCCTCGTCCGCCGCACGGACACCGCCACCTCCGCGAGCGTTCTGCCCATCCGCCCCAACGGCGACCGGCCCTCGCTCCACCTGCTGGGCGCCAACATCACCTACGGCCTCGACGACGTCCCCTGGGACGCCCTCGCCCAGGCCACCCATCTGCACCTCGGCGGCCCCGAGCTGATCGGCGTCGACACCGCCACCCGCATCCTGTCGTACGCCAAGGAGCACGGCGTCGTCACCTCCGTCGACCTGCTCGCGCCGGGTGTCCTCGGCGGCTTCGAGCAGATCGAGGCGGCCCTGCCCCACATCGACCACTTCCTGCCCAACGAGGACCAGGTCCTCGGCTTCACCGGCGAGGACGACCTGCTCAAGGGGGCGCGCAAGCTCCTGGGCGCCGGGGCGGGCGTCGTCGCCGTCACGCGCGGCGGGGACGGCGCGCTCGTGGTGACCGCCGACGGCGCGGAACCGGTGCCCGCCTTCGTCGTCGACGTCGTCGACACCACCGGGTGCGGCGACGCGTTCTCCGCGGGCTATCTGCGGGGCGTGGGCCTCGGCCGTACGCCGAGCGACGCCGCCGTCCTCGGCAGCGCCGCCGCGGCGCTCGTCGCGCAGGGCCTCGGCAGCGACCACGGCGACTTCGACCTCGCCGCCGCCGACGCGTTCGCCGCGACGGCCACGTCCCACGCGTGAGATGACGCCGGAGGGGCGCGACGGCCGGCCGGAGTGAGGGAACCGCGGCCGCGGACTCACCTGGTGGACGCCCCCTTGACGACGGACGGGGGCCGATCGACACTCGGTACGGGAATCCTAGTGAACGGGTAGGGAATCATGGGACGACAGGAGCCTGCCACCGGCCGAGCGAGCCGTACGGCATGGTCGTCGCCCCTGCTCACCTCCCGCCGTCACATCGACCTGCAGCGCGTGTGCAGCGCGATCAGCCACCAGGGCTGAGCCGGACCCCTCCCGCGCCCACCGCCCCCGGCGGTGCCCCCTGGGCACCGCCGCCCGGCGCGCGCCGACGAGGTCCGCCTCCCACTCCGACGTCGCATCCGCCGCGCGCCGGTCCGCCGCGCGCGCCGCCCCCGGGGAGACTCATGTCCGTCACACCACCGGCCGCCCGGCTGTCCGTCCGCCCCGCCCCCGCCTTCCGGGGCCGCATCGGCCGCGACGCCCGCAGCGGCCACTACGCCGTACCGCGCCGCTACCGCCTGCACCTGTCACCGGCCGACCCCGACGGGCTGCGCATCGCCGTCACCCACAGCCTCCTCGGCCTGGACCGGTCCTGTCCGGTCACCTTCCTGCCCGCCGTCCCGGACCGTCCCGACGGCGGCCACTCCGCGCTGCGCCCGCTCTACGACGCCAGCGCCCACCGCTACACCGGACCGGCCGCCGCGCCCGTGCTCAGCGACGACTGGTCGGGCCGCATCGTCTCCACCCACGGGCCCGACATCGCCCGTGACCTTGCCGAGCTCAGCGAGACGGGGGTCCCCCCGGCCGAAGGCTGGGGGAGCTTCGGCGGCGGCCGGGCCATGCTGTACCCGTGCGGCGCCGAGTCGGAGATCGAGGCCGTCGAGCGAATGTGCGCCCAGGGCATCGAGGCGGCCGCGCAGCGCGCCGGGGCGGCCGACGCCGGGAACGCCGGGAACACGGAACGCGCCACCGCGCTCGACACCCTGCTTCACACGCTCGGCGTGCTGGACCAGGGGCTGAGTGTGCAGCCGTATCTGATCAGCGATCAGATCACCGCCGCCGACGTCGAGTTGTGGGTCGCTCTGGTCCAGCTGGACACCGTCCACCGCCATCATCTCGACGCGGCCGCGGTGCACCGCATCGCCGGCCACCCCGCCCTGTGGGCCTACGCCCGCCGTCTGGCCGGCCACCCGGCCTTCGGCGCCCACCTCGACCTCGACGGCATCGCCCGCCGCCACCACGCCCGTTGCCAGGGCCTGGAGGCCGCCGGTTCCGCCGTGCAGATCCTGGACTGGGCGGCGCACACCGCGCCCGTCCAGTAGCCGTTCCAGCCCGTGGACCGGCGTTGACATTCGCTCGGGCACCCGTCTTAACTTACGGCCCAGAACGGTCATGAGTGTCAGCGACAAGCCCTGGCTTGCTGACCGGCAACCCTCGCGCCGCGGTGGGGTGCCCCAGGTGACGACCGGACCGGATGCCGTTCCGGCAAGGACGATTCGGTAAGCGCGAGGGCCCCTTCGGGGGCCGCGACAGTGACGGAGAACCCCATGTACGCAGCTCTCAGGACGGCGCCCCGCCGCCTCCGGGGCTGCGTACGGCCGTCCGCCCAGCCCCTCGTCGCCGACCGCGCCGTCGATCTGCTCCGCGTGAACAGCGCACTGTGTACCGCACCGGGCCGTGCCCGCTGTCGGGGCTGAATCCTTCTCACCACCCTTCGCCCCGCCTCCGCGTTCCTGACGAACACCGCCCGATCGGTGTGCCGTTGACCGCCCCACCCCGGTTCCGTGTACACATCCGTGCGCCGTGCGCCTCACCACGGCCGCCACCACGGCTGTGCCCGTCCGGGGTACCCGACTCCCGCCGGAGCCCCTCATGAGTGAACCCCCAGGTGCCGTGACCCTCGCCGAAGCACCTGCCCTCGACACGCCGTCGGAGAAGCTCGCCGCCCAGCGAGTCCAGCCTCTGCGCCGGCCCGGACGGTGGATCGCCACCGCCGTCGCCCTGGTCCTTGTCGCGCAGTTCGTCCACGGCCTGGTCTCCAACCCCTTCTACCAATGGGACCGCTTCGGCTACTGGTTCCTGCGGCCAGTGATCCTCGACGGACTGCTGATCACCCTCGAAGTCGCCGCCTACAGCGCGGTGCTGGGCCTCGTCGGAGGCATCCTGCTCGCCCTCGCCCGGCTCTCCAGGAGCCCGGTGCTGCGCGCGGTCAGCTGGACCTACGTCTGGGCGCTGCGCTCCATCCCGCTGATCGTGGTGCTGCTCTTCCTCTACAACTTCAGCGCCCTGTACCAGACGCTGAGCCTGGGCGTCCCCTTCGGACCCGCCTTCTTCACCTTCGACGAGTCCCGGCTCGCCACCGACATGGCGATCGCCGTCGTCGGCCTCAGCCTCAACGAGGCCGCCTACGCCGCCGAGGTGGTCCGCGGCGGCATCCTCTCCGTCGACCAGGGCCAGCACGAGGCGGCCGCCGCCCTCGGCCTGCCCAAGGGCTACCAGTTCTGGAAGATCGTCTTCCCACAGGCCCTGCGCTCGATCACCCCGAACTACGTCAACCAGCTGATCGGCCTGATCAAGTCCACCTCGCTGGTCTTCTACGTGTCGCTGCTCGACCTGTTCGGCACCGCCCAGACCATGGGCGCCACCTACCCCGGCGACATCGTGCCGCTGCTCCTCGTGGTCACCGTCTGGTACCTGATCCTCACCAGCGTGGTGTCCGTCGTCCAGTTCTACGTCGAGCGGTACTACGCCCGGGGCGCCACCCGCTCCCTGCCGCCCACCCCGCTCCAGCAATTCCGCAGCGCCCTTGTCGAGTTCAGGCAGCGGCTGCGCAAGGAGGCCGCCGTATGACCACCGAGACCGCACCGGCCGCCGTCGAGGTCCACGACGTGCACAAGTGGTACGGCACCCACCGGGTGCTGGACGGGGTGAACCTCACCGTGCGGCCCGGCGAGGTCACCGTGATCCTCGGCCCGTCCGGCTCCGGGAAGTCCACCCTGCTGAGGGTCGTCAACCACCTGGAGAAGCCGGAGATCGGCTACGTCAGCATCAACGGCGAGCCGATCGGAGTCCGCCGGCACGGCGGCCGTCTGCGCGAGCTGAGCGAGCGGACCATCCTGACCCAGCGCAGCCGCATCGGCTTCGTCTTCCAGAACTTCAACCTCTTCCCGCACCTCACCGTGCTGGACAATGTCGCCGCCGCCCCCGTGGCCACCGGGAAGCTCAGCAGAGCCGCCGCCCAGGAACTCGCCCGCGAACTCCTCGGCCGCGTCGGCCTCGCCGACAAGGCCGGCGCCTACCCCCGGCAGTTGTCCGGCGGCCAGCAGCAGCGCGTCGCCATCGCCCGCGCCCTCGCGCTGCGCCCGGGCGTCATCCTCTTCGACGAGCCCACCTCGGCCCTCGACCCCGAACTCGTCGGCGAGGTCCTCGCGGTCATCAAGGACCTGGCGACCAGCGGCACCACCCTCGTCATCGTCACCCACGAGATCGGCTTCGCCCGCGAGGTCGCCGACCGGGTCGTCTTCATCGACGGCGGACGGATCGTCGAGCAGGGCCCGCCGGCCGAGGTTCTCGACCGACCGCAGCACGAGCGGACCCGGGACTTCCTCAGCAAGGTGCTCTGACACCGACGCGCCCCACGACTTCCCCCCACGCCACACCCTCACCACCCTCTGAGTCACAAAGGACGGCCATGTCTGCCCACTTCACCCGACGCAGCCTGATTCGCGGCATCACCGCGGCGACCGCGGTCGCCACCCTCGCCACCGGGCTCGCCGCCTGCGGTGGTGACAGCGAGGCCGCCACCACGGCCGACGGCGCCGCCGCAGGCAGCGTGACCATCGGCCGGGTGTCCAACGGTGCCGCCAAGGAGACCGTCCTGAAGGTCTCCGAGGTCAAGTCCATCAGCGCCGAACTGCCCGACGCGATCAAGAAGAGCGGCAAGCTGACCATCGGCATCGGCGCCCTGCCCTCCGGCTTCGCCCCGCTGGCGTACGTCGGCGACGACCAGAAGACCCTCACCGGGGCCGAGCCCGACCTCGGCCGCCTGGTGGCCGCGGTCCTCGGCCTGAAGCCCGAGACGAAGAACTTCACCTGGGAGAACCTCTTCGTCGGCATCGACAGCGGCAAGGTCGACGTCGCCTTCTCGAACGTCACCGACACCGAGGAGCGCAAGAAGAAGTACGAGTTCGCCTCCTACCGCCAGGACAACCTCGGCTGGGAGGTCAAGAAGTCCAACAAGTGGAACTTCGACGGCAACTACGAGAACCTCGCCGGACTGACCGTCACCGTCGGCTCCGGCACCAACCAGGAGAAGATCCTCCTGGAGTGGAAGAAGAAGCTGGAGTCCGAGGGCAAGAAGCTCACCGTCAAGTACTACCCGGACCGCAACGGCATCTACCTGGCGCTCGCCAGCGGCAAGATCGACGCGTTCTTCGGCCCCAACCCCGGGATCGCCTACAACGTCTCCCAGACCGCGGGCACGGCCAACGCCACCCGCAACGCGGGCACCTTCTCCGGCGCCGGCGAGACGCTCCAGGGCCTGATCGCCGCCACCGCCAAGAAGGACAGCGGCCTCGCCAAGCCGGTCGCGGACGCCATCAACCACCTGATCGAGAACGGGCAGTACGCCAAGTGGCTGGCGGCCTACAACCTCTCCAACGAGGCCGTCGCCAAGTCCGAGATCAACCCGCCCGGACTGCCGCTGGACAACTCCTGACCGACCGGCGCCCCGCCGGGAACACCCGGCGGGGCCCGGGCGTTGTGACTCATGACGAGATGGGACAGGCGCCGACGCGCGCCCGACAGGGGGAGGTGCCGGCCGTGACGCACACATTCCACGCCGTGCACCTGTCCTCCCGGCCTCACATAGACCTCCAGCGCGTGGCCGGCGCGCTCTGTTGCTCCTGACACCCGTTCCCCGAAGCGGCACCCCTTGACGCGGGTGACGTGCGCTCTCGTACGGACCTCCAGGAAGGCACCCTCGTGTCCTCGACCCCCTCCTCCCCGCTGCATCTCGCCGTCGCTCTGGACGGCACCGGCTGGCACCCCGCCTCCTGGCGCGAGCCCGTCGCCCGACCCCGTGAGCTGTTCACCGCCGGATACTGGGCCGATCTGGTCGCCGAGGCGGAGCGCGGACTGCTCGACTTCGTGACGATCGAGGACGGCCTCGGCCCGCAGTCCTCCCACTTCCTCGACCCGGACGACCGCACCGACCAGGTCCGCGGCCGCCTCGACGCCGTGCTGATCGCCTCCCGCGTCGCCCCGCTCACCCACCACATAGGCCTGGTGCCGACCGTGGTGGCCACGCACACCGAGCCGTTCCACCTCTCCAAGGCGATCGCCACCCTCGACTACGTGAGCACCGGCCGGGCCGGCCTGCGTGTCCAGATCACCGCCCGCCCCACCGAGGCCGCCCACTTCGGCCGCCGCACGATCCCCCGGATCGAGGCCTACGACTCCCCGGCCACCCAGGACCTGGTGACCGAGCTGTTCGACGAGGCGGCCGACTACGTCGAGGTCGTGCGCCGCCTCTGGGACAGCTGGGAGGACGACGCGGAGATCCGGGACGTCACCACGGGCCGCTTCATCGACCGCGACAAACTCCACTACATCGACTTCGAGGGCCGCCACTTCAGCGTCAAGGGGCCCTCCATCACCCCGCGCCCGCCGCAGGGCCAGCCCCTGGTCACCGCTCTGGCGCACGACACCGTCCCCTACCGGCTGGTGGCCCGCGCCACCGACATCGGCTATGTCACCCCGCACGACACCGGCCAGGCCCGTGCGATCGTCGCCGAGATCCGCGCCGAACAGGAGCGGGCGGGGCGGGCCGCGGAGCCGCTGCACGTCTTCGGCGACCTGGTGGTCTTCCTCGACGACGACCCGGCCGAGGCCGCCGCCCGGCGCGACCGCCTCGACGCCCTCGCCGGCGAGGAGTACCGCAGCGACGCCCGGATATTCGCCGGCTCGCCCGCCCAACTCGCCGATCTGCTCCAGGACTTCCGGGCGGCCGGACTGACCGGGTTCCGGCTGCGCCCCGCCGTCGCCGGCCATGACCTCCCGTCCATCACCCGGGGCCTCGTCCCCGAACTCCAGCGCCGTGGGGCCTTCCGCCGTGCCTACGAGGCCGACACCCTGCGCGGGCTGCTCGGCCTGAGCCGCCCCGCCAACCGCTACGCCGCAGCCTGAGCCGGACGGAGAGCCGACGACCATGAGCAAGCCCCAGAAGCAGATCCATCTCGCCGCGCACTTCCCCGGCGTCAACAACACCACCGTGTGGAGCGATCCGCGGGCCGGCAGCCATATCGAGTTCAGCTCCTTCGCCCACTTCGCGCGGACCGCCGAACGCGCCAAGTTCGACTTCCTCTTCCTCGCCGAGGGGCTGCGGCTGCGCGAACAGGGCGGCAGGATCTACGACCTGGACGTGGTCGGCCGCCCCGACACCTTCACGATCCTGGCCGCGCTCGCCGCCGTCACCGAGCGCCTCGGCCTGACCGGCACCATCAACTCCACCTTCAACGAGCCCTACGAGGTGGCCCGCCAGTTCGCCAGCCTCGACCACCTCTCCGACGGCCGCGCCGCGTGGAACGTCGTCACCTCCTGGGACGCCTTCACCGGCGAGAACTTCCGCCGTGGCGGCTACCTCCCGCAGGGCGAGCGGTACGCCCGCGCCAAGGAGTTCCTCGCCACCACGGGCGAGCTCTTCGACTCCTGGCGGGGCGACGAGATCGTCGCCGACCAGGGCACCGGCACCTTCCTCCAGGACGCCAAGGCCGGGGCCTTCGTCCACGAGGGCCGGCAGTTCGACATCCAGGGCCGGTTCAACGTGCCCCGCAGCCCCCAGGGCCGCCCGGTGATCTTCCAGGCCGGGGACTCCGACGAGGGCCGCGAGTTCGCCGCCTCGTCCGCCGACGCGATCTTCAGCCGGTACGCGGCGCTCGACGCCGGCCAGGCCTTCTACACGGACGTCAAGTCACGCCTCGCCAAGTACGGCCGGCGCGCCGACCAACTGCTGATCCTGCCCGCCGCGAGCTTCGTGCTGGGCGACACCGACGCCGAGGCCGAGGAGATCGCCAAGGACGTGCGCCGCCAGCAGGTCAGCGGCGCCACCGCCCTCAAGCACCTGGAATTCGTCTGGAACAGGGACCTGTCCGGCTACGACCCGGAGGGCCCCCTGCCCGACATCGACCCGGATCTCGGGGAGAACCACATCGCGCGCGGCCGCGCCCAGGTCCGGATGTACCGCGACCCGCTGGCCACCGCCCGCGAATGGCGGGAGCTCGCGGAAGCCAACAACTGGTCGATCCGCGACCTGGTCATCGAGACCGGCAACCGGCAGAACTTCGTCGGCTCCCCGGCCACCGTCGCCAGGACGATCAACGAGTACGTGCAGGCCGACGCCGCCGACGGCTTCATCCTCGTCCCGCACATCACCCCGAGCGGCCTCGACGACTTCGCCGACAAGGTCGTCCCGCTCCTCCAGGAACAGGGCGTCTTCCGCACCGAGTACGAGGGCACCACGCTCAGGGACCACCTCGGCCTCGCGTACCCGGACGAGGCGGACAGCACCGCTCGGGTGGCCTCGTGAAGTTCCTCGCCATCACCCTGATCGTGCACCGCCCGGACCCGGTCACCGGCGTCCTGAAGTCCACCCAGGACCGCTTCCGCGAGGTGCTCGACAACGCCCTGCTCGCCGAGGAACTCGGCTTCGACGGCTTCGGCGTGGGGGAGCGGCACGAGCGGCCGTTCATCTCCTCCTCGCCGACCGTCGTCCTCAGCCACGTGGCCGCCCTGACGCGGCGGATCCGGCTGTTCACCGCCGTGACGACCCTCAGCCTCCTCGACCCCGTCCGCGCCTACGAGGACTACGCCACCCTCGACCACCTCTCCGGCGGCCGGCTGGACCTCATCATCGGCAAGGGCAACGGAGCCGCTCAGCGCGAGCTGTTCCGGGTCACCCCCGAGGACCAGTGGGAGCGCAACGCCGAGAGCTACGAGGTGTTCCGGCAGATCTGGCGCGACGACAAGGTCACCGCGGCGACCCGGTTCCGCCCGCCGCTGACCGACGCCGAGGTGTGGCCGAGACCGTACCAGCGGCCCGTGCGCGTCTGGCACGGCAGCGCCACCAGCAAGGAGTCCGTGGACCTGGCCGCCCGCTACGGCGACCCGCTGTTCTCGGCGAACGTCACCCATCCCATCGAGCCCTACGCCGAACTGATCCGCCACTACCGCGAACGCTGGGAGCACTACGGCCACGACCCGGCGGACATCGCGGTGGGCGCGGGCTCGGCCGGGTTGTACGTGGCGCGCACCTCGCAGGAGGCGCGGGAGGTCTACCGGCCGGTCTTCGAGAGCAACCTGGAGTTCCAGCGCAAGGCCGGACTGCCCGTGGTCTTCGAGACCCTGGAGGACTTCGTCGAGCGCAGCTCCGCCCTGATCGGCAGCCCGCAGCAGGTCGTCGACAAGGTCCACCGCTACCACGAGCGGTTCGGCCACTCGGTGCTGCATCTGCACGCGGACGCGGGCGGACTGGGCGACACCCGGCACCGGGACTCGCTGGAGCTGTTCCAGTCGGCGGTGGCGCCGGTGCTGCGCAAGGAGATACCGGACCCGCCGTTCGCCTGGGGACCGGTGCTCCCGGCGGCACCGGTGCTCCCGGGAGCACCGGCCGACGGGGAGCCCGCCCGTGCCTGAGACACCTCTCGGCGTCCTCGACCTGGTCCCGGTCTCCTCCGGTTCCACCGCCGCGGACGCGCTGCGGAACTCCATCGACCTCGCCCGGCGGGCCGAGCGTCTCGGCTACGCCCGCTACTGGTTCGCCGAGCACCACCTCAACCCCGGTGTGGCCGGTACGTCCCCGGCGGTCGTCCTCGCGCTGACCGCCGCCGCGACCTCCACGATCCGGCTCGGCTCCGGAGCCGTCCAGCTCGGCCACCGCACGGCCCTGAGCACGGTCGAGGAGTTCGGCCTGGTCGACGCCCTGCACCCCGGCCGCCTCGACCTGGGCCTGGGCCGCTCCGGAGGGGGCCCGTCCGGGCCGCCGTCCACCCCGCCGCCCACGGCGACCCCGGTCGTCGACGGCCGGGCACCGAACGGCCTGCTCATCCCGCCCCGCTTCTCCTTCGAGAACCTCCTCGGCTCACCCCGGATCGCACTCCAGCGCAGGCTGCTCCTGCTGCCCGGCGCTGTATCCCAGGACTACGCCGAGCAGATCGACGACATCCTCGCCCTGCTCGCCGGCACCTACCGCTCCCCGGAGGGTGTCGAGGCCAACGCCGTCCCAGGGGAGGGGGCCGACGTCGAGGTGTGGATCCTGGGCAGCAGCGGCGGCAGCAGTGCCGAGGCCGCGGGCGCCCGGGGCCTGCGCTTCGCGGCGAACTACCACGTCAGCCCGGCCACCGTCCTGGAGGCGGTGGACGGCTACCGCGCCCGCTTCAAGCCCTCCGCGACCCTCGAGCGGCCGTATGTGAGCGTCTCCGCCGATGTCGTCGTCGCCGAGGACGACACCCGTGCCCGGGAGCTGGCCACCGGTTACGGCCCCTGGGTGCGCAGTATTCGGACCGCCGAGGGCGCCATCGAGTTCCCGACCCCGCAGGAAGCCCGCGCCCTCGCCTGGACCGACGAGGACCGTGCCCTGGTCCAGGACCGGATCGACACGCAGTTCGTCGGCTCCCCGGCCCGGGTCGCCGACCGGCTGGAACAACTTCAGGAGGCCACGGGCGCCGACGAGTTGCTCATCACCACCATCACCCACGACCACGCCGACCGCGTCCGCTCCTACGAACTGCTCGCGGAGGAATGGCACCGTCGGGGCCACGGCCCCGTGCCGGGCTGACCCGGGGCGCCGGTGCGGCCGGGGCCACGTCGCCCTCCCCCGAAGGCGGCGTGGCCCCGGCGCTTCCCCCGGCGCCGGACTGTGGTCTCGTGGGCGGTCGTCGCGCCGTCACCAGCACATGACCGCCGTCTGGCCCGACCCCCACCCGGCGTACAGGCGCACCCGGACGAAGTAGCGGCGGCCCTTGACGAGCCGCGCCCGGATCGTGGCGTTGCGCGGGGTGCCCGCGTCGTCCTGGCCCGCGAGGAAGCGGGGCTCGCCGTCCCGCTCCTCGAAGACCACGACGACCGTGTCGCTCTCCCCGAAGGTCCCGAAGGTGTACTCGCGGGTCTCCCGCGGCTCCACCGTGAAGTCGGCCTGCTCGCCCGGGCCCAGCGACAGCGGCACCGAACGGAACGGCACCAGCGCGGGCGGCAGCGGCGCGGCCGTCGGCGGATACCAGCGCAGCACGAACTCCTTGTCCAGCGCCGACAGTTCACCACTCGGATGGACGCCGGTGCGGAACTGCTCGGGCTCCAGGATCAGCCCCGCCGCGAAGGGGTACTCCATCACCGAGTGCGGGTCCCACACCGATCCGTTGACCTCGGCCGGGTCCAGCTTGCGCAGGATGTTGAAGAAGGTGCGGTCCCGGCTCCAGTGGTTCGGCGGGCCCGCCAGATCCGCGTACACCGCCTCGTCGTCCCAGTGGATCCCCGCGAACGGGCTCTGGTGCTCGTGCTGCATACCGAGCGCGTGCCCGATCTCGTGCAGGGCCGTGGCGCGCTCACCGGGCGCGGTCAGGTCCCAGCCGAAGTTCATCGTGCGTTCGGCGAGTCCGGCGAGCAGCGCGTCACGGCCCACGGCCGACCAGGAGCCGTCGCCCTGCTGGAAGCCGATCCGCAGCTCCGCCTCCGAGCGGTCGCCGACCTCGGCGAACGACACCCCGATGCCGAGACCGGCCCACTCGCGGAAGCAGTCGCGCACCACGTCCCGCTGGTCCTCGTCGCCCACCCAGGACACCCGCCGGGTGCTTCCGGAGCCCGGCACGGGGATGACCGACCCGTCGCCCTCGCCGTCGAAGAAGTAGTAGTGCAGAACCGTCCCGTTGACCCACATCCGCCGCCCGCTCAGGAGCGCGCCCAGCCGCTCGGCGGCCAGCCCCGGGACGAACGCGGGGGCCGACTGCTGCACGAGGGAGCAGAAGCGGGCGGTCATGCGCACAGCCTGCCGCGTCCCGTCGTCCCGGCGCCTGAGTCGGGGGCTACTCAAGTCGCCCTGTATCAGGCATGAGTATGCGGACTCCACATGGTGTGACGACGATCGAACCGCACGCCAAGACCCTTCGGCTGCCGTGGCCGTTCACCGGCCGGGAGGAGGAACTGGAGCTGGTCCGCCGGTCGTTGACGGCGGGACGGCCCGGCATCGTGGTGACCGGACCGGCCGGCTGCGGCCGCACCCGGCTGGCGACCGAGGCGGTGCGCGGCACCGACTGCGCCCGCGTGGCCCCCACTCCCGAGACCCGCGCCACCCCCTTCGCCGCCTTCGCCCATCTGCTGCCCGAGTCCGTCACCCTCCACCGCGCCGTCCACCTCCTGTCCGGCCTGCGGCTGCTGCTCGTCGACGACGCGCACCTGCTGGACGACGCCTCCGCCGCCCTGCTCCACCAACTGGCCGTCCAGGGCCGCACCCGGCTGCTGGTCGTGGTGCCGGACGACGCCCCCGCGCCCGACGCCGTCACCCGCCTCACGACCGGCGAACTGCTGCCCCGTCTCACCCTCGAACCACTGCCCGACGACGCCACGGAACCGCTCCTCACCGCCGCCGGCGGCGGCCCCCTGGACCCCCTCACCGCCCACCGCCTGCGCCGCCTGTGCCGGGGGGACCTGCGGCTGCTGCGGGACCTGCTGGGCGCCGTACGCGCGGCGGGCCTGCTCACCCGCGTCCCGGAGACCGGCGCGTGGGCGTGGCGCGGCCCGGTCCCGCCGACCCCGACACTGCGCGAGCGCACCGCCGCCGTCCTCGCCCGCACCTGCCCCGAGGAACGCGAGACCCTCGACCGCCTTGCCTTCGCCGAACCCCTGCCGCTGCCCGCCGACTCGCTGGACCTGCGGGCTCTGGAGCGCCTGGAGACGGACGGGCTGATCGAGGTGGCGGACGACGACACCACCGTCCGGCTGGCCCACCCCCTGCACGGCCCGGTCCTGCGCGCCGCGGCCGGCCGGCTGCGCGCGAGGCGGCTGGCCGGCCTGCGCGGGCCGCTGACGGACGCCCTCGACGCGGAGGCCGCCGCCCTGCTTCACGGCATCGCGCACGCCGACGTCCGCACGGCCCGGACGCCGGTGGGGGAGTGGCTGGTCGCGGAGGGGGAACCGGTCCCGCCGGGGTACGCGGCCGTCCGCGCCCGGTTCGCCCGGCTGCGCGGAGAGCTGCGCGAGGCCGCGGCCTGGGCCCGGGAGGGCCTGACCGGCGCGGGCGAGGACACCGCGTGCCGCCGCGAACTCGACGCGGCCGTCGCCCAGTCCGGCGACACGGCCACCCTCACGGCGACGTCCCTCGAGAACCCGCACGACACCGATGACGCCTACAACGCCTACGACGCCGTACGCCTCGGCGCTCCCGATCAGGCCCTCGGTGTCCTCCCGCCGGACGGTGTCTTCGCCCGCCACGCCCGGGCGCTCGCCCGCGCCGACGGGCCCGCCCTGGACCGGGTCGCCGAGGAACTCCGGGAACGCGGATTCCTGCTGTTCGCGGCCGAGGCCCACGCCCAGGCCGTACCCGTCCACCGCGACCCCACCGCGGCCCGCACCGCCCGCACCCGGGCCGCCGCCCTCGCCCGCCGCTGCCAAGGAGCCCGCACCCCGGCCCTGTCCGGCCTGGCCCTGGGCGAACTCACCGTCCGCCAGCGCCAGATCGTCACCCTCGCCGCGGCCGGCCTGAGCAACCGCCAGATCGCCGAGCGCCTCACCCTTTCCGTCCGCACCGTCGGCAACCACCTCTACAGCGCCTACACCCGCCTCGGCACAGCCGACCGCACGACCCTGCCATGGCTGACGGAACTGCCCGACACCCGGTCGGCCTGACCGCGTCGCCCGGGGCATCGATTCACCGGTCGTCGGTGGTGCCGGAGGGGATCCGTGTCCCGGGCCGCGCCGGTGCGGGGCTCTCGTCCTCCGGTGCGGGGCCCTCGTCGGGGCGCCGCACCTCGCGCACGATACGGCGAAAGGACCGGATCAGCTCCGGGATCTGGTCGAGAACGCTCTTCAACGCGTGGACGAGGGTCGAGGCGATGCCGGCCGCGCCCAGGATGACCAGGACGATCTGCATTTCCATGTTCGGGGTTCCTCCGGTGCCGCGAAGGGTGGCCGAACCGAGCGGAACGTCTGCAGGATGGCAGGTCTCAGGTCGGCCACCCGCCCAGTGGGTTCGGGGTGATCGCTGAGGCCCTGCCGACGTGCAGGCCGCGTATGCAGGTGTCGTCGTGTTGACATGGCGTCAGACAACCTGCCTGACCGCCTTGCCCGAAAGGGACGCCGGACCCGTCCCCCCGAGTGCGCGATGGAGCCGCACGCGAACCGCGGTCGAGTTGCCGCGCGGTGGTTGTCTCGACAGGAACGCTACCCTGCGCACCCGGTTGATCACAATGTCGGTCTGTCGCACCGTCGTACCGGGGTGCGGCCCCCTCACGCCGCCCCGAACGCCGTGAACGCCCACCCCGTCGCCCGGTGCACGGTGTCGGGCGGGAGGGTGGTGCGGGCGTCACGCAGGGCCTCGGCCAGGGAGAGGCCCGTGCTGAGGCTCTGGTGGAGGGCCAGCATCAGGGGGACCACCGCGGCGTCGTTGACCGGGGCGCTGCTCGCGATCACACCCGCGGTGCCCAGGGGGAGCAACGCGGTGACGAGGCCGAGGAGTTCGTCGGCGCCGACCGAGGCGAGGCGGGCGGTGTCGCAGCTGGAGAGGATGATCCGGTAGGGGCTGCGGGCGAGACGCTCGAAGTCGTGGACGATCAGCGGGCCGTCCGCCATACGGAGCGAGGAGAACATCGGGCTGTCGGCGCGGAACGTGCCGTGCGCCGCGATGTGCGCGAGCGCGGCCCCGTCCAGCTCCTCCAGCACCCGGGGCACGCGCGCGTCGGCGTGCTCCAGTACTGTCGGCCGCCCGTACCGCCCGGCCACCTCCGGCACCTCCGCCCCGCCGGTGGCCAGCCCCGGCCCGCGCACCAGGACGTGCCGTCCGCCGGGCGGCGGCTCGGTCTCCCGGGCACGCAGCCAGCCGCTCGCCGACGGCGACACGCTCACCACCCGCTCCCGCAGCGACGGCAGCAGCGCCCAGGGCACCCGGTGCAGCCGGGCCGGCGGGACCACGACCACCGGTCCCGGGCCCAGCTGCCCCGCCGCCTCGCCCAGCAGCAGCTCCTCCAGCCGCAGCCCGGCCGCCTCCACCAGCGGCAGCCGTCCCTCCGCGCCCGGGTGGGCCAGCCGGCGCAGCGCGGCCTGTACGTACTCGGCCTCGCGCTCCGCTTCCGCGAGCAGCCCGCCCGCGAACCGCCGCACCTTCCCGCCCCCGCACAACAGCACCTGCACCCGCCCGTCGAGCACGGCGAGTTCGACGAGCCGCGCGTCCCCGAGCCGCTCCAGCAGCCGGCCCGCGTCGAACCGGGCGCCGTCCCCGGGCACCTCCCCGCGGATGTGCAGGGTGCGGGAGCGGATCTCCCGTTCCAGCCGGCGCTGCTCCCGCTCCAGGGCCGGCACCGGGCGCCCGTCCGCCCGCGCGCTCTCCGCGCGGGCGGCGATCTCCCGGAAGGCCGTCATCCCGCTCAGCAGCGCCGGGTCGGCGGGCGGCCGGGTCGGCGGGGTGGACAGCGCCGTCGCCCGCCAGCGTTCGCTCCACCCCAGCAGCTGCCGGGGCCCGCCCCGCTCCAGGCTCACCTGCTGGGCCAGCGCCGCCAGTTCCGCGCCCTGCGCGGTGGCCCGGGCCCGCAGCTCGGAGGCGCCCAGCGTCATCCGGTGGTCGTCGAGCACGTCGAGGCCGCGCCGGCAGGCCTCCAGCACGCCCCGCCCGGACCCGGTGGCCCGCGCCCACAGCGCCTGCGCCGCCCAGCCCGTCATCCGGGCCAGCGGCGGCCCGCTGCGCCGGCTGCGCGCCGCGACCTCCAGATAGCGTTCCGCGTCCGCCGTCCAGTCCAGGCCCAGCGCGATCCGGCCCGCCAGCAGCCAGGCCTCCGGCGCGGCGGGCGCCCCGAACGCCGACAGCCGCTCGGCCAGCCGGGCCGCGTCCGCCACCAGCCGGCCCGAACCCCGCCCCGTCGCGACCCGCGCCTCGATCAGCACCAGCCGGGCGTGCGTCTCCCACCAGGTGCGCCGCTGCCCGGCGAAGAGCCGCTCCGCCACCGCCGCCCGCGCGATCGCCGTCCCCGGATCGCCCGCCAGCCGGGCCGCCTTCGCGGCTGTCAGCAGCAGTTCGGCCTTGCGCGTGGACTGCCCGCCGATCCCGTCCAGCACCGCCGTCGCCGCGTCCGCCTCGGCCAGCGCCTCCGGTGCCAGCCCGGCCGCCATCAGCACCTCGCAGCGCCGGATGTTGAGCATGAACGTCGGCGTGCCGAGCTTGGCGTACCGCTCCTCGGCCTCGTCGAGAAGGCGCAGCGCGGCGGGAACGTCCCCCGAGCGGAACGCGGCAAGCCCCCGGCTCTCCACCGCGTCGGCCTTGTCGTGCTCCTGGCCCGTGGTGTCCCACAGGGCCTCGGCCGCCGTGAAGTCGGCCTCGGCCCGCTCCACCGCCCCGAGCGCCAGATGCACGGTGGCGCGCAGGGTGAGGGCGCGCGCCGTCCAGATGACGTCGTCCGCCTGCCGCAGCACGGGAATCGCCCGGCGTACGTCCTCCAGGGCCTCGCGGTGATGGCCGAGCACCCACCAGGAGTACGCCCGCCGGTACAGCACCCGCGCGCGGGTGTGCCCGCTGCCGCGCCGCACACCCCGCTCGAACGCCTCCAGGCCCTGCCGGGTGCGGCCCGCGTGGACCAGCGCCACCCCGAGCGTGGCCAGGACGTCCGCCTCGCGCTCCGCCGAGTCCGCGCGGGCCGCCAGCTCGTGGGCGCGCCGCAGATGGTCCAGGGCGATCCGCATGTCGCCCCAGTCGCGCTGCCAGATGCCGATCACCTGATGGGCGACCGAGGCGTGCAACGGCGTCGGATCGGTGTCGAGCACTCCTTCCGCCCGCGACAACGCGTCGTTGGGGGCGGCGAACACCATCGGCAGCAGTTCGAGAACCGAGTCGTTTCCCGCTGTCACCCCACGGATGGTAGTGCTCCGGCTTGCACGCCACACCCGTTCGGCACCGTATCCACCGGTATCAATTGGACATCACGTCAACGCACTTGACGTCGCGCGCGCGGCGCACGCTCCCGGCGGCAGGGGAGCGCGTAGGGTGCGCGTCCGTTTTCGCGCCCCCGGCGCCCGCAACCGCACCCCCCGTCCCGGCCGTCGCACCAGCTGTATCAGACGCGGGCCTCGCGGCTCAGACTGACGACACAGGCTCAGGGGGAGAGGACACGCCATGGCACCACAGCGATTCCACGAGCAGTTCGAACAGATCCAGCGCACGCTGCCCGACGTCCCGTTGGCGATGGGGCCGGACGACTCCGCCGAGTTCATCTACGAGAAGGGCGTGGTCCTCGCCCGCGACGGCGAGGAGGCCCAGGTCGTCGAGGACACCGTCCGCACCCACTTCACCGCCACCACCGGACTGGTCGCCGACCATGTGCGCCGCGCCGGACCGCGGACCAACCGCTCGGGCATCACCCGCATCCAGGTCGGCGACCCCGGCCACGGCGACCGCAGCGGGGACCGCGCCGTCGCGGGCGCCCTGCGCGCCCTGCGCGAGGCGGAGGGCCGCACCGGACGCCGGCTGGTCAGCCGCAACCACGTGGTGTCGATCTCCGTCAACGCCTGCCCCGGCGACGAGCCCGTGCCCGCCCCGCTCACCCAGCCGCCCAACCCGTCCCCGGCGGAGGGCACCCACGACGCCGAGGGAGCCGTCGGCGTCCTCGTCGTCGACACCGGTCTGATGCACGACTACCGCTCCTACCCGCTGCTCGCCCACACCGACGGCGACCTCCAGATCCGGGAGACGGACGACAACGGCGTCCTCCAGCAGTACGTCGGGCACGGCACGTTCATCGCCGGACTGGTCGCGGCCGTCGCGCCCAACACCGACATCACCGTCCGCGGCACGCTGAACGACGCCGGCGCGATCCTGGAGGACGCCTTCGGCGAGAAGCTCTTCGACGCCGTGGAGGAGGGCGGCTGGCCCGACATCCTCAGCCTCTCCGCCGGCACCTCCAACGGCCGCGTCGACGGGCTCCTCGGCCTCGACGGCTTCATGCGCGCCCTCCAGGGACAGCGCACCCTGCTGGTCGCCGCCGCCGGCAACAACGCCAGCGCCACGCCGTTCTGGCCCGCCGCCTACGCCTCCCTGCCCGACCACGCCGACTCGGTCCTGTCCGTCGGCGCGCTGCGCGGCGACGGCGAGTTCGGCGCCTGCTTCAGCAACCACGGCGCCTGGGTACGGGTCTACGCCCCCGGCGAGCGCCTCACCAGCGCCCTCACCGGCTTCGACGCCCCCGTCCCGTACGTCTACCAGCACTCCACCTACGACGCCTGCCGCTACGGCTTCGGCTACGCCTGCACCTGCCGCGCCCCGCGCCACACCGGCGTCCTGAGCGACGGCTCCGGCAAGCCGGACCAGGTGATGTTCGAGGGGTTCGCGTCCTGGAGCGGCACGTCCTTCGCGACGCCCGTGGTGGCCGGACTCGTCGCCGCGCACATGACCGCCCACAAGGAGGCCGACCCGCGTGCGGCGGCCCGTCAGCTCCTGGCCCAGAACACGCAGTTCGCCGAGGTGCGCGGGGCGCACGTGCCGGTGCTGCTGCCCGCCACCTGGCGCCCGGTCCCGGTCGGCCCGGCATGAGTCCCGCACCTGGTCCCGCACCGAGTTTCGCACCTGGTCCCGCACCGAGTTTCGCACCTGGTCCCGCTCGGAGTCCCGGTGCGGGTGCGAGGACGCCATGAGGTCCGAACGAGCCCCCGTCACGGCGTACGATGACAGGCCGTACACGAGGGGTGGGGCCGTGGACCGTACTGATGTCGGCGCGCTCGTCCAGTCCGCCGTCGACGGTGACACGGCGGCCTGGAAGGCGCTGGTGGAAGGGCTGAGCCCGCTGGTGTGGTCGGTGGTGCGCTCCCACCGGCTCTCGGACGCCGACGGGAGCGAGGTGTACCAGACCGTCTGGTTCCGCTTCGCCCAGCACCTCGGCCGGATCAGGGAACCGGACAAGGCGGGTTCGTGGCTCGCCATCACCGCGCGCAACGAGTGCCTGAAAGTGATCAAGAGCTTACGACGGCTCACCCCGACCGACGATCCCCAGCTGCTCGACCGCGCCAGCGAGGAACGTACCCCGGAGGAGTCGGTCCTGGACTCGGAGGAGGCGGCCGCGCAGAGCGAGCGCGTCCGCTTCCTCTGGCAGGAGTTCGAGGCGCTCGGCGACCGCTGCCGCCAGTTGCTGCGGGTGCTGATCGCCTCACCGCCGCCCAGTTATCAGGAGGTCTCGGCCGCCCTGGGCATCGCGGTGGGCAGCATCGGACCGATGCGCCAGCGATGTCTGCGCCGCCTGCGGGCCCGACTCGACGCACGGGGAGCACTGTGAACGCCATGAACGGCCACGCCGACGAGAACGACGACGACCTGTCGGTCGAAGGCGCCTTCGACGAGGAGGAGTTCGACCACGGCGCCCTGGAGGAGGAGCTGCGGCAGGCCGCCGCCATCCTGGACCCGGTCCCGGCCCACCTGCGGCAGACCGCCGTCGAGGCCTACGCGCTGCACGACCTGGACGCCCGGATCGCGGAGCTGACCTTCGACTCGCTGACCGACGCCATCCCGGTGAGGGGAGCCGAGGACGTGCCGCGGATGCTGACCTTCCACACGGGCGGGCTCACGGTCGACGTCGAGGTGACCGGGGACGGGCTGATGGGCCAGCTGCTGCCCCCGCAGTCCGCCTCGATCGAGGTGCTGCACGGCCCGCGCGCCGGCGCCTCGCTCACCGCCGACACCATGGGCCGCTTCGCCTGCGACGCCCCGCCCGGCGGCCCGTTCGCCCTGCGGCTGCGGACCGGCGGGGAGGTGGTCGTCACGGAGTGGCTGCGCGCGTAGCCACCACGGGCCGCGGCGGTCAGGACACGGCGTCCACCAGGGCCGCCAGCGCCTCGGCGAGCACGGTCAGTCCCGGGCCCGCGGGCCCGCCCGGCTCGGACATGTAGGTGTCCCGGCGGATCTCCACCATCAGCGCGGACACCCGCGTGTCCGACCCGTAGTACTCCAGCGGTACGTACGCCCCGGCGAACGGGCTGTCCAGTCCCGTCTCCCCGACCCCTTCGAACGCCTTCCGCGCGGCGGCGAGCAGCTCCGGCGGGGTGTGGAAGGAGTCCGTGCCCAGGCAGACCGGCGGCCGCGGACCCGCCCCGTGCAGCTCGTACGGCAGCGGCGCGGCCGGGTAGGAGTGCACGTCGACGACGACGGCCCGCCCGACGGCCGCCAGCCGGTCGGTCACGGCCTCCGTCATCGCCCGCGCGTACGGCCGGAAGTACCGCTCGACCAGTGGCTCGGGGTCGACGTCGTCCGGCCGCAGCACCTCCCGGTGCGTGGTCCTCGTGTACACGGCGCCCATCCCGACGGCGCGCATCTCCTCCCGCTCGTCCGGGAACCGTTCCGGGTCGACGACCAGCCGCGACAGCCGGTTGACGAACCGCCACGGCGTCACGCCCGCCAGCCGGGCGGCCTCCTCGGCGATCTCGGCGGTGTGCGAGTCCGTGATGTGGTCCAGCTCCCGCTCCAGCGCCGCGTCGTCCAGCACGACGCCGGTCCGCACGGCGGGCGGTATCTCCCGCGCCGAGTGCGGCACGTGCAGGATCACCGGCGAGCCGGCGGCTCCGGGCAGGACGGCGAAGGACGGTGCGGCAGGGGTCATCAGGCGGCTCCCGGGGCGTTGTCAGTGGCGTGACGCATGATCGGAGGAGCCATCAGAACACAACGGGGCAAGGGCGGGGAAACGGATATGGCCGTGACGAACGAGCAGGTCACAAGGCGCGCGTTCCTGGCGGACATGGATCCGCCCCGGCCGGGTGGTCCCGGCCGGGGCGGATCGGTGGATCAATGGAGCGGGGTGCGTCAGCTCAGGGAGGCCAGCGCCGCGTTCCACGTGGCGGACGGCCGCATGACGGCCGCGGCCTTCGCCGGGTCGGGCTGGTAGTAGCCGCCGATGTCGGCGGGCTCGCCCTGGACGGCGTTCAGCTCGTCCACGATGGTCTGCTCGGCCGCGGTGAGCGTCTCGGCGAGCGCCGCGAACGCCTTCGCCAGCTCGGCGTCGTCGGTCTGCCGGGCCAGCTCCTGCGCCCAGTACAGGGACAGGTAGAAGTGGCTGCCGCGGTTGTCGATGCCGCCGACGCGACGGGTCGGGGACTTGTCCTCGTTGAGGAAGGTCGCCGTCGCGCGGTCGAGGGTGTCGGCGAGGACCTTGGCGCGGGTGTTGCCGGTGGCCGTGGCGCACTGCTCCAGGGAGGGCACGAGCGCGAAGAACTCACCGAGGGAGTCCCAGCGCAGGTAGTTCTCCTTGACCAGCTGCTGGACGTGCTTCGGCGCGGAGCCGCCGGCGCCCGTCTCGAACAGGCCGCCGCCCGCCATCAGCGGGACGACCGACAGCATCTTGGCGCTGGTGCCCAGCTCCAGGATGGGGAAGAGGTCGGTCAGGTAGTCACGCAGCACGTTGCCGGTCACCGAGATGGTGTCCTCGCCGCGGCGGATGCGCTCCACCGACAGCTTGGTGGCCTCGACCGGGGCGAGGACACGGATGTCCAGGCCCTCGGTGTCGTGCTCCGTCAGGTAGGCGTTGACCTTGGCGATCAGGTTGGCGTCGTGGGCGCGGGTCTCGTCCAGCCAGAAGACGGCCGGGTCGCCGGTGGCGCGGGCGCGGGTGACGGCCAGCTTCACCCAGTCCTTGATCGGCGCGTCCTTGGTCTGGCAGGCGCGGAAGATGTCGCCCTCGGCGACCGGCTGCTCGAGGACCACGTTGCCGGCCTGGTCGACCAGACGGACCGTGCCGGCCGTCGCGATCTCGAAGGTCTTGTCGTGGGAGCCGTACTCCTCGGCCTTCTGCGCCATCAGGCCGACGTTCGGGACCGAGCCCATCGTCGACGGGTCGTAGGCGCCGTGGGCGCGGCAGTCGTCGATGACGGCCTGGTAGACGCCGGAGTAGGAGGAGTCCGGCAGGACCGCGAGGGTGTCGGCCTCCTGGCCGTCCGGGCCCCACATGTGGCCGGAGGTGCGGATCATGGCCGGCATCGAGGCGTCGACGATGACGTCGGACGGCACGTGCAGGTTGGTGATGCCCTTGTCGGAGTCGACCATCGCCAGGGCCGGGCCCTCGGCCAGCTCGGCGTCGAAGGAGGCCTTGATCTCCTCACCGAAGTGCGGCAGGGTCTCGAGGCCCTTGAGGATGCCGCCCAGACCGTCGTTCGGGGAGAGACCGGCGCCGGCGAGGACCTTGCCGTACTTCTCGAAGGTCTTCGGGAAGAACGCGCGTACGACGTGACCGAAGACGATCGGGTCGGAGACCTTCATCATCGTGGCCTTGAGGTGCACGGAGAACAGCACGCCCTCGGCCTTGGCCTTGGCGACCTGCGCGGTCAGGAACTCGCGCAGCGCGGCGACGCGCATCACGGAGGCGTCGACGACCTCGCCCTCGAGGACGGGGACGGACTCGCGCAGGACGGTGGTGGTGCCGTCCTCGGCGACCAGCTCGATCCGCAGGGAGCCGGCCTCGGAGATCACGGCGGACTTCTCGGTGGAGCGGAAGTCGTTCTCGCCCATGGTCGCCACGTCGGTCTTGGACTCCGACGACCAGGCGCCCATGCGGTGCGGGTGGGTCTTGGCGTAGTTCTTGACCGAGGCGGGGGCGCGGCGGTCGGAGTTGCCCTCCCGCAGGACCGGGTTGACGGCCGAGCCCTTGATCTTGTCGTAGCGGGCCTGGATGTCCCGCTCCTCGTCGGTCTTCGGGTCGTCCGGGTAGTTCGGCAGCGCGTAGCCCTGACCCTGCAGCTCGGCGACGGCGGCCTTGAGCTGCGGGATCGACGCCGAGATGTTCGGCAGCTTGATGATGTTGGCCGCGGGCGTCTTGGCCAGTTCGCCCAGCTCGGACAGCGCGTCCGGGATCCGCTGGTCCTCGGTCAGGTACTCCGGGAACACCGCGATGATACGGCCGGCCAGCGAGATGTCCCGCGTCTCCACGGCGACACCCGCCTGCGAGGCGTAGGCCTGGACCACCGGCAGGAAGGAATACGTCGCCAGGGCCGGGGCCTCGTCAGTGTGGGTATAGATGATGGTCGAGTCAGTCACCGGGTGCTCCGCTCCACGTCTGCAACATTGCTCGACATCAAGATATCTCGTGACGGGGGCGGGCTCGACAGGGGTCCGCCCACAGGCCGGATCCGGCCGTGCGTCCGTTCGGGGCAACCGAACCGGAGTTTTCGTCCGTCCACAAGGTTGATCGTCGACCTCATCCGACGGCCGGACCGACCACCCGGCCGCCCGATCGAAAGCGGACCATGAGATATCGCACCAGAGTGACGGCACCCGCGGCGCTGCTCATCGGCTCGGCCGCCGCCCTGACCGGCGGCAACGCGGCGTACGCCGGTACCACGACGGCGACCCGGACCGACGGGGGCGGCCCGGCTCCGGCACCGGAGACCCTCGGCGACCCGGTCTTCCCGGCCCTCGGCAACGACGGCTACCGGGTCGGCGCCTACCACCTCGACCTCTCCTACGACGCCACGACCCTGCTGGTGGACGCCACCGCGACGCTGAAGATCCGGACCACCGACAGCCTCTCCCGCCTCTCCCTCGACGCCCTCGGACTGGACGTGCGCTCCGTGCGCGTCGACGGCCGCACGGCCGAGTTCGAGCAGGTGGACGAGAAGCTGCGGGTCACGCCCGCCCGGCCGCTGCGCGACGGCGCCCGCGCCACCGTGTGCGTGACGTACACGGCGGACCCGCGCCGCGCCCTCGCGCACACCGCCTGGGTGCCCACGCCGGACGGCTTCGCGATCTGCCCGCAGCCCGACTCGGCGCACACCGTCTTCCCCTGCAACGACCACCCGTCGGACAAGGCGGACTTCACCTTCCGCATCACCGTCCCGGCCGCCCTGAAGGCCGTCGCCAGCGGCTCCCTGGTCTGCACCGAGGACCTGGCCGGCGAGCGGACCCGGTACACCTACCGCTCCCGCTCGCCGATCGCCACCGAGGTGGTCCAGATCACCGTCGGCGACTACGTGGTGAAGAAGCGGCAGGGCCCGCACGGGCTGCCCCTGCGCGACGTCGTCCCCGTCGCCCGGGCCGAGGCCCTCGAGCCCGCCCTCGCCCTCACCCCCGGCCTGGTGGAGTGGATCGAGCAGCGGCTCGGCGCCTACCCCTTCGAGACGTACGGGCTGCTGCCCTGCAACAACGACGCCTCGAACGCCTTCGACTTCACCGGCCTGGAGACCCAGACCCTCACCCTGTACAAGCCGAACTACCTCCTCCAGGAGGAGGCGAAGATCGGCTCGCACATGATGCACGAGCTGGTCCACTCCTACTTCGGCAACAGCGTCAGCCCCGCCACCTGGGCCGACCTGTGGCTCAACGAGGGCCACGCCGACTTCTACGGGCTGCTCTACCGCTACGAGCGCGGCTGGCCGGACTCCCTGGGCATGACCAGCCTGGAGGCCCGGATGCGGCACACGTACGGGCTCGGCGACCAGTGGCGGCAGAAGTCCGGCCCCGTCGCCGCGCCGACCGCGGCCACCCTCTTCGACGGCCAGCGCTACCTGGGCGGCGTCCTCGTGCTGTACGCACTGCGGCAGCTGATCGGCGAGGACGCCTTCCACGCCGTCGAGCGGGCCTTCCTCGCCCGCCACCGGGACGCCTCGGCGTCGACGGACGACTACATCGCCGTCGCCTGCCGGGCGTCCGGCCAGGACGTCTCCGGCTTCCTGCGCGACTGGCTGTACGGCACGACGACGCCGAGGATGCCCGGCCATCCGGACTGGACGGTCAACCCGGTGCCGCCGTCCCTCGTCGCCCCGCACCAGCGCACGGGCGCGCGCTGGCACGAGAACTCCGCGACGCTCTGAGTCAGCCGTCGAGGCGGGAGGAGGCCACTTCGCCCGCCTCCTCGGGGGTGCGCTGCTGCGGGATGACCACCGCGCCCTGCTGGAGCGAGACGTTCCGGGCGGGCGCCGGGATCCGGATGCCCTCGGCCCGGTAGCGGCGGTGCAGGCGTTTGATGAACTCGTGCTTGATCCGGTACTGGTCGCTGAACTCGCCGACGCCGAGGATCACGGTGAAGCCGATCCGGCTGTCGCCGAACGTGTGGAAACGCACCGCCGGCTCGTGGTCCGGGACCGCGCCGGCGATCTCCGTCATCACCTCGGCGACGACCTCCGTCGTCACCCGCTCCACGTGCTCCAGGTCGCTGTCGTAGGCCACCCCGACCTGCACCAGGATCGTCAACTGCTGCTCGGGACGCATGAAGTTGGTCATGTTCGTCTTGGCGAGCTCGCCGTTGGGGATGACGACCAGGTTGTTGGAGAGCGCCCGGACGGTCGTCTGACGCCAGTTGATGTCCTCAACATAGCCCTCCTCGCCGCTGCTCAGCCTGATGTAGTCACCGGGCTGCACGGTCTTGGAGGCCAGGATGTGGATGCCCGCGAAGAGGTTGGCGAGCGTGTCCTGAAGGGCCAGCGCCACCGCCAGACCGCCCACGCCCAGGGCCGTGAGCATCGGGGCTATGGAGATCCCGAGGCTCTGGAGCGCCACCAGGAAGCCGAGCGCCAGGACCAGCACCCGGGTGATGTTCACGAAGATCGTGGCCGATCCGGCGACCCCGGACCGGGAGGAGGTCACGGACTGCACCAGCCCGGCGACCACCCGGGCAGCCGACACGGTCACCGCGAAGATCAGCAGCACCGTCAGACACTGGTTGACGGTGTGCTGCACCGCTTTCGTCAGTGGCAGCACCGCCGCCGCGGACGCCGCGCCACCGGTGATCGCCGCCCACGGCACGACCGTGCGCAGCGCGTCCACCACGACGTCGTCGCCGTTCCACTTGGTGCGCTTGGCGTGCTTGCCCAGCCAGCGCAGCAGCCCGCGCGACAGAAAGGCCACCAGGAAGCCCGCGGCCAGCGCGATGCCGGCGAGGACGCCGTCGTCCAGGGTGAGCGCACGGTTCACCGGCCACCTCCGGAACGTCGATCCGCGGCGGACCGGGCCGCCGGCGGCCGGATGTGAAGACTCGTCACGTTGTCACCTGCTCGTTTCCGGGATGTGCGGTCGCGCCGTCCGAGAACAGGCGCGACCGTTCATCCTGCCGTATCCGGAACGGCAGTTCGTACCCCGAGGTCTGCCCGGGCGGCTGTCTTCGGCCAGTTCACGGGTGTCCGGCGGCCGGCGCTCGCGCCGCTCAGATCACCTTCAGCCGCACCAGCGCGCCCAGCGTCAACGCCCCCGGCAGCAACGGCAGCCAGACGGTGATCACCCGGAAGGTGAGCACCACGGCCGTCGCCAGGGCCACCGGGCCGCCCGCCGCCACCAGGGCCACGACCAGCGCCGCCTCCACCGAGCCGATGCCGCCCGGGGTGGGTATGAGGGCGACCGCCACCGTCGCCGCGAGATACGCGACCGCCATGTGCGTGACCGGCACCGGCAGCCCCAGCGCCAGCCCGACCGTCACCAGCCCGGCCGCCTGGAGCACCGGGAACGCCAGCGAACCGCCCCACAGGGCCAGCGCCCGGGCCGGCCGGGTGTGCACCGAACGCGCCTCGCCGAGCGCCGTCCGCAGGAAGGACCACACCGCCTGCCGCAGCCGCCGGATCATCACCAGCGCGCCCGCCGCCAGGAGCACGGCCCCCGCGAGGCCGCCCAGCAGCGGGCCGAACGCCGCGTCGGGCAGCAGCGAACCGAGCCGCAGCGCGTCGGGGAACACCAGCAGCAGCACCGTCAGCAGACCGACCCGGGCCACCCCCTCCGCCAGCAGATAGAGGGCGAGGGCCGCCGAGGAGCGGGCCAGCGGCACCCCGCACACGGTCATGAACCGCAGATTGACCGCGCTCGCGCCGAGGCCCGTCGGCAGCAGGTGGTTGGCGGCGCCCGCCGCGAACTGCGTGGCCAGCAGTCTGAGCCGGGGCAGCCGCTGCACGACGGCGCCCTGCCGGGTGACGGCCGCCGCCACCCAGGTCAGACAGGTCATCCCGGCCGCGGCCAGCAGCCAGGGCCACTGGGCCGTGCGCAGATGACCGAGGCCCTCGGTCAGCACCGAGTGGTTGCGGACCGCGACCACGACGACCAGCAGGAGCGGGACCAGACACAGGATCCGGCGGACGGGGAGGCGCCGGGGGGCACGGGGGAGGGGGACGGCTGTCACATCGGGAGAGGGTTTCCGCGCGGAGCCAACCAGGGGTTGCGGAAGCGCGGACGGAACGTGGCGTGCGGTCATCGGATCCTTCGGACGGGGGGACATCGGACCGGGGGACATCGGACCGGCCTTGACCTCAACATTGCTCGAGGTTCTAGGTTCACGGGCATGAGCATGGACGCCACCGCGTGGACGCAGCTGTACAGCGTCATGAACGCACAAGCGGAACGCCGCCCCTTCGACCGCACGACCCTGCGCCGCATCGGCGCGTTCGCCCGACCGCACCGCCGCCGGATCGCGGTCTTCGCGGTGCTCGGGGTGGTGACCGCGCTGCTCGCCGTCGCCGGCCCGGTCCTCGCCGGATCGGTCGTCGACGCGATCGTGTCGCACGGCGACCCGGACACCGTCGTACGCCTCGCCCTGCTCATCGCGCTGATCGCGGTGCTGGAGGCGGCGCTCGGCGTCCTGAGCCGGAGGCTGTCGGCGACGCTCGGGGAGGGGCTCATCCTCGATCTGCGCACGGCCGTGTTCGATCATGTGCAGCGGATGCCGGTCGCGTTCTTCACACGTACCCGTACGGGAGCGCTCGTCTCCCGACTCAACAACGACGTGATCGGCGCCCAGCGGGCGTTCAGCAACACCCTGTCCGGAGTGGTCTCCAACCTGGTCACCCTGGTCCTCACCCTCGCCGTCATGCTCACCCTGTCCTGGCAGGTCACGCTGCTCGCGCTCGCTCTGCTGCCGGTGTTCGTGATCCCGGCCCGGCGGATGGGCGGCCGGATGGCCGGCATGCAGCGGGAGGCGGCCGCCCTCAACGCGGCCATGGGCACCCGGATGACCGAGCGGTTCTCCGCGCCCGGCGCCACCCTGGTCAAGCTGTTCGGGCGTCCCGAGGACGAGTCCGCGGAGTTCGCCGAGCGCGCCGCACGCGTCCGGGACATCGGCGTGCGCACCGCGACCGCCCAGTCTGTGTTCATCACCGCCCTGACCCTCGTCTCCGCCCTGGCCCTCGCCCTCGTCTACGGCCTCGGCGGCCGGCTCGCCCTGAGCGGCACCCTCGACCCCGGCGCCGTCGTCGCCCTCGCCCTGCTCCTGACCCGTCTGTACGCGCCCCTCACCTCGCTCGCCGGGGCCCGCGTCGAGGTCATGAGCGCCCTCGTCAGCTTCGAGCGGGTCTTCGAGGTGCTCGACCTGAAACCGCTCATCGAGGAGAAACCGGACGCCCGCGAGGTCCCCGAGGGCCCCGTATCCGTCGAGTTCGAGGACGTCCGCTTCGGCTACCCGTCCGCCGACAAGGTCTCCCTCGCCTCCCTGGAGGAGGTCGCCACCCTCGACACCCGCGGCGGCACCGAGGTCCTGCACGGCATCTCCTTCCGCGCCGAGCCCGGCCAGACCGTCGCCCTCGTCGGCTCCTCCGGCGCCGGCAAGTCCACCGTCGCCCAGCTCCTGCCGCGCCTGTACGACGTCGACGCCGGCGCCGTCCGGGTCGGCGGCGTCGACGTCCGCGACCTCGGCGCCGCCGCACTGCGCGCCACGCTCGGCATGGTCACCCAGGACGGCCACCTCTTCCACGACACCGTCCGCGCCAACCTGCTGCTCGCCCGCCCCACCGCCACCGAGGACGACCTGTGGGACGCGCTGCGCCGCTCCCGCCTCGACGACCTCGTCCGCGCCCTGCCCGACGGCCTCGACACCGTCGTCGGCGAACGCGGCTACCGGCTCTCCGGCGGCGAACGCCAGCGCATGACCATCGCCCGGCTGCTGCTGGCCCGCCAGCGCGTCGTCATCCTCGACGAGGCCACCGCCCACCTGGACAACACCTCCGAGGCGGCCGTCCAGGAGGCCCTCGCCGAGGCCCTGACCGGCCGGACCGCCCTCGTCATCGCCCACCGCCTGTCCACCGTGCGCGCCGCCGACCTGATCCTCGTCGTCGAGGCCGGCCGCATCGTCGAACGCGGCACCCACGACGACCTCCTCGCCGCCGACGGCCGCTACGCCGAGCTGTACCGCACCCAGTTCGCGGAGCCGGGGGCGGTGATCCGGTGAGCACACGGACCTGATGTCCGCACACCCGCGCCCCGCCCCCCACCACGGTTACCTGCCGCGCGGTAACCGACGGCCGCCCGCCCGGGACGCGGGGGACTGTCGGTGCCGTAGGACAGAATGACCTGACCACCACGGGCTGCGGGGGCGTGAGGCATGACGACGGATCGGACACCGCTGGTCGGCAGAGACGCCGAACTGGCGCGCGTCGACCGCACACTGGCGGACCTCGTGGGCGACGAGGAGGGGCGTCCGGCCGTGCTGGACGTCAGTGGCGAGGCCGGCATCGGCAAGAGCCGGCTCGTCACCGAGCTGTGCCGGCGCGCGGCCCGGCTCGGCGCGGGCGTCCTGCGCGGCCGGGCCACCGAGTACGAACGGCACATCCCCTTCCAGCCGTTCACCGACGCCCTCGCCGACCTCGACCCCGACGTGCGGGAGTCCTTCCCGGCGGCCGTCGAGGTCGCCCCGGTGCTCAGCGGCGCCCCCCGCCGCGCGGACCGCTTCGGCCTCCACCGGGCCACGGCCGCCCTGCTCACCCACGCAGCCGCCACCGCACCCCTGGTGCTGGTGCTGGACGACATGCACTGGGCGGACGCCGCCTCCCTGGAACTCCTCGACCACCTCGTACGGCACCCCCCGCGCGCCCGCGTCCTGCTGGTCGTCGCCCGCCGCGAACGCCAGAGCCCCGCCCCGCTCACCGCCACCCTCATCCGCGGCACGGACACCGGGGCGGTGCGCCGGACGGTCCTCGGGCCGCTCGGCGAACGCGCGTGCGTCGAGGGACTCACCGCCGGCCTGCCGCACGACGAGGCCCTCCGGCTCATCACCGCCAGCGAGGGCAACCCGCTCTACCTCCTCGCCCTGCTCCAGGCGCACCGCGAGGGCGCCTCCGTCAGCCGGCTGTCCACCACCGGGCTCGGCGCGCTGCTGCTCGACGAACTGACCCCGCTGACCGCACCGCAGCGCCGGCTGGTCGAGGTGGTGGCCGCGCTCGGCGACCACGCCACCCCCGCCCTGCTCGCCCCGGTCACCGGCCGCGAACCGGCCGACCTCGCCGCCGACCTGACCGAACTGACCCGGCGTGACCTGCTGCGCACCGGCCAGCACGGCCGGCTGGCGCTGCGCCACCCCGTGCTGCGCAGCCTCGTGCACGACGGCACCGACCCCTGGCTGCGCACCGAGACCCACCGGCTGGCCGCCGCCGAACTGGCCCGGGCCGGCGCCCCGCTGGCCGAGCGCGCCCACCACGCCGAACGCGCGCTGTCCGGCTGGGACCCGCACGCCGTCGCCGTGCTCACCGAGGCCGCCGAACAGGCCGCGCACACGGCGCCCGCCAGCTGCGCCCACTGGCTGGACGTGGTCCTGCGCCACCTCCCGCACACCCCCGAACACGCCGTGGAGCGCCGCGCGCTGACGCTGCGCAGAGCCCGCGCGCTGGGCGCCTGCGGACAGCTCCGGGAGAGCCGCGACCTGCTGCACCAGGTGATCGCCATGCCCGACCCGGGCGGCGACGGCGCCGGATCACGGGCCCTGGCCGTCGTCCTGTGCGCCGTCATGGAACGCCATCTGGGCCGCTACTCGGAGGCGGTCGCCCTGCTCCGCCGCGAACTGCACCGCGACGACCCGGCCCCCTCGCCCGCCGACCAGGTCGCCCTCGGCCTGGAACTGGGCTCCTCCGCGCCGCACGACACCTCGTACCCGACCGTGCGCGCCGACGTGGCGCGCACCCTCGAGATCGCCCGCTCCCTCGGGGACGAGGTGGGTGTGGCCGGCGCCCTGACCGTCGCCGCGCTGGGGGAGGCATACGAGGGGGAGACGGCCGCCGCCGACACCTACGCCCGCCAGGCGGCGGCCCTCGTCGACTCGCTGCCGGACGACGACCTCACCGGCCAGTGCGAGCAACTGGCGCGGCTGGGCTGGGCGGAGGCGTTCCTGGAGCGCTTCGCCGACGCCGAACGGCACGCCGACCGCGGCCTGGCCATCGCCCGCCGCACCGGCCAGCTCTACCTCCTGCCCCATCTGCTGCTGTGCAAGGCGCACGTCCACATCCAGATCTGCCGGCCGGTGTCGGCGGTGGAGCTGTCGGACGAGGCCGAGGACATCGCCCGCGGCATCGGCAGCGACGAACTTCTCGCCTTCGTCCTCGCCACCAAGGCCCACGCCGTGGTGGCCGCCTCCCCGCCCGGCGACCCCCGGCCCCTGGCCGTGGCCGAGGAGGCGGTGGCCGCGGCCGGGCTGGGCGGCAACTGGTGGGCGTCCATCGCCTGGTCCATGCTCGGCTACGCGGCACTCACCGCCGGCGACCCGGCCCGCGCCCGGGAGGCGGTGCTGCACGCCGGCGGTCCCGGGCTGGGCCGCCTCCAGCCGTCGATGCGCCCGCTGTTCCTGGAGATCCTGGTGACGTCCGCCGTCACCGCCGGGGATCTGGAGGACGCGAAGGAGTGGGCCGAGCAGGCCCGCGAGGAGGCCGAGCGGCTCGACCTGCCGGTGCAGCGGGCCTCGGCGATGCGCAGCGCCGCGCACATCCCGCTCGGTCTCGGAGACGCCCGGGCGGCGGCGGAGCTGTTCGTGTCGGCGGCCGACGAGAGCGCCCGCAGCGGCGCGCTGTTCTGGGAGGCGTTCTCGCTGCTCCTCGGCGCCCCCCTGCTGGCCGGCGACCCGGACGGCCCCCGCCAGGGACAGGCCGCCTGGCAGCGGGGGCAGCGGCTGGCCGCCACCGGGGGAGCCGAGATGCTGACCGGCCTGGCCGAGATGATCCGCCCCGCGGTGGCCGACGTCCCCGACGGCCCCGAGCGCCGGCTCGCCGAACTCACCGCCCGCGAACGGGAGATCGCCGGCCTCGTCGCCGAGGGCCTCACCAGCCCGGCCATCGCCGACCGGCTCTGCCTGAGCCGTCGTACGGTCGAGACCCACGTCTCCCGCATCTACCGCAAGACGGGCGTCTCCTCACGGGCCGCCCTGGCGGCGCTGATGGCGGTCCGCACCCCCGGGCACCCGTTCACGGGCTGAGCCGCCCCCGCCGTCACGCGGTGGGGACGTCCCGGTACTCGCCGAGCCAGCTGAAGCCGCCGTCGGCCGCCCGGAACAGGTACATCGCGTCCGTGTAGAGATAGCTGGTGGCGTTGTAGCGCAACCGCTTGGTGATCCCCCGGTAGTCGGTCTCGCGCAGCCGGCCCGAGACGGCGGCGCGTTCCGCGCGGGACGCGCCCAGCGTCGTCATGGCGCGGGCGACGAAGAGCGTGGCGTCGTAGGCCTCGGCGGCGTACCAGGGCGGGGCGGTCCCGAAGCGTTCCCGGTAGGCGGTGACGAAGGGCCGTGCCGCCGGCACCCGGGTCGGGTCCAGGAAGGCGGCGGCGAAGACCCAGCCCTCGGCGGCCTCGCCCGCCGAGGCCAGGAAACGGGGGTCGAGGGCGTGCGGGCCGGCCAGCCGCGCACCCGAGAAGCCGGCGGAGCGCAGCGCGCGGGCCAGCTTCGCCGCGCGGGCGTGCCCTCCGGCGAACACCACCGCGTCCGCCTTCGCCGCCGTCACTGACGCCGCGAGGGCGCTGAAGTCGGCGGCCGAGCCGTCCTCGGCGGCGAACGTGCGCCGGATCGTGGTGCGCTGCCCGGAGCGCACGGCGTCGTCCACGAGCCCGAGCATCTGCCCGCCGGTGTCGCCCTCCGCCGCGTCGTCGATCAGCACGATCCGGCTCGCGCGGGCGGTCCGCACGAGATACCTGGCGATCGGCGCCGCCAGGGTCATGTCGTCGGGGCGGGTGGCCGCGTACACCCGGCCGGCGACGGAGGACACCCCGACGAGGCCGACCGACACCGAGACCAGGGGGAGCCGGGCCTCCTGGTAGAGGGGGAGGGCGGCCCGCGCACAGGCGTCGGTGGTCGGCCCGAGCACCGCGCGGACCCGTTCGTCGGCCCCCAGCCGCCGGGCGATCTGCCGCGCCCCGGCCGTGCGGCCCCCGTCGTCGTGCACCTGGAGCGCCAGGTCGAAGGCGCGCCCGGCACGGGCGTTGAAGTGGTCGACGGCGAGCCGTACGCCGTTCTCCTGGGCCCGTCCCGCGCTGCGGCCACCGCCGCTCAGGTCGGCGTGCACGGCGACCACCAGCCGCGCCAGATCCGCTCCGGCGTCCCGCGCGGGCCCGCCGTCGGGGCGTCCCGCCGTCCACCAGGCCGCCGTTCCGCCCGCCGCCAGCACCCCGGCGACCGAGCCCAGCACCAACAGGCGGCGCCGCGTGGCGCCCCGTGCGGGCTCGTCCCCGCCGGGCATCGTGTCGGCGCCCGCCGGCGCGCCGGACACCTCGGTCGCCTCGACCGCCGGCAGCGCGAGGACGGCCGTCGAACGGCGCGCGATCAGCCGGGTGACCGGCTCCGGCAGCCAGCCCCCGCCCAGGCTGTCGTCCTCGCCGTCCAGGGCCGCCCGCACCTCGGTCACGGTGGGGCGGGCGGCGGGCTCCTTCGCCAGGCAGTCCCGCAGCAGCGGCAGCAACGGCGCCGGGACGCCGTCCAGATCGGGGTCCTCGTGCACCGTGCGCACCAGCACACCGGGTGCCGACCCCGCGCCGAAGGGGCGTTCGCCCGTCACGGCGTACGCCAGCAGACAGCCGAGCGAGAAGACATCGCTGGCCGGCCCGATCTCCCGCCCCCTGCCCCGGGCCTGCTCCGGGGAGAGGAAACCGGGGGAGCCGACCACCATCCCGCTGGCGGTGAGCGCGGTGTCCTCCGGTGTCCGGGCGATCCCGAAGTCGATCACCCTGGGGCCGTCGATCGCGAGCAGGACATTGCCGGGCTTGACGTCCCGGTGCACGAGCCCAGCCCGGTGCACGGCGTCCAGCGCCTCGGCGAGCCGGGCGCCCAGGAAGCGGACGCAGGCGTGCGGCAGCGGCCCGTACGCCGCCACCGCCTCCGACAGGTCGGGGCCCGGCACGAACGCCGTGGCGAGCCACGGCGCCTCCGCGTCCGGGTCCGCGTCGAGCAGCGGCACCACCCAGGGGCTGGCCACCCGGCCCGCCGTCTCCACCTCGCGGCGGAACCGGGCCCGGAAGCCCGGGTCGTCGGCGTGCGCGGCGCGGATCACCTTCACCGCGGCGAGCCCGCCCCCGGCGGACCGCGCCAGGTACACCACGCCCATGCCGCCCGCGCCGAGCCGGCGCAGCAGCTGGTAGCCGCCGATCCCGGCCGGATCGGCGCCGCGCAGCGGTTCCATCAACGCCCCCTCAGGTGGACACCTGGAACGGTGCCACGCCCTGGTACGCGAACCGGCCGTCGACGACCTTCCACAGATGGACGCCGGTGCCGTCGATGACCAGCGTCCCGGTCGACTTGTCGAACGCGAAGTTCTTGGTGATCCCCCGGTAGGTGGCGCCGCGCAGGGCCGTCGTCAGGTTCTGGCGGGTCGCCTTCGCGACAGCCGACGAGCCCAGGGTCTTCGCGGTCAGCCGAGCCACGTCGTACGTCTCGACGGCGTACGGCTTCGGCGCGGCGCCGAACCGCTTGCGGTGGGCGGCGGCGAACGCCTTGGCCTCGGGTGCGACGGAGGCGTCCATGACCGGGGCGACGATCACCCAGCCCTCGGCCGCGTCCCCGGCGGCGGTCAGGAACCGGGCGTCGAGCACCCCCTGCGCGGCGGTCCGGGCACCGGGGAAGTCACGGCGCGTCAGTTCGCGGGCCAGCAGCGCGGCCCGGTCGTGGTAGCCGGCGAAGACCACGGAGTCCGCGCCCCCGTCGGCGAGGGCGTCGAGGGTGGGCCCGAAGTCGGTCCGCAGCGCGCTGACCACCTTCGGTACGGCCGGCTGCCGGGCGTCCCGCAGGATCCGGGTGAGGGTGCTGCTGATCTCCCAGGCGTAGGCGTCCGCCGCCCGGTCGTCGACGATCCCGACGGTCCGTGACTTCGCGGTGCCGCGCAGATACGCGTGGAGGTAGAAGGGCATGATCGTGTCCGTCACCCGGGCGTGGAGGAAGGACCGGCTGCCCATCGCGCCCAGCACGCTGCCGCCGGGCGACACGGAGATCAGGGGCAGCGAGGCGGCGTCGTACGTGGCGAGCGTGGCGAGGGCGGTGGCGTCCGTGGTGGGGCCGATCACCGCCAGCACGGAGCGGTCGGCGATCAGTTCCTCGGCCGCGGCGGGGGCCCGGCCGGGGTCGCCGCCGTCGTCCGCGGTCCGCACGGCGAGCGTGAACGGCCGGTTGGCGACGGCGTTGAACTCCTCGACCGCGAGCCGCAGTCCGCGCTCCTGCGCCCGGCCGACGGCCTTCTGGTCACCGCTCAGATCGGCGTGCAGCGCGATGGTGTGCACGGGCTTGCCGTCCGTCGCCGCCGGGCCGGCGGAGCCGCCCGGATCGTCGCCGTCACCGGAGAGCGCCGCCCAGGCCGCCAGGCCGCCGCCGGCCGCCACGGCCGTCGCGCCACCGGCCAGCAGCAGGAAACGGCGTCTGCGCAGGCCGCCGCCGGGCGGCGGCTCGGCGGCCGGTGCGGGCGCGGGGTCGACCTCGGTGTCGTCGATGCCGTGCAGCGCGAGCGAGGCGGCCGACCGTTCGGCGATCAGCCGGATCAACGGCTCGGGCAACCAGGCTTCGTCGTCGGGCAGTTGGTCCTCGGGTGTTCGGTCCTGTGGCCGTGGGTCCCCGGGCAGTGGCTTCTCGGGCTTTCGATCCTCGGGCGTTCCGTCTTCGGGCGTTCCGTCTTCGGGCGTTCCGTCCTCGATGGGTCGGTCCGCCCGCGCCGGATGCGGGGCGGCGGGCCCGTCGGCGGCCTCGGGTCGCACCGCCCGCCACGCCTCCCGGGGGTCGGGCGGCGTGGCAGGAGGCGTGCCAGGGGTCGGCGGCGTGGCGGGCTGCGTGCCGGGTGCCGGCGGCGCGAGGGCCTCGGCGAGCGCCTCGGCCGTCGGTCGCTGCGCGGGGTCCTTCGCCAGGCAGCGGCCCACCACCTCGGCCAGTTCCTCCGGAAGACCGTCCAGATCCGGCTCGTCGTGCACCGTGCGGTACAGCAGGGCCTCCGCCGTCCCGGTGCCGAACGGAGGCCGCCCGGTGGCCGCGTGGGCCAGCACGCAGCCCAGCGAGAAGACGTCACCGGCCGGCTCCAGCTCCCGTCCGCCCCGCGTCTGCTCCGGGGGCAGGAAGCCGGGAGTGCCGACGACGACGCCGGTCGAGGTGAGCGAGGTGTCCTCCGGGGCCCGGGCCACGCCGAAGTCGATCAGCCGGGGCCCGTCCGGTGCGAGCAGGACGTTGCCCGGCTTGACGTCCCGGTGCACGAGACCGGCCGCGTGCAGGTCCCGCAGGGCGTGCGCGAGCCGGGCGCCCAGGGCGCGCAGACTCCGTACCGGCAGCGGCCCGTGCGCGGCGACGGCCTCGGCGAGCGAGGGGCCCGGCACGAACACGGTGGCGAGCCAGGGCTGTTCGGCCGCCGGGTCCGCGTCGACGAGGGCGGCCACCCAGGGGCTGGTCATCCGGCGGGCCGTGTCCGCCTCGCGCCGGAAACGCTCCCGGAAACCGGTGTCCTCGGCGTACTCGGCCTGGATCACCTTCAGCGCGACCAGGGTTCCGCCGGCCGAGCGGGCGAGGTACACCACACCCATGCCGCCCGCGCCGAGCCGCCCGAGCAGCCGGTGGCCCGCCAGCCTGGCGGGGTCGGAGGTACGCAGCGGTTCCATCACTTCCCCTTCAGCCGCTGCTGGACGCGTTCCAGCATCCGGGCGAGGGCGGTGCTGCCCAGTTGGTTCAGCTCCTCCTCGGTGTGGTCCTGCGAGCCCGTCACGGAGACGGCCACGACGACCGTGCCGAGCCGGGCGAGCGTCCACCGGTACGGTTGGGCCGCGCCGCCGCGCTCGGTGTACCGGCCGACTTCGAGGACCGAGTCGTCGGCGTAGTTCTGCTCACGGGTGCCGAAGGGTGAGCCGGCCGAGTTCAGGCCAGTGATCCGCTCGCCGTCCCGGGGCTGCTGGTCCGGACAGCGCAGGACCTCCTCGAGCGTGGTGCTGAGCTGTTCGTCGGCGCTGAGGACGGAGCCGTGCACGGTGGCCACGGCCGTCACCTTGACGGCGCCCTCGCCTCCGGTGGCCTGCCGCACGCTGTACCGGGACAGGCTGGCCAGGACGCCGGCGGGGAGCTTCTCGCGCTGCCAGCGGCAGCCGTCGTCCAGCACGGCCCAGGTGCCCGGGGTGCTCTGCGCCGGGGCCTGGGCGGTGAAGCCCCGGCCCCAGTCGCCCGGGGTGAACACCACGGCGTCGGCCAGACTCCGCCCGGCCCGGGCGGTCCTGGGCACCAGTGAGGCGTCGGGGGTGAAGACGGAGGCGGCGGTGGAGGCGCCCGAGGGGGTCGCCCCGGCTCCCGGGGAGGTGCCGGCCGAGGACGAGGGGCTGGGCCCGGACGCCGTGCCGTCCCCTCCCCGCGCCGAACACCCGGCCACCAGACTGCCCGCCACCAGGAGCGTCACCCAACTCCCCACGTTCCCTCGGGTGTTGCCTTTCACTCAGTCCCCTCAATACCGCGTGTGTCCCCGACTCCCCGAACGTAGACGGCGGGTGGGCGGATGGGCCTCAGTAGAAACACGTATCTGGATACGTATTCCGTTCCTTTCGTGTGTCCGACTCATGTGTCCGATCCTGTCCGGATCCTGCCCCCCTCCCTCTATTGTCATGGCTTGGACACCACTCTAGCTTGGCGTGGACACGCCCGGCGGTTGACCGCGCCGGGCCGGGGGGTGGGGGACCGGGGGGCCGGTACGGATCCTTGCCGGGCGGCGGCGCGCCGCCCTGCCGGCACACCTCTTTTCCCCTCCCTGCTCTGTGCGCCACACGACGACCCCACCACCGAGCAAGGGAGAGAACTCCGTATGAAAGCGCTCTCGAGACACCGGACCGGCGGCTTACTGCTCACCGTGCTCACCGTGCTCGCCGTCGGCCTGGGCATTCCCGCCCAGGCCGCCGCCGCGCCCGCCGCCGACACCGACAGCAGCACCGGCGTCGACACCAGCACCGGCACCGTGGTCGGCACCGGCACCGGCACCGCCTCCGCGGTACCGGCCGACGCCGCCGGCGACGTCTACGCCGTCCGGCAGAACACCGACGGCACCACCTCCGTCACCGTCTACCGCCCCGCGCCGGGCGTCACCGCCGCCGCGCTCGCCGAGAAGCTCCGGGCCAAGGGGGTGAGCGGCGTCCAGGCACCCACGTCGCGGGACGCGGTGACGCTCGCCCTGCCCTGCTCCTACGGCACCGCCCGCACCATGGAGTGCGCGCCGGTCCGCTGGGCGCACAACGGCTTCGCCGACCCGCAGGTGTACTTCCTCGACCACACGTCCTCGGCCTGGCCGATGACCGCCGTCGTCCCGAAGTGGCACGAGTCGGTGGGCGTCGACTCCTACTACCGTTGGTACACGGCCGGCTGCCCGGGCGGCGGGACACACTGCGCGCACGTCTACAGCGGCAACAGCGGCGCCACCGGCTGGACCGGCCAGACCAGCTACTCGTACGACGGCAACCGCTATCTGGTCGACGGCAGCGTCTCCATGCGGCTGAACGACTACTACGGCGGAAGCGCCGCCGAACACCGCAACACCGCCTGCCACGAGGCGGGGCACGTGCTCGGCCTGGGCCACGGCACCTCCACGACGAGCTGTATGTACAGCTCGCGGACCTCGACCACCGTGCCCAACGCGGACGACTTCGCGCTCCTGCCGCTCATCTATCCGTGACCCCGCCGGTCCGCGGCAGCGGTGCGCGGACCGGTCCCACGCACGTCCTCCGCGGCGCCGGAGCGGCTCGTGCCGCCCGGCGCCGTCCGGGTCGTGGGGGCGGGTCCGGAGCCGACGGGCCGTCAGCAGGATGGGTGATTCCAGGTGGCCGGCGGCGGAGCCGTGTCAATACTCCTGGGTGTCGGCCGTGTCCGACTCGGCGCCGAACGCGAAGTCCTGTCGCGGTTGAGCCGGCGTCCCCCACCACAGGAAGGCCGCACCATGTCACGCTTGGCGCGTTCGACGTTGTCCAGAGTCCGTCCGGGCCTCGCCGCCGTCGCCGCCGTCACCGCCGTCACCGCCGTCGTCACGGCCGGGGTGCTCCCGGCCTCGTCGGCCGCCGCGGCACCGGCACCGTCCGCACTCCGTACGGCGGACACCGCGCTCGCCGACCCCGAGCCCGGCACCGGCCTCGGCACGGACCGCGCGCCCTCGGAGATCAGCACCCTGTCCGGCGAGTGGACGACACCCTGGGGCATCTCCTTTCTGCCGGACGGCGAGACGGCCCTGGTGACGGAACGCAACACCGGCCAGGTCTGGCAGGCCGGACGCGACGGATCCCGCCGCCTCGTCGGCACGGTCCCGAACGTCGTATGGAGCAAGGAGACCCAGGACAAGGGCGGCCTGCTGGGCGTCGCCGTCTCCCCGACGTGGGACGGCGTCACGGACCTGGACGTGTTCTTCATGGAGACCACGGACACCGACAACCGGGTCGTCAGGATGAGCTTCGACGGCACGTCCCTGTCCGACTACACACCCGTCCTGACCGGGATCCGCAGGGACAGCCAGCACAACGGCGGAGCGCTCGCCTTCGGACCCGACGGCTACCTCTACGTCACCACCGGCGACGCGTACGAGGCCAAGCTCGCCCAGGACCTGGACTCCCTCAACGGGAAGATCCTGCGCATCACCCGCACCGGTGAGCCGGCCCCCGGAAACCCCTTCGGAACCGCTGTCTACAGCTACGGCCACCGCAACCCCGAGGGCCTGGCCTGGGACAGCGCCGGGCGGCTGTGGGAGACGGAGATCGGCCTCAAGACCTTCGACGAACTCAACCTGATCGAGCCCGGCCTGAACTACGGCTGGCCCACCTGCGAGGGCTCGTGTGACAAGGCGGGCATGACCGACCCGAAGAAGGTCTGGAAGCCGGACGACGGCGGCGTACCCGCGCAGATCGCGATCGCCGACGACGTCGTCTACGTCTCGACCCTGCGCGGCCGGCGGCTGTGGCGGCTGCCGATCGACGAGACCGGCAGGGACGTCGGGAAAGCGACGTCGTACTACGCCCGCGACCACGGCCGGCTGCGGGCGCTCGCCAAGGTGCCCGGCGCCGACGAACTCTGGCTGGGCACCAGCGACCGCGGCCCCGCCAAGGACCTCATCCTCAAGATCACCGTGAAGTGAACCCGGCTCGGCGCGTCAGCAGGATGGGGGTATCCGGCTGGCCCGCGCCGAGGACCGCGCCCAATACTCCTTGAAGTCGGCCCCTTCCGACTCGCCGCCGCACTCCCTTCCCTCCCGGAATCCAGCCGGCTGTCCCCGCACGACAGAAAAGGCCTCAGCATGTCTCGTTCGGCGCGCTCGGCGCTGCACCGGATCCGTCCGGGCACCGCCGTGCTCACGGCCGCCACCGCTCTCCTCGGCGCCTGCCTCCTCCAGCCCACGACGGCCGCCGCCGGATCCCTGGCACCGAGTGCCCCGTCGGGCGTCTCCGTCCTCTCCGACAACTGGACCAGGCCCTGGGCCATCACCTTCCTTCCCGACGGGACGAACGCCCTGGTGACCGAGCGCCACAACTTCAAGGTCTCGGTGCTGGGCCGTGACGGCTCCAGGCAGCTGGTGGGCACGGTGCCGGACACCGTCGCCGGCGCCACCAGCCCCGGAGTCGGCAACGGCGGCCTGCTGGGTGTCGCCCCGTCACCGACCTGGAACGGCACCACGGACCAGGACGTCTTCTTCGTCCACACGGCCGAAACCGACATCCGGGTCGCGCGGATGCGCTTCGACGGCACCTCGCTGAGCGACTACACCGTCGTCCTCGGCGGGATCGCCCGGGGCGGCGACCACAACGGCGGCAAGATCGCCTTCGGTCCGGACGGCTATCTGTACGTCTCCGTCGGCGACGCCCTCCAGCGCGAGCTCGCCCAGGACCTGGACTCCCTCAACGGGAAGATCCTGCGCATCACCCGCACCGGTGAGCCGGCCCCCGGAAACCCCTTCGGAACCGCTGTCTACAGCTACGGCCACCGCAACCCCCAGGGCCTCGCCTGGGATTCCCGGGGCAGGCTGTGGGAGACCGAGATCGGCGCTTCCACCTGGGACGAACTCAACCTGATCGAGCCAGGCATGAACTACGGCTGGCCCACCTGCGAGGGCTCCTGCGCCACGGCGGGCATGACCGACCCGAAGAAGGTCTGGAAGCCGGACGACGGCGGCGTACCCGCGCAGATCGCGATCGCCGACGACGTCGTCTACGTCTCGACCCTGCGCGGCGAGCGGCTGTGGGCCGTGCCGATCGACGACACCGGCACGGACGTCACGACCGCGACGTCGTACTACAACGGCACCTTCGGCCGGCTGCGGGCCCTCGCCAAGGTCCCCGGCGCCGACGAACTGTGGCTCGGCACCACCGACGGCGGCGTGGGCAAGGACCGCATCCTCAAGGTCACCGTCAGCAAGTAGGCAGAAGAACGACCGGCCGCCCCCCACGGACATCCGTCCGGTCGACTCCCCCCACCAACGAAAGGCCTCACCATGTCACGCTCGGCGCTGCGCCGGATCCGTCCAGGCACGGCCGTGCTCACGGCCGCCACCGCTCTCCTCGGCGCCTGCCTCCTCCAGCCCACGACGGCCGCCGCCGGATCCCTGGCACCGAGTGCCCCGTCGGGCGTCTCGGTGCTCTCCACCAACTGGACCAGGCCCTGGGCCATCACCTTCCTTCCCGACGGGACGAAGGCCCTGGTGACCGAGCGGTTCACCGCCGACGTATGGCTCCAGGCGAGGGACGGCTCCAAGAAGAAGGTGGGCACGGTCCCCCTCACGGTGGCTCCCTCCCCGAGCGGAGGCATGGGTGGCCTGCTGGGCGTCGCTCCCTCGCCGACCTGGAACGGCACCACGGACAAGGACGTCTTCTTCGTTCAGACGGCCGCCTCCGACATCCGGGTCGTGCGCATGCACTTCGACGGCAAGACGCTCAGCGACTACACCGTCATCCTCGGCGGGATCGCCCGCGGCGGCGACCACAACGGCGGCAAGATCGCCTTCGGCCCCGACGGCTATCTGTACGTCAGCGTCGGCGACGCCCTGAAGCGCAACCTCGCGCAGGACAAGAACTCCCTCAACGGAAAGATCCTGCGCATCACGAAGACCGGTGCCGCGGCGCCCGGCAACCCGTTCGGCACCCGCGTCTACAGCCTCGGCCACCGCAATCCGCAGGGCTTCGCCTGGGACACCCGCGGCAGACTGTGGGAGACCGAGATCGGCGAGAACACATGGGACGAGCTGAACCTCGTCGAGCCGGGCAGGAACTACGGCTGGCCCACCTGCGAGGGCTCCTGCGCCAAGGCCGGAATGACCGACCCCAAGATGGTCTGGAAGCCGGACCAGGGCGGTGTGCCCGCCCAGATCGCGATCAAGCGCGACGTCATCTACGTCACCACGCTGCTCGGCCAGCGGCTGTGGGCCATGCCGATCGACGCCACGGGCAAGGGCGTCGGGGCCGCGAAGGCGTACTACAACGGCAGCTACGGCCGGCTGCGGGCGCTCACCAAGGTGCCCGGCGCCGACGAACTCTGGCTCGGCACGACCGACCGGGGCGACAACAAGGACCGCATCCTGCGGATCACCCTCCAGTGACTCCCCTTCGCACGCATCCCGCGAAGGGGTGAACCCACCTCCCCCGAAAGGAAGGTACGCACCATGAACGAGACCACCGAGCGGACGCACCAGCCGACCGCGACCACCACCGAGCAGACCGACCGGACCGCCTGGCAGACGCCCGGCTACACCGTCGTCGACACCGCGCTGGAGGTCACCGCCTACTCCCTCTCCGCCCGCTAACCCGCCGCCATGCTGCTGCGCGTGCTCGGCACCGCGGCCGGCGGCGGCGTCCCGCAGTGGAACTGCGCGTGCCCCGGGTGCTCCGGGGCACGCGCGCATCCCGAGCGGCGCCGCCGGCACGCCTCCCTCGCGATCCGTACGGACGACGGCCGCTGGTACCTCGTCAACGCGACCCCCGACATCGGCGACCAGATCGAGGCCCACCCCGCGCTCCATCCCGGCCCCGGACCCCGCCAGAGCCCGATCGCCGGGGTCGTCCTCACCGACGCCGAACTCGACCACACCCTGGGCATCGCCCGCCTGCGAGAGGCGGACGCCCTGGAGATCCACGCCACGGCCCCGGTCCGCCGCGCCCTCGACGACCGCCTCCGCCTCGGCGCCGTCCTCGGCCCCTACACCACGTTGACCTGGCGGGACCTGCCGTGCCACGGTGCGCGGTCCCTCACCTCCGAGACCTCCGGCCGGGCCGACCGCGGCCTGCGGATCAGCGCCGTCCCCGTCTCCGCGAAACGCCCCCGGTACGCCGCCGACGCCCCCGAGGACGACGCCTGGGTCGTCGCCCTGCGCGTGTACGACCCGGCCACCGGCAGGTCCGTGGTCTACGCCCCCGCCGTCGCCGCCTGGTCCGACGCGCTGCACCGGGTCGCCGCCGAGGCCGACTGCGTCATCGTCGACGGCACCTTCTGGGACGACGAGGAACCGCGCCGCACCGGCATCTCCTCCCGCACCGCCACCGGCATGGGCCATCTGCCCATCGACGGACCGGGCGGCACCGCCGGCATCCTCGCCACGCTGTCCGCCCGCTGCCTCTACACGCACCTCAACAACACCAACCCCCTCGTCGACCCCGCCGCGGCCCAGCACAAGCGGCTCGCCCGGCTGGGCATCGAGGTGGCCGACGACGAGATGGTGATCGAGCTGTGACCACGGCACTCGCCCCCCTGAAAGAGCCCTGGACCCCCACCGAGTTCGAGGACCGCCTGCGCACGGTGGCCCAGGAGCGCTACCACGACCGCCACCCCTTCAACGTCCGGATGCACGAGGGCGACCTCGACGAGGACGAGGTCCGCTCCTGGATCGCCAACCGCTTCCACTACCAGCGCCACATCCCCGTCAAGGACGCGCTGATCACCGCGAAACTCGGCTCCCCGCAGCTGCGGCGCATGTGGCTGCGCCGGATCGAGGACCACGACGGACGCGGCGAGGGCGAGGGCGGCATCGAGCGCTGGCTGCGGCTCGGCGAGGCGGCCGGCCTGGACCGCGACCGTCTGCTGGCGGGCGACTCCGTCCTGCCCGGCGTACGGCTCGCGGTCGAGGGTTACGTCAACTTCTGCCGGCTGCGCCCTCCGCTGGAGGCCGTCGCCGCCTCGCTCACCGAACTGACCGCGCCCGGCCTGATGCGGCTGCGCATCGACGCCTTCGAACGCCACTACACCTGGATCGCGCCGGACGGGCTCGCCTACTTCCGTACCCGCGTCGACCAGGGCCGACGCGACAGCACCGAGGCCCTCGCCCTCGTCCTGGAGTGGGCCCGCACCCGGGAGGAGCAGGAAAAGGCGGTGGCCGCGCTCACCTTCAAGTGCGATGTCCTGTGGTCCCTGCTGGACGCCGTGCAGCAGGAACGCGCCGGGGGACCGACGCCCGGCCGGAGGACGGCGGTGTACACGCGGCCCTGGCGGAACGAACATCCGGAGCCGGCCGCCCCGCAGGTGCCGCCCCGGCACCCGGAGCCGGACGCCCGCCGCCCTGCCCACCCGGAGCCGGACCTGCGCCCCTGGCGCACCGGCCGTCCGGCATCCGACCCGCGGCCGCGACCGGAGACCCGCCCGGCGCCGGAGAACGGCGTCCCGGTGCTGGACGTCCGGCCGTGGCGGGACACCCGGCGGGGACAGGGATGACGTCCGTGGCCGACCGCGCCTGGTGCCCCGCCCTCGCCCCCGCCCTGATGCTGCGTCACGACCGGGTGCGCGGCACGGACCTGCTGGTCCTGCCCGAACGGGTCGTCGTCCTTCAGGGGCATGCCGGACAGGTCGTCGGCCTGTGCGACGGCACCCGGACCGTGCGCGGGATCGTCGACGCGCTGGCCGAGCGCCACCCCGGCGCCCCGGTCGCCGACGAGGTACCGCCCTTCCTCGACCGGCTGCGCCAGGAGGGCTGGCTCACATGACCGTGCCCCCGCCCGCCGCCGCACCGGCGATCCAGCCCCGCCCCTGGGCGCTGCTCGCCGAACTCACCCACGCGTGCCCGCTGCACTGCCCCTACTGCTCCAACCCGCTGGAACTGGCCCGCCGTTCGGCCGAACTGACCGCCGACGAGTGGGCGGACGTGCTGGGCCAGGCGGCCGCGCTGGGCGTCGTCCACACCCATCTCTCCGGCGGTGAGCCGCTGCTGCGGCCCGACCTGGAGCGGATCGTCGCCGCCGCCGAGGCGGCCGGCGTCTACACCCAGCTGGTGACCAGCGGCACCGGCCTGGACGAGGCCCGGCTGAGCGCGCTGCGGGCCGCCGGACTGCGCAGCGTCCAGCTCTCCGTCCAGCACGCCGAGGCCGCCGCCAACGACCGGATCGCCGGCCGTCCGTCCTCCTTCGCGGCCAAGGAACGGGCCGCGGCCCTGGTCCGCGCGGCCGGGCTCCCGCTCGGCCTCAACGTGGTGCTGCACCGCGACAACCTCGACGCGATCGGCGCCCTCATCGACCTGGGCGTGTCCTGGGGCGTGGACCGTATCGAGCTGGCCAACACCCAGTTCTACGGCTGGGGTCTGCTCAACCGGGCCGCGCTGCTGCCCACCCGCGACCAGCTGGCCCGCGCCCGGGAGACCGTCGACGACCGCCGGGAGCGGCTCGCGGGCCAGGTCGAACTGGTCTGGGTCGTGCCCGACTACTTCGACGGCGTCGCCAAGCCCTGCATGGGCGGCTGGGGAGCGGTCTCGCTCACCGTCACCCCCGACGGCACGGCCCTGCCCTGCCCGGCCGCCGCGTCCCTGCCCGACCTCGACCCGCCCAACGTCCGGGACCGTCCGCTCGACTGGATCTGGGACCACTCCCCGGCGTTCGACCGCTTCCGCGGCACCGCCTGGATGACCGGCCCCTGCGGCACCTGCCCCCGCCGGGAGGAGGACTTCGGCGGCTGCCGCTGCCAGGCGTACGCCCTCACCGGCGACGCCGCCCGCACCGACCCGGCGTGCGCCCTCTCGCCCGACCACCATCTCGTCCGCGCCCTGGCCGACGCGGGCCCCGCCGAGCCGCCGCCCCCGTACGTGCACCGTCGCCCCTCGGCTGTGCCGCACGTGCGCTGAAACCGGTCTCTCACACGGGGTAGGCGTGGGTCTGGGCGGCCTTGACGGTCGCCCAGACCCCGGTGCCGGGGTGCAGGCCGAGTTCGGCGGCGGCGACCGTGGTGAGGTCGGCGGCCAGCGGCAGTTCGCCGGTCAGGTCGGCGCGGATCTGGTCGCCGTGGGTCTCCAGGCCGGCCACCTCGCAGCGCCAGAGGTTGCGGGCGCTGGTGCCCGTCGGGCGCTCACGGTGCAGGGTGACCGCGCTCGGCGGGAACGCCACGAACACCGGTCCGGACAGATCCTCCGTCGTCGTGAGGCTCGGACCGGCGTCGAGCCGTACCGTGTGCCCCTCGGCCCGGCCCTGGTAGAGGTTCAGACCGACCAGCCGGGCGATGTAGTCGGTGCGCGGATGGCGGGCGATGTCGGACGGCGTGCCCTCCTGCACGGTCCGGCCGTCCTCGACGACGACCAGCCGGTCGGCGAGCACCATCGCGTCGAGCGGATCGTGCGTGACCAGGACGGCGACGGCCTCGAACTCGGCGAGATGGCGCCGCAGTTCGGCCCGCACCTCCAGCCGGGTGCGGGCGTCCAGCGCCGCCAGCGGCTCGTCGAGCAGCAGCAGCCGGGGCCGGGTGGCCAGGGCGCGGGCGAGGGCGACGCGCTGGGCCTGGCCGCCGGACAGCCGGCGCGGCTTGGCGCCCGCGTGCTCGGCCAGCCCCATACGGTCCAGCCATCGCGCGGCCAGGGCGCGGGCCTCCGCCTTGGTGGCGCCGTGGCAGCGCGGTCCGAACGCCACGTTGTCGAGGGCGGTGAGATGCGGGAAGAGCAGGTAGTCCTGGAAGACGACCCCGACCGGGCGGGCCTCCGGTGGCGTACGGTCCAACTCGGCGCCGTCGAGGCGGAGGTGGCCGTCGGTGAGCGGGACGAGACCGGCGAGGGCGCGCAGCGCGGTGGTCTTGCCGGCGCCGTTGGGGCCGAGGAGGGCGACGACGTCGCCGGGCGTGACGGTGAGCGCCACGTCGAGGCGGAAGGCACCGCGGTCGACGACGAGGCGGGCGTCGAGGCCCTGGGTACCGGGGGCGGTCATGGGGAGATCGTCTCGCGTGGCGCTGTCCCGGGTGGTGTTCATGAGGCCGTGACCCAGCGGTCGCGCAGCCCCGCGAGTACGGCGATCGACACGGCCAGCAGCACCAGGCTGAGGGCGATCGCGGCCTCCGGGTCGCTCTGGAGGGCGAGGTAGACGGCCAGCGGCATGGTCTGCGTACGGCCGGGGAAGTTGCCGGCGAAGGTGATGGTCGCCCCGAACTCGCCGAGGGCCCGCGCCCAGGCCAGTACGGCGCCCGCCGCCACGCCCGGGGCGATCAGCGGCAGCGTGACCCGGCGGAACGCGGTGAAGCGGGACGCGCCCAGGGTGGTGGCCGCCTCCTCGTAGCGCGGGTCGGCGGCGCGCAGGGTGCCCTCGACACTGATGACGAGGAACGGCATGGCCACGAACGCCTCGGCGACCACGACCCCGGCGGTGGTGAAGGGCAGGGTGATCCCGAACCACGCGTCGAGCCACTTACCGACGACCCCGTTGCGGCCGAGCGCCATCAGCAGTGCCACACCGCCGACCACCGGGGGCAGCACCAGCGGCAACGTGACCAGGGCCCGGACCAGCCCGCGGCCGGGGAACTCGACCCGGGCCAGCAGCCAGGCCAGCGGCACCCCGAGCACCAGGCTCACGGCGGTGGCCGCGGTGGCGCAGACCAGGGACAGCCGGAGCGCCTGCCACACCTCGGGACTGGTCAGCTGGCCCGACAGACTGCTCCAGGGAGTGCGCACCAGCAGCGCGACCAGCGGCAGCACCAGGAACACCAGCCCCAGCAGCGCGGGCACCAGCAGCGGGAGCGGTACGCCACGGCCGGCGAGGCTCCGGGGACGCCCGCGCCGTGGGCCGCCCGTCAGGGTGTCGGCCACGCCGGCGGACGTGTCGTGCGGGGAGGTCACGGCTGGAGGAACCCGGCCTCGGTCAGGACCTTCTGGCCCTCGGCCGACCGCACCAGCGCGATGAACGCCGCGGCGGCCGCGGGGTTCTTCGAGTCCTTGAGCAGGGTGATCGGGTAGTCGTTGACGGCGTCGGCCGACTCGGGGAATTCCACGCCCTCCACCTTGTCACCCGCGGCGTTCACATCGGTCTTGTAGACGACGGCCGCGTCGGCCTCCTTCAGCTCGACCTTGGTCAGGGCGGACTTGACGTCCTGCTCGTAGGAGACCGGGGTGAGCTTCAGCTTGCCGGCGTCGAGGGCCTTCTGCGCGGCGGCACCGCACGGCACCTCCTTGTCGCACAGCACGACCTTCAGACCGGACCTGGTGAGGTCCTTGAGCGAGGCGATCTTGTCGGGGTTGCCCGGCAGGGTGGCGATCTCCAGCTGGTTGCGCACGAAGGTGGCGGGCGTGCCGGAGGCGTCCCCCGCGTCCGTGACGATCTTCATCGTCTTGGGGCTGGCCGAGGCGAACACATCGGCCGGGGCGCCGCCGGTGATGCTCGCGGCGAGGGAGTCGCTGCCGCCGAAGCTGAAGGTCACCTTCGTCCCCGGGTGGGCCTTCTCGAACTCCGCGCCCAGCGTCGTGAAGCTCTCCTTCAGCGAGGCGGCGGCGAAGACGGTCACCTCGCCGGACAGCTCGTCCGAGGCGGCGGCCGACGAGGACGCGGAGGAGCCCGACGCGGAGGAGTCCGAGCCGTCGGAAGAGCAGGCGCTCAGGGCCAGCAGCGCGGCGGCTCCGGCACCGGCCGTCCGAAGGGTGCGACGGGTCCGGCGCGCGGAACGGGTCATCACGGATCTACTCCCTCTCACGAACCTCGCAGGCCGCCTCCCGGCCGGCTGCGCGTACGACGAGCATACTGCCGCATATGCAAGGTGTAAGTCCTTAGTCGCATCGCATGAGCAGGATCATGGGCACGTGAGGCTGGTATGTGCGTTTGTACGGATGCCGTGCCCGGGTACGGTCATCCTGGAGGTGGTAGCCCGTGACCCAGTCCCTCGCGGCCGCCGGCACCGCGGCGGAGGTCGTCCTCACCGGTGACCTGGCCCGGCCGTCCCGGCTGACCGTCGCCGATCTGCGCTCCTGGCCCCAGCGGCGGGTCGCGGTCAGCTTCGGGTGCGCCACCAGCGGCATCCGGCACCACCGCTTCACCGGGCCGCTGCTGCACGACGTGCTCGCGGACGCCGGCCCCGGCTTCGACCCGGCCCACCGCAAGGACCGGCTGCGCTTCCTGATCGCCGTGACCGGCGCGGACGGCCACCACGCCCTGCTGTCCTGGGCGGAGATCGACCCGGACTTCGGCCGCGCCCCCGTCCTGCTCGCCGTCGCCCGCGACGCCCACGGCGGCCAGGACGGCGATCCACATCATCAGGAAGAGACGTCGTCGCCGGAAGGCGAGCCGTCCCGGTCGAGAAGAGATCATTGCGTGAGCGGGGCCCGATCGACCCTTGATCTCAAGCCAGGAGCGGTTCTTGGCGCTCCCTGCCTCCTGCGGAACCGAATCGGCGCACCGCGACTGATACCGCGGTACTGGTCCCCCTCCTCCTCGCGGGCCTCTCCCCCTCACGACTCTCGCAGGCCCCTCATCCCGGCACGGTGACCAGTACCCGCCCGCGCCCGCCCGCGTCGACCCGCTCATGGGCCTTGGCGATGTCCTCCAGCGGGTACCGGTCCCCGACGTCCACGGTCAGCGCGCCGACCGCGGCGGCCGCGGTGAGGTCGCGGGCCGCTTGCCGTCTGGCCTCGGCCGGAAAGTCGTCGCTGCCGAGCAGGCGCAGGGTGACGTTGTTGAACAGCAGCGGCCAGAAGGGGAGTTCGGTGCGGTCGGCGTGGGTTCCGTAGGCGGCGATGACGGCGTCGAGCGTGGTGACCGCGTTGTCCAGGTCGGCGTTGGCCGACAGGGACACCTCGACGACGCGGTGCACGCCGTCGGGCGCGTACGCGCGGATCGCCGCCGCCGGGTCGTCGGCGTCCAGGGCGACGGCGTGGGAGACGACGGCCGGGTCGACGTGCGTGAGGTCGCCGGTGCGCCGGACGGTGCCGATGACGACGGCCCCGCCCCAGCGGGCGAGCTGGGCGGCCAGTGAGCCGACGCCGCCGAGCACTCCGTGCACGAGCACGATCCGGCCGTCGACCGGTCCGTCCGCGAACACGGCGCGATGCGCGGTGATCCCGGGGATACCGAGGCTCGCGCCGAGGTCGTCGCCGAGGTGGTCGGGGAGCCGCACGGCCTTCTCATCGGGTACGACGGTGTACTGGGCGGCGGTGCCGAACGCCCGGTAGGACTGCGCGCCGTGGACCCATACCCGCTGCCCCACGCGGCGGGCGTCGACACCCTCGCCCACCTCGTCGATGACACCGGCGGCGTCGCTGTGCGGGATCACGCGCGGGTGGGGCATCGAGGAGCCGAGCCAGCCGCCCCGCTTCTTGGTGTCGCCGGGGTTGACGCCGGAGACGGTGACGCGGACGCGTACCTCGCCGGGGCCGGGGTGGGGATCGGGCAGTTCACCGACGCGCAGGACGTCGGCGGCGGGGCCCTGTCCGTCGTACCAGGACGCGAGCATGGAAGTACCTCCGGGGGCGTGTCAGGAGAACGTGGGCGGTTCCTCGCCCAGGACTTCGCGGAGCCAGGTGCGTTCGGCGCGGCTGGTCGCGCGGGCGGTGAGGAGGATGCCGCGCCGGTAGGGGTCGGCGACCTCCTCGGCGCGCAGCGGCCGCTCCCCGTCGTAGAAGAAGCTCGCCGGTTCCTCCAGGAACGCGAGGCGTCGGCGCAGTACCGCGTGCTGTTCCGCGACATCGGGGAGGAAGGAGAGGAAGGACAGCACCGTGTGGAACCGCGCGAAGTCGGTGATCTCGTGGTCGGCCGGCTCGCGCAGACGGTCCAGCATCTCGGCACGGCCCGCGTCGGTCAGGCTGAGCACGTACCGGGCGGTGCCCGCGCGCGGGTCGGCCCGCCGTTCCAGCAGGCCCGCCTTGGCGAGACGGCTGATGGCCGGGTAGAGGCTGCCGTCGCTCACCGGGCGGGTGTAGCCGGTCAGGTGGGCGACACGGCGGCGCAGTTCATGCCCCGGCAGGGGCCCTTCGGCGAGGAATCCCAGGATCGCGAGTTCCAGCATGAGGACATCGTCTCACGGTTCACATCGAATCGATATATGCATCGAATCGATGTGCACGTCCTGGTGGCGACGGTCGCGGAGGCCGGTGGCGGCGGATGCGCAGGCTGGTCGCCGCCGTCGTGACGACAGGTCCCGGGGAGCGGAAGAGGTCCCGCAACCCGTGGACGCGTCATCGCCGTAAGGTGATCCCGACCCGCTCCACCTGCGACGACGCCGGTCGGCTCACGTCGGTGACCGACGCCCTGGGGAACACCGTCCAGATGGCTGGAGGCCGGGGTCGGCATCGCCCCCCGGCCAGGCGCTCCTCGTCCAGCGAGGCGCCGTCGTCGGCTGGAGCCTGACCGACCCGGCCCGCCACCTCACCACGGGCCTCGCCGCCCCCGATCCCGGCCCGCCGTCCCCCGCCACGCGCCGGCTGCTCACCGAGTGCCTGGACCTGATCACCCGGCCGGTGGTCGAAGAGGTGGGGGACGGCGAGCCGGCCGCGCTGGGCCGGCTCCGGTCGGTCGACCGGGTCCTGCGGGACCAGCGCGAGGACCGGCACCGCGCCGATGCCCTGAGCGCCCTCATCGCCTACCTGGTCGAGGACTACGGGAACGGGTGACGGCGGGCCGGCCCGGCGGGCTCAGCGCAGGTCGAACCGGTCGAGGTTCATCACCTTGTCCCACGCCGCCACGAAGTCCCGTACGAACTTCTCGCCCGCGTCCGCGGACGCGTAGATCTCGGCGAGGGCGCGCAGTTGGGAGTGCGCGCCGAAGACGATGTCCACGGCGGTGGCGGTCCACCTGACCTCGCCGGTGGCGCGGTCCCGGCCCTCGAACACGTTCGCGTCCGAGGCCGAGGCCTTCCACACCGTGCCCATGCCGAGGAGATGGACGAAGAAGTCGTTGGTCAACGACTCCGGCCGGTGGGTGAGGACGCCGTGCGGGACTCCGCCGAAGCCGGTGTTCAGGACCCGCATGCCGCCGACCAGGACCGTCATCTCGGGAGCGGTCAGCGTCAGCAGATTGGCGCGGTCCAGCAGGAGGGTCTCCGGGGACAGCTTCTCTCCCGCCCGGACGTAGTTGCGGAACCCGTCCGCCCGGGGTTCGAGCACGGCGAACGACTCCGTGTCGGTCTGCTCCTGCGAGGCGTCCGTGCGGCCCGGCGCGAACGGGACCGTGATGGCGTGCCCGGCGTTCTTCGCGGCCCGCTCGACAGCGGCGCACCCGCCCAGGACGATCAGGTCGGCGAGCGAGACATTCTTGCCGCCGGTCTGCGAGCCGTTGAAGTCCTGCTGGATCCGCTCCAGGGTCCGCAGCACCTCGGTCACCTCGGGCAGGTCGTTGACCTCCCAGTCCTTCTGCGGTGCGAGCCGGATCCGGGCCCCGTTGGCCCCGCCCCGCTTGTCGGTGCCGCGGAAGCTCGCCGCCGCCGCCCAGGCGGTGGTGACCAGCTGGGGGAGGGACAGACCCGAGGCGAGGATCGTGCCCTTCAGGGCGGCGACGTCCGCGTCGGCGACCAGGTCGTGGTCGACGGCGGGGACCGGGTCCTGCCACAGCTGCGGCTCGGGGACCCACGGGCCGAGGTAGCGCGAGAGGGGCCCCATGTCGCGGTGCAGCAGCTTGTACCAGGCTTTGGCGAACGCCACGGCCAGGTCGTCCGGCTTCTCGTGGAACCGTCTGGCGATCGGTCCGTAGACCGGGTCCACCTTCAGTGCGAGGTCCGTGGTCAGCATCATCGGGGCGTGCCGCTTCGACGGATCGTGCGCGTCGGGCACGGTGCTCTGGGCCGAGGCGTCCGTGGGAGTCCACTGCTGCGCGCCGGCGGGACTGGTCGTCAGTTCCCAGTCGTACCGGAACAGGTTGTCCAGGTATCCGTTGTCCCACCGCGTGGGCTCGGTGGTCCACGCCCCCTCCAGCCCGCTGGTGAGCGCGTCGGAGCCCGCCCCGCTGCCGTGGGTGTTGCGCCAGCCGAGGCCCTGCTGCTCCAGGGGCGCGGCCTCGGGCTCCGGGCCCAGGTACGAGGGATCGACCGCGCCGTGACACTTGCCGAACGTGTGGCCGCCGACGATGAGTGCGACCGTCTCCTCGTCGTTCATCGCCATACGCCCGAACGTCTCACGGACGTCCCTGGCGGCCGCCATCGGATCCGGATTGCCGTTGGGCCCCTCCGGGTTGACGTAGATCAGGCCCATCTGCACGGCGCCCAGAGGGCCGGTGAGTTCCCTGTCGCCGCTGTAGCGCTCGTCCCCGAGCCAGGTGTCCTCGGACCCCCAGAAGATCTCCTCGGGTTCCCAGATGTCCTCGCGTCCGAAGCCGAACCCGAACGTCTGGAAGCCCATCGACTCCATGGCGCAGTTACCGGCGAACACCAGGAGGTCGGCCCAGGAGATCTTCCGGCCGTACTTCTGTTTGACCGGCCAGAGCAGACGGCGGGCCTTGTCGAGACTCGCGTTGTCCGGCCAGCTGTTGAGGGGGGCGAAGCGCTGCGCGCCGGAACCGCCGCCGCCCCGGCCGTCGGCGATGCGGTACGTCCCGGCGGCGTGCCAGCTCATCCGGATGAACAGCGGCCCGTAGTGGCCGTAGTCGGCGGGCCACCAGTCCTGGGACGCCGTCATCACCTCGAAGACGTCCCGCTTCAGGGCGTCGAGGTCGAGGGTCGCGAACTCCTTCGCGTAGTCGAAATCCTCGCCCATCGGATCGGAGCGGGGCGAATGTTGATGGAGCACCTGGAGGTCCAGTTGATGCGGCCACCAGTCCCGGTTCGTCCTGGGCCGGGTCGACGTGGGGGTGGGGGAGGGGATTGCTGGGTTCTCGCTCTCGCTGCCGGACACGTCCGCCCTTTCTTCCTGTCTCCGTGGTTCCTTTGTCGGCTCTTCTTCGTCGGCGTCCGTATGGTCGCGCACCGGGCTCGCGCGGCGGAGAGAACACGCAGAGCACCCCGCAGCTCTCAGCCGGTTGTCCGGACGATCGGCCGGCGTGGGGCCGGGCCGGACTCCCGGGAATCACGGCCCGGCGGCGGGAGCCGCCGGCCGGCCGCCCTCCGCCCGATCGCGGCACGTAAGCCTCGAAGATCCACTCGATCACCGAGCGAACCGGTCTGCCCCTGTCCGTCGCCCGGCCCCCGCGCGAACCGGTCTGCCCCTGCCCGTCGGCGGCCCCGGCGCGAACCGGCACGACAGCCAGGCCCTCATCCCGCTCGTACAGGGCATCCTGCCGATGCGCTCCCGCCGTGGCCGACGGCGAGCCGGCCCGGCACACTCCACGGTGACAAGGGGCCGCAACTACACCACCTACGACGCTGGTGACGCGGTCGTGGCATCGCACCCCGCATCGCCCGCAAGGGCAAACGGAGCCGGCCGGCGGCTGGGTCGGCACCGTTGGACCCTCGAATGCGCGATGGCCTGGCCCGCCGGATGCCGACGCCTGCACCGCCGCCACGAGCGCAGAGCGCGACGGCCGCCGCCTCTGACCCCGCCCCGGACTTCCTCGCAGCGGGCCTCCAGGGCACTGAATCCCATGGCTTCCTGACCTCCGAGTACCTCAACGGCCTCGACCTCTTCGAGGACCTGGGCCTGATCGCGGTAACCGACGACGAAGTGGGCGTCTTCTGGTCGTTCGGGGCGTACTGACGACGTTCCCCGTGTGCCGTCGAGCGGCGGGTGGCGGTCCTCGCCCGAGCCCGCGATCGCCTCCTCCACAGGTGTCGCGAAGGGGGAAGCACGGCGTGTCCGGTCGAGTTGCCCGTGTCCGGGGCGGGCGGCGCGACGAGACCGCGGACGGGCTGGTGCAGGTCGTGCGTCCCGGGCAGGTCGTGGCGCGGGCGACCCGGTCGCTGAACGACATGCTCGCCGGGATCCGGCCGGTCGCGGAGAACCAGTGGCTCGTCTCGGATCGTTGGCCGGGTCATGGATGAGCCTCTGGCGTGCGCCGGGGGTTGGCTTCGCTCTGGACCCGGCGGCAGGCTTTGCCAAACGGTCGACCACTTGTTTTTCCTGGTCAGGTAGCTTTCAGGGCATCCATTGATCTTTATGTGCGGGCCCGTTCGGCGTGACCGACCGGCCCGTGAGGAGGGGTGTGCCATGAGTGCGGTCGACCTTGCGGAGACGGCGGCCGGCCTGCCGGAGGCGTGGAGTTCTCGCAGGCTGGGCATGGTGGGGGCGGTCTGCGTGAAGGTACTGCGCATGGACGAGTTGCCGGTCGAGGAGGAGAGTCATGGAGCCGCCGAGGCTCTGCTGGTCCTCGATGGCCGGCTGGAGCTGGAGGTGGACGGCATGCCGGTGTCGGTGCAGGCGGGCGAGCTGTTCATGGTGGCGGCGGGATCTGCACACGCGGTCCGCCCCGGGAGCCGGGGCACATTGGTGATCGTGGAACTGCCGGAGGAGTGAGGGCTCTTCAGGCTGCCTCGGCCGGGTACTCGGTCCAGGTGCGGATCGGCGAGTCCGGGGCGAAGTCGGTCTTCGGCCCGGCCTGGGCGTTGTGCCGGCGCACGTAGGCGGCGATGGCGGTGTTCTGCTCGTGGTGGCCGCGGTGGTCGGTGCCGTCGAGGGCGAAGCGGGCAAGCTGTCGGCGCCGGCGCGGACACTTCCGGAGTAGGAGGCGCGGCGGGCGTCGGCCGACGACCCGGCCGCGCTCGGCCGCGCGCTGCACGGCGCGGCCGCCGTGATGAACTGCGCCGGCCCGTTCGCCGCGACGGCCGCGCCGCTGATCGAGGCCGCGGTGCGTGGAGCGGGTGGTGGACACGAGGAGAGTTCCGCCTGGCCCCAGCATGCGGGGAGTTCCCGCGAGAAGTCGGCCGCGTGCGTCGATGTGGTGACGGACGAGGGCCGTCATGGCCAGGTCGAACGACTGGTCTGCCAAAGGGGGGCTTGTGGCGACGTTCGGTGCACGACAACGGTCAGGGGGTTGGTCTGTACATGACTCTACCGTCTCCGTGGACAACGATGTCAAGGGTGTCGGGCAACGGCACCCGCACCCTTTCGCGGCAGGCGTGGCGCGCGCTACTGTCCCTGCGGCTTGTGCGACCTGTGGTGCGCGACCCGTCCGAAGGAGGCGGGGCCGCGTCATGCGCTTCCGTCCGATGTCTCTGCTGCTGGCCGCCGTCCTGGCGGCCACCGGTGCCACCCCCGCCCTGGCGGAGTCCGCCGCACCGCCAGGTCTCGTCGAGGACCCCACCCCCTACGTCGATCCGCTCATCGGCACCAGGAACGGCGGCAACGTCTTTCCCGGCGCCGTCACCCCCTTCGGCATGTTCTCGTTCAGCCCGGAGAACACCAGAGGCGACGCCACCCGCACCGCCGCACCCGGCGGCTACCACTACGACGCCACGCGTATCCGCGGTTTCAGCCTCACTCACATGTCCGGTACGGGCTGTGCGGGCGGCAGTGGCGACATCCCGTTCTTCCCGTACGTGGGTGAGGTCGCCTCGTCGCCCGCGAGCGACACCAAGGACGCCGTCTACGCCTCCGACTTCAGCCATGCCGACGAGTCGGCCGAGCCCGGTCACTACAAGGTCGGCCTCGCCTCCGGAGTGACCGCCGACCTCACGGCGACGGCCCGCACGGGCTCGGCCCGCTTCACCTACCCGGACGGCAAGCCCGCGTCCCTGCTGATCCGCACCGCCAACTCCGAGGTCGGCTCGACCGATTCGACGGTCACCATCGACCCGGCGACGCGTACGGTCTCCGGCTCGGTCACCTCCGGCAACTTCTGCGGCTACCTCGATCCTGAAGGCCGACGCGCCTACTACACCCTGCACTTCACCGCCCGCTTCGACCGCGCGTTCAAGGCCACCGGCACCTGGAAGGACGACACGCTGAGCCCGGGCTCCATGTCGGCGAGCGGGGGCACCGGCGGCTTCTCGTCGGGCGGGCGACCGGTCGCGGGCAAGGGCGCCGGCGGATACGTCGAGTTCGAGCCGGGATCCGGTCCGGTGAACGTCAAGGTCGGCGTCTCGTACGTGAGTCAGGCCGGTGCCGCCGCCAACCTCGCCAAGGAGAACCCCCCTCGCCGGACTTTCGACGGGGTCAAGGACGCCGCTCGCCGTGCCTGGCGCGAACGGCTCGACGCCATCCGGGTCGGCGGCGGCACCGAGGCCGAGCGCACCACCTTCTACACCGCGCTCTACCACGCGCTCCTGCACCCGAACGTGATCAGCGACGCCGACCGCAGATACCGCGGCAGCGACGGCGAGGTGCACACCGTCCCGCACGGCCACCGGGCCCAGTACGGCACCTTCTCCGGCTGGGACGTGTACCGGGACCAGGTGCAGCTGCTCACCCTGCTCGACCCGCGCACGGGATCGGACATCGCGCAGTCACTGTACGAGTTCGCCCGGCAGAACGGCGGCATCTGGGACCGCTGGCTGCACGGCGCCGGCGGCACGCACGTCATGAACGGCGACCCCTCACCGGCCGCCCTGGCCGGCATCCGCGCCTTCGGCGGAACGGACTTCGACCTGCGCGGCGCGCTGTCCTCACTGGTCGAGGCGGCGACCGAGCCGACACAGCAGGATCTGTCGTCGGCGGGCAAGCCGGTGCTGTCCGTCGGCCAGCGGCCCTCGCTCGACAAGTACCTCGGCCTCCACTACATGCCGTCCGTCTCCAACGCCTGGGGCGGGGCCGCCGAGACGCTGGAGATGTCCGGCGCCGACTTCGCCCTGTCCCAGCTCGCCGCGGCGGCCGGCCGGAAGAAGACCGCCGCCGACTTCGCCCGCCGGTCCCAGTGGTGGCAGAACAACTTCAACATCGCCGCCGACCCGAGCGGCGGGTACATCGCCAACCGCAAGGCCGACGGCAGCTGGGTCACCGGCTTCACCCCGGCCACCGGCAACGGGTTCGTCGAGGGGACGGCCGCCCAGTACACGTGGATGGTGCAGCACAATCCCGCCGGCCTGTTCGCCGCGATGGGCGGCACGGACAAGGCGCTCGCCCGCCTCGACACCTTCTTCCACGACGCCGACGGCGACTGGGCCTTCACCGGCAGCGGCGGTGACAAGTCCGAGATGGACAACGAACCGTCGATCAACGTCCCCTACCTGTACGCCTACGCGGGCGCGCCCCACAAGACCCAGGAGACCGTCCGTGCCGCGATGAGCGCGCTGTGGTCGACGGCGCCCGGAGGCATCCCCGGCAACGACGACCTCGGCGCGATGTCGTCCTGGTACGTCTTCTCGGCGCTCGGCATGTACCCGCAGGTGCCGTCCCGGGCCGAACTCGTCCTGGCCTCAGCGCTGTTCCCCCGCATCGAGATCGATCGTCCGCACGACAACGACATCTCCGTGCGCGCGCCGGGTGCCGCCGCCGACGCGCCCTACATCCGCTCCCTGAAGGTCAACGGCCGGACCAGCGAACGCCCTTGGCTGCCGGCGTCCCTCGTGCGGGACGGCGGAAGGCTCGACTACACGCTCTCCCGCACCCCGGACCGAAGCTGGGGGAGCGACCCCACCGACGCCCCGCCCTCCTTCCGCGCGGGGGAGCAGCCGTACCAGATCGGCGTCGGCCCGACGACGGCGACGCTCGCACCGGGCGAGCGGACGAAAGCCGGCATCCGCGCTCTGTCACTGAGCGGCGGCACGGGGCCCGAGGTGCGCTTCCGGGTGGAGACCCCGGACGGCGTCACGGCGACTCCCGCCGAGGGAACCGTCGTCGACGGCGCCCAGGAGATCACCCTCATCGCCGCGCAGGACACGCGGCAGGGCTTCTACGACGTGAAGGTCACGGTGACCTCGGGCGACACCTCGTACGTGCAACCCGTGGCCCTGACCGTCGCCGCCCCCGGCACTCTGCTCGCGGCCTACAACAACACCGGTGTCTCGGACGACGCGGGCGACCATGACGAGGCCGACTACGACGGCGGCGGCTGGAGCTACTCCCGTCAGGCCCTCGCGGCCGCCGGCCTCACGCCCGGCGGCCGGGGCACGGTGGAGGGGCTGACCTTCACCTGGCCCGCTTCGCCGAACGGGCGACCCGACAACGTCTCCGCCACCGACCAGACACTCGACCTCCCGTCCGGCGCCACGAAGTTGTCCTTCGTCGGCAGTGCGGTCAACGGCAACCAGCGGACCACCGCCACGGTCACCTACTCCGACGGCGCCACCGAATCGATCGACCTCTCCTTCACGGACTGGACCGTCGGCGGAGGCGGCGGCACCGTCCAGTACGGCAACGTGGTCGTCGCCAGAACCGCGTACCGCAATGTCGCGGGTGCGGACAAGGACCCGGTGACCACCTACGTGTTCGCCACCAGGCCGTTCACGGCTCCGGACGGCAGGACGATCACGAGCGTGAAGCTGCCTCACCACGCGGATCTCCACGTGTTCACTCTCGCGAGCGACTGACGTCCCACGCCGTGGGCGGCCGCGTCCTGAAGAGCGCGTTGCTCTCGCCCCCGGGGATGTCGCTCAACCCCGGGGGCAGTCCGCAAGGGTGGCCGTCCACACCGGAGCGTCAGCCGTTCCGGATGCGGAGGGCCGCCGCCACAAGGTCGGCGGGCAGGGCGGGACCAGCACACGCGTGCTCGATCAGCAGGCCTCGGTACGAGCCGTTGGCGCGCGTACGACCCGGCCGGCGAACTCCTGGAGCAGGCATGGGGGTTGCCGGCCGATGCGCGCGTTCCCGTGGTGATCCACTGCGGATCCGGACCTGCCCCGGGCCGGCACACCGGCCCTGACCCGATCGCGCGGGTGCCGGCCCGGCATCCCCGGCTGCGGCTGATCGTCGCGCATCCGGGGACGCCCGAGCACGAGGAGTTCCTCGGCCTCGCCGAGCGGTACGAGGAGGTGCGGCTCGACACGACGATGGTGTTCACCGACTTCGCCGAGAGGCTCATGCCGTTGGGCGGTGATCCCGCCATCGCCCCCGGGCACGGCCTGCCGGCGATCAGAAGGACACGGTCTAGTGCCAGTTGCTGATCTGCACGTCGTGCGGGGAGGGCTCGCCCTTGCCGGTCTCGACCAGCTTCTTGAGGCTCATCAGGTAGGTCGCCCACTTGGTGCTGCAGTGGTGCATGAACTCCACCGGCTCCTTCCA
>NZ_JBVJAB010000004.1:0-3467 GCF_055591025.1 Streptomyces sp. NPDC041784
CCGGGCGGCCATTCTCCTTGAGCCATCAGCGGCAACCTCGCATCAGCCACACCCGGTCCTCCCGGACCGCCAACATTCTTAAGGACCCCGCATGAGCGGCCCGCCCATCCGTGTCCTGGTCGCCGAGGACCAGTCCGCCGTACGCGCCGGGCTGGTGCTGATCCTGCGCAGCGCGCCCGACATCGAGGTGGTCGGGGAGGCGGCGGACGGGGAGCGGGCGGTGGCGCTGGCCCGGGAGCTGCGGCCGGACCTGGTGCTGATGGATGTGCAGATGCCGCGGCTGGACGGGGTGGCGGCGACCCGGCAGGTCGTCGCGGAGAACCTCGCGGACGTCCTCGTCCTGACCACCTTCGACCTCGACGAGTACGTGTTCGGGGCGCTCCGGGCCGGGGCGGCTGGTTTCCTGCTGAAGAACACCGAGGCCCGGGACCTGATCGCGGCGGTGCGTACCGTGGCGGGCGGGGAGGGGCTGATCGCCCCGGCCGTCACCCGCCGGCTGATCGCCGAGTTCGCGGCCGGGCCGGTGCGCGGACCGGGGGCCGACCCGGCGGTCCTCGGCACCCTCACCCGGCGCGAGCGCGAGGTGCTGTCCTGCCTCGGGGAGGGCCTGTCCAACGCGGGGATCGCCCAGCGGCTCGACATGGCGGAGGCCACCGTGAAGACGCACGTCAGCCGGTTGCTGGCGAAGCTGGGGCTGCGCAGCCGGGTTCAAGCGGCGGTGTTGGCGCAGGAGTTGGGGGTCCAGCCGTAGGGGGGCCAGCCGTAGGGGGGCCAGCCGTATACGAGAGTGGTCCAGACCTCTTGACCCGTGGTCCAGACCTTTCTATTCTCGCGGCACTGTGGGCGTGAAGGCTCAGTCACGCCCCCCAACTCCCCATAGGAGGCGCAGAATGCGCTTCAGACACAGAGCCGCGGCAGGGTTCGCGACCCTGTTGCTCCCGCTGGCCGGACTCGTCGGTCTCGCGAGCCCCGCCCAGGCCGCCACCTCCGCCACCGCCACCTACACCAAGGCCTCGGACTGGGGCACCGGCTTCGAGGGCAAGTGGACGGTGAAGAACACCGGCACCACCTCGATCAGCTCCTGGACGGTCGAGTGGGACTTCCCCTCCGGCACGTCCGTCACCTCCGCCTGGGACGCCGACGTCACCTCCTCCGGCACCCACTGGACCGCCAAGAACAAGTCCTGGAACGGCACGCTGGCCCCCGGCGCCACCGTCTCCTTCGGCTTCAACGGCGCGGGCACCGGCTCCCCCGCCAACTGCAAGCTCAACGGCGGCAGTTGTGACGGCACCACGGTGCCCGGCGACGCCGCCCCCTCCGCTCCGGGCACCCCCACCGCCTCGGACGTCACCAACACTTCGGCGAAGCTGACCTGGTCCGCCGCCACCGACGACAAGGGCGTCAAGAACTACGACGTCCTGCGCGACGGCGCCAAGGTCGCCACGGTGACCACCACGTCGTACACCGACACCGGCCTCACCGCCGGCACCTCCTACTCCTACACCGTCCAGGCGCGGGACACGGCCGACCAGACCGGCCCGGCCAGCGGCGCGGTCGCCGTGCGCACCACCGGCGGCACCACCGACCCGCCGCCCACCGGCAGCAAGGTCAAGCTCGGCTACTTCACCGAGTGGGGCGTCTACGGCCGCAACTACCACGTCAAGAACCTGGTGACCTCCGGCTCCGCCTCGAAGATCACCCACATCAACTACGCCTTCGGCAACGTCAAGAACGGCCAGTGCGTCGTCGACGACACCTACGCCGCCTACGACAAGGCCTACACCGCCGACCAGTCCGTCAGCGGCACCGCCGACACCTGGGACCAGCCGCTGCGCGGCAACTTCAACCAGCTGCGCCAGCTGAAGGCCAAGTACCCGCACATCAAGGTGCTGTACTCCTTCGGCGGCTGGACCTACTCCGGCGGCTTCGCCCAGGCCGCGGCCAACGCGACCGCCTTCGCCAAGTCCTGCAAGGCCGTCGTGGAGGACCCGCGCTGGGCCGATGTCTTCGACGGCATCGACATCGACTGGGAGTACCCGAACGCCTGCGGTCTGACCTGCGACACCTCGGGGGCCGCGGCCTTCAAGAACCTGATGCAGGCCCTGCGCACCGAGTTCGGCTCGAACTACCTGGTCACCGCGGCCATCACGGCCGACGGCTCCTCCGGCGGCAAGATCGACGCGGCCGACTACGGCGGCGCCTCGGCCTACGCCGACTGGTACAACGTGATGACGTACGACTACTTCGGCGCCTTCAACGCGCAGGGCCCGACCGCCCCGCACTCGCCGCTGACCTCGTACTCCGGCATCCCGCAGGCGGGCTTCAACTCCGCGGACGCGATCGCCAAGCTCAAGGCGAAGGGCGTCCCGTCCGCCAAGCTCCTGCTCGGCATCGGCTTCTACGGCCGCGGCTGGACGGGTGTCACCCAGGCCGCCCCCGGCGGCACGGCGACCGGCGCGGCACCCGGCACCTACGAGGCGGGCATCGAGGACTACAAGGTCCTCAAGACGTCCTGCCCGGCCACCGGCACCATCGCGGGCACGGCGTACGCCTACTGCGGCACCAACTGGTGGTCCTACGACACCCCGGCGACCATCGCCGGAAAGATGACCTGGGCCAAGAACCAGGGCCTGGGCGGCGCGTTCTTCTGGGAGTTCAGCGGTGACACCGGCAACGGAGAGCTGGTGAGCGCGATCAACAGCGGTCTGGGCTGACGCCGCCCGGCGCCGCCCCCACGGGGGTCGGCGCCCCGAAGCCGGAGAGGCGGGACATGTCCTGCCTCTCCGGCCCGGCTTCTCAGATGCTGGGCGCCGGCACCCGCGTGTACGTCAGGCCGTTGCTCGTACCCGCGGGTGTGGTCACCTGGACGGAGAGCGGCCCGGCGGGGCCCGCCGGAGCGTCGGCGGTGATCTGCGTCGGGGAGACCACGGTGAAGGCCGCGGTCACGGTTCCGAACCGGACACTGGTGGCGGTCGCCAGGCCGGTGCCGGTCAGTGTGACGACCGTGACGGAACTCGCCGGTCCTTCATCGGGTTCGAGGGAGAGCAGCACGGGGGCACCGAGGAAGACGTAGCCGAGGGGGCCGCTGACGCCGCCTGGGGTAGTCACCGTGACGTCCGTGGCACCGGGCGCGCGGCTGGGGGTCACCGCGGTGATCTGCGTGGCGGAATCGACGGTGAACGAGGCCGCCGCCACCCCGCCGAAGCGCACCGCTGTCGCACCGAGGAGGTCGCCGCCCGTGACGGTGACCGTGGTGCCGCCCGCCGTCGGTCCGGAGGCGGGGGTGAGGGCGGTCAGCGAGGGCTGGGCGGCGTAGAAGAAGAACGCGTTGGGATCGTTGGGGTTGCTGGTGCCATGGGGTGTGGTGACCCTGACCGCCGCGGCACCGGCCGCGCGGGGCGGACTGACCGCCGTGATCTGGGTAGCGCTGTTGACGGTGAACGAGGACGCCGCAACCCCGCCGAACG
>NZ_JBVJAB010000004.1:3561-257281 GCF_055591025.1 Streptomyces sp. NPDC041784
CGAACGACACCACCGTCGCACCGGAGAGGTTCGCACCCGTCAACGTGACCGTCGTCCCACCGGAGACCGGACCCTGATTCGGCGACACACCCGAGAGGGCGGGAGCGGCGACGTAGGTGAAGGTGACGGCGTTGGTGGTGCCGCTGGGGGTGGTGACCGTGACCGCCGCGGCACCGGCCGCGCGGGGCGGACTGACCGCCGTGATCTGGGTAGCGCTGTTGACGGTGAACGAGGACGCCGCAACCCCGCCGAACGACACCACCGTCGCACCGGAGAGGTTCGCACCCGTCAACGTGACCGTCGTCCCACCGGAGACCGGACCCTGATTCGGCGACACACCCGAGAGGGAGGGAGCTCCGGCATAGGTGAACGGCACGGACTGGGTGCTCGTCCCCTGAGTCGTGCTGACGGTGACGTTCACGCCGCCGGTTCCCGAGGGAGTCACCGCCGTGATCTGGGTACTGCTGTTGACGGTGAACGACGTGGCGGTCCTGGTGCCGAAGCGGACGGTGAGCACCGACGTGAAACCGGTGCCGGTGATGATGACGGTGGTACCACCCGATTCCGGCCCCTGGTTGGGACTGACCGAAGAGACCACAGGGGCAGCCATGGCTGTACTCCTTAAGAGAGAACTGGGCATCACAACACGTGCGGCCACCTGGGGGCGCGGCTGCGGGACCGAGCCCGCCCGGGCGGAGGGGGGCCACCGCCCGGACGGGGGATTTCGTCACCTCCTCAGGCGGAGGCGATCGGACCGGTCAGATACCGGGGCCTTCGACGTAGGTGAACCCGCCGACCTCGGTGTCCGATCCGGCGGGGTTGGTCACGATCACGTCGACCGCTCCCGCCGTACCGGGCGGGGTGACCACGGACAGGGTGGTCGCGTTGATCACCGCGAACGGGGCGGCGGTGCCGTCGATGGTGACCGACTCCGTGCTGGCCAGGTTGGTGCCGGTGATGGTCACCGCCGTGCCACCCGAGGTCGACCCCGACGCCGGGCTGATGGTCCCGATCGTGGGAAGGTCGACGTAGGTGTAGCTCAGGCCGTTGTTGGTGCCGCCGGCGGTGGTCACGCTCACCGACACCGACCCGGCCGCCGCGCCCGCCGGAACGGTGACGCTCAGCAAGCCGTCGCTGCTGACCGTCGGAGTGGCGGTGTTGGCACCGAACGACACGCTGGTGGCCGTCGACAGGCCCGTGCCGGTGATGGTGATGGTGTTGCCGCCGGCCAGCGGCCCTGAGGTGGCGCCCAGAGAGGACTTGAACGGGGCGCCGACGTAGAAGAACGACACCGGGTTGCTCGTACCGCCCGGGGTGGTCACGGTGACCCCGACCGTGCCGGTCCCCGAAGGGGATACGGCGGTGACCGTGGTCGCGTTGACGACGGTGAAGCTCGTGGCCGACTTGGTGCCGAACTTCACCGCGCTGGTGTTGGTCAGGTTCGTGCCCGTGATGGTCACCAGGGTCCCGCCCCCGGTGGAACCCTGATTCGGAGAGATAGGCATGTGGGGACTCCTCGTCCTCGCTCGCTGATGGGGACATGCGAGGAACCGGCAGGAATGGGCCAGCCACTGGCTGCCACGTCAGGGAGAACGACCGCCGTCGGCCGGCTGCGTACGTCAGTCTTTTCCCGACTCTTCCGATGCGGCCGCACCGTCACAGTGCTGCCGCGCCAGGTGAACGAACCGACACGGGTGTTCCGTGAAGCTGCGTCTGCCATCCGTCCCGGGCAAGGAAAAAACCGGCGAGCGCTGCCTGTCCGAACGTTCCCCCGGCTCGGGGATGGGCAGCCCGCCGGTTCAACACTCTTAGTGACCCATGCATCCAATTGGGTGACAAGACATCGCGGCTTCTAATCACCCGAATGGAGTAGTGAGGACGTGGCCAGGCCCCGGGAACATCCCCGGGGCCCGGTTCCATCAGCGGCTACGGCGTACAGCCGAGGACGGCTCCGGAGGGCGCGCAGTTGTCGGGCTGGTTGGCGAAGACTGGCGCCCCGACCAGGAGGACCGGGCCGCCGGTGCCGACGCGGAAGATGCCGCCGCCCTGACCGCCTGCCCGGTTGGCGGAGACCCTGCCACCGACGAGCGTGGAACTGCCGGCCTGCTGGTACAGGCCGCCGCCGTCGAGTCCGGCACGGTTCTGGTCCACGTTCACCCCCCGCAGTCGCAGGGTGCTGCCGAAGTTGGCGATGCCGCCGCCGGACGAGGCGGCCACGTTCTCCGCCAGCCGACCACCGCTGACGGTGAGGACTCCGAACCCCGTGACGACGCCGCCACCCTCGAAGTTCGTCGTGCTGTTGGCCACGACCCCTGTGCCGCTGAGGACCGTCGCGCCGAACGTGGCCAGACCTCCACCCGTGAAGTCCGCCTTGTTCCGCTCGATGGCCCCTCCGGCCACGGTCAGCCGGGCTGACTCGGCCACGTGGATTCCGCCGCCGTCGCCACCGTGGTTGTCCGACACGGTGCTGCCGCTGAGACTCGCGGTCGCACCGGACGCGACCTCGATCCCGCCCCCGGACCCGGAAGCGGTGTTGTGGGTGATCCGGCTGTTGACCAGGACCAACGTCCCCTCGGTCAGGATGCCGCCGCCGACGGTGCCGGAGCCCTCGGTCGCGCTGCCGCCCGACACGGTGATCCCGTTGAGGGTGAGGGAGCCCTGCCCGGCGACTTCGGCGATACGGAAGGCGGTGGTTCCCCCACGGCTGATCGTGGATCCGATGCCGATGACGGTGAGTTGTCCGCTGATGGTCGGCAGTCCGCTGGCCCCGTTGGCACCCCCGGGCCCGGCCGGAGCGTCGAGCACGTAGGTGCATCCCGGGGCCAGCAGGATCGAACCGACTCCACGGGCGTTCGCCTCGGTGATCTGTTCGATCAACGCAGCGACGTCCCCGCAGGGCACCACCGTCGCCTGCCGTGCGGGCAGGGCCTGGGCGGTGGTCGACAGGGCGAGTCCCGGCACGGAGACACTCACGAGTGCGGCCGCGGCGAGGGCGCGCACTTTCTTCACGGTCAGCACTTGGGCTCCCTTTGGTCGTTGTTCTCCAACTTGATCGGGAGCGTGGGCCGTCGGCATCCAGAGAGACCTGAACGGGTGAGGCCCGTAAGGCCGTGCGGCACGGCGCGCCGTCGTACGGGGGTGCCGTCGTACGGGGGCCGTGGTACAGGGGCCGTGGTACAGGGGCCGTGGTACAGGGGCCGTGGTACGGGGGGCCTAGGTCACGTCTTCAAAAGATCTCGAGCAGTGGATCACGATCGGGTGATACGCCGCCATGAACTGTCCGATGCCGAGTGGGAGTTCGTCTCAGACGGCGCGGCATCGCCACCCGCTACGACAAGACCACCGAGTCCTACCAGGCAGCCGTCACCCTCGCATCGCTCCTGATGCGGGCGGAACAGTCGACGACAACTCCTGGGGGCGTGCCAACTCGCCCGCGGCGGCGCGGATGTGACGCCACGAGGGGCGGGCCGCACACTGGGCCATTCGGGTGGCATATGCAATATGCCCGGCGGATGCCGGGCCGAAGGTGGGTTACTGGAATGGATCCAGCCGGTGGGCCGCCCTTCCCACTGGGGGAGCGGAAGTCGGACCACCTTTGGCGTTTCTGCAGAAGGCCTGGGTAATCGTGCCGACAAGCCGCGATGGGCACCCCCGGTGGCGAACTGGATCCCGATCAGCCGGTGCCGTTCGCGGTGCCGGCTGATTCGGCAGCACCCACGACCCCGTCAGGCCACGTTCACCCGCTGTCCGGGCGGGGCCGCCTCCAGCCACGCGAGAAATCCGGTCAGCGCGTCTTCGCTCATCGCGAGTTCGAGACGCGTGCCCTGATGAACGCAGGCGAGGACCACCGCGTCGGAGAGCAGCGCCAGCTCCTCCTCGCCTTCGGGCAGCCGCCGGCCGACCACCTCGATCGAGGCGCGCTCCAGCACCCGCCGGGGCCGGTAGGCGTACGAGAAGACGCGGTACCACTCGATGCGGTCGCCGTTGTAGCGGGCGACGCCGTAGCTCCAGCCCTTGCCGCTGGTGTCCGTTTTCTCGGGGACGTCCCAGCGCAGGGAACAGTCGAACGTGCCGCCGGAGCGCTGGATGAGTCTGCGGCGCAGACCGAAGACGAACAGCCCCACCACCACCAGGGCCACGACGATTCCGCACACAGTCAGAGCGAGGACCATCGACACCGACCTCCTCGTCTCCTAGGTACCGAAAATAGGTAACGGAACGGAAAAAACATCCAGATCTGCCTCAGCCGCGGTCGGCTCCGGAGACTCCCGGTGCCGGCCGCGGCTGAGTGACGTCATGCAGCTCCGCGCTGGGTCAGCGCGACGCCGCCGCACGCAGGCGTACGTCCGCGCGACGCTCGGCGAGGGCGTCGCCCTCCGCCTTCGCGCGCTCCAGCTCGCGCTCCGCGCGCTGGACGTCGATCTCGTCCGACAGCTCGGCGATCTCGGCCAGCAGCGACAGCTTGTTGTCCGCGAACGAGATGAAACCGCCGTGCACCGCGGCGACGACCGTTCCACCATCACTCGTACGGATGGTCACCGGGCCCGACTCCAGCACACCGAGCAGCGGCTGGTGACCGGGCATGACGCCGATGTCGCCGGACGTGGTGCGCGCGACGACCAGGGTGGCCTCGCCGGACCAGACCTCTCGGTCGGCCGCGACCAGCGCGACGTGCAGCTCAGCAGCCAAGATGGCTCCTCGGGTCACCACCCGGCGGGTCTGCCGGGTGTTGGTTACTAAGTCTAGTGGGCGTGGCAGAGGGGGCGGGACGCGCCCGCCCCCTCACCACACGAACTCGGAGAGTTCCGAGATCAGGAGACGCCCAGCTCCTTGGCGTTGGCCTTCAGGTCCTCGATACCACCGCACAGGAAGAACGCCTGCTCCGGGAAGTGGTCGTACTCGCCGTCGATGATCGCGTTGAACGCGGTGATCGACTCGTCCAGCGGCACGTCCGACCCGTCGACGCCGGTGAACTGCTTGGCGACGTGGGTGTTCTGGGACAGGAAGCGCTCCACGCGACGGGCACGGTGGACGGTGAGCTTGTCCTCCTCGCCCAGCTCGTCGATACCGAGGATCGCGATGATGTCCTGGAGGTCCTTGTACTTCTGCAGGACCGTCTTGACGCGCATCGCCGTGGCGTAGTGATCCGCCGCGATGTAGCGCGGGTCCAGGATGCGGGACGTGGAGTCCAGCGGGTCCACGGCCGGGTAGATGCCCTTCTCGGAGATCGGACGGGAGAGAACCGTCGTCGCGTCGAGGTGGGCGAAGGTGGTGGCCGGGGCCGGGTCGGTCAGGTCGTCCGCGGGGACGTAGATCGCCTGCATCGAGGTGATCGAGTGACCACGGGTCGAGGTGATGCGCTCCTGGAGGAGACCCATCTCGTCGGCCAGGTTCGGCTGGTAGCCCACCGCGGAGGGCATGCGGCCGAGCAGGGTCGAGACCTCGGAACCGGCCTGCGTGAAGCGGAAGATGTTGTCGATGAAGAACAGCACGTCCTGCTTCTGCACATCGCGGAAGTACTCCGCCATGGTCAGACCCGCGAGGGCCACGCGCAGACGGGTGCCCGGGGGCTCGTCCATCTGACCGAAGACCAGCGCGGTCTTGTCGATGACGCCCGACTCCGCCATCTCCTCGATGAGGTCGTTGCCCTCACGGGTGCGCTCGCCGACGCCGGCGAACACGGAGACACCGTCGTGGTTGTTGGCGACGCGGTAGATCATCTCCTGGATGAGCACCGTCTTGCCGACACCGGCACCGCCGAACAGACCGATCTTGCCGCCCTTGACGTACGGGGTCAGCAGGTCGATGACCTTGACGCCGGTCTCGAACATCTCGGTCTTCGACTCGAGCTCGTCGAAGTTGGGGGCCTTGCGGTGGATGGACCAGCGCTCGCCCTCGTACTTCTCGTCGACGTTCAGCACGTCACCGAGGGTGTTGAACACCTTGCCCTTGGTGAAGTCGCCGACCGGGACGGTGATGCCCGTGCCGGTGTCGGTGACCGGGGCCTGGCGGACCAGACCGTCGGTGGGCTGCATGGAGATGGTGCGGACCAGGCCGTCACCCAGGTGCTGGGCGACCTCCAGGGTCAGCGTCTTCTTCGCGCCGTCCTGGGCCGGGTCGGCCACCTCGACGTGAAGGGCGTTGTAGATCTCCGGCATGGCGTCGACGGGGAATTCCACGTCGACGACCGGGCCGATGACCCGGGCGACGCGGCCCGTGGCAACGGCCGTCTCAACTGTCGTCGTCATTACCTGTCACTCCCCGCGGTCGCGTCGGCCAGGGCTGCGGAGCCACCGACGATCTCGCTGATTTCCTGGGTGATTTCGGCCTGGCGGGCCGCGTTGGCAAGGCGGGAGAGCGTCTCGATGAGCTCTCCGGCGTTGTCGGTCGCCGACTTCATCGCGCGCCGCGTGGCGGCGTGCTTCGAGGCTGCCGACTGGAGGAGAGCGTTGTAGACGCGGCTCTCCACATAGCGCGGCAGAAGGGCGTCGAGGACGTCCTCCGCCGAGGGCTCGAAGTCGTACAGCGGAAGGATCTCGCCCTTCGTCGCCGACTCCTCGGCAACCTCGTCGAGGCTGAGCGGCAGCAGACGGTCGCCGAGCGCCGTCTGCGTCATCATCGAGACGAACTCGGTGAAGACGATGTGGATCTCGTCCACGCCGCCCTCCGCCGTCTCCTTCTCGATGGCCTCGATCAGGGGGGCCGCGACCTTCTTGGCGTCCGCGTACGTCGGCTCGTCCGTGAAGCCCGACCACGACTCCGCGACCTTGCGCTCACGGAAGTTGTAGTGCGCGAGACCACGCCGGCCGACGATGTACGTGTCGACCTGCTTGCCCTCGGCCTCGAGGCGCGCCGTCAGCTGCTCCGCGGCCTTGATGGCGTTGGAGTTGAAGGCACCGGCGAGACCACGGTCGCTCGTCAGGAGCAGCACCGCGGACCGCACGACCGTCTCGGCCTGCGTGGTCAGCGGGTGCTTCGTGTTCGAGCCGGTACCGACCGCCGTGACCGCGCGCGTCAGCTCGGTCGCGTACGGCGCGGAGGCCGCCACCTTGCGCTGCGCCTTGACGACGCGCGAGGCGGCGATCATCTCCATCGCCTTGGTGATCTTCTTGGTCGCGGTGACGGATCGGATGCGACGCTTGTAGACCCGGAGCTGGGCTCCCATGAGTCAGGTCCCTTCCTTACGTCACTTGGCGGCGGACGGGGCGTCCTCGCCGAGAAGCTTGCCGTCCGCGGTCTCGAACTGCTTCTTGAACTCGGCGATCGCGTCGGCAACAGCGGTGAGGGTGTCGTCCGACATCTTGCCGCCCTCCTTGATGGAGGTCATGAGGCCCTGCTCCTTGCGGTGCAGGTACTCCAGGAGCTCCTTCTCGAAGCGGCGGATGTCGGCGACCGGAACGTCGTCCATCTTGCCGGTGGTACCGGCCCACACGGAGACGACCTGGTCCTCGGTCGGCATCGGCTGGTACTGAGCCTGCTTGAGCAGCTCGACCAGGCGCTGACCGCGCTCCAGCTGGGACTTCGACGCGGCGTCCAGGTCGGAACCGAAGGCGGCGAACGCCTCCAGCTCACGGTACTGGGCGAGGTCGAGGCGGAGGCGGCCGGAGACCTGCTTCATCGCCTTGTGCTGCGCGGAACCACCGACTCGGGAGACGGAGATACCGACGTTCAGCGCGGGGCGCTGACCGGCGTTGAACAGGTCCGACTCCAGGAAGCACTGGCCGTCGGTGATGGAGATGACGTTGGTCGGGATGAACGCCGAGACGTCATTGGCCTTCGTCTCGACGATCGGCAGACCGGTCATCGAGCCGGCGCCCAGGTCGTCGGAGAGCTTCGCGCAGCGCTCCAGCAGACGGGAGTGCAGGTAGAAGACGTCACCCGGGTAGGCCTCGCGGCCCGGCGGGCGGCGCAGCAGCAGCGACACGGCGCGGTAGGCGTCGGCCTGCTTCGACAGGTCGTCGAAGATGATCAGGACGTGCTTGCCCTCGTACATCCAGTGCTGGCCGATGGCCGAGCCGGTGTACGGCGCCAGGTACTTGAAGCCGGCCGGGTCGGACGCCGGGGCGGCGACGATGGTCGTGTACTCCAGTGCGCCGGCCTCTTCGAGGGCGCCACGCACGGAGGCGATGGTCGAGCCCTTCTGACCGATGGCGACGTAGACGCAGCGGACCTGCTTCTTCACGTCACCGGAGCGCCAGTTGTCGCGCTGGTTGATGATCGTGTCGACGGCCAGGGCGGTCTTGCCGGTCTGGCGGTCACCGATGATCAGCTGACGCTGACCACGGCCGACCGGGGTCATCGCGTCGACGGCCTTGTAGCCGGTCTCCATCGGCTCGTGCACCGACTTACGGGCCATGACACCCGGAGCCTGCAGCTCCAGGGCACGGCGCCCGGACGTCTCGATCTCGCCGAGGCCGTCGATCGGGTTGCCGAGCGGGTCGACGACGCGGCCGAGGTAGCCCTCGCCGACGGCCACGGAGAGCACCTCGCCGGTACGCGTGACCGGCTGTCCCTCCTCGATGCCGCTGAACTCACCGAGGACGATGGCACCGATCTCGCGCTCTTCCAGGTTGAGCGCGAGGCCGAGGGTGCCGTCCTCGAACTTCAGCAGTTCGTTGGCCATGGCCGAGGGCAGGCCCTCGACCTTCGCGATGCCGTCGCCGGCAAGGGTGACCGTACCGACCTCCTCGCGCGAGGCCGCGTCCGGCTTGTACGACTGGACAAAGTTCTCCAGCGCATCCCGGATCTCCTCCGGCCGGATCGTGAGCTCCGCCATCTGGGTTCCCTGCTCTCCTTGTTGGGCCCGAAGTTTCTTAGGGGGTCTGGGGGCGACCCCCAGGATTCTTCTGCACGGCCCAACCAGGGCCGTCGTGTACGTACTGCGGTCTTGAGTTGCTGCTAGCTCGCCATGCGGCGGGCGACGTCCTCGATACGGTCCGCGAGGGAGCCGTTGATCACCTCGTCACCGACCTGCACCCGGATCCCGCCGAGGACCTCGGGGTCCACGTCGAGGTTGAGGTGCATCTGGCGGCCGTAGAGCTTCGCGAGGGCGGCACCGAGGCGTCGCTTCTGCGGGTCGCTCAGCGGCACGGCCGACGTGACCACGGCCACGACACGGTCGCGGCGCTCGGCGGCCAGCTTGGACAGGGAGTCGAGTCCCGCTTCCAGGCTACGTCCTCGCGGCGCGGTCACAAGGCGCGTCACCAGACGCTCGGTGGCCGCGTCGGCACGGCCGCCGAGCAGGCTGCGCAGCAGCTCGCTCTTGGCCGAGGCGGTGGCCTTCCGGTCGGTCAGTGCGGCGCGCAGCTCCGTGCTGGAGGAGACGATCCGCCCGAAGCGGAACAGCTCGTCCTCGACGTCGTCGAGCGCGCCGGCCTGCTGCGCGGCGGTGAGGTCGGCGATGTCCGCCAGGACCTCCAGCGCGTCCACCAGGTCACGCGACTGCGACCAGCGGGAACGCACCAGGCCGGACACCAGGTCGGCGGCGGTGCCGCTGACCTGGCCGCTGAGCAGACGCTGGGCCAGCTCGGCCTTGCCCTCACCGGCCTGCGCCGGGTCGGTGAGGACCCGACGCAGCGACACCTCGCGGTCGAGCAGCGCGGTGACGGCCGCCAGCTCGCCGGCGAGCTGCGCGGCGTCCACGGACGTGGAGTCCGTCAGCGCGTCGAGACGCTCACGTGCGGCTGCCAGGGCCTCGCGGCTCGCTCCGTTCATCGCGACGCCTCGGCCTTCTCCTCGAGCTCGTCGAGGAAGCGGTCGATGACGCGGCTCTGGCGGGCGTGGTCCTCGAGGGACTCGCCGACGAGCTTGCCGGCCAGTTCGGTGGCGAGCTTGCCGACGTCCTGGCGCAGCGCGGACGAGGCGGCCTTGCGGTCGGCCTCGATCTGGGTGTGACCGGCGGCGACGATCTCCTCGCGCTGTCGCTGGCCCTCGGCGCGCATCTCGGCGATGAGCGTCGCACCCTGCTCCTGCGCCTCCTGGCGCAGACGCGCGGCCTCGTGCCGGGCCTCGGCGAGCTGAGCCTTGTACTGCTCAAGAACGCTCTGGGCCTCGGTCTGTGCGGCCTCGGCCTTCTCGATACCGCCCTCGATGGCCTCGCGACGCTCTTCCAGAACCTTGTTGATGGTCGGGAGGAGCTTCTTGGCGAGGAAGCCGAAGACGATGACGAAAGCGATGAGGCCGATGACAACTTCCGGCCACGGCGGGATGAGGGGGTTCTCCTTCTCACCCTCAGCCGCCAGGAAAACCAGGGCGGATGTCACATCAGTGCCTTTCGTCGAAAGGGTCGGTCGTCAGGGCTCGTCTTAGTAGACGAACGGCATGACGAGACCGATGAGGGCCAGCGCCTCACAGAAGGCGAAGCCGAGGATCTGGTTGGCGCGGATCAGACCGGCAGCCTCGGGCTGGCGGGCGAGGGCCTGGGTGCCGTTGCCGAAGATGATGCCAACGCCGACGCCGGGGCCGATGGCCGCAAGACCGTAACCGACGGAACCGAGGTCACCGGTGACAGCAGCAAGGTTGGACATGCCAGTTCTTCCTTCTCTTTACGGACCGGTGGGGGTTGGCCACCGGACGAGTGCGGGGGTGTGGAAGCGGGGACGCTCAGTGGTGCTCGGCGAGCGCGCCCTGAATGAAGGTGCAGGTCAGGAGGACGAAGACGTACGCCTGAACGGCCTGGATGAAGAGCTCGAAGGCCGTCATCACGATGACCATCGTGAACGAGACGGCGGAGTACGCGATGCCGATGCCGTTGAGCATGTACCAGGTGGCGATCGTGAACAGCAGCAGCAGCGTGTGACCGGCGAACATGTTCGCGAAGAGTCGCACCGCGTGCGTGAACGGGCGGACCAGCAGGTTCGAGAAGAACTCGATGGTCATGGCCAGCGGGAGCACCGGGCCCAGCGACTTGTCGTAGCCGGTGAAGTTCTTGAAGGCACCGACGAAGCCGTGGCGCTTGAAGGTGAGCGAGACCCAGGTGATGTAGACCAGCAGGGCCAGGATCGCCGGGTAGGCGATGATCGACGTCACCGGGAAGGCGGCGACGGGGATGATCGACCAGATGTTCATCATCCAGATGAAGAAGAACAGCGAGACGGCGAAGGGGACGTACTTCTCGCCCTCCCTCTTGCCGATCGTCTCGTAGACGATGCCGCGGCGGACGAAGTCGTAGCCGGCCTCGGCGACCATCTGGAGCTTGCCCGGGACCAGCTTCGGCTTCGCGAAGGCGGCCCAGAAGAAGCCCACGACGATGATGGAGCCCAGCAGGGCCAGCAGCATCGGCTTGTTGAAGTAGAGGCCGTTACCGTCGGCGTCGCCCCAGAGCGGCTCGAACAGGAACGAGTGCAGGCCCGGAGCCGGGAAGCCACAACCGTCGAACAGGTGGCAGTCGGTCTCGAAAGCGAGCACCTGCGTCGGGTCAGCACTCACCGCGGGCTCCTTCGTCGTGGCGCATAGGTACGGCAACCTCGTTGTGTCGGCGCGGCGCGTGGCCGCGTTTCGGCACGGGACTGGTGTTTCTGATGTGGGGGCGGCTTGGGGGCATCTCGCCTCGCGATTGAGCAGGCGTCAGCTCGGATGCCCGCGCCCGCGATGCCGCAGTTGGCACCGGACGATAGCAGGATCTCTCAGGCGTCTTTATACCGGCCCTACCCCTCACGACGAGTGCCCCGAGTTTTCGGGCTTCTCGCCCTTCGAGGAGGTCGTGGAGGAGCCCGAATCGGGTTCGACGTAAAGGATCTTGGCCTTCATGTGGGCACGCGTCTGTGCGGCGATCCACACGAGAGTGCCCGCGACGAGCGTGACGGCGAAGGCCCGGGGGTTGAAGAGCGTGGTGTCCTTGAACGCGGCGAGGAAGATGAACAGCAGCAGGATCTGCGCCGCGTACAGCATGAGACCCATCGCCTGGAAGAGGTGCGGAAGCGATTTGGCGGTGCGGTTCAGGACGTACATCCCCAGCCCCATGAAGGCGATCACCACGACCGTGGCGACGGCGGCTCCGATGGCTCCCTTGCCGCCCGCGACCACACCGCTGATGACGGCGGCGATCGCGCCGACGGCGGCTGTGGGCACGGCGGCCTGGGCCAGGATCCGGACGTCGTTGGACGGCATGGCGGCAACTCCGCTTTCAAAGGGGGCAGGGTGTCGTCATGGACGAGCGTAGTCCCGGTTCGAGGGGCGAATGACCTCACGCCGTCCTCGCTCCAGAGGACCGTCGCACTACGGTCCCTCGGTTCCATCCCGGGTTCTCGTGAACCGTATCACAAACTATTTGATGAGGTCTTTACCTGGATGGTGTGCTTGGTGTCACACATGAGACTGACAGTGCGCGTCTGTGCAAAAAACGGGCCGGGATGTCCGGTATTGGGGACCTTTGCCCTGCCCCCACTTCCCCACGACTTGGCAATGCTCTAGTCAGATTCTTACCTTGCCGAGCGGGAACGAGCGCCGATCGCGGTCGCTCCGTTGACCCCGGAGACCCCCGCGGCGACCGGCGTACGCGGCACCTGGGCGTCCTCCGACTCCTCGGACCCCTCCGCCGGCTCCCCGGACTCCCCGGCGACGGCCGGAGCGGACCTCTCCAGGGCCGCAGCGGCCCTGCGGCGGCGGTAGCGCGGCGGAAGGAACGCCTCCGCCCAGCGCGGGGCCCGCGGCGTGAAGCGCGGCAGCAGAAGCAGCACCAGGCCGAGCGCGCTGAGGAACACGACACCGAGGACGATCCACATGGCGCCCGCGTTGACCGAGTAGGCGAGCGTGCCGAACGCGATCAGCGCCGACCAGAAGTACATGATCAGCACCGCGCGGCTGTGCGAGTGGCCGATCTCCAGCAGCCGGTGGTGCAGATGCCCGCGGTCGGCGGCGAACGGCGACTGACCGCGCCAGGTCCGGCGCACGATCGCCAGGATCAGGTCGGCGGCCGGGATCGCGATGATCGTCAGCGGCATCAGCAGCGGGATGTAGACCGGCACCATCTGGTGGACCGCGCTGCGCTCGGAGTTCGTGTACAGGTTCATCAGGTCCGGGTCGACCTGTCCCGTGACCGAGATCGCGCCCGCGGCCAGCACCAGTCCGATCAGCATCGAGCCCGAGTCACCCATGAAGATCCGCGCCGGGTGCATGTTGTGCGGCAGGAAGCCCAGGCACATGCCCATCAGGATCGCCGCGAACAGCGTCGCCGGGGCGGCCGCCTCGATGCCGTACGAGTACCAGATGCGGTAGGCGTACATGAAGAACGCGGCCGAAGCGATGCACACCATGCCGGCGGCGAGGCCGTCGAGGCCGTCCACGAAGTTGACCGCGTTGATGGTGATCACGACCAGCGCCACGGTCAGCAGGGTGCCCTGCCACTGGGTGAGCGCGACCGTGCCCACACCCGGGATGGGCAGCCACAGGATCGTCAGACCCTGCATGACCATCACGCCGGCGGCGATCATCTGCCCGCCCAGCTTGATCAGGGCGTCGATCTCGAACTTGTCGTCCAGGACGCCGATCAGCCAGATCAGCGCGGCCCCGGAGAGCAGGGCACGCGGCTCGTTCGACTTCTCGAAGACCTCGTTGAGGTTCGTGAGGTGGTCGGCGACCAGCAACCCCGCGCACAGCCCGAAGAACATGGCGATCCCGCCGAGCCGCGGAGTCGGTTCCCGGTGCACGTCACGGGCCCTGATCTCCGGCATCGCTCCGGCCACGATCGCGAACTTCCGTACCGGCCCTGTCAGCAGATACGTCACCGCGGCCGTGACGCAGAGCGTCAGCAGGTATTCACGCACGGGCTTCCCCACAGGTCTCGCTGGCCATCTCAGCCCCACACCCTAGCGATCGACTCACACGCGGCGCATATGTGTGGGGACTTCCGGGTAGCGACGATGGTTGCACGTGCGGCTGTGAGTTCGGGCGCACGGGGGCACGTCCAACACCGCGCCTACCCCGTTTCACTCCGGATACGGCGGAAACGCGCCGGTCAGCTCGCGTACCTCCGATCGGGCCTTCTGGGCCTCGGTCTGCTCCCGCAGCACCTCCGCCATCAGCGCCGCGACACGGGCCATCTCCTCCTCGCGCATACCCTGGGTGGTCACCGCCGCCGTGCCCAGCCGCAGCCCGCGGTCGTGGGCGTGCGGCAGCGCGCAGCAGTCCAGCACGATTCCGGCGGCGGCCAGCAGACCGCGCGCGGTCCGCCCGTCGACGCCGAGCGGGGCGGGGTCCGCGGTGATCAGATGGGTGTCGGTCCCGCCCGTCGTGACATGGAGCCCTTCGGCCGCCAGCCCGGCCGCGAGAACCCTCGCGTTGGCGACCACCTGATGGGCGTACACCGTGAACGCCGGTGTTGCCGCCTCCCCGAACGCCACCGCCTTCGCGGCGATGGTGTGCATCTGCGCGCCGCCCTGGGTGAACGGGAAGACCGCCCGGTCCACCCGCTCGGCCAGCTCGCTCCCGCACAGGATCATCCCGCCGCGCGGCCCCCGCAGCACCTTGTGCGTGGTGGCGCACACCACATCGGCGTACGGCACCGGACTGGGCGCCGCTCCCCCGGCCACCAGCCCGATCGGGTGGGCGGCGTCGGCGATCAGATGGGCGCCCACCTCGTCGGCGACCTCGCGGAAGAAGGCGTAGTCGATGTGGCGCGGGTAGGCGATGGACCCGCACACGATCGCCTTGGGCCGGTGGGTACGGGCCAGCGTGCGGACCTGCTCGTGGTCGATCAGCCCGGTCTCCGCGTCCACCCCGTAGGGGACGAAGTCGAACCAGCGCCCGGAGAAGTTCGCCGGCGACCCGTGGGTCAGATGCCCGCCGTAGGGCAGCCCGAGGGCGAGGACGGTGTCCCCTGGCCGCAGCAGCGCCGCGTACGCGGCCAGCACGGCCGACGAGCCCGAATGTGCCTGTACGTTGGCGTGGTCGGCCCCGAACAGGGCCTTCGCGCGGTCCACGGCGATCCGCTCGGCGACATCGACGATCTCGCAGCCGCCGTGGTGGCGGGCGCCCGGATAGCCCTCCGCGTACTTGTTGGTCAGTGGCGAGCCCAGCGCGGCCAGCACGGCCGGTGAGGTGAAGTTCTCGGCGGCGATCAGCTGGAGCGTCGACGCCTGCCGCTCCCGTTCCCCGAGCAGGATCTCCGCCAGCTCGGGATCCTGCCGGCGCAGGACATCGGCCTCGGGAACGTGGACGACCGACATGGTGGACTCCGGGGCGTCGACGATGACGTACGTCCAATGTAGGCCCGGGACGCACGGCACGCCCGCCACCACCTACATCCGCGCCGGCACCCCGGTGAGCGCCGTGACGACGGGATCCAGCGCCTGACGGCGCCGGCAGGACCACGCCCTCCTCGTCACATCCTGGCCGGCACACCCGTCAACGCCGTCACCACCGGATCCAGCGCCTCATGTATCTCGTCCCCGATCGACCGGAAGAACGGCAACGGCGCCCCGTACGGGTCGTACACCTCGTCCGCCTCCAGCGTCGGCGCCAGCAGCCACCCCCGCAGCGCAGCAGCCGCACGCACCAGCGCGCGCGCACGCATGACCACACCCTCCTCCAACGGAGGAAGGGTGGCGGGGACCCCTTCCCCAACGCGCCCCTCGCACCGCTCGGCCCTGGCGGGCCTCCCGGGCAGCGGGCCGCCGCGGCGGACTCCGCCCGCCGGCCCACCCCGTCCCGGTCACATCCTGGCCGGCACACCCGTCAACGCCGTCACCACCGGATCCAGCGCCTCATGTATCTCGTCCCCGATCGACCGGAAGAACGGCAACGGCGCCCCGTACGGGTCGTACACCTCGTCCGCCTCCAGCGTCGGCGCCAGCAGCCACCCCCGCAGCGCAGCAGCCGCACGCACCAGCGCGCGCGCACGCATGACCACACCCTCCTCCAACGGAGGGAGGGTGGCGGGGTCTATCGCGTTCACCAGGCGGGTGAACTCCTTCAGGGTGAAGGTGCGCAGGCCCGCCGAGTGGCCCATGGAGATGACCTGGGCGCGGTGGTCGCGGGTCGCGGTGAGCACCAGGTCGGCCATGATGACGTGCTCGTCAAGCAGCTCACGGCCGGTGAAGCCGGTGGCGTCCGCGCCGAAGTCGGCCAGCACGGTCTCCGCGTTGCTCTCCATCGGCGCGCCCTCGTGGCCCCAGGTGCCCGCGCTCTCCACGATCAGCCCGCCGCCCAGCACCCCGAGCCGCTGCGACACGAAATGCCGGGTCAGCCGCTCGGTGATCGGCGAGCGGCAGACGTTGCCGGTGCTGACGTGGAGGATGCGGAAGGTGTCGCGCGGAAACCCGAACGTCGTCGTCTGCTCCGCGGCCCGTTCCCGGTTGCCTATGCCACGCCCCGCGTCAGGGGCTGTCAATTCGCCACCTCGAGGTCGGGTACGACCTTCCTCAGCTCGTCCGCGGTGATCGCCCCCTCGCGCAGCAGCAGCGGCACCTCGCGGCTGACGTCGACGATCGAGGACGGGACGTTGCCGGGGGTCGGGCCGCCGTCGAGGTAGACGGAGACCGAGTCGCCGAGCATCTCCTGGGCGTAATCGCAGTTCTCCGGCGCCGGGTGGCCGGTCAGGTTCGCCGAGGAGACGGCCATCGGGCCGACCTCGGTGAGCAGCTCGATGGCGACCGGGTGCAGTGGCATGCGCACGGCAACCGTGCCGCGGGTGTCGCCCAGGTCCCACTGGAGGGACGGCTGGTGCTTGGCGACGAGCGTGAGCGCGCCCGGCCAGAAGGCGTCGACCAGCTCCCAGGCCAGCTCGGAGAAGTCCGTGACCAGGCCGTGCAGCGTGTTCGGCGAACCGATGAGGACGGGCGTGGGCATGTTGCGGCCCCGGCCCTTGGCCTCCAGCAGGTCGCCGACGGCCTCCTTGGTGAACGCGTCGGCGCCGATGCCGTACACCGTGTCGGTCGGAAGGACCACGAGTTCGCCACGGCGGACGGCGGACGCGGCCTCGCGCAGACCGGTCACACGGTCGGTCGCGTCGTTGGTGTCGTATCGCCGAGCCATGTCTAGCGGGCCTCCTCGTGCACGTACTGCTGGACGGAAGTCAGATGGGTGTTCACGGCATGGCCCTGCGGGCGGTCGCGAAGCGGGGGCGGTTGTTGAGGTCCGGGTGGTCGGCCGCGTCGGCCCAGCCCAGCTCCTCGGTGAAGATCCACGGCACCTGGCCGCCCTGGGTGTCGGCGTGCTCGATGACGACGACACCGCCGGGACGGAGCAGGCGGTGTGCGGTGCGTTCCAGGCCCCGGATCAGATCCAGGCCGTCCTCGCCGGAGAACAGGGCCAGTTCGGGGTCGTAGTCCCGCGCCTCGGGAGCGACGTACTCCCACTCGGTGAGCGGGATGTACGGCGGGTTGGAGACGACCAGGTCGACCTGGCCGTCAAGGTCCCGGAAGGCGTCCAGGGCGTTGCCCTGGCGCAGGTCGACGCGGGACCCCTCCATGTTCTTGCGGGTCCACACCAGGGCGTCCTCGGACAGCTCCACGGCGTGCACGCGCGAGCGCGGGACCTCTTGGGCGAGGGCGAGCGCGATGGCGCCGGAGCCGGTGCACAGGTCGACGATGCACGGTTCCACGACGTCCATGGCGCGTACGGCGTCTATGGCCCAGCCGACGACCGACTCGGTCTCGGGACGCGGCACGAAGACGCCGGGGCCGACCTGGAGCTCCAGGTACCGGAAGTAGGCCCGCCCGGTGATGTGCTGAAGCGGCTCACGCTGTTCGCGCCGGGCGATGACCTCCCAGTACCGGGCGTCGAAGTCGGAGTCCTTCACGGAATGGAGTTCACCGCGCTTCACGCCGTGCACGAACGCGGCGAGCTCCTCCGCGTCGTTGCGCGGCGAGGGCACGCCGGCGTCGGCCAGCCGCTGGGTGGCCTGGGCCACCTCTGCGAGCAGCAGGTTCACGCAAGTCCTCCGTGTCGTACTCGTGCGTGCGTAGCCTTACGCGGCTGCGAGCTTCGCGGCCGAGTCCGCGTCGACGCAGGCCTGGATCACCGCGTCGAGGTCGCCGTCCAGGACCTGGTCCAGGTTGTACGACTTGAAGCCGACACGGTGGTCCGAGATGCGGTTCTCCGGGAAGTTGTAGGTGCGGATCTTCTCGGAGCGGTCGACGGTGCGGACCTGGCTGCGGCGGGCGTCGGCGGCCTCCCGCTCCGCTTCCTCCTGCGCCGCCGCGAGCAGCCTGGAGCGCAGGATACGCATCGCCTGCTCCTTGTTCTGCAGCTGGCTCTTCTCGTTCTGGCAGGAGGCGACGACTCCGGTGGGAATGTGCGTGATGCGCACGGCGGAGTCGGTGGTGTTGACGGACTGCCCGCCGGGCCCGGAGGACCGGTAGACGTCGATGCGGAGGTCGTTCGGGTTGATCTCGACGTCGACCTCCTCCGCCTCGGGGGTGACGAGCACGCCGGCGGCGGAGGTGTGGATCCGGCCCTGCGACTCGGTCGCCGGGACGCGCTGCACCCGGTGCACCCCGCCCTCGTACTTCATCCGCGCCCAGACACCCTGGCCGGGCTCGGTGGCACCCTGGCCGCCCTTTGTCTTCACCGCGACCTGGACGTCCTTGTAGCCGCCCAGCTCGGACTCGGTGGCGTCGATGATCTCGGTCTTCCAGCCGACGCGCTCGGCGTAGCGCAGGTACATGCGCAGCAGGTCGCCGGCGAACAGCGCCGACTCGTCGCCGCCCGCGCCCGCCTTGATCTCCAGAATGACGTCCTTGTCGTCACTCGGGTCGCGCGGGACGAGGAGCAGCCGCAGCTTCTCCGTCAGTTCCTCGCGCTGCTTGTCCAGCACCTTGACCTCGGCGGCGAAGTCGGGGTCGTCGGCGGCGAACTCGCGGGCGGTCTCGATGTCGTCGCCGGTCTGCTTCCAGGAGCGGTAGGTGGCGACGATCGGGGTGAGCTCGGCGTACCGCTTGTTGAGCTTGCGCGCGTTGGCCTGGTCGGCGAAGACCGACGGGTCTGCGAGCTTCTTCTCCAGGTCGGCGTGTTCACCGAGGAGGTCCTCGACGGCCTCGAACATCTTGGGCTCCTGTACTGCTGTGCTGCGCGGGAAGGGGAAGGCGGGCGACCAAAAACGCCGGTCCCGGCGCACCCCGGGCAGGGGGCACGGCCGTGGACCGGCGAAAAGGGGCTCGCTACTTCTTGGAGCCGGCGGCAGCCTTGCCGAAGCGGGCCTCGAAGCGGGCCACACGGCCACCGGTGTCGAGGATCTTCTGCTTGCCCGTGTAGAACGGGTGGCACTCGGAGCACACGTCGGCGCGGATGGTGCCGCTCTCGATGGTGCTACGGGTGGTGAACGACGCGCCACAGGTGCAGCTGACCTGCGTCTCGACGTACTCGGGGTGGATCTCGCGCTTCAAGGTGTCTCCTAGTTTCGGGAGGGCGCCGGGTCGCCACCGCGGGATACGGGAGCGTGAACCGGAGCCGACGTACCAGTCTGCCAGGACTGGCGCCATCCCCCAAAACCGGGGGTTGCCGCGATCTATTCCCGGGCACCTCTACGACGTCACGACCCCCGCCGCCTCCCCCGTCGCGTTGCCCGTCGTCGCCGCCTTCGGGATCGGCCGGTCGTTCTTCAGGGCCGTCCATACCTGCTCGGCCTTGGACTCCAGGACGACGACCCGGTTGGGGTCGGCGGGGTCGTACTGGACCGGCATCGTGACCATGTGCATGTTCGACGCCTTGATGCCCTTGAGGCCGTTCGCCCAGGCCATGAGGGAGTTGACCGTGCCGAGGTCGGAGTCGGTGGTGACCGCCTTCGTCGCGCTGTCGGCGAGGCCGTACAGCTTCTTCGGGTTGGTGAAGAGGCCGACCTGGCGCACCTGCTGGACCAGCGCCTTGATGAAGGCCTGCTGGAGCTGGATGCGGCCGAGGTCGGAGCCGTCGCCGACGCCGTGCCGGGTGCGGACCAGGCCGAGGGCCTGCTCGCCGGTGAGCGTGTGCGTGCCGGCCTCGAGCTTCAGATGGCTGTCGGGGTCGTCGATGGCCTTGGTGGTGGTGACCTCGACGCCGCCCAGCTCGTCGATGAGCTTCTCGAAGCCGGAGAAGTCGACCTCGAGGTAGTGGTCCATGCGGATGCCGCTGATCGACTCGACGGTCTTCACCGCACAGGCCGCGCCGCCCGTCGAGTACGCCGAGTTGAACATCACGCCGCTCGCCGCGTCGTGCGTGACGCCCCGGGTGTCGGTGCACTCCGGCCGGTCGATCAGGGTGTCGCGCGGAATGGAGACCACGCTGGCCTTCTCGTGGCCCTCGTACACGTGGACGATCATCGCCGTGTCGGAGCGGGCGCTGCCGTCGTCGGTGCCGCCGCCGAGCTTCTTGTTGGCGCCGGAGCGGGTGTCCGAGCCGAGGACCAGGATGTTCTCGGAGCCGTTGTCGACCTTGGCCGGCCGGTCGGTACCCAGTGCCTGGTCGATGTCGACGGTCTTGATGTTGCCGTTGAGCTTGAAGTACAGATAGCCCGCGCCCGTGCCGCCCAGGACCACGATCCCCGCGGCCGTCCAGGCCATGATCAGCAGTCCCTTGCGCCTGCCCCGCTCTTTGCGGTGGCGCGGGACGCTGCTGCTGGTGTCACCCGGTATGCCGGGCTCCGGCGTGCTCTCGGCGGACATGTGCTCCTCTGTTCTCGTGCAACCTCACCATCGTCACTCCGCCCGGTCAGACGGGGAAACTCGGGACAGGGTTGCACGACGCTCTGTGCCCGAACCGCGGGGGTTCGTGCACAGAGCGTGTCCAGAGGCCGGGGCGAACCCCCGCTCACCTGCGCTTACGGCCGAACTCAGCCGAACAGGTCGTACTGCTTGAAACCGGTACCGAGCGACACCCTTGTGGCAAAGATCTCGCTGGTCGTCTTTCCGGTGCCCTTGTAGAGGTACAGCGTGCCGGCGGGCGTACGGGCCAGCAGGTCGGCCTTGCCGTCGCCGCTGACGTCCCCGACGGTGGCGAAGACGTTGTACGTCGTGCTGGACCAGGTGGCGACCTTCACGCGGGCCGCGAAGGCGCCCGTGCCGGCCTTGCCGGTGCCCTTGAAGAGGTACACGACACCGGTGCTCTTGTTGCGGGCCAGCAGGTCCGCGCGGCCGTCGTTGTTGAAGTCGCCGTGCCCGCGCACGACGTTGTACTGGTTCCAGCCGGTGCCGACCTTCACGGCCGTCCCGATCTTGCCGTTGCCCAGGCCCGGGTGGATCCACAGCACGCCCGCGGAGTCGACGGAGAGCACGTCCGGCAGGGTGTCGCCGGTGACGTCACCGGGAGCGACGATCGCCAGGCGGGTCTTCCAGTTGTCGGCGAGCAGGCTGCTGACCCAGGTGTCGGTGGACGGCACGTAGTGCCGCCAGTAGACGTCACCGTCGGACGCGCGGCGCTGGATCAGGTCCTGGAAGCCGTCCCGGTCGAGGTCCGTCTGCACCACCAGGTTCCAGGCCGAGTACGAGCCCCAGGACACCCGGGAACCCAGCGAGGTGGCCTTGGAAGGCAGCTGGTAGCCGGTCTTGGTGGAGGAGTTGCGCACCCACACGTCGGCGTAGTGGTCACCGGTGAGGTTGCTGTCGTCGATGCGCGGGTAGGTCGCGCCGACGTAGGTGGTGACCTTGGAGAAGACGCTGTACGCGCCCTGCGCGACGCAGTCCTTCACGCCCCACGACACGACACCCACGATCCTGTCGCCGACCACGAGCGGGCCGCCGGAGTCGCCGTTGCAGGCGGAGGTGGTGCCGGTGTCGGAGCCGGTGGCGGGGTTGCCCGCGCACACCATGTGCCCCGCGATGAAGTCGGTGCCGTAGGCGCCCGAGCAGGTGGCGTTGGACTGGATCGGCAGCTCGGCCGTCTTCAGCAGATCCGAGATGTCCTGGTTGGTGGAGGTGGTGCGCCCCCAGCCGAAGACCTTGGCCGTGGTACCGGCCGTGTACGACGCGGTGTCGCCGGCCGTCGTCATCGGGATCGGCTTCGCCTTGACCGGGGTCGGCAGGGTCAGCAGGGCGATGTCGTTGTCGATCGTCACGTCGCTGTACGACGGGTGGTTCCACTGGCGCCAGACACCGCGCGCGGTGCCGCCGTGCAGGTCGAGGTTGCCGCTGGAGTCCTCCGACAGCAGCTGCGCGGTGCCGGTGACGACGACGCCGTGGGCCTTCCAGTTGTAGCCCTTGACGCAGTGCGCGGCGGTGAGGATCTTCGTCGGGGCGACGACGGCGCCACCGCAGAAGAAGCCGATGTCGTCGCTGATGGTGCTGGTGCCGCGGTCGTCGCCGTACCAGAGCTGGGCCATCCAGGGCGCGTTGGCGATCGTCGTCGTGGAGCCGCCGATGATCTTCGGGTCCACGGAGGCGGAGCCGGAGCCGGTGCTCGCGCTCAGCGACGCCTTCGAGGACGTCTCCCCCGCGGTGTCGTCACCGGCGAGGGCGATCGCCAGGCGGGCGTCGATCTCGGCGGTCGACGGCGAGGTGCGCACCGGCGTCGGTGCCGCCGTGGCCGCGTCGGCCGTCGTCGTCAGGAGCACTCCGCCGACGGCCGCGGCCAGCGTGGCCGCCGCGACCGGCAGAGCGAAACGTATCCGGCGTCTGTGCCGGCCCCCGGACATACGTGTACCCACTCGTGTCCCCCCTCGGGATCAGGAAGTTCGGGATCGGTCCCGGCTCGACGAGCCGACCGAGGGGCGTGATCCTAACAACGGCCACGGACAACGCGGAGGGCCGCCCCCGGTTGCGGGAGCGGCCCTCTGCTACGGCGTGCGGCGCTGGATCAGTCGTTGCCCGGCGACGGCGTCGTCTTCTGGATCTGCATCAGGAACTCGGCGTTCGACTTCGTCTGCTTCATCTTGTCGAGAAGCAGCTCGATCGCCTGCTGCTGGTCGAGCGCGTGCAGCACACGGCGCAGCTTCCACACGATGCCCAGCTCCTCGGCACCGAGCAGGATCTCCTCCTTGCGGGTGCCGGACGCGTCGACGTCCACCGCCGGGAAGATGCGCTTGTCGGCGAGCTTCCGGTCGAGCTTGAGCTCCATGTTGCCGGTGCCCTTGAACTCCTCGAAGATCACCTCGTCCATGCGGGACCCGGTGTCCACCAGGGCGGTGGCGAGGATGGTGAGCGAGCCGCCGTCCTCGATGTTGCGGGCCGCACCGAAGAAGCGCTTCGGCGGGTACAGGGCCGTCGAGTCGACACCACCGGACAGGATGCGGCCGGAGGCCGGGGCGGCGAGGTTGTACGCACGGCCCAGACGCGTGATCGAGTCGAGCAGCACGACGACGTCGTGACCCAGCTCCACCAGGCGCTTGGCGCGCTCGATGGCGAGCTCGGCGACCGTGGTGTGGTCCTCGGCCGGGCGGTCGAAGGTCGAGGAGATGACCTCGCCCTTGACCGACCGCTGCATGTCGGTGACCTCTTCCGGACGCTCGTCGACCAGGACGACCATCAGGTGGCACTCGGGGTTGTTGTGCGTGATCGCGTTGGCGATCGCCTGCATGATCATGGTCTTGCCGGTCTTCGGCGGGGCCACGATCAGACCGCGCTGGCCCTTACCGATCGGCGACACGAGGTCGATGATGCGGGTCGTCAGCACGCCCGGGTCCGTCTCCAGACGGAGGCGGTCCTGCGGGTAGAGCGGGGTGAGCTTGTTGAACTCCGGGCGGCCGCGGCCGTGTTCGGGCGCCATGCCGTTGACGGAGTCCAGGCGGACCAGCGCGTTGAACTTCTCGCGCCGCTCGCCTTCCTTGGGCTGCCGGACCGCGCCGGTGATGTGGTCGCCCTTGCGCAGGCCGTTCTTGCGGACCTGGGCGAGGGAGACGTACACGTCGTTCGGGCCCGGCAGGTAGCCGGAGGTCCGGATGAAGGCGTAGTTGTCGAGGATGTCCAGGATGCCCGCGACGGGGATCAGGACGTCGTCGTCGGCGAGCTGCGGCTCGGCGGCGCCGATCTCGTCACGCCCACGGCGGCCGCGGCGGTCGCGGTAGCGGCCGCGACGCCCGCGACGGCCGTCGCCGAAGTCGTCGTCGTCCTGCGGACCGGCGTTACGGTCCTGGCGGGTCTGCTGCTGGGTCTGCTGGCCGCGCTGCTGCTGGCCGCCCTGCTGCTCGTCGCCCTTGCCGCGGCGGTCCCCGCGGTCACCACGGTCACCACGGTCACCGCGGTCGCGGTCCCGGCCGCGCTCACGGCGGTCACGGCGGCGGCCGTCGGCCTCACCGGCGTCGACGGTCTTGGCCTCGGCCTGCGGCTGCGCGGCCGTCTCGGCCTTGGGCTCGCTCTTCGCCTCGGCGACGACCGTCTCGGGGCTGCCCGCCTCGGCGGTGGCGCGGCGACGACGGCGCTCGACGGGGGCGTCGTTGCTGGCCGGCTGGCCGGGGATCTCGATCTGCTGCTGGGCCACGGCCTTCTCGGCGGGGGCCTCGGCGGCCTTGGCGGCGTCCGCCTTCTTCTCGGCCGCGACGTCGCCGGTCCGGGCCTTGGAGGTGGCGCGGCGCTTGGGCTTGGTCTCGGCGGCCGGGGCGTCGGCCTTCGCCGGCGCGGCGGCGCCGCCTCCGGCCTGCGCCTCCTTGATGACCTCGATCAGCTGGCTCTTGCGCATCCGCGCGGTGCCCCTGATGCCGAGGCCGGATGCGACCTGCTGAAGCTCGGCCAGCACCATGCCCTCGAGGCCGGTACCGCGGCGCCGCCGGGAGCCGGCACCGGTGGCAGGCGCGGAGGCGTCCGTGGCGGGCGCGGCAGCGGTCTCCTCGACACGTGCGCCCATCAGATCGGTGGTGTCGCTCACGAAGGGTCCTTCCCTGGAGCGGACGTCGGCCTGTCTGGCTCGGCGACCGGTTGTGCTGTCCGACTTCGGTCCTTGCTGAGGCGAAGCCGGGGCGGTGGTCCGCCCAAAGCGGCGGAGGAAAATTTGCTGGTGATGGCGCTTCCCCGACGATCCGTGGCACCCAGTGTCACGTGGCGTGGTAGCACCGATTCCGGAGCGTGCCCTGCGGACCGCTCAGCGTCGGTGTACGGCGTACTGCCCAGATACGACATACGGAACGCAGTGCGGCTTGGGGAGCTCCCGGAAGAATGTCTGTCCCGGACGGGGACACGAAGCACCTCGCCATGGTGGGGTCGGGTGCAGACTTGAGGTTAACACTACCGGATCCAACAAACATTCCCCCTCTCGAAATCCGGCGACGGTGCGCTAAATGTCGCCGGAATGCGTGTCACCCGCCGGTGCGAGCGGCAGCACGATCGCGCCCTGCAGGTCCAGGGCCAGCCGGTTCGCGGCCCAGTCCGTGCCCGCCAGAGCCTCGACCTTGTCGGCCGTCCCCGCGTCGGCCAGCGCCATCACGGTGGGTCCGGCGCCGGAGATCACCGCGGGGATCCCGTCGGCGCGCAGCCGCTCCACCAGGGCGGCGCTGTCCGGCATCGCGGGAGCGCGGTACTCCTGGTGCAGCCGGTCCTCGGTGGCGGGCAGCAGCAGCTCGGGGCGCCTGGTCAGCGCCTCGACGAGCAGGGCGGCACGGCCCGCGTTGGCGGCGGCGTCGACGTGCGGCACGGTGCGCGGGAGCAGTCCGCGCGCCGTCTCGGTCAGTACCGGCTTTCCGGGCACGAAAACCACCGGAACGATGGAATCGGCAGGCTCCATCCTGATCGCCCGCGCGGCGCCGGACTCCATCCAGGACAGGGTGAATCCGCCGAGCAGACAGGCCGCGACGTTGTCGGGGTGGCCCTCGATCTCGGTCGCCAGCTCCAGCAGGGCCGCGTCGTCGAGCTTGCTCTCGCCGCCTATGGTCACCGCGCGCGCGGCGACGATGCCGGCGCAGATCGCGGCGGAGGAGGAACCGAGGCCGCGGCCGTGCGGGATGCGGTTGGCGCAGACGATCTCCAGGCCGCGCGGCTGGCCGCCCAGGACGTCGAAGGCGGTGCGCAGGGAACGGACGAGAAGGTGCTTCTCGTCACGCGGCAGCGTCTCGCTGCCCTCCCCCGCGATGTCGATGTGCAGCCCGGCGTCGGCCACCCGGACGACGACGTCGTCGTAGAGCCCCAGCGAGAGGCCGAAGGCGTCGAAGCCCGGGCCGAGGTTGGCGCTGGTGGCGGGAACGCGCACCCGTACTGCGGCGGCGCGGAAGGCGGGACCGGCCATCTCGCGATGACTCTCCTTGAGCTGCGTGATTGTCGAATGACATTCGATACGTACGTGGAAACCCTGGGGCCGCGAGGCGGCGCGGCGACCACGTCGACGACACGATCGCTGCGCGGCACTGCGGCATATGCGGCAGGCGGGTTCAGTACAGCCTATCGAAGGAAGGTTCTGCGGCGACATAGGGCGCACAGGAGGCGCACGATGCGTGTCGTAAGCCCCCTGTGCACCCCCGGCAGGGAAACCTCCCTGCCGGGTCACGCGCGGGTCGCAGCCGGGCGGCGTCAGGAGCCGCCCGGACCGCTTGCGCGAGGTACGCGACGTCGCCAGTTACGCGAAGTACACCGGTTACGCGAGAGTTACGCGAGTCCGAGGCGCTCGGCCGCCGTCGCCGCGTCGACCGGGACGGTGACCGGCTGCGGTGCGCCGGCGACGGCCCAGTCGGGGTCCTTCAGACCGTTGCCGGTGACCGTGCAGACGATCCGCTGGCCCGGGTCGACCTTGCCCTGCTCGGCCGCCTTCAGCAGACCGGCCACGGACGCGGCGGACGCGGGCTCGACGAAGACGCCCTCCTGAGCGGCCAACAGCCGGTAGGCGCGCAGGATCTCACGGTCCGTCACCTCGTCGATGAACCCGCCGGACTCGTCCCGCGCGGCCAGCGCGAGCTGCCAGGACGCCGGGTTGCCGATACGGATGGCGGTGGCGATGGTCGACGGGTCCTTGACGACCTCGCCGCGCACGATCGGGGCGCTGCCGGACGCCTGGAAACCCCACATACGGGGCGTCTGCGCGGCGACACCGTCGGCGGCGTACTCCCGGTAGCCCTTCCAGTACGCGGTGATGTTGCCCGCGTTGCCGACCGGCAGGACATGGATGTCCGGGGCGTCGCCCAGCATGTCCACGATCTCGAACGCGGCCGTCTTCTGCCCCTCGATACGCACCGGGTTGACCGAATTGACCAGCGCCACCGGGTAGTTGTCGCTCAGCTTGCGGGCGAGGGTGAGGCAGTCGTCGAAGTTGCCGTCGACCTGGAGGATCTTCGCGCCGTGGACGAGGGCCTGGCCCATCTTGCCGAGCGCGATCTTCCCCTGCGGCACGAGCACGGCGGAGACCATCCCGGCGCGCACCGCGTACGCGGCGGCGGAGGCTGAGGTGTTGCCGGTGGAGGCGCAGATGACCGCCTTCGCGCCCTCCTCCTTGGCCCGGCTGATGGCCATGGTCATACCGCGGTCCTTGAAGGAGCCGGTGGGGTTGGCGCCCTCCACCTTCAGGTGGACCTCGCAGCCCGTGCGCTCGGAGAGCACCTGCGCGGGCACGAGGGGCGTGCCGCCCTCACGGAGCGTCACGACGGGCGTGCTGTCGGATACCGGCAGCCGGTCCCGGTACTCCTCGATGATTCCGCGCCACTGGTGGGTCATTGCTGGTTACTCTCCTTCAACCCGCATGATGCTGGCGACACCCCGCACGGTGTCGAGCTTGCGCAACGCCTCGACGGTCCCGGTGAGGGAGGCGTCGGACGCGCGGTGGGTGACGACGACGAGAGAGGCCTCGCCGCCTCCGTCCTGCCGTCCTTGCTGGCGCACCGTATCGATGGACACGCCGTGCTCCGCGAACACGGTGGCCACCTGGGCGAGAACACCCGGTTTGTCGGCCACGTCCAGACTGATGTGGTAGCGCGTGACGACCTCGCCCATGGGCGACACCGTCAGGGCGGCGTACGCCGACTCGCCGGGCCCCGTCGCCCCGCTGAGCCGGTTGCGGCACACGGCGACGAGGTCGCCGAGCACGGCGGAGGCGGTGGGGGCACCGCCGGCGCCGGGGCCGTAGAACATGAGCTGCCCGGCCGCGTCCGACTCGACGAACACGGCGTTGTAGGCGCCGCGCACCGAGGCGAGCGGGTGGCTCAACGGAATCATGGCGGGGTGCACCCGCGCGGTCACGGACCCCCCGTCGGCGGCCCGCTCACAGATGGCGAGCAGCTTGATGGTGCAGCCCATCTCCTTGGCGGAGGCGAAGTCGGCCGCGGTGACCTCGGTCATGCCCTCGCGGTAGACGTCGTCGAGACGCACGCGCGTGTGGAAGGCGATCCCGGCGAGGATGGCGGCCTTGGCGGCGGCGTCGAAGCCCTCGACGTCGGCGGTCGGGTCGGCCTCCGCGTATCCGAGGGCGGTGGCCTCGTCGAGGGCCTCCTGGTAGCCGGCGCCCGTGGAGTCCATCTTGTCGAGGATGAAGTTGGTCGTCCCGTTGACGATGCCCATCACCCGGTTGATCTTGTCGCCGGCGAGGGACTCGCGCAGCGGCCGGATCAGCGGGATGGCGCCGGCGACGGCGGCCTCGTAGTAGAGGTCCTTGCCGTGCTCGCCGGCCACCGCGTGCAGCGCGGCGCCGTCCTGGGCGAGGAGCGCCTTGTTGGCGGAGACGACCGAGGCTCCGTGCTCGAAGGCGGTGGTGATGAGGGTGCGGGCGGGCTCGATCCCGCCGATGACCTCGACGACGACGTCGATGTCCCCGCGTTTGACCAGGGCGGTGGCGTCGGTGGTGACGAGGGCCGGGTCGATCCCGTCGCGGACCCTGGAGGGCCGCCGTACGGCCACACCGGCCAGCTCCACGGGGGCGCCGATCCTCGCGGCGAGGTCGTCGGCGTGCGTCGTCATGATGCGCGCCACCTCTGAGCCGACCACTCCACAGCCCAGCAGCGCCACCTTCAGCGGACGCGTACGCATCATCCGACCTCGTTTCCTCATACCGTCTACGGTTGCACCAGTCTCACTCACCGGACCGGAGTTTCTGCCCCTGGTCCGGATCGTGAGACATGTATTTCATTTTCACAGGGGCGGCGGACCGAAGATTCTCCCGCCCCTGTTTCTTCATCTTTTCCGCTCTCACGGAACTCCTGCCTACCCGACGTCGAGCCGCAGCAGGTCCTCCTCCGTCTCCCGGCGGACGATGACCCGCGACGCGCCGTCGGCCACGGCGACGACCGGCGGCCGCGGCACGTGGTTGTAGTTGCTCGCCATGGACCGGCAGTACGCACCCGTCGCCGGTACGGCGATCAGGTCACCCGGTGCCAGGTCGCCCGGCAGGAACGCGTCCTTGACCACGATGTCCCCGCTCTCGCAGTGCTTGCCGACGACTCGGGCGAGCATCGGCTCGGCGTCGGAGGTGCGGGAGACGAGGGAGACGCTGTACTCCGCGTCGTACAGCGCGGTGCGGATGTTGTCCGACATCCCGCCGTCGACGGAGACGTACGTCCGCAGGCCGTCCAGTGGCTTGATGGTGCCGACCTCGTAGAGCGTGAAGGCGGTGGGCCCGACGATGGCGCGCCCCGGCTCGACGGAGATACGCGGCGTGCGCAGCCGCGCCGCCTCACACTCACGGGTGACGATCTCGGTGAGCGCCTTGGCGATCTCGTGCGGTTCGCGCGGGTCGTCGGCGCTGGTGTACGCGATCCCGAGCCCGCCGCCGAGGTCGATCTCGGGCAGCTCGACGCCGTGCTCGTCGCGGATGTCCTTGAGCAGGCCGACGACCCGGTGCGCGGCGACCTCGAAGCCCGACATGTCGAAGATCTGCGAGCCGATGTGGCTGTGGATCCCGATCAGCTCAAGACCGTCGAGCTGAAGGGCCCGCCGTACGGCCTCGGCGGCCTGTCCGCCGGCCAGCGGGATCCCGAACTTCTGGTCCTCGTGGGCGGTGGCGATGAACTCGTGCGTGTGCGCCTCGACCCCGACGGTGATCCGGATCTGCACCCGCTGCCGCTTCCCCAGGGACTGCGCGATGTGCGCGACCCGCACGATCTCCTGGAAGGAGTCGAGGACGATCCGCCCGACACCGGCGTGGATGGCCCTCTCGATCTCTGCCACGGACTTGTTGTTGCCGTGCAGGGCGATGCGGTCGGCGGGCATCCCGGCGGACAGGGCGGTGGCGAGTTCGCCGCCCGAGCAGACGTCGAGGTTGAGCCCCTCCTCGTGCAGCCACCGCACGACCGCGCGGGACAGGAACGCCTTGCCGGCGTAGAAGACGTCGGCGTCGGCCCCGAACGCGGTGCGCCACGCACGGGCACGGGCCCGGAAGTCGGCCTCGTCGAGGACGTAGGCGGGGGTGCCGTGCTCCTCGGCGAGCGCCTTGACGTCGACACCGCCGACGGTGAGGACACCGTCGCCGTCGCGCGCGACCGTCTGCGCCCACACCTTGGCGTCAAGGGCGTTGAGGTCGGTGGGCGGGCCTGAGTAGTGGCCCTCGGGGAGGACATCGGCGTGACGGGGCCCGGCGGGGTGGGCGGATCGGCTCATCTTCGGCGTGCTCTCTCAGAGATGGTTCAGAGGTGGTCGGGTGCGTCGATGCCGAGCAGGGACAGACCGCCGGCCAGCACCGTCCCGGCGGCTTCGGCGAGCGCGAGCCGGGCCCGGTGGGCGGCCGTGGGTTTCTCCTCACCACGGGGGAGGGTCGCGGGCAGCAGCTCGAGCGTGGCGTCGGCGACGGCGACCAGATGCCGGGCGAGCCGGGCGGGGGCGCCGATGCCGTCGGGACGGGGGAGGGGGGCGGCGGTGGCGAGGATGCGGGGGTAGTCGGTGAGAAGAGGGAGAAGGGGGTGAAGCAGGAGGGGAGGGAGGAGGGGAGGGAGGAGGGGAAGGAGTCCGGTGCCGGGCTCGGCGGCGAACCCGAGGGCGGTGGCATTACGGCTCACGGCCCGGGTGCGGGCGTGGGCGTAACGGACCCGGAAGAGGGGGTTGCCCTCCCGCTGGACCAGGTGATCGGCGGTGACCCGGGGCCGGTCGTGCGGAGCGGGGTGCAACAGGGCCCAGCGCGCGGCGTCGGGGCCGAGCGGGGTGGGATCCTCGGAAGCCGGGACGGGCCGGACATTGGCGGGTTCCCGATGCTCGACCTCGACCCGCCCGCCCTGCGAGCCGACCATCCGCGCGAGCACGTCGGCGACGACCTCGGCACGGACCTCGTAGGGCACCCGCAGCACGTAGACCTGACCGGCGAGGGCGTCGGTGTGCCCGTACCGCGTCCCCTCTCGGCGGATCCGCCGGACGAGGGCGGTGGAAACGGCGGCGTGGTCGAGGCTGATGTTGAGGAAGCCGGGCCCGGTGATCTCGACGCCGGTGACGCCCTCGGCGCGGGCGAGGTACGGCCGGAGCACCTCGGCGACGCGCAACGGGGGTTGTCCGGCGGGCTTGGCCAGTTGGAGAGCGATGTTGGTCGCGTAGTCCCCCGAACCACCCGGCCCCGGCGGCGTGACAACGGCCCGCTCGGGCACGACGACACTCAGCTCCCCCGCGTCGACAGCACGACGCACCGCGCACAGCACGGTACGGGAGAGCTCGACGGGGGTCACGGGACAAGCGTATGGGAGGAGGGGGGTGGGTAGGCGAGCCGGTTTGGGCGAGGTCCCGGGATGTGGACGGTGGGGGGCGGGGGTGGCGGGGGTGCGGTAGGGCGAGCAGGTATAGCGGCCGAGGGAGGGCGGGGGTGCGGGAGGGCGGGCAGGCAAGGCGGCCGAGGGACGGCGGGGGTGCGGTAAGGCGGGCAGGCAAGGCGGCCGAGGGACGGCGGGGGTGCGGTAAGGCGGGCAGGTAAAGCGGCCGAGGGACGGCGGGAGTGCGGATGGCGACAACGGCGGTGCGGGTGGCGACAAGGGGATGGCGGGATCGCGGCGGGACCGCGCACGAGGTCGGCCGGTCCCCTACTCCCCTCCCTGCCCTCCGGTGGCCCCGCTCCCCTGCCCAGCGCCGAGCACGGTGCCCAGCCCGAGACCGAGCCCCACGCCATCCCTCCCGGCATCGGGGTCGCCACCCGGCCGCTCCCGCTCCCGCTCCCGCTCCCGCTCAAGCAACTGCCGTACGAGGGTGACGAGTTCGTGGGGCTCGAACGGCTTGGCGAGAAAGGCGTCGACACCGACCTCGAGCCCGGTCTCGACCTCGTACTGCGTACACGCACTGATGATGGCGAGGGGAAGATCACGCGTCCTCGGATCGGAACGCAGCCGAGCGGCGGTCCGCAGACCGTCCAGTCGAGGCATGACGACATCAAGGGTGACGACATCCGGTCGCACCTGATGAACGACTTCCAGACACTCGGCACCATCGGACGCGGTCACGACCTCGAGACCCTCCAGCTCGAGATTGACCCTGATCAGCTGCCGGATGACCTTGTTGTCGTCCACAACAAGCACCCGACCCGACGCGCCTGGCACAACTCGAGAGTAGGTCCGCACCGGCCACCGCGTCCGGGTTTTCCCCACTTCCACCCCGTGCGGGCGACCACCCCCGGAAACCCGTTCCTGACCACCCCGACCAAGCTGGTAGTGTTCTACCCGTCGCCGCGAGCAACACCCTCCCGACCGACACGCCCCCGTAGCTCAGGGGATAGAGCAACGGCCTCCGGAGCCGTGTGCGCAGGTTCGAATCCTGCCGGGGGCACCCTTCATACGGTGTCCAAAGACCCCGTCACCAGCGGAAACGCTGAGGCCGGGGTCTTCGCGTATGTGCAGGCGGATGCAGCCCGGAGCGGCCGTATGTCGGCGTCTGTGGACGAGGCGTGGACGGGACCTTGAGGCATTCCCGCAGGTGGCGCAGCGCATCGAAGTCGAGCAGCCGCGCGGCTCGCTATCGTCGTCCCGGTAGTGGACGGCGTCGAGGGTGGGAAGACTGACGACCGCTGCCGGCGGGCAAAAGATCGGACGAGGTGGGGGATCTCGTGGACGTGACCACGCTTGCAGTTGCGCTCATCGGTGTCGGAGGAACGCTCGGCGGAACTCTGGGCGGAGCCCTGCTCAGCCAGCGCGTCACCCGGGAGCAGAACCAGCGCGCGGATCGTGAACGAGCAGAGGACCGTCACGACCGAGCGCAGGAAGCCAGACGGGATCTCTATGCTCGCCTGAACACCACGGCTCGCGCTTACCGGGTTGCTGCCCGAGACTCCGTCCGAGCTGCCGAGCGTGGTGAAACCGTCGAGCCAGCAGTCCTTGACACCGCCAGGGACGCTTGGTTGGAGCAATACTCTTCGGCGCAGATGGCGCTGCCGAAGTATGTCCACGAGATTGTTTCGATCCTCAACAGGGCGCTCGGAGTCGGGTATTCCGTAGTCAAGCAGTTGCCGAACAGTCCTGACCCGGACGAGTCGTACAGCCGTGCCAAAGCTTGGTTCAGCGGCCCAATGTCCGACGGGGTGTATCTGCTTCGGGTCACTCTGCGCCATGACCTCGGTGTCGAGGTCGAACCCGACTTCGAACGCACCTGCACACGAATACTCGCCGCGCTCGATGCCGAGCGAAGGAACCTTGAACGTCTGCTCTCCTCCGAACAGGCGCGGGCGACCCGGCCTGCTTGACGGGCCAAGGAAACGACGAGGCCTCTGAGCATCACGCCACAGCCCTCAAACACGAGCAAGGTCATGTCGCCGCCGGCGGGACCTGGCTCCAAGCCTGGCGATGGCGTGCGACGCCGTATACCTGCTCGACCTGCTCGACTGTCAGCACCCCTGAGAGCGGCGCCAGTGCCGCCACCTCACGCTCCCGGTACACGCGCACGCTGAGCTGCGTGGCAACCACCTTCAAATCAGTCACGCCCACGAAAACGAGCACCGGCTGCACTGGTACGGGAAAACCGCAGTAGCGCTCAAGCACTCGGGCTACCCGCTTGGCCTCAGCCCTGCTCTTACGCGCATAGGGCGCCGGCTTTCCGTGAGCCACCTTCACGGAGTCGTCGCCGACCCATACAGCCCTCTTGTGATGGTGTTTCGTATTGATGCTGAACACGCCACCGGGCCCGATCAGCAGGTGGTCCACGTCCACCTTGTCGGCCAAGAGGATGGAATGGAGGACGCGCCAGCCGTGCCGCTCCAAGCGGTTCAGCTCGGCTCCCACCCGCCGCTCCCCCGCCAGGCCCTTCCGCCAGGAGTCCCACTCGGCGGGGCGCCGCAGGAGCTGTAAGACGACTCGCTTGATCAGGCCTGGCCCGGATTTGTCGAGCAGAGACTCACCGGGACGGTTGGCGGACAGGTCGTCGGCCGCCGTCAGAGGCGGCAGCAGCGGGGGCCCCTCAGCCTTGGGCGTCCTAGGCGTCTTCTGCGGCGCGACCGGTTCGGGGTTGTTCCGTAAGTGATCAGTCAGCACGGCGATCACGTCGTCGCGATACTCTGCGATCAGGACCGTGATGTCCCCCGTCTTCACATCCGCCCAACCGACCGCCGTGCCTTCAGGCAGGTTCGCGTACAGGCGATCATGTCCGTACCGCTTCCAGCGCGTGACCTTCAGCTCCACGAGTCCCCCCTCGTCCGCTCTCGGTTCGAAGCGTCGCAGCAGGCAGGGCTCAAGACGAGAGAGGCCCCGGACAAGTTGCCCGGGGCCTCGGTGGGGTGCAGCGTGTTTCACTCGTATTCGCGGAGCAGATCCTCGATACGCCGGTTGGCGACGTCCTGCCGTCCGTCGAGGCACTTCGCGTAGCGGGTCAGCAGCACCTCGACGCTGTTGCCGGCGCGCTCGGCGACCTCGGTCGGGTCGACGCCGGCGTTGAGCCACGTGGACAGTGCGGAGTGACGGAGGTCGTACGGCCGAATCGCGAGCGGCGAGGAGGCGGCGGCCGGCGGGAGCGCGAGGAGCCGGGCCTCTTGCCAGACGCGGTAGTAGGTGGAGGACGGGACGACCGAGCCCTTCTCGCTGAAGAACAGGCGCCCGTCGTCCGCCGTGCCAAAGGTGGCCAGGTGCTCACGGAACACGGCGACGAGGTGAGGCGGAATGGGAACCCGCCGGACGTCCTCGGTCGGCCGGTTCTTCAGCCCGCGGTCATCGTGGGTCTCCCCCGAGTCGGTCCACTGCTTGCCGACCGACGGGCGCGTTCGGTGGAGCACCGCAGAGCCCCAGCCCTGTTCGGGGAGGATCAGGTCCATCTCGGCGAGACCGACCGCTTCAGCCGGCCGAAGGCCACCGAAGTACATCGCGGCGAACAGACCCACGAGACGACGGCCGCGGGCACGTCGGTATCCGCCCACGTAGGAGACGGCCGCCAGGAGATTGCGAGCCTGCTCCGGGTTGGCGACTACGCGCGGGTCCACCTGATTGGACACCTTCGGTTTCTGCCAGCGAACCGCAGTGATGGGGTTCTCGCGCAGCTCCCCCAGGTCGACCGCGTAGTTCGCGGCATTGACGAGCGTCCGACGCTTGCGCCGCACGGTCTCTGCCGCTGCCGCCGTGCCGTCGAGCTTGAGCTTCAGCGAGTCGAGGACCGCGCGGGCCGTGGCGGGCTCAGCAAGATCGGCGAGCGGTCGGGAGGTCTTGGACACCCAGTGCAGAACGTTCCGCACGTCGTCCGGGACTTCCCGATCGTCGGGCCCCGGCAACACGAAGGCCCAGTTGCGCAGCACTTTGCGAATCACCTCGTCGGACGGCCGTCCAACTCGCTCGTCGAGGAGCTCCAGCGTCACGCTGGTGAGGGATTCGTTGATGCCATCTCTCGTATTGGGGGCGGCATGGGGCCATTTCATGGCGACGTATCGGAGGGCGAAGGCGTACCACGACACGGCCGACTTCTTCTCTTCCATCGAGGCCGGAAGCCCTGACTCCGCGTCGAACTCCTCACCATCGCGCATCGCTCGCATGAGCTTCGTGCGGTAGTGGTCGGCGAGCGCCTTCGTGCGGAAGGACTCCGAGAACACGTTGCCCGCGACGGACCACCGGACACCGTACGAGGGCGTTTTAGTGTCCCGCTTGCGGACGCCCCAGACCTTCACGTCGAGAGACTTCACGCCGCCGCCTCCATCTGTCGCAGCCACGTGGTGAAGTCGCTCCGCCACACCCGGAGCTCTCCGTTGGGAAGTTTGAAGGCGGCCGGCCCGTGCCCCAGCTCCCGCCAGCGGTAGAAGGTGCGGCGAGAGACTCCGCCCAGCTCGTCCAGGACTTGGCGAACGGTCATCAGCTCGTCGCGACGGGCGTCCACGTCGGTTCTCCTTCCGTTCCGGGTGCGGGTTCGAGGGACGCAGCGAGCCAGGCTTCGGCACTGCTCAGGCCGGTTCCGGCGAAGACCCAGTGCGAGAGGACGAGGGTCGTTTCCGGGGCCGGCTCCTTCGCAGGGACAGCCGCTTGGGATCGACGCCATTCGGCGCGAGCGTCGCGGAGGGCGCCGAGGGTGGTGGAGTAGCGGCGGGACTTGGTGGAGAAGTGGCCGCGGAAGCCGAGCATGTGAGCCCAGGCACGTAAGCGAAGCTCGGCGAGTTCGGGGCGTGCGCCGAGGGCCCAGGCGATACGGATCATGCGTCGGGCGTGTTCTGAGACGCGTGCTTGGGCGAGTTCGGCGAGAAACTTGAGCGGCCGGTCGAGGGTGCCGGTCGCCGTCTCGGCACCCTTGGTCGCGTACTTCGCGATGTACGCCGCTACGGCCCGCTCGGTCAGCTCCTGGCCGCCGTCGAAATCGGCGGAACGGATCGGCCGTACGTCGAGCTGACGCCCGAAGACGAACGTGTGAGCCCGGCCGTCGATCACCGGACCCTCGACGCGGGAGGCGATCACGGCAGCGCGGATCGCTTCGGTGAGCAGCTCGGCCGTGGCCCAGGCCGGGGGTGGGGCGTCGACGCCGCCCGGGCCGTCGATGCGGATGACCGCGTGGAAGTGCACGGCACCGCGCTTCTGGTACTCGGCGACCTTCGCGAAGGAGACGCGTGCGTGGTCGCGGAAAGTGCGTTGGGTGAGACCGACGCGCTTGGCGATCTCGCGGCGGAGGTAGATGGAGAAGCGTCGCCAGAGGTGCCCTGCGTGGGCGTTCCAGAGGACGGCCGCTTCGTAGTCGTACCGGTCCGGGTCCAGGGGTGTGCCCAGCGCGCTCTCTCCCTCAGCGTGCTGGGTGCCGCAGCGGCAAGGTCGCCCGTCGGTGCGGCGGTTGTGGACCGGGCCGAAGCCGGGGGCGGTGAAGGTGGCGAAGACGCGGGGGTGAGTGGCGACCTGGTCCGAGGTGCCCTTGCCGCCACGCAGTCCCGCGGTGATCAGGTGGTACGTGTCCCGGCGGTAGGTCTCGGCGCAGGCCGCGCAGCGGGTGGCGCGGCGGTTGTTACAGCGGACGAGGAGTTGGCCGGCCGGGAGAGCGGTCGAGTCGAGGTGGTGCACGGTACGGCCAATCTCGCCGGTTGCCGTGTCTACGGCGTACTCGGTGCGGTGGCCGTCGAGGCGGACGGGATGCGTGCAGCCGCCCAGTCCGGAGAGTTGCCGGGCCAGCTCGGGCATGGTGCCGAGGGAGGCCAGCATGGAGAGTTCCGCCAGCGGAGGCGGAGTCTGCCGGGTGATGATGGGAGTTCCTTTCGGCTGTTTTCGCGGTTGGGAGGGACGGCTCCGGGGCGGCGGGATGCTTGGCGGCGTTTGCCGCCCCGGCGGCCGGTCAGTGCTTGTTTGAGCTGCTGACGAGGGAGCGCAGAACCACGGCGGCAATGGCCACCGAGATGGCCGTGATGGCGACGGCCGCGAGGAGCGCGGTGAGGACGACCCCGCCGACCAGGGCGACCGCGACCGGGCCCGCGTAGGGGCTCAGCGAGCGGCCGGTCATCGGCGTCGGGCTGTGATGCTGATGCGGAACGAGGGTCGACGGCGGAGTGGGGACGTCGGGCAGCTTGGGGCGGAACATCGCGGAGCTCCTCTCAGCGGTTGTCGCCGTTGACGACGCCGACCCCGGAGCGGGTGCCGGACTCGATGGCGGGGGCGAGGAAGGTGTGGGAGAGCCAGAAGCCGAACAGGGCGATCACGACGGCGACCCACATGCGGACGCCGAGGAACTTGATCGCGGCCCAGGCGATGACGCCCAGGACGAAGACGAGCGGGAGCGAGACGGTCACCGGTTCTCCTCAGCGGACGCGGCAGCGGTGGGTGCGGGCGGCGAGTTCGGCGGCGGCGCGGGTGTCGTAGTCGTTGGAGAAGTCGCAGCGCGGGGCGGTGCACACGGCGGTGTGCTTCTCGCGTCCACGGCCGTCGTAGGCGGTGCCGACCTGGACGGGGCCGATGCGGACGACGTTGCGGAAGCGGCGGTTGGCGGGCATCAGGGCAGCTCCTTCGGGTCGTTGTGGTTCTCGCCGGTGAAGTCGGCGGCGTGGTCGGCGAGCCAGCGCAAGATCTCGTCGCCCTCGTAGGTGTCGGCGGCGAGGATCACCGGTTCGGCGATGAGCACGGCTTCGGTGAGGCGGTTCTGACGTGTCAGCTCGGCAGCACGCTTGAGCGCGCGGAGCGTGGACGGACGCAAGGTGGAAAATCCTCCGGGGTCAGGTGAGTTGAGTGGCGATGGCTTCGGCGAGCGGGAGCGGGACGCCCAGCCGGGCGCGAAGGGTCGGCGTATCGATGTCCGTCCCGGTCCGGGCTCGGTGGTCGTCTGCGACCTTGCGAGCGAGGGCGACGAGAGCGGGTGGGACAGGCGCGGCGGCCGGCGATGCGGACGGCCACGGGTCGGCGGCGGGTAGCTCAGGTGCGGTGGACATGACCGGCGGGGCGGGTGCCTCGTCCTGTTCCGGTTCCGGCACCTGGTCGCGGTCCGGGGTGCCGTGGGCGAGGAGCGTTCCGCCGAGGAAGGCGACCGCGGGCCAGCCGGCGACGAGGATGCGCAGCCAGGCCGGTACGTCGCCGAGGTCGAGCAGTCCGGCGGTGGCGACGTTGGCCCCGAGTGACGCGGCCAGGGCGACGGTGAACCAGCACCAGCCCGAGGCTTTCGCCGTACCGGACCGCAGCCGTCGCCAGGCTGCGACGAGGAGCAGGTCGACGCTGACCGGGTAGGCCCACGCCTTCCATCCGTCCTGTCCGGCCGCCGCGGCGAGGTCGTGCAGGTGGGCGAAGGAGAGCGCCGCGGCGATGGCCGCTTGGACCAGAACCGGGTCGACTCGGATCCGGTGGGTGCGCATCGCTCACTCCCCCGCTGTTTCGCGGGCCAGGCGCGCGGTGGGCACCGGGTTAGGGGTGTCGAGGGCGACGGGCGGGACGTATGGCCGGAAGGGCGCGAGCGCCGGAACGTCCGGGGCGAGGTGGGCCGTGTCGCGGCAGGTGGCCGCAGCGGCGGCGAGGGACAGGTGGGGAGTGCGGATGCGGGACCAGCCGCCGGACGTGTCACCGGCCACGGCAAGGCCCGGCAGCTCGGCGGCGATGGTGCAGGAGGCGTAGACCGCTTCGGGGGCGATGTCGCCCAGTGCCATCTTGGCCGAGGCTTCGTCGTTGACGCGGTGGCAGACGCGGCCGGTGAGCTGGGCCCTGAGCATGGTCGCGCCCTTGCCCAGCTCGGCGCCGAAGCGCTGCCCGCAGACTTCCAGGTAGATGCCGGCCGCGCGGCCGAGCTGGGCGAGCCGGATGAGGTGGGTGACCATCTCGTCCCGCCGTTCCTCGTCCTTGCGCGTGGCGACGAGGAAGAGTTCGGCCACCTCGTCGACGAACAGCACGACGGGCACGGGGCGTTCGCTCTCAGGCAGGCCCCAGATGTCCGAGGTGATCTCCTCGTCGGGTGTGCCGGGCGCGATGCCCTGCCGGGCCTTGATCAGGTCGTAGCGGTCCTCCATTTCGTTGACCAGGACCGGCAGCAGCTCGGCGGCCTCGTCCGGGTCGGTCGCCAGCGCGGCAAAGCGGGAGGCGAACGGCGCCAGCTCGACGCCCCGCTTGCAGTCGATGCCGACCAGGGCGACGGGCTGTCGGGCGAGCCTAGTGATCAGGTTGCGCAGGTACATGGACTTGCCCGACAGCGTTGCGCCGAGGACGAGTTCATGCGGTACGGCGCGGTAGTCCCGTAAGAACGCCGTCGCGTCCTCCCGCAGCGCCACCGGCACTTGGAGGAACTCGCCCTCGCTCCGCCGAGGCATCCGGACCTTGCGCAGGACGTCGAAGCCGATGAGCCGCAGTTCGACGACACCGGGCTTCACGTCCTTCACGTACACGGCGTGCACGCCCCAGGCGTGGCGAAGCCGTTCCGCCGAGGCGGCGACGTCCGCGGGTTCCTGGCCAGGTGCCAGGCGGAGCCGGACGCGCAGGCCGGTCGTCGTGGGCCGGATGATGCCCCGTCGGGGCGGAACGGGACGGATCTCCCGACGGCTGGTCGCCTTGATCGCCAAGACCCGCAACCGGGACGGCGCAACGGTCAGGCCGCACGAGTCCATGGTCGAGGAGTACGAGGCCAGCAGTCGGGCCACCGAGACCGGCAGCCCGACCGTGGACCAGTACGCCGCCGGGTCGGTGTGCCGGACGTAGGCCGCGCCACCTATCGCGGCGAGCGGCGCGCCCAGCTCGGCCAACGTGATCAGGTCCGTCACGGTCACGACGATCAGCCCGCCTGAGCGACCGAGACCGGGAAGGCACCCGGCGCGATCGCGGTGGCGCGGTAGGCGATGCCGTGCCGCTGCTGGCCGTTGAACACGCTCTCCCACGGCCGGGCGATGAGCCCCGGCAGGGACACCGGAGCACCGACGGTCAAGCCGTCCGTCACACCGCTTTCGGGAACGGTGACCTGGATGAGCGACGAGTCCCCCTCGTCGATGAAGACGACGCCGACGGTCATCAGCGCCTCACCGCTCACGGCGTCCTTGGCGATCTCACCGGTCTGCCGGTCACGCACCTTCGGTGCCGGCGCTTCGGTGAGCAGGATCGTCGCGGTCGAGGCGTCAACTCGGATCACACGCACAGAGATTTCTCCTTCTGAGATCGATCAACTCGCCACCTGACAAGTTGACTTAGCAAGTTCGAAGTTAGGGATGCCAGGTTGACTTGTCAAGTGGCGCTTGGTTGCTGGACCAACAAGCGCAACCGACACCGCACGCGCACCATGAAGTCAGCAGCCCAGAGGAGGGCGCGACATGGGCAGACAGCACCGCGCTCAAGAGCCGCAGTCATGGGGTCCACGCAGCTCACAAGGGTCCACACCACCGCCGGAGACCTGGCCGACACCGCCGCAAGGCCCCCCGCCAAGCGGCCTCAGACAGGGCGGCACGACGCCCCAGCCGAAGAAGCGACGCCGCGTCTACCTGTGGCTCTTCCTGACCGTCCAGATCTTGTTCCTGATCTGGGTGATCGCGGGCGCCGCGACCGCCAGCGGCACGCCCGAAGAGTGCCGAGGGCGGACAGGCGACAGCCTGAAGCTCTGCGAGGACGCGAGCGACGTCGGAACCACCATCGGCGTGGGACTCGTCGTCGCTCTGTGGGCGGCGGTCGACGTCATTCTTGGCTTTACATACGTGGTCTACCGGCTCGCCAACCGACGCGCTTGAGGCGAGCTACGGGAGGCGTGCAGCGGGCCGGCCCATAGATTCAGCTGAGCCGGTAGGTGTCTTCGAGTTCCTGCCGATCAGCGGGGAGCAGTACGTCGGAGACTTGCAGGGCTTGACCGGAGGCATCGCAGGCAACGACCAGCACACTGAGGACGGGCACGCCGTTCGGGAGCTCCAGAAGTTCGGACTCATCACGCTCGGGCAGCCGAGCCGAGACCCGTTCCGTCACATAGTCGAAGCGGACCTTCTTCCGTACCTCAAGGTGGGCACGGGTACCGCCGTTCAAGGGGTCAGCGCTCTCCAACTCAGTGCCCTCGACCAGGCCGGCGGGGAAGTACGACGAGACCAGCTCGACGGGTTCGCCATCCTCCTCGACCAGGAACCGACGCATGAGCACCTTGGCGCGCTTCGGCAGACCAAGCACGGAGGCAACGCGCGGAGGCACGGGCACACTGCCGACCTCGACCAGCCGCCCCGGTGTCTGTGACTCGTCCCGCGCGAGCACCTCGCTCCCCCGGCGGTCCTTCCGCTCGACGACCGCGGGACGCCCGCGCACGATCGTTCCGTACCCCTGCCGGGACTCCAGCCAGCCATCCCGCTTCAGCAGCTCAAGGGCTCGCACGACGGTCGGGCGGGACATTCCGAATGCCTGGACCAGCTGATTCTCACTGGGGACCTTGGAGCCCGGTGGGTACGTGCCATCCTCGATGCGGTGCTGGATCGTCTGGGCGAGGCGTACGTACTTAGGTGCCTCCACTTCATACGCCATGAGTGCCGCCCGCAGAGATTGGCCAAGTCAACTGGTCAACCAGACTAGCGGCAGTGCATATAGAAGAGAACCTGGGTACCCCTTCAGGCCGGCCAGGCATCGGCCATCACGAAGGAAACGACGGTCCCGCCGAAACGGCTGGGTCCGCAATGCCAGGTGTCGGCGATGGAGTCGACGAGGAGCAGACCGCGCCCGTGCGCGTCGACAGCGTCGGGCCGCCGCAGCTTCACCCTCGCCGGAAACCCGGCGTTGTGCACGTCAACCTTGAGCGAGGCCCCTTCCCGGAACCACTCCACCCGAACACGCCAGACCTCGTCGGACTGACCGTAGACAATTGCATTGGTCACCAACTCCGAGATCATCAGCACGCAGTCATCGACCGAGCAGGCCGGGTTGTACGGGGCGATGAACTTCCGGAACCACCGTCGGGACAGAGACACAGACTCCGCGACGGGATACAAGGTCATCGCCCCGAGTCGCGGCGAGTCCTCAGAGGGATACCGGTCGATGCTGTAGGCCATCCGTGCTCACTCCTTGCCGCTGCCGTCGCAGTCGAGGCAGCGCCGTTTCGATGCGGCACGGGCACGGTCGTTGACGGCGGAGAGCGCCAGCGCTGTACGCGAGCCGACTCGTTTCCAGCCCCGCCCGCGGCATCCTCGACAAGGTAAGTGCCCGCCCTGTTCCGGCCGCTGACTCGTCACACCGCGCCCCCTTCTTCGAGTGGCCTTAGCCACTTAATGGATAGTGGCATTAGCCACTCACGCTGTGCAAGCGGTTCGCCGAAATGACGAACCATCAAGCGAGGGGGTACCCCTGCTCGAACGCCCAACGGTGCGGCGGGTAGGTGGCTTCGGCGAACTCCAGCGGCCGGTCCTGGAGGTCGAACACGACGCGGTGCACGATCAACACCGCGGATCCGGCATCCAGTTGAAGATCTTCCGCCTCCTCGCCAGTCGCCTGCCGGGCACACATGCGGTCTTCGGCGTAACTCCCCTGCCGTCCCGTCATGGTCTCGACGTACATCAGCGTGCCCTCTTGAATCCGTTCCGGCTCCAGAAGCCTGGGCGCCCGCTGCCCGATGTCCGGCGCGAACCACGAGGTAGAGAGCGTGATGGGCCCGTCCTGGTTGTTGGTCACGCGCCGGCGGTGCACCGCCCGACGGTCCTTCACCAGGCCCAGCGCTTCGGCAACGTGATCCGGAGCATCCAGCCAACCAGCCGAGGTGATCACGGCGTACTCGCCAGGCGTGTAGATCTTCCCGGTCTGCCTCGCTCGGCCGTACAACTCCCGGGCCCGACGGTTGACTTCGAGGCTGCGCACATATGTGCCCGACCCCTGCCGCTTCTCGACGAGCCCCTGGTGGCTCAGCGCTTCCAACGACCGCGCTGCCGTCGGCCTGGACACCTTCCAGTTCGCCGCCAGTTGCCGCTCCGAAGGGACCTCATCCCCCGGCCTCAGGTCGCCCCGAAGGATCTGATCGCGGATGTAGTGAGCGATCTGGAGATACTTCGGCTGCGCCTCTTCGATCTGAGGCATGTCCCCTCCTCATCCAAGTGGCTATGGCCTCTAGCCACTATAGGGTGAGTGGCCAGACGCCGAACCCGTAATGTTGAGCACATGACGCGGTTGATCGTCGCAGCAGGAGGAGGGGGCGACGCAGTCGCCGCCGCAATGCTTGACGCCGCCATCTACGGCGGCGACGACCAGGCGGTGATCCTCACGTACGCGTGGGACCGCCTGTTGGTCGACCCGGTCCCAGGTCCCCGAGGCCCATCCGACTTCACCGGACTCGAACCACTCACGGCGTCTGTCTGCTCGGTGCCGGCCGCGGCCCGCCCGATCTCCCCAGCAGGATCCACCCTCCCCCGGCTTGCGGCAGAACTCCCGCACACCTTCGCGCTGATCGACCCGAGTCACGGTGTCGAAGGTGTCACGCGCCAACTCGAAGAGTTGGTGAGCCACTTGGAGCCGATCTCGATCGACCTCCTGGACGTGGGTGGCGACATTCTGGCGCGAGGCGACGAACCAACGCTCAAGAGCCCACTTGCCGACGCCTTGACCCTGGCCGCGTGCTGCCAGGTGAACGCGCCTATACGGCTACTGGTCGCAGGCCCCGGCTTGGACGGTGAGCTTCCGCTCGACGAGGTGCGCAGCCTGTTCGGTCCCCTCGTCCACACCTTCACCGCGAAGGACACGGAGCCGGTCAGCTCGGTGCTGGAATGGCACCCCTCCGAAGCAACCGGGATGCTCGCTGCAACAGCGCGAGGGGTGCGAGGCCGCTGCGAGGTACGAGACGCGGGACTCCTCATTCCACTCACGGACGAGGGCCCGACGGTGCACAAGGTCGACCTGGATGAGGCCCTGAACCGCAACCAGCTGGCTCGCGCCATCCTGTCGACTGCCACCCTGGACGACGTCGAGGCACGCAGCCGCGAGGTCTGCGGCTACTCGGAAATCGACTACGAACGCAACAAGGCCGCATGGCTCAAGGACCAGCCGGCGGTGAAGCTCAATCCCGACACCGTGCTGTCCCAGCTCGACGAGTTCGCGACCGAGGCCCGAAGCCGCGGGGTCACCCACACGACGTTCCGCCACATCACAGAGGTCCTGAACCTCAACGGCGCGCAACGCGACGACCTGCGCCAGCTCTTGATCAGCAGCCACCCCGAGCAGTACGCGGCACCACTCTGGTACTTCCAGTAGCTGACGAGACCAGGCCTATCCCGACCCATCAGGCCTTCACGCGATCGGCCATTGCTGCTTGTGGCGGCGAGTCGTGGGCTCCTTACCCTCGCGCCACGCGACCATGAGGACGGCGCTGCCGGTTCGTGCAAGATCCGCAGGCACCGTGAACTGCAACTCGGCCCCAGGAGGCACTTCTGTCCAATCCTTGATCGGACTGGTGGGGCGATAGCGACCGCTCTGGGAGATAACCGGCCGTCACGCCTACTTTGTGAGCACTGGCGTACCCAAGGTTGTTGAGCACATACGTCGCTTCGTTACCGCCAACGCGGACCGTGAGGCGGATCGCCGGATTCTCGATGCGGGCACGCCGAGCATGGACCGCCTCTGTCGCAACGACGCCGACCAAGACCCCTACGACGGCGGTGACCAACTCTCCCCATCCCATGAGGGAACGCTACCCAGCGTAAGACCAGCATTACAGGTAGCCCGCCAAACTCGACGCTGCACTACGTCACGCATTCAACCGACGCGGGACACACATCCCAGGTAGCGCCTGAGTAACAACCTTCTTCACGGGTTCAAGGCGGCTCGCTCCGCTCCCCGCGCGCGGCCCGCCCCCCGGCCGGGCCTGCGCTCCTGTCTCCGCCCCGCTCCAGCCCGGCCGCCGTCCGTGCCGCGCACAGCAATCAGCCAATTGATGCCAGAAAAATGGTACATCGCCGCTGGGACGGTCGCCCTCACGGCTTTACGGAGCCACTTTGGAGAAAGCATCGATAGCTCGATCACTCGCACCAAAGCAGCTCCAAGCAATTCCAATGATCGTGCACCGTCCTTAGCCTTCTGGGTGATTACCCCCTTTTCCTCTTTCGACCTACGAACCCATTGAGATTGGGGCCCACGTCATTGATCTCAACGTACGCCGAGTAGAGGCGCGGGACGAGAAAAATGAAGATCACGAGGACGTAGGAGCTAATCGCCGCAGAAAGAGCCGCCCAGAATCCGTAAAGATGACCTTGTCTGGTCACGCTAACATTCATCCCGATAACCAGTGAGGCTACATCAAACGCGCACAAGAGAGAACCCGTAAGGAGGTGTGCCGCCGTCTCGTCGAGCATCCCTTTTTCTACTTCATAACGGCTGACTTCGGAAGCACCTACCCATTCTTTGACTTTAAGCCTAAGGGTAGACAGGTGGGTAAATGCACTCAACATTCCACCTGCCAGTAGAGCGACGCCAGTCAGCAGTGCTCCAGGTGTAGAAAGATGCCCTTTCCTCAGCCACATGAGGAGGAAGACTGTTATCGGGATGAGGAGTGCCAAGCGTGCCAAGATATCAGGTCGGGGAGGCGCGTACCTGCCGTCTGTCAAACCCTTCCAGTGGCCGCGCAGGACTGGGATGAAGTTGAACCGACTAAACAACTCACGCCTCCCCCTCGGTTAGGAGACGGGCCAGTCGATGCCCACCTTCGCCGCAGGCTGGATCCCCAATGCCGTCTCTCTCACCGCAGCATAGAACCTGGGTGTGACAGGCGGGTGGTCCTCGGACAGGCGGTACGTGAAAACATCGGTCATCTGCGTGGGCTTCACACGCTTGACCTGGCCGTCAGGGTCCTCGATCTGTACCCAGCCATCGTCCATGTCCATGTCCGCAATCTGTGGACCGACGATTGCCGCCAACTGCCTAGCGCCCTGCTCGTTGGTGACGCCGGCCTCTTCAAAACCTTCTGCCTGCTTATTGCGCCGATACCAGCCCTGCACAACTTGTACGGCCTTTTCCAATCGGCCCGAGACGGCAAGGGATGCAGTTATTTCCACATCCTTCACGGTGCGGGTTCTGCCGGCAGTAATAGCATGCCGCACCAGTACGAGGGTCTGGGCCTGTCCTTCGCGAATCATCTCGGCAAGACGGTCTTCATCAGCTAGGGGGGATGCAGAGACTCGCCACCAGACGCCTTCATTGTTTCCCTGAGTGGCCTCGTCGCGAGATTTCTTAGTCATCCATCTGATGAGTGGCGCTACAGGACAAGATCGACCGATCGACTCGACAGCAAGAATTCCGATGTCACCTTCCTCGGGGAAGGTGAAGATCACACGAAACAGATTGCTTGCAGCTTTTTCCTTGATGTCGGTGTCGCTCCCCGCGGCGTCTCCAATCGCCTTCTCGTGGCTGCCAAATTTGCCCGCCCAGACTGTGGCTCGGATGGTGTTTTCAACGGTCCGCACCTCCTCGACGCGTAGCGCCGGCTTGCCGAACGTCCCTTCTGCCTCCACCTCGGCTTGGCCGTCATCTGTGGGGTCGCCTACTGCCGTACCCACAGAAAGGATCTTCAGAAGAGACTCAGCTATCTCCTGGTACGGCTCCCCCTTGCAGTCAGCGAGGTCCAGAGGGGTTCGCTTGGAGCCTCGGAATACCTGGAAGGTGAAAAGGCGGTAGCCGTAGGAGGTCATGTCCGTTCCTGGGATCGAAGTTCTGCTTACTCGAAGCTGAATGGCCGTCAGTCAGGTTACGGCACGGCTAGAGACGGCACTTCGGAGAGAAATGGCACTGAGTGTCTCGACTTTGTGTGGAATCCTGCATTCCTAGAACCAGAAGATCGATAAGCGCTTCTCCGTGTCACGGAGTGCCAATCTCCGCGCGTATAACGGTCACGCTTTGTGAGGAACGTCTCGCGATTTGGACGGATGCCGATCCGTTGCGTCTAGGCTGGAGGTCTTCGTGGCTTGCTCTGGTTGAAGGAACCGGCAGCGTGGCTGAGGCGGGTGGGGGTGCAGCGAGGCATACGCGTGCGTGATCGGTCGGCTCGCCCGCCGTCGTGGCTGACTGTCGTCGGCTGAGGTTCAGACGGGGCGTATCGCGGGTGCCGGCCGTCAGTCGACTGCTGCAGAGCTGGGCTGTCCCTGGGCCGTCCGACGCTGCTCGACAGTGGCCAAGGACGACCAACGATGACCGCCTGCCCCCAGCGCGATGGTCGCCTCACGGTTGGCGCCATGGTCCTCAGCAAGCGCGAGGAAGACGGTCAGCGCTTCTGCCGCGTGGTCTCGGCCTGCGACAGCCGACACACCTGGTGGAGGTGGTCGGATGGGCTCTACAGCGGTTTGGAACCGTGCCCGTACCCGAAGCTCCTCACTGGCTGACATCAACGGCTGACATCAACGACGCCAGACGGCGGCGAACATCAGCGTCTCTGTCCCGCCGCCGCACCGGTCACTGACCTCAGCCGAAGCGGGCCCGGATCGAACTCCTAAAGCTGGTGTAGCAGGTTCGAATCTTACCGGGGGCACCAGCGCAAAGGCCTCGGCCCGACCTTGGTCTGAGGCGCTCTGGGCAGAGCACCCCACCGACTCGCGTGCCTTGGGCTTGGCGCCAGCGATGGGGAGCGACGCCCAGGCACGCCGCCGGACGGCTAGTTCGCCGGTGTGGCCGGTGCGATCAGGTCGTCCTCAACGGCAACCAGCTCGGCGATCTTGGTGGCAATTACTGCCATCGAATCATCCGCCGAGTCCAACCCATTTCGGGATGCAAGCAAGGGGCTAATGTTCCGGAGTTCGCCGTAGGTCGTCTCATGCACGACAGGGAGCAGCAGGTCACGTGCAAGGAGCTCCGAGAGCTCCTTGTCAGAGACGCCACCGCGCTCAAGGCGTGTAAGTAGCGCAGGGGTAACCAGGACGAGACCCGTACGCGACCTCGCCAGGCCCTTGTCGATTTCCCGCATGAAGGGTTGGCCGAGCACAATGTCCTTCTCGCTGAACCAGACCGACACGCCCTCTGCTTCCAGCAGGTCGCACAACTCCTTGGCAGCACCGCGCCGGTCATCCCATGCGTGGCAGAGGAAGACATCTCGAAGGGCAGGCTGTTGACGCGCGCGCAACACGGCGGCTTCGCGAACAGGACTCAGCCCCTTCACCTCGGCAGGCGTGTAGGTCACGGAGGAGGTGCTCGGTGACCAAGGCGCCCGCGTTCTGCCGCTACTGGAGCTGCCCCCACTGGTCGCCCTGCCCCCGCTACTGCTCTGCGACGTGTAAACCGGAGGCGGGTAGTAGGACCGGGACGATGAGTATCCGTAGCCTCCACCGCTGCACGCGGGACACGCCGCACGTCCGCTGGCGGTCCGATGACCCTGGACCGGGGCTGTACAACGACTCATAACTACACGGTAGTCCACGCCGCCCCTGGAGCCATCGCGTTTACGCATAGCCCGGGATCGCCGGCGGGACTGCTGCAGGGTTGGGTGACACCTGTCCTGGCTTGCTGAGAAGCGGCCTGGAAGGATGTTGCAGTGCCCAAGCCGTGTCCGAAGGAGTTCCGCGAGGACGTCGTGCAGGTCGCGTGCAGCCGCGAGCCCGGCGTCACGCTGGAACAGATCGCCGCCGACTTCGAGGTCCACCCGATCACGTTGTCGAAGTGGCTGCGCCGCGCCGAGACCGATGAGGACGTCAGGCCCGCAACGACGTCGGGTGAGTCGGCCGAGCTGCGCGAGGCCCGCAAGCGCATCCGGCTGCTGGAGCAGGAGAACGAGGTGCTCAGGAGAGCTGCGGCGTATCTGTCGCAGGCGAACCTGCCAGCAAAATGATGTACCCGCTCGTCCGCGAGCTGGCCGCCGCCGCTGCCCCTCACCGGGTGCCGATGGCGGTGACGTGCCGGGTCTCGGCCTGGCCCGCCAGCCCTACTACCGGTGGCTGACCAGGCCGGTCACGGATGCCGAGATGGCCGAGGCATACCGTGCCAACGCCCTGTTCGACGCGCACCGCGACGATCCCGAGTTCGGTCACGGCTTCCTCCTCGACGAGGCCCGCACCGCCGGTGAGTCGATGGCCGAGCGGACCGCCTGGCGGATCTGCAGGGACAACGGCTGGTGGAGTAGTGCCTTCGGCAAACGCAGGTGCCGCGAGAAGAACGCCAAAGCCGGGCCGCCGGTCCACGATGACTTGGTGCGGCGGAACTTCACGGCAGACGGGCGGAACCGGTTGTGGCTCACGGACATCACCGAGCACGCGACCAGCGAGGGCAAGCTGTATCTGTGCGCGGTCAAGGACATGTACTCCGGCCGCATCGTGGGCTACTCCATCGACGCACAGATGAAGTCCCGCCTCGCGGTGGCCGCGCTGGAGTCCGCCGTCGCCCGCCGCAGCCCCGGTGCAGGGTGCGTCGTGCACTCCGACCGCGGATCGCAATTCCGGTCCCGCAAGGTCGCATCCGTCCTCACCCGGCACGGCCTGGTCGGCTCAACGGGCCGGGTCGGGGCCGCCGGCGACAACGCCGCAATGGAGAGCTTCTTCGCACTGCTGCAGAAGAACGTCCTCAACCGCCGCATCTGGGCCACGCGCCAGGAGTTGCGGATCGCGATCGTCACCTGGATCGAGCGGACCTACCACCGGCGCCGACAGCAACGACGCCTGGGCCGATTGACCCCCGTCGAGTACGAGACCATCATGACCCCACCCGCAGCTCTGGCTGCATAAAACCCCGCTGTCACCCGATCATGCAGCAGTCCCAACTTTCACCAAGTTCACAACAGGAAAGGCCAGGCCGTTCTGGCAAGGGAACTGCTAAACCACCAGCGGGCGATTCACGTACCCCACCTCGATTGGAATCAGCCCGTTGGTGGCTCAGCAGGCGAGGTCAACAGCAGAGGCAGCGAAGTCGTCCTCGAGCTGCTGGGACGCGTCGTCCTTCACCAGCAGTACCTCAGCGTCAAAGAGCTTGGAGGTCAGCGCCTCTGTCAGTGGTGGGGGTACGGCGTTGCCAATGATGACCTGAACCTCGGTGCGAGTCAGCTCGTAGCGAGGCTTGACCCTTTCATCGACGAACTTGAAATAGTCCGGGAAACCCTGGATGCGCGCGGCCTCATGGGCGGTCAGACACCGCGGAACTTCAGGGTGGACAAAGCGTCCGCGACCCATCGTAGCGAAACCGCTGGTAATAGTCTGAGCCGGACGGTCCCACCACAAGCGGCCATACATCGAGGTGTAATTGTGCTCGCCCTGATGACACTCAGGGCGCTCTTCATTCGGCAGGTTGTGCTCGTCGTTCTCAAAGAGATACTTCATACGCCGCTGGTTATCCGCGTTGGGTACGGCACCCTCATCGAAGAATGACTTCGGTCGGACGTCGAGCAGGTCGCCGATCGCCCAACGCAGGTCATGGGGTGTGGCTTTGTGGTCTTCGACCTGCAGCAGGTCGGCAGCCGAAAAGCCGAAAGGCAGCGCGTCTTCGCGGATGGCCAGCAGTATGTGGCGTTTGCGCGTCTGGGCGACCCCGAGCTTGAGTAGGTCGATACGACTGGTGGCAACGTCATATCCAAGCTTCTTAAGGTGAACGATGGCGCGGGAGACCACCTGCTGCTTGTCATTGACAACAGCCAGCACGTTCTCAATGACGACTACGCGAGGGCGCAGAACCTCTGTGGCACGAGCCATGCGCAGGTACAGTCGGTTCTTGGGATCATCGCGGCGAGTGTGGTTATTGAGGTTACTGTGCCCCTGGCACGGCGGCCCGCCGATCAAGAGTCCAACCTCACCCACCGTGGAGAGCGTCGCAGTCTCCCGAGCGGTCAACGAGGCGCCGAGGTCACCGTCGAAGTAGGACTCAACGCTTCCCTCTTGGACGTTGGCCTTGGGAAAGTTGGCCTTGAATACCTTGGTGGGAGCTGCCTCGAAGTCAACTGCGAGACGAACGTCAAGCGAGACGTCACGCTTGTGGGCCGCCTGGGCTATACCCAGGGTGAGGCCACCGCAGCCAGCGAAGAGGTCCACGACTCGCAGAGAGCCGACGCCCTCCTCAAACTTCGGCCGCCGCTTAGCCTGCAGGGGGTACTGCTTACCCACGTGCGCCCCCATCTGCCCTTGCTTGTAGAACCGGCGGAACGAGCGGTCATCGTACTCGATCAAGGATGAACGCGCGCGGCAGACCGGTAGGCAAGTGTCGCACTGACGTGCCCATCACGACGCTTCTGCGCCCCGCCTTCCGGCATCACGAGCACCCTGAACCATCTCGTCATCGGCCATCACCAGGAGCGCTGTTGTTACCGCGGCGTCGGCAGGGCCTACGTCCGGCCGGCCCTAGACGAGACCGCAGTCAGCGTCGAGTGCCTCAGCGCCAACCACAGTGATCAGGGACTCTTGAGGACCCCGACGCAGTCCCCCGCTGGCGAATCAGGCGTACTTCAGCGCCCTGGCGACACATTTGATCTACCGTCAGCAATGCTGCCAGCTAAGATTCTTCAGCGCTCCCTGCCCGGTCGACGAAGGACAGCCGCATGCCGCTCGAGGTCAACAAACACGTCCAACGGATACGTAGTTACCAGCCGTTCGACGTCGACACCTCGGAGATGATCTACGAGCGGGCAGACCGAACGCAGTCACTGTTCCGCGTCGCGACGCTGGACTACCTGCTGAGCGCCATAGAGGCACCGAACACAAAGACCATCGTCCTCACCGGCGACGCTGGGCATGGCAAGACAAGCCTGTGTGCCAGCCTCCTGTTTGAGCTGCGGGTTGGTGGCGAGACGATCCCATCAGATGTCCGCAAAAGAGCGGTTTTCAACGAACTGACTGAGGCCGGCGACGCCAGCCGCTCCCTCGGCCGGACCCGTAGCGACCGCCCGCTGTACATCCTGAGGGATCTCAGTGAGCTTGATGCGCAAGCGGGTGCCCAGAAGCTCGTCGAGCTACTCGACCCTCCGGACCAGGGCGTCGCGATTATCTGCGCAAACGAGGGCCAGCTACGTGCATGCGTCGCCGAAGACGACAACCTCGACAAGGACGGCACGGGATGCGCCAAGGTTCTGGTGAGGACCCTCACGGACGGCATTGCTCGTGGGCAGGTCAGCAGCCCCGATGGCACAGTCATTGTCATCAACCTCAACTACCAGTCCGTAGCTGCCGAAAGCGGCAACGGTGGCTTCGTCCCTTGGGTGCTAAGACAGTGGACGACCCCGCAATGGTCGCGGTGGAAGCCATGTGAGACCTGTGACGCACAGGATGTCTGCCCAATTCTGGCCAACCGGAACGAGCTGAACGATGCCGCCCACGGGCCCCAGCGCCGGGCTGCGATCCGGGACCTGTTCGCTGCGGCCGAGCGCACCGGAGCCGTAGTCACAACCCGACAAGCGCTATCAGTGGCCAGCTACATGCTTACCGGTGGCCTGTCTTGCGAGAGCGTTCACACCAAGTACCAGCGGTCACACTCGAACAAACTGTGGCAGGCGCCCCACCTGTACCACCAAGCGCTCTTCGGCGACGCGTTGACCGAGCAACAGCGTCATCGGGTGCCTGCCTTTTCCGCGCTGCGCAAGCTAGACCCGGGCAAGGTCTCTCGTCGCCAGGTCGACGACCGCCTTGACCCAGACGCAGTCGGCCGCTTCCCTCCCGAGGATCCCAAGAGCTTCCTGCAAAAGGCCCGTACGATCCGGGATGCGCAGAAGCAGGCAGAACAGTTGCGGGGCTTGTACACGTTCCTGCGGCGGGCTGACTTCTTCAACAGCATCGACAACAAGGACCGGTTCGCCCGCATGGGCCTGCAGGCCGGCGACGACTTCGTCAGTGTCCAGAACAAGAATGGGGACCCGGCAGACACCACAGTGCGAGACCGCTTCCTCAAGGGCCTGGAAGCTGTCCAGGGTATCCACCGGGCCGGGAGCAACCCTGACTTCCTCGTACTTGACCCGGCCTTCTTCGCCCATCGCGCCCGCGCAGCCGTGATCTCCCGACGAGTGTCCAGCAAGGGCGTTGAGGTGGTCGACCAGGTCACCCAGTGGCAGAAGGAAGGACGCACGGGCGACACCCCAGGGATGCGGAACGCTGTTGAGTGGCTCAACCGCTCCATCTATATCCGTATCCCAGCTGTCGACTCCGACCAGGCTGCAGTCTCGGTCGAAGTAGATCTTCTGCGCTTCGAGTTGCTGACGCGATGGGCCGCAGGCCTGCGTAGCGAGGTCCAGCACGAGGCCGAGATCCGTGGACTGAGCGGATCCCTGGCAGAGCTGGCTGACTCGTCGAACAAGGACGACGAGATCCAGGTACTGGTGGGCAACGTCATGAGAAAGCTCATGATCGACGTCGGCGACAAGATCAGGTCGGTGCGGGCGTAATGGCTGATCGCTCCAAGGCGGAGGTCGTCCGTCGTCTCTTCGGTGTGAATCTTGAACAGCAGGGCCGCGGCTTTTACGTCTCGCTTGAGATGCTCGCGATCGCCCGCGGCGTCTACTTGGCACATCAGAAAGAGCCACAGAAGCACGCAGGACTCCTGGACGACGGAGACAGAGTCGCCTACACGAGGACCTCACACGACTTGGCTCGGCGGATCGCGACCAAAGCCTCCATCGCTGAAGGCGACGAGGAACTCAGTAAAGCGGTCGAGCTGGACTCCCCGGAGACGCTGGAAACGCTCCATGCCCTGTTCTCGTCCCTGTTGGTCGAGATTCCGGGGCGCCGCAGTCAGCCCAGCTGGTTCGGGGCGCACATCTATCCGTTCGTCGGCGAACTCATCCACTACGACGCAGTCGATCGACAGGTCAGTCAACGCGGTACCTCCCCCAAGAAGCGTGAACAAGCCCGCAAGCTAGCTGCCAAGATCAAGGCTCCCAGCATCGAGCGCTATCTTTTCCGTGATGGTGGGGGCTGGGCCTACAAGGTCCTGCGCAGCGACCCTGATCCTGTCCGCAAGGCGGCTACGCGACGGGGCCTGGACGACCTCGTTCGAGACAGCGGCACCCCGCTGGGCAACCTCGCCAAGGCACTCAGCGCCCACGACTTCGACTACGACGAAGAGCCCTACGAAGACGATTCAGAGCGAGACATTGACCTGTACGAAAACCTCAGCCCGTGGCCTGGCCTACTGAGGAACGGGGCTCGTAACATCGTCGCCCGGACTACGACGCCCAGAGCCAAACGCACCGAGAGTCTTATGCATTGGGTCCCCTATTGCTTGGCCCGCCACCAGCTTCACCTCGCACGCAGGAAGCTGGGTTTTACCGATGGCGAGTCGCTTCTGTTGGACTTCGGCAACGAGGCGACCCCGCTGCGCAGCGAGTCGCAGAAGAATCTCACCAACTTTCGCAACGACATCGGCAACGCGATCAACATCCAGGCCCGGGAAATGATCAACGAAGCCGAAGGCGACGAGGCTAAGAAGGACCGCTACGAGCGATTCACCAAGGAGACGGACAGCGCAGTCGCATCGCCCCGAGCATTCTTCAGCGAGACCCTCGCCGCTGTGGGAGCCCTGAACGCAACGGTCGGGCGTCGACACTTCACCATGAAGCCCCCCATGCTTGAGGCACTGGCATCTGCCACTGTCCCGCAGGGCACAGAGATGGAGTTCGACCAGTTCTGTGCCCTGCTGTACAAGAACTACGGCCTAGTGGCGGAGAACAAGGTCGCGTCTGCGAGCCCGCTGGCCCATGAGATCGACTCATCAGTCCTTGCTCGCAACGGCAAGGCGTTCCGAGAGAAGCTGGCCGCCATCGGTCTGCTCACTCAGTATTCAGACGCAACCAGCATGGTTCGAGGGGAGCCCCGGTGACCGACAGCAGCATCCGAGCGCTCGGCCGGTTCGTCGCCGATGAAGCACTGCGCAAGGTCGCTGAATCCAGCGGGACCCGTGTCGGCCTGCGTGTCAGCGGGTTCGATCAGCCGACCGTAGCCGAGGCCCTCCGTCACACGGCCCAGAGACTGTCGGAGTCCCCGGAACTTCAGGTTGTCGTCAAGGTCGGCACCTCGGAGCAGATAGACGGCGTACCTGATGAGTTCCTGCTGAATCGGGGGGACCAGCTGACCAAATGGCGAAATTCCTTGCAGGGCATGGCGGTGTTGCTGTTCGAGTGGGGGCAGTCTCCGGACGAACAGGGCCTAGCGGCCATGAACGCCCTTGACGATGCCGCGATCCTGGGCGACCACCATGACACCTCCGGCGAGCAAGGATTCGGCAGGTTCATGGCCGACGCATGGCGGGAGGCGGGTGGCAGCGGCTCCGTTCCGGCCCCTATGGCCGAATCTCTGCCCGCCATCTGGCGTGCCGTCACCGATGAAGATTCCCGCTCCTTGCACCGCTGGTCAGCTTTCATGGTCGAGACGGCACAGAAGGTCGTAGCCACTCGGGTCCACACGCCTGACGTCGTCTGTGCCAAGATTTCTGCAGCCTTGCCCGCTCTTGGTCTCTTCCCGGACCGAAACCTCTTCGTCAAGCCTGCCGCGCTGCCTGCCCGGATCAAGAAAAACGTCTGCGTCAGTGCCTTCAAGCAGCCCAACGGCAAAGAAATCACCGCGGAAGACCTGATAGACCGCATCGCAATGGCTGAGTTCACTGAGGAATCCCTGGCTCACATCGGAGCAGATTCAGAGACTGTTAAAGCCCGGATGCGCAACCTCGTGCTCAACCTCGACCGCAGTGGGCCTGACCTGCAGGATCCTCGTCAGCTGCGTTGTGGGCACGACCTGACCCTCTGGCTCGAGGTCTTCGAGCAGAAGTCCAAGAAGATCGGTCTTGGGCAGCAGGTCCGGCAAGAGATCGAGAAGAAGGCCGCAGACCGCGTCGACGACTTCGACGCCATGATGATCGAAGAGGGGCTTGACCGCGGAGACCAGGAATCCGCACAGCGCTTCCTTGACGAGGCTCCCATCGGTGGCGCTGATGCATTGGCCGACCTGCTGTCCAAGCGTTCGCGCCGCAAAGTTGAGAAGCTTGCCTTCCCGGACTCTCAGTTCGTCCAAGACCCACTGCGTGCTCTGCTGCGCGAGCTGACCTACTTCTCCGACGAAGAGGAAGGCACCGTCGTCGTCGGGCTTGAAGGCAACCAGGAAGCCGGGCGGTGGAGCCGCTGGTTGTTCGCTTTCCTGTATGCACGCACCCTGCGAGACATCCAGGAATCCACCGGGCTTCGCCTGACTCTGGAGGTGAAAGGCTGCCTGCTGGACGTGACGAAGCCGGCCGTGCCGGAGGCCCACGAAACCCAAGAGCCATTCGACGTGAACACCGAGTGGGCACCTTTGCGCTTCCTGGTCGAGATGGACAGCGCCACCCAGCGACGTTTTCGCTGGGACCCGTTGGGCATCCCCGGGCAGATAGCCCTGGCAGCCCTCATCGACAGCTGGCGAAACCCCCCAGGCCACACCAGCGATCTGACCTTCGACACCTTCCTCGAGAAGTTCAACGACCCCCGGCAATGGCAGGTTGAGGAGCCTGCACCTGTCCCTGAACCTCACTTCGCTGGCAGGCTGGAGCGCCTCAAGCGGAAGCACTTCGAGCGGCTCTCCGAAGGACTTGACGCCGGTAACATCAGCGATTACGTACGCGAATGGGAAGACATCCTCCGCGAAGCTCGCACCACCCTGGTTCCCAACAACGCTCCGGACGAGGACCTTAAGGCCGTCGTCCTGAGCGACGTCATCGGGCTGGCCGATCACCGAATGATGATGCTGGCCACCCACCCGCTGAAGCTGCGATGGCTGGCACGGAACTACATGGAGACCGCCCGCAGCATTGAGACCGCCCTGAACAAAGATGGAGGTCTGAGCCTCAACCAGGAGAACGAGGATCTCTTCTTCGACGCTATCGACCGCATCTCCCCACACGGAACACCGGCGGTCCTCGTCGGGCCGGGCGGCACGATCGCCATTCCGATGCGGGAATCAGCCGGACACGAAGAGTACGCACCGGTCCGCCATGGCGGCAACGAGTCAAAGGAATGGCTCTCCAGCGTCGATGAGACCGCGATCGATGAGATGGTCCGCGTCATCACCGAATACCTGACGACCTATCCCCACAAGCTTGACGGCCTCCGCGTACTGCTTCTGGACCGCAACGGCGATCCCGTCCTGCCAATGCGCGTGGCCAAGCAAGTACGGGCCAAGAACCCTCGTCTGAAGGTTGATCTGGTCGTGCTGGCCCCTCAGGCCACCCATCACGAGATCATCCAGGGTTTCGACCTGCAGTTCTCCGGCGCGGAGATGTCCGAGGACAGCTTCCTGCCCGACGTTCAACTCATCCTGCAGGCATGGGAGCCCGACCAGAAAGCAGACCTGTCAGGGCTGGAAGACACCATAGATCTCGTCCTGGCGCCGGCACTGTTTGGCACCCAGACCAGCATCAAGGAGAGCACCAAGAAGGAATCCTTGTCGGGCTTCTTCAACCCCTGGAAGCACCCGGCCTCACACAACCTGGCTCAGACCAGCGAGAATGTCGTGAGAGCGTTGTTGCCCGAAACCGCCGACGAGGCTCTTGAGTCTTGGTCCACCTTGTGCGTCCGCTACGACCGCCGTTCCCCGGTCTCCCGAGAGAGTGTCGACGGCATCGACTACTTCGAGATGCAGGTGCAGTTCGACCAGCATCAGGACTTGTTCGCCGATCTGCACCGCGTGGCCCACTGGGTCGTCACTCTCGACAGCTTCATCGGCCGTGAGCAGATCGATGCACTGCGCAACCGTCCTGACGTCATTCTCGTCAAGCCGAATGTCGGCAAGAACGAGTCGTACACCCTCATTGTCAGCTCGCAGACCGGCCAGCAGTTCGTCGTCCAGCGACTGCGACGCCGCTTGGAGCAGATCGGTGTCGTCACTCTGCAGGACTCCGAAGGCACCGCCAAGCGGATCTACGAGGTCGGCCGCAACGTGGCTCCTGGCGCCGTGCTGCGCTCCCTCGGTATCGGCACTACGGTCAACGAAGTCGTAGGCCTAGTCGCCACGCGGTTCGTCATCGACCAGAAGTTTCCCGTTTCCCGGCAGGGCACGAGCCTGGTCACCTGGATTAGCTTCGACGAGCACCATCGCTGGTTCGGTCGCGGACACAAAACCCGTGCCGATCTCGGCCGGTTCGTATTGACCGTCCAGGACGACGACACGGTTCGCCTCGATGTCTTGGTCGCCGAGTCCAAGTTCCGCCAGACCTTCGACGTCGGTTCGGCTGAGGAACAGCTCAACCGCACCACCGACCTGTGCAAGGACGCTTTCCGCTCGGACGGCGAGGCTCGCCATGACCGTCCCTTCTGGCTGGACGAGCTTGCCGCCGCAATCGCTCAGACCAGTGGAAACGCCCTGGACGCGGCAGACCTTCCAGCTCGTACCTTGATCGGCAATGTCGATCACCGTCAGGTTGAGGCGAAGGTCCTTGATGCCCTGCGCTCCGCGGAGGTCCAGCTCGGTCAAGTCACCGGCATTGCCGTGGCCGTCTCAGCCGAGGACGACCAGTCAGCACCCGCGGTCGGACGCCTCGGCAAGCACATCCTGGTGAGGCTGAACAAGCACGAACTGCTGAACCTCATCGGCGCTCTGCGCGCCAACCAGGACCCCGCCCACGCCGACCCCCTTGTTGTATCTGAGGACCACGGTGGGACCGTGAGCGTTGCCGATACTGGCGTCGAAACCTCCTCAGCACAAATTGGCGCCGAACTGCCTACTGAGGAAGAACCAGCGGCGCCCGTCGAGGTTGTCGAAGCAACTGCTCTAGCCACCACGCCGAGCACGGTAGTTGTGCATCCCCCTGCCACAGAGGTAGATCCTGTCCCTCTGAAGGCTCATTGCGGTGGGCTCTCCGAGGAGGAGTTGAGGCTTCGATACAACAAGGTTGTCGACGTCTTCGCCCGCCACAAGGTCGTGGTGACCGCCCCTGAGGTGGGCAAGTGGCAGGAAGGACCCGGCTTCTACATCTTCCGGTTCATCCCCAGTCCTGGGGTCACCGTGGACAAGCTGACCAACCGACGCGACGAAATCTTCCTGGCCCTGGCACTACCCTCCGGGTTCAGCATTCGTACCCGCAGCGACCGCGGCTCCGTGCTCTTCGAGATCCCCAAGATCGACGACGAGAAATACGGGGTCGCCGCCAAGGCGCTATGGCAGCTGTGCCCGGCCGATCCCGAGAGCCTCATCGCCCCCCTTGGCGCCGACATCGAAGGCAACCCGGTTGCCATCGACCTGTCCTCCGCGGACTCACCGCACTTGCTGGTGGCCGGCACTACTGGATCAGGAAAGTCCGTCGCCCTGGACACGATCCTCAAGGGCTTGGTCCGGTACGACAAGAGCACCCTGCGACTCCGCCTCGTCGATCCCAAGGGCACCGAGCTTGTCGACTTCGAGGACGACCCTCACCTTGATGGCACGATCGGTATGGATGCCGCCGACGCCATCGAGATTCTTGAGGAAACTGTCGAAGAGATGGCCGTGCGCTACAAGGACATGAAGGCGATCCGCACACGCAAGCTCGTCGAGTACAACGCCAAGGTCGATGAAGCAGACCGAAAGCCCTGGATCGTTATTGTCCTGGACGAGTACGCCGACCTCACCAGCGATCCCGAAGAGAAGAAGAAAATCGAAGCGCTGCTCAAGCGCCTCACGCAGAAGGCCCGCGCTGCGGGCATCCACGTCATCGCTGCCACGCAGCGCCCGAGCGCGGACGTTATCTCGACAACCATCCGCTCTAACTTCCCCGCCCAACTCGCCCTGAGGGTCAAGACCGCGACCGACAGCCGCATCATTCTGGACGAGACCGGAGCCGAGGCTCTGGCCGGACAGGGCGACGCCTTTCTGCACACGGCCAAGGGCACCATGCGGCTGCAGGTGGCCTACGACGGGAGCTGACCAGGCGGCACCGCCATGGCTGACCGCTGCCGCCAGCGACGCGGCGGTCAGGAGGTCTTCCTCGGATGATTCGAGGCTTCGACCTCCTGCCGCCGGGCGGCCACTGCCTTAATGACAGTGGCGGCACACGCCTGTGGTTCGAGGTGCTCCCAGAAGCGAAGCACCAGCCAGCCTGCCTCTGCAAGGCGGTTGTCCGTGTATCTGTCCCGCTGGATGTTCCGGCTGATCTTGTCTTTCCAGTACGGCCAATTCGTCTTGTGCATCACGAAGTGTTCCGGGCAGCCGTGCCAGAAGCAGCCATCGATGAAGACGGCCACCTTCACAGGGCGGAAGACCATGTCGGCCGTGCGGCGCATCTTCGGGAGCGGCTTTGCAGCCACCCGGTAGCGCAGTCCAGCGGCGTGGACAAGCGAGCGGAGGAGCAGCTCGGGTGCGGGTATCGTGATTCCGGTTGCCGAGCATGCTCCGCCGGTTCGCGGCCAACGACGCCCACGACCCCTCCGGCAGTGTCCACTGCGCGGCCGGTGCTTCTGGTTGTCTTTGCTCGCTCATATCTCAAGCAGCTTAGGGACGGAATCCTCCGGGTCCGCCGGCCTGGCGAGGACCCGTTCCTGTCCGTTCAGCTCTACTCTCGGCGCTTCCCGTGGTGGGACGGGCAGCCGCAAGTCTCGCACTCACCAACTCGCCTGAGCCCGGCAGGGGCAACCCAGGCGCTTCAGCGATCCGGCAATGGAGTAGTCCATGCTGATGCCGTCGGCGAAGCCGATTCCCGCTGGAAGCCATCTGGGAGCCGACCCGCTCCCGAAGCCCTCTCCTCACCACCCGAGACCAACCGGGACCGCCTAGCTGAACTGCACAAACACGATCCAGGCAGGAAAGATCATTAACCGATCCTCGTTCGGGATGAAGAGGTCGTGGCTCAAGAACCATTGCCCGGCGATCCCACTCGCTGCTGGCTCCGACTTGGGATGTGACCAGCGGGTCCGCCGCTTGCGCAAGTCGCTCTGGCTGGGGTTGGAGTGGTAGCCCTTGTCGCCTAGCAGCGCGTTGGGGCGGTGGCGCGAACAACCGGGCCGTCCGGCCACCGGCGGGATGCCGTCGACCAGAGCCAGGGACTGGGTGATGTCGTTGACGTTGGCCGCGGTAGTGAGGACCTTGAACGGGGTGCCCCGTCCGTCGCAGATCAGATGGTGTTTGCTACCCGTCTTCCGTCGGTCGACCGGCGACGGATCGGTGTCGGCTCCCCCTTTTTTTCGCAACGGCGCCTTCCAAAAGGAGCGGCCTAGTAATGGACTGACAAGGCTCAGCATGCCACTCATAGGTCCCTGACCTGCGGAGACTCGTGAGACGCACAGGGCCTTCGGAACTGTTGCAGCAGGGCAGCGCAATAGACCGAACCCATCCACCGGCGAAAACCGTAGGGTCTTCCGCGGGCAGGCTGATCAGCGGCTCGGAGTCTGGAAGCAGCGACGGTTACCGACCCTACCCGGCAGCGGCCGAAGACGGCCGCTCTGCGGCCCCAGGCATTTGCTACGGGGCCGCAGAGGCACTGAAGATCGTCACCTGGGCCGTCGGACGTCCGCTAGGACGTCGTCCAGCAGTCCTCTCACGTCGCTTCCACCCAGGACCAGCTGTCGATCCAGCAGCCGGTTTCCTGTCTCGCAGGAGGTCTCACTCACCAACGAGCACCCATGGCAGGCCGAGAGGTTCAGCTGTGAGGCTCCCTGACGGTCGCTTTCGATGCAGACCGGGTCGTTGGAGCAGAAGTCCGCGTCGTCCAGGGCTGTCACCAGGAGCGGGATCAGCTTCTTGGGATCCCCGAGCCTGACGAGGCCGCCGAGGGTCCCCTGGGCGTCGCCTGCCGCGGTGTAGATCAGGATCCCGGCGGTCTTGTCCGTGCGGTCGGAGTTCGCGTAGATCCTTTCCTGCAGCGCGGCGGACGCGTAGCCGCTGGCGAACGCCAGCCGCCGGATCAGCAGGTGCGCCAACGTGTGCAGGGCGATGTACCTGGGCTCCGGCACGTCGAGGCGGCCGGCCCAGGGAGAGTCGGCCCTCCGCGTCTTGAGGATGCCAGCGCGTCCCTGCACCTCCGGCTGCGCCTCCCATGCGGCGAGCTTCTCCTCGTCGAACCGCAGGAAGATCCCTTCCCCGAACAGTTCGATCGCCGGGTAGGTGGGCCGATACGACCGGTCCGCCCCCAGGTCGGCGTCGATCAGTGCCGCTTCCGCGTGGTGGCGTCGGAACCCCCGCAGGGCACGGACCTCCCGCACCCGGCGTACCTGTCCGATGCCGCTGATCTTGTTGAGCAGGCTCTGTGGCCCCACGAGCCCCTCGAGGCTTCGCGCGTCGACGACGAAGTCGCTTCCCGAGCGGTCGCGCCCCTCTTCGAGTTTCTTCAGAAATGCCGACCACTCACCATCCTTCAGGTCGAGCAGCAGCTCGCCCGCAGGACTTTCTTCCCCTGCCGCGACGCCGAGGACGGTTTCCGCCGTCACTCCGAGATCGTCGGCGATCAGCTGCGCCAGTACTTCCGACTGGGGTCCGCCGTTGTCGGTCACGACTTTCCCGAAGAGCATGTGACCACGGATCTTGTCGGCCGTCTCCGCGGACTGCGGACGTTCCTCCGGTATGTCGAGAGCCGAGATCCTCTCGGCGATGTAGTTACCCGTGGCACCGCGCTGCACGGCGACCAACTCGTACGGGCAGGGCTTCTTGACAGAGCTCTCCGGCTCCCAGGGCTGCCGTCCCGCGCAACGGATCCCGTTCTGGTGCAGGGCCCCCTTCGTCACAAGTTCCGCGAGCTTGCGCTCGTTCCCGCATCCGTAGCACTTCACAACCAAGGCCGCGAGGCCTTCGCCGCGGGTCGCCAGCTTGTGGAACCTGAGCGCCTTGTAGTCACGGCAGACGCGGACCGCTTCGTTCAGGTTCGCCGCACGCCCACGATGCGCCCACTTGAACCAGTTGACGTCCTGGATATGGCTGCCCTTTTCGCAGACCGCGACATATCGCATCGGGACAAGTGCGCCGCCGCAGTCGCAGGTGTTGCTCCACTTGCCCTTTTTCCTCCCGGTCAGCTTCGAGAGCTTGTCGCAGCGCTCGCAGAACCGCCAAGCGGGAAAGCGCCAGTACGGCAGCGCGGGAGTCTCCTTGGCGGCACGACCCGCATGCGCCGGCGGTTGCCTCAGGACACCGGCACCGAGGCGGGCCATCAGACGCTCACAGCTGATCTCGTGGGCGAACTTCTTGTCCCACCAGGACGTGTCCGGCGCCACGAGCGACTCGCCTCGCACGTCGACGATCGCTCCCACACCGAACGGTGAGATCGTCTCGGAGAGGCGCAGGTCATGCCTGATCTTCTCCATGGTGCACCTCCTCCTGCGGTTCCTGGACCTCGACCGCCACGTTGGGCTCCACGGACCTCATCGAGTCTCCGACGAGCCACCCCTCGCCGGGCTGACCGAACTTCTTCAACAAAGCTGCCTGGTCTTTCGTCGTCCGCTGGTAGTACAGAGGCTCGTCCGACTCTCGTGCCTGCGCTGCCCGTCGGTCCCAGTCCCTCAGGAGGCTCCATACCGCGGAGCGTGTTTCCGGGGCTTCGAGATCATCGGCGCGCGTCACGTAGCCGAGGAACCGGTCCACGAGTCGATCGACCGCTTCGCTGATCCTGTCGTCCCCGAGGTCGAACCGACCCGCCGCGTCGTTCGGGGCGAGTGCGGTGAACGACTGCCGCAAAAGCGCCACGAGCGCGCCGGCGAGCGATCGCTCGCGCGAGGCCAACGACCACGGCGTGACGCTCGTGGGCTCCACGCTCCGGTAGAGGGCCTCGTAGTAGCCGCGGAAGGTCTCGAAGTGCGACCGGTCACGGGCCCTGCCCGACCGGAACAGCGTGACGACAACGCCCTTCGTGTCTCCACGTCCGACACGGCTCGTGGCCTGGATGTACTCGGCCGTGGTCTTCGGCTGCCCCACCATGAGCATCAGCGCGAGCCGCGGAATGTCGATGCCCACGGAGAGCATGTTCGACGAGAGGACCACGTCGACGGCCTCCGGCGACTCGTCGGCCCTGACCCGGAGCGCGCGGAGATCGTTCGGCAGCTCCTCGGCTCCGCGACGGCTCGTCAGTTCCAGGACCTTCCCGGCCCTGACGGGCCGCAGCGGGAAGCCGAGCCTCTCGGCCCGGGGCTCCAGACGGCCGTTGACGTCGTCGACGACCAGTGTCCCGGTACGCCCGAGCTCACGAAGACTGTTGTGGTACATGACCAGCGTCCAGTACGCGTCCCGTGACGCGGCGGACGGGGCACGGGCGGCGAGCGCCTCCGGCATCTCCACCATGGGAGTGACGGCGGCGATGACGGCCGACGGCTGCGAGACCGACTGCGGCATCAGGCCGACGTAGAGACGTCCTTCCCCGCTCTCCACCGGGCGGGAGAAGAAGGTGCGGTCGTCGTCGAGTCCCGATGGCGGATACAGGGCGACTTCACGCCCGTACAGTCCCTCCACCTGCTCCTCGGACGCGCGGATGGTGGCCGTCGAGGCCACGATCTTAGGGCTGGAGCCCGACCGGCTCAGCAGGAGCTGGATCACCGCGTCGAAGACGGCGACGGTGGTCCCGAGCGGTCCCGAGAGCAGGTGCAGCTCGTCCTGGATGATCATGGAGGGCTGCTTGAAGGTGGTCCCGAGACCGAGCAGCCTTCCCGCTTCCGGTCTGAACTGCAGACGCGCGAACTTGTCGACGGTGGCCAGGAGGATCGTGGGCGGTTCCTCGTACAGCACCTCGTCGACGACCGCGAGCGGAAGCTCGCCGGCGAACCCGCACGACTCGTCGACACAGTGGAGCACGACGTCCGCGCCCACCAGGCGCATGCCGTAGTCCTGTGGCTTGTCGCTCCTGAGCTTCGGCACCAACGGCGTCAGACACCACGGGCAGCTCTCGACCTGGAACTCGTTCGCCTCTTCCGGACGCGCGGCCTTCTGGAGCCGCTTGAGTGCTTCACGTGCCTCTACACGCGTGCCGGGGGTGACCTCGTTGCCCACCCACAGACCGATCGAGAACGGTGCCATGCCCTTCGCCCGGTCGTCCGTGGCCCGCAGCTTCTCCATCGCACAGACCAGCGCCGCGGCCCGTTGGAACTGCTGAGAGGTCAGGAGCCGCAGGGTGTAGCGGGTGATGACGGCGGTTCCCCCACCGATCGTGCCGTGGGCGAGTCGCCGGCGGAAGACCTCGATCGCGGCGAGACCCAGGTACGCCTCGGTCTTGCCGCCACCGGTCGGGAACCAGATGAGGTCGACGAGGTCACGGTCCTCGTGCCTCTCGTCGACGGTGGAGGCCAGCGACACGAGCAGGAAGCCGAGCTGGAAAGGGCGCCACTGTGGCTCCGGCACCTGCTCCTCGGGCTTCCCGCGGTTGATCGACGCCTGGCGCATCTGAAGACGCATGGCGGTCATGCCGAGCGAGAAGGCCGTTCGAAGGTCCTGTCGTCCCGACGTCCGGAGGAGGTCGATGCCTTCCTTCATCCTGTCGACGGCGTCCTGCGAGCGCCCGGCGATTCGGACGGCCACGGTCCCGTCGTCGCCGAACGCCTCCGCCCGTTCCATCTGTCGGGAGGCCCAGCCGGCGAACGCCTCGACGAAGGCGTCCAGCGATCGAAGGACCGCTTCGGGATCCCTGTCGATCTGCTGGAGGTGCCCCAGCTCCAGGGCCTTGGCCTCGGCCGTCCCCTCGTCGAACCCCGTGGTCTCGACGGCGGGCACCACGAAGGCCGGTACGGGATCGAGGAAGACCTTGGTGCAACGGTCCGCCGTGAACTCCCAGTCCGCAGCCATTCCGTGCCCGACCGCGTAGACCTTTCGGTTGCGGTATCGCAGGCGCAGTTCGGCGGCTTCCGGGTCGGTGTCGATCGAGCGCGTCGTGTCGTACTCCAGGATCTCCGCCCCGGCGGAGGGAGCGACGGCCAGGTGAACCTGGAACAGCATTCGGGGGATGTCGAGTCGGTCGTCACTCGTGGATTCGGTCAGGACCCGTACGTGGACGGTGACCAGCGAGTCGCCCTGGAAGTCGCGCCAACGCGATCCGATCTCGACCGAGACACCGCCCACGGAGAGGCACTCGGGTCCCTTGTCCCGCCGAAGGTCGAGGCCGTCGACGGAGAACGGGGCGCGCCGCCACCCAGGCGGTCCGTCCTTTTCGATGGCGGCGTACGTACCGCACGAGAAGTCGACGTCGACGGAGTCGCCGTCGGTGACGAAGGAGAGCGCGACGGACGAGGGCTTCCAGTCCTCGGCCAGGGGGACCCCGGCCCCCTTCTCCTCGACATCACCGTCGGGGACGTCGGCGGAGACGTCTTCGTCCGTGTCTCCGCCGTCGTGAGATCCGCGTGCCTCGGCCTCGACCGGGAACAGCATGCCGACGGCGTACTGCCGGTGGGGCAGGTTGGCCGTGACCTCCTCGGCTCCCGCCTCAGGTCCCACGTAGGAGGCTCGAAGATGCTGCAGGGCCTCCTTCTGGGCCGCTGTGAGGTTCACTTGCCAACCTGCTTTCGAAGAAGATCCTGGAGCCGCTTCTTGTCGTCCTTGGACGCGACCACGTGGAGCGTGACCCGCGCCCTCGTGACCGCCACGTAGAACGCGGCGAGTCCCCGGTCGTCGTATTCCTGGGGCAGGTCGCAGACGATGACGTGCTCTGCTTCCAGCCCCTTGGCGAAGCGAGGGTTCGTCACGAGGAATCCGGCCTCGCTCCTGCGCGGCTCGGCGTCCTCGGAGACACTGATGATCCAGATGTCCTGGCGGCGGGCCCCGTTCGCGACGAGGTCCCGAGCCACAGCCTCGGCCGCGGAGACGCCGGCCGTCCCGTCGGACCACCGCCATTCCACTCGGTCGCCGTGGACGATGCCAGGGTCTCCGACATCGGCGCCGAGGTACTCCTGCACGACATGGACGATGGCACGGGTGTTGCGGACGTTCCGGTCCAGGTCGTACTGGAGTGCCTCCTGCTGGACCAACTCGCAGACGTCCGGGTCGAACTCTCCGTCGACGCGTGCCTGGTTGTTGGGGTCGAGGAACATCCTCCACCGGCCGCCTTCGCGACCTCCGCGGATCACGGCGTCCAGTGCGTCCATGCCCTCGGCGTTCATGAGGTCCTGTGCCTCGTCGACGAAGACGACGTCGTACTGCTTGTCACCGGAGAGGTCCGCGAACGGAAGGAGATCGATGTCCCTGCCCTCGATCCGCGGGCCGAAGAAGTCGACCAGGGCGGGCGAGTGAAAGGTGATGAGGACAGACTTCCCCTCGCCCGCCTCCTGCTTCGCGCCTTCCGCCAGCACCAGGGACTTCCCGGTGCCCGCGCCGCCGAAGACGAGCATCCTCGGATTGCGGGAGAGCGCGGCCAAGACCCTGGCCTGGCCCTCGGTCGCTCGGTTCTGCTCCTCCAGCACGGCGCCCCGCTGCGCATCGATGACGGGCATCCTCGTGAACTCGCCGAAGAGACGCGCCCGGAGGGTCTCGGGCCGGGTGACTCTGACTCCGAAGGGGGCGGTCCTTGCCTCACCGGCAACCTTTTCGAAGGCTTCCGTCAGCGCGGCAATGCTCATCTGCTCCTTGGCCCACCAGTGGCTTCCCTTCCATTCGACGGCAGCCGGAGGCGCGTCTATGTCGGGGGTGAGGGCGACGGCCTCGGTCGCGAACCAACCGACGCCTTCCTCGTGGAGGATGTCGCGCAGCGCGTACATCGCCGACTGCGCCTGGTCCATCGGCGACTCGCGCAACTTCTTCCAGTCGCCGTGGCGGTCGATGGAGTACCAGACGCCGTCGTACTTCCTGACGCCCCCGCCCTTGACCTCGACGATGACGACGACGCCGTTCCAGAGCACGACGAAGTCCGCTTCCCCCTGCTGCTTGACCGCGTGGCTCCGCAGCTTCACGGAGTGGAAGGCGACCGCGTCGTGGGGGCCGTCGACCGCCCGCAGCAGTCGGGCCACCCGCCGTTCGGCGTTGCTGGTGGTCGTCGTCTCGATGTCGGCGAGGTCCGGTATGAGGATCATGCTCCCTGCTTCCGCCAGAGGTCTTCGTAGGCGCGGTATCCGAGGAAGTCGTTGACCGCACCGAAGTTGTCGGCGACGTCCACGATGAGGCATTCCGGCTTGCCGCCGTTCGCGGGGCCGCGCAGACCACGGCCGGCCATCTGGATGTACGCGCTGGGACTGAACGTCGGCCTCGCGATGTACAGCGCCCTGACGCCAGGCGCGTCGAAGCCCTGGATCAGCAGGTCGCAGTTGGCCAGAACCCGGATCTCGTTCCTCTTGAACCTCTCGATGACGTCACGGCGTGCTTGCCGTCCGGTCTGACCGCTGACCGCCTCGGCCGCGACCTTCCGGTAACGAAGTGTCGCGGCCAGGACTTGAGCGGACAGGACGTTCGGCGTGAACACGAGGATCGGCCACTCCGGGTCCTGGCGGAGAATGTGCTCCACGAGAATCCGCATGCGTGCTTGGTCCCGACCGATGCGGTCGAGAACCTTGGGCTCCAGCTTGCGCCACGACTGCACCTGCTCGAGTTCATCCGGCTTCAGTGCGACATCCACGCCCGGCAACACCTCGTGTCGGACCCGGGCGAGGACTTCTCTCTTCGACAGCTCCTCGTAGGCGTTACCGCCGAAAGCTCTCATGATGTGGTGACCGAAGCGGGCCGCCAGCTCCTCCGTCGGTTTGGTGACGACGTCGCTCTTCCCTTTGAAGGGTGTCGCCGAGACGCCCACCAGAGGCCGCTCCCAGCTACGGCCGTCGACTCCGAGCCACCTGAGGATCTTCGTGTACATCTTCGACCCGCCGGCCCGGTGCGCCTCGTCGATGAACACCGCGGAGGCCCGGCTCAGCCACTCGTACTCAGGAGTGCCGGCCACCCGGTCGAGCTTGGCGTCGGTGGCCACGACCACGCTGAACTCGGTGTCGGGCTCGTGGACGACGTTGGTGTTCCAGAGCCGACCGATCGTCAACGGACGCTCGTCCCCGAGCCAACGCCAGACGGTGCTGAACGTCTGCACCGCCTGCTCGCAGAGCTCCTCCGACTGCGCGATCCAGAGCACGGTTCCGCTCATGTCACCGTCGACGAACAGCCGCAGCACGGTTTCGGTGGCCACCCGGGTCTTCCCGGCTCCCGTCGGAAGCTCCACCATGCCCTTGCGTGCGCGACCGTCGGCTTCCCGGGCCGTCAGGACCTCCCGCAGTTCCTCGCTGATCCTCTCCTGGAAGTCGTGCAGGGGCTTGAGCTTCACGGCACCGGGCACGACGAACTCGTCGTCCTGGTGCCGGGTGCGACGCCCCGCGTACTTGGTGCCGAACCCCATCTTCCGGAGCCAGGCGACGGTCGACGCTCCGCCCGTCCATGTCGTGGGAACGTCCGTGTACCCCTCGGCGCTGAACCCCTCTGCGAGGAGCTTGATCGAGTCGCTGCCGTAGACGGTCAGGAAGAGCTCCGCGACGGACGTGGAGTCGTCCACCAGGCCCTGTCCCTCGAGCGCCTGCCAGAGTCCCTTCGGCAGGTTCTCCTTCAGCGTGTCGTCACCGATGAAGATCGCCAGCCGCTCCGCGTCGCTGGACGCGGCCCGGGCCTCCTGCCTTTGGGTCTCGAGCTGTTGGTCGACGCGTGCCTGGAGGATGTCGCTCAGCTCGGCGTTCGACAGGCGCAGGTCGAACGCCCCGTTGACGATCTGCAGGACACGACGTTCGTCAAGATCCGCTTGGACCACGAGGGTCAGTCCCTGGAGGTGCCATTCGAGCGACTGGTCCTCGACCCCGTCCTCGGTGGTCGCACGCTTCGTGATCTGGACGGCCTTCGCCACGGTCGCGTTCGTGACCTTGTCCTCGACGAACGTCGAACGCAGTCCGGTGTACAGGTCGATGACGCGCTCCTCGACCTGTCGGCCGTCGACCAGCAGGTCGAAGGAGAAGCTGTCCTCGAACCGGCGGCATCCGACCACTTCGACGAACTGCTCCGCTTCGTCCTCGTCCACCTTGAGGTACGGCTTCTGCTTGGTAGTGAGGAACTCTCGTTCCTCCTCCGTCGTAGCCAAGTACACCGCGTCGGGCCGCCTCCTCTCGATGGCGCGTCCCACCCGGGCGGGGATGAAGACCGGACGCCCCTCCGGGAACGCGAACCGACTCGCGGTGAGGACGAACCCCGTCAGCGCCGTGTTGCTGATCTGCGAGGTGACCTCCGCCTCGAGCGCTTCCCGCAGGACCTCCGCGGGAACCTCGCCCAGATCCTTGGGCAGTGCCAGAGCGGCCTCGACGTGGCGCGGTCCTCGGAAGAGAGGCAGCAGGGCCTCGTACTCAACGAGCGACGCGGAGACGACGCGGTCGGGAGTCCGACAGCCGCGAGTCGACTTCAGCAGGCCGGCTCGGCCGGCCGCCCATCGAACAGGGGACAGGACCCGGTGGCTGAGCCCCGTGTCGATGTCCGTGCAGAGCCAGTGACCTGCCTGGTCGAGCCTGAGCAGTCCTTCCGTCCACCGCTCGCGTACGAGTTCGGACGCGCCCGCGTCCTCCAGCATCAGGAGTGCCGAGAACGGACCGGGGCCGTCCCCCCTGTCGAACTCGACCCGCTCGACGGGGCGCTCTCCGGGCCCGAGCCTCCGGTTCACCTCGTCCAGCACGTACTCGCAGTAGTCCTCGAAGTGGACCTCGTCCTCGAGCGAGTACGAATTCACCGGCTCGGTGATGACGCCTGCCGCGTGTGCGAGCTGGGGTACGCACTTCGTCCGGTCCAGGACTCGATCGGGGGCGCTGTCGCCGAGGCCGTCGATGTCCAGCACGTACGTGGGCGGGGCCCAACCACCGTCGCGCGTCGGAACCTTGAGAGCACCCGTCTTGTTGCCCGCCACGACCTTCTGTGCCTGCGCCATGGGCACATCGGTGGCAGCGTCCCAGAACTTCGGGAGTTCGTCGTCCTCGGCCTCCGGTGACAGCTTGGCCATCCTGGCCTCGAGCATCGAGAGGGGATCGAGGTTCCGGAATCCCCTGTCCCCGAGCTTCTTCTCGACGCCGGGAACGGCCAGGAAGTCCGGATCGACGAAGCACGCTCCTTCGATGTCGGCGTCCTCCGCGCGATGGAGGAAGACCCGGTCACGGTCCTTGAGGGACAGCATGCCGTCGGTCGTCGGTATGACCTTCGCGGGGCCGAAGCCGTTGGGATTCCGCAGCACGAAATCGAGCGCCTTCGCCGCAGAGGCCACGTCGGGTCCCTCCGCCCACTCGCGCAGCCAGGACAGGACGCCTCGCTTGGGGATCTTCTCCAACGCCTTCAGCTCGTCCCTGGGACGTGAGTCGGCGAAGGCGGAGGAGACGCTGCACGCGTAGAGCGTCCTCAAACGGGTCACACGCTGCTGGCCGTTGGCATAACAACGCCAGTGCGGCACGGCGTCGTCGGTGTGGGGCGACTTGATCCACTCTTCGTGGTCACGCTCGGACGCGTCGCCGACGCCGAAGTCGAGGGGCCGGAGCTCCGGCGGCGTGCGCAGCACGCCGGTCGCGTCAGGGATCAGGGCCTTCTCGGATCCGAGCTGTGGGACGTGGGCACAGAGGATCTCGTCGCCGAACGAGTGGGCCTCACGACCACGCGCCGGCATGTAGTCCAGGTGGGCCGCCGGATCGTCGACGGACGAGACCTTCGGCAGCATGTCGAGGAACATTCCCGAGAGAGTCACGAGGATCTCTCGGTTGTAAGTGTTCGAGAGCAGGGTGGTGCGGTCGTCGTTGACGCTCCAGGGGGCGTTGAAAAGGGCGGACGCCGACGTCCTGTCCTGGAGCGGGAAGTACGACCAGAACTCGCCCGTTCTCAGCTGGGCGAAGCGCGCCGGCATCGCGACCGTGACCTTCATTCGGTCACGCGACACCGCTTCGCCGACTTCGGTCCGGGCCTCGGGACTGGGTGCGTGCATTCGGTTGTCGACGTACCACTCGTCGTGATCACCGTCGGGACGCTCGATCCCGAACCTGCCGTCGCCCAGGTCGCGCGACACATGGCTCGTCACGAAGTTCGCCTCGGCTCCGACGACTCGAAGCCGGATCTCGCGCACCGAGTTGACGAAGAGGAGGAACTCGGAGCGGAATTCCTCGATCTCCTTCTTGAGGTTATCCAGCCTCGTCGCATGCGGCAGCCTGACGATCGTCACCGCCCACTCCGCCAGCTCGGCCAGGATCGGGTCCTTGGCGAACTCGGCCTCCGCGTCTTCGGCCGCAGGCCGATACCAGCGCCGCCGATCGACCCCGTGGCCCGGCACCGCGTGACCGACCTCGGCGATGCTCGCCCTCAGAGGCGGATCGACGTCACCCCGCCCCAGCACGCAGATGTACATGGCTTCTCTTGCGTCAGCGCAGGGTCAACGACCGGCCCAGACAACTAGCCTGAACACGCACCAGACACACAGCGATCTTCACAGGTCCCCCACATTCGTGAAGCTCAAGCGTTCAATAAATCTCGACCACGGGGAACCCCTCGTTACTGATTCGCAATCTGGAGATCACCTACGGCATGCGGTCAGAGTTGACTCGCCGTCAACGGGTTTGCCTCCCAGGCAATGCACCTCTGCCCGGGAACCGCGTCAACCGTGCACAACTGGATGCCTCGACAGCAACCAGACACCTTTGCCTCAATGCACATGGACCAGCCTTCACAACTCCCCTGCTCGCGCTTCGTCAAGGCTTCAGCAACTCCTGGCCATGTGGAAGCGCTTCTGTCGAATTGGACTACGCCCACCGGGGGCACAGCAGGGACGGAGTGCGCCTACCGTGCGCCCCCTTACCACCATGCTGCGCCCCGGCTCACTGCGGGCAGCCGATAACGGCCGATCCGACCTCGTGCTGAGCCAGGACGGCTGAAGTGGCGAACTCTGTTGCCTGTCCGATGAGTGCAACGAGCACCCGCACGGGGCTGTGGACCACACGTGGACACAGAACCGTCCACTGCCGGTCCACACGCCCATGACCTGCGGAGTTTGCGCCTCAGGAAGAGGCCTCCGGAGCCGTGTGCGCAGGTTCGAATCCTGCCGGGGGCACCTTGAAGTAGGTGCCCAAGGACCCCGTCACCAGCGGAAACGCTGAGGACGGGGTCTTCGCGTATGTGCAGGCGGGTGCCGCCGGAAGCAGCGGTTTGCCGGTGATCACGTAATGGCGAACGTAATGATCTTGGTGGGCCTTTTTCCCGTGACCCGCGGGCGGGTGGTGAGACTGTTTGTCGACAACTTTGGCCGTTCTGGCCATGATGGGCCGATGCCCGAGTTCAGTTGGCCGGACCGCTCCCAGGTACCGACCTCAGAGGCTGTACACCGAAGTTGGCCGGCAACCGTTTCCGCGCTGCCCCTTGGGTCTCATGTCAGCGGACAGGTCATCGGCCGACAGCCGTTCGGCGTCTTCATCCTGCTCGATGGCGTGCCGAACGCAGTCGGCCTCGCCGAGATCAGTGCCATGCCTCACCACATGGAGTTGCCGGCCATGGGGTCCACCGTCGCCGGTGAAGTGATCTGGCACGCGGATCGCAACCGTCAGGTGAGGATCAGACTCGATGAATGGAACGTGCCCGGCTGATCACCTCCGGGTGTCTCAGCCCTGCACCGCATCCGCACCAGATCAAGTGGGGAACAGCGGGGAAGCGCGGTGAAGACGCACGGGCTCACCGAGCCCCCGTGCAGCCATTTGTGCTGGTCAGCCCATGAAGCCTCCCCATAGTTCCGCAGCTCCCCAAGCTGGAAGCGCGAGTTCGATATTCGCGCCGAAACGGTGATCGTCGGAACGACCCGCCGTGCGGGCTCTCACCCAGCCCTGATCCACTCCTTCCCCGGCGGGCACCGAGGCGTGGACGGGGGGTACGACGTGTGCCTCGTCGGACGGGGACGCTGTGGCGTCGGGTGCCGTGGTGACGGCCGAGGTGGTGGTTGTCGGCGCCGTGCCGGTCGTCACCGAGATGCTGTCGCCGAGGCTGATCCGGGCGTAGAACCACTGTGCGTCCTCGGCGCCGAGGGCGATCACGCCGCCGCTGACGTCGTAGTCCACCCGGGCCTCGATGTCCGGGGCGAAGGCGCCGACGTAGAGCGGGCCGCCCTCTGCGTCGCGCAGCTCGACCGCATACGCGACGTTCACCACGGTGCGGCCCTTGGAGGGCACGTCGACGGCCAGCGCTACCCGGACCTGCCTCGCGACCACGGTCATCGGGGTCGTGCTCGTGGACCCGGACGGGAGGTCGAAGGTCGAGAGGATCGGCATCACCCGGCCGCCGTACGTGAGGTCGCTCCCGGGCAGGTCGAGCGTGCCGGAGACGGGTGCCGGGGTGGTTGCCGTCTGCGGGGCGGAACCTGAAGGTGCCGCGGCGGCGGTTCGACGCCCGGCCGGATGGTGCGGGTCCTGGCCGAGATACTGGGTCAGGGCGAAGCCCAGCAGCGCGAGGGCCGCGGCCCCCGCACCCAGGGTCGCGGCGGCACGGCGGCGGCGCCTGCGGCGCGTCGCCCGGGCACGTGTCGCGGGGCCGCCGACGATCGGAGCGGTCGCCCGGGTGGCGGCCAACTCGCGTAGCGCGGCGGAAAGTTCATCGGACACGGCGGCTCTCCTTCCGGACCGGCCCGTCGGCCTCGTCGACACGCTCGTCGGCCTCGTCCCCCGCAAGTCGCTTCGCCAGCGCCGCCCGCCCCCGGGACAGTCTCGCCTTGACCGTCCCCACGGGCGCGCCGGTCTCGGAGGCTACCTGCTCCACACTCAGGTCGCACAAATGGTGCAGGACGATCGCCATCCGCTGAGCCTGGGGCAGTTCGCGCAGGGCGGCCACGAGCGCGGTGTGCTCAGGGCCCGGTCCCGGGGTGGAGTCGGGCGGCGGAGTGCACCGTACGAGTTCCAGCCAGCGCCTCGCGCGCCGCCAGCGGCTCACCGCCAGCCGCATGGCCACCGTGCGGATCCACGCCTCGGGAGCGCTGTCCGACAGGAAGTGCTGTCGCCGGTCCCAGGCCCGTACGAACGCTTCCTGTACGACGTCCTGGGCCTCGCCGTGGTCTCCGGTGAAGGCGTAGAGCTGTCCGGTCAGCCGGGGGAACGCGGTCGCGTAGAAGGCGTCGAACTCGTCCTCGGTCATTCCCCCACCGGAATCTCTGCCCTTTCCTTGCAACCTGGCCACCTCCGCCGTGCGTAGAGGTCGCGTAGGCCGCGTAGGTCGCATCCAGCGAAGCGCAACCCCACCGGGAAGACGGGGCACACGGGTTCCAGGCTCCCTCCTTCCCTAACGGTGTTGGCTCGCTGCCTGCTCAACCTACGTGCACGACCGAACGGTTGCCGACCAGGACGGACGGCCGGCCCCATGCGTCCGGCCACGACCGAGTTCCCGAGCCGAAGGACCGCCCACGTGCCACCGACCCCCGACGTACTCCCCGCACCCCCCGTATCCCCCGCACTCCCCGCAGGCCACGACTTCGCCACGTACGCCCGGACGCACTGGTCCCGGCTGGTCGTGACCGCTCGGCTGCTCACCGACGACCCCGGTGCCGCGGAGGAACTGGCGCGGAGAACGCTGGTGCGGATGTGCGCGCGGTGGCGACGCGTTCCGCGCAACGACGTGGATTTCCATGTGCGGCGCTGTCTGGTGCGCAACCACCTGCGCCGGGTGAGCGGACGGCGGGCCGCGCGCCGATGGGCCGTTGTCGTGCTGCGGGTCTGGGAGGGGCTGGCGGACGCGGAGATCGCCCAGTTGCTGGGCTGCTCGGTGGGGGCGGTGCGTGCCCATGCCAGACACGGTCTGAAGGAGGCCAGGAAGGCCGGCACCGACCCCGGGCAACTGCGCGAGGTGTTCACCCGTGCCGCCCGGGACATCGTCCCGTCCGAGGTGCCGCTGGCCGGCCTTCAGGCAGGGGGCCGCATCCGGCGACGACGCCGCCTTGCCGTGGCCTCGGCCGCCTGCGCGGCGCTGCTCACACCCGTCACCCTCCTCGCCGCCGACCGTCTCGGGGGTGGCGATGCGCAGGACGGGACGTCCGGAGCCCGGCCAGGGGACGGCAGTCGTCAGGCCACGAGCCCGATCCGGGTGGTGGCGCCGGGCGAGCGGGTGACGGCCGGGACGGGGGTACGGATATGGCTGACGGCCGAGGGTGGGCACTGGTCGGTGCCCCTCCCCGGGGACGACAGCGCCCGCCCACTCGACGAACCGGGCGTCTCCCTCCGGCTGGACAGCGTGAACGGCGGGTTCTTCCTGTCGGGCCTCTTCCACGGCCTGAGCGGCGAGCCGGGCCGCGTCGAGGTGAGAACCGGCGACGGCGGCAGGACCACCGCGAATGTCCTCGTCCTGGCGGGCAGTCCGGGGTGGGGCCTCTGGTACGCGAGCACGCCACTGCCCAGGAAGAACGTGCAGGGGCTCATGTCCGTGGGCGGGGACGATCGGATCGTCACGGTGTACGACGCCTCGGGCAGGGTCGCCGCACGGTCGGACCGCGAGTGGTGGCGGAAATGAACGTGATCGGGAAGGGGGACAGGGACGGAGACGGGGACGGGACCCGGGACAGGCAAGGGCACGGGCACGGGCACGGGCAAGGGCACGGAGACGGGCACGGAGACGGGCACGGGGACGGGCACGGAGACGGGCCGGACAGGCTGCCGCGACCGGCGCGCCCCGCACGGCGACCGAGAAAGGGGATGCTGTCGGAGCGCCGGCACCGCGAGCGCGCGCCGTTGCGGATCCGGTTCCGGCGCAACCGGGGGCGGCGGCTTCGCCGGCTGTTGTACGCCTTCCTCACGCTGCTCGCGACGCTGTGCGCGGCGGCCGTCGTGGCGTACCACCTGACGTCCATTCCGAAGCCACACCCCGAGACCGTCACCCAGAGCACCGTGTTCCTCGACTCGGACGGCGCCTATCTGGGCCGGCGCGGACCGGTCGACCGGCAGGACATGCCGTTGTCCGCGGTCCCCCGGCATGTGCAGGACGCGGTGATCGCCGCGGAGAACCGCTCCTTCCGTACGGACAGCGGGATCTCGCCACGGGCCATCACGCGGGCCACGCTGGCGACGCTGACGGGCGGCGACCCGCAGGGCGGCTCCACCATCACCCAGCAGTACGTGAAGAACGCGCTGCTGAGTCCGGAACACTCGTTGGCCCGCAAGGCCCGTGAGGCGCTCATCGCGATCAAGCTGGACCGCACCCTCACCAAGGACGAGATCCTCGAGGGCTATCTCAACACCGTGTACTTCGGGCGGGGTGCCGCCGGGATCCAGTCCGCCGCGCGCAACTACTTCGGCGTGGACGCGAAGAGCCTGACGGTCGCGCAGGGCGCCGCGCTGGCGGCCATCGTCAACATCCCCTCGTACTACGAGAAGGCGGGCTCCGATACGAAGGTGACCGCGAAGCTGGAGAACCGCTGGGAGTGGGTGCTCGACGCGATGGCCGCGAGCGGGAGCATCACGGCGAAACAGCGGGCCGCGGCGCGTTTCCCGGCGTTCCGGTTCTATCCGCCGGGCGAGACCGAGGGGCAGCGGCAGTACCTGATCGACGTCGCCGCGAAGGAGGCCGCCGACCGGCTCGGCATCACCGAGGACCGGCTCGCGAGCGGCGGCTACAGCGTGACGACCACCTTCGAACTGGCGCTTCAGGACAGCGCCGCACAACTGGTACAGAAGCATCCCGGGGGCAAAGGCGTGCGGGTGCACACCGCCATCGTGGGCATGGTGCCCGGCGACGGAGCGGTACGGCTGCTGTACGGGGGCTCGGACTATGCGCGGCAGTCCTTCAACGACGCGGTGAGCGGGGCGGTCGAGGCGGGGACGGCCCTGGAACCGTTCAGCGAGGTGGGGCACGCGGGCGAGCCACTGGGCAAGCTGCTGAAGACGGCGGCGCCGACCCCGCTGAACCTGACATCGGCGTACGCGACGGTGGCGGCGGACGGCAGGTACGCCACCCCGTATACCGTCGCGCGCATCACAAGGGAGGGCCGCACCGTCTACCAGGCGCGAACCGACGTGCGGCAGGTCCTGGACGAGAAGGAGGCACTGATGGCGGGCGCGCGATCGGGGGCCGGACCGACGCCCGTCGCCGTCGACGTCGACCTCGCCGCAGGCTCGGCGGAGGCGAGGGGTTTCGCCGTCGCCGGGGCGGGTGGCGGGATCACCCGGCGGACCGTGTGGACCACCGGGTACGACAGCCGACTCGCCCTGACGGTCGCACTGTTCGCCGACCGGGCAGGCAGCAAGAAGGGCACGACGTTGCCCGCGCAGCTGCCGAACGAGCCGTCGCCGACGGATTTCGCACAGAGGGTGGCGGCGGGGATCTGGGAGGCTGCCACGAAGGGCGGGTCGAAGAGTGCCGCGGAGAGTGACGTGGCGGAGTGACGTGGCGAACTGACGTGGAGTGGCGGCGAGCAGCACATGGGTGGTGAAGCCGCTGTCGGCGAGACCCGGCCTGCTCCAGGGCGGCCTGGAGCAGGGCGTGCCATCCCTCATGGACAGCAGGGCTGTCGTCTGCTGAGGTTCGGACTCGTCGCATCGAAGGTGCCAGCCGTCAGCCGAGCGTGGTGACTTTCGGGAGGTGTCGGGCAGCAGGGTCATCGTCGCCGCCAAGGTCTCTGGTGCGGTTCTTCGATACGGGCGACTCCCGGGGTCCGGGGGCGAGATGCCCTCTTCCAACTGCCCCAGGCCCCCCACGAGAACCAGGCACTGGCGGCCAGGCCGCGAATGACGCTTGGGGCGTCGTGTCCATGTGCGGCGCTGAGCAAGCCGCCGATGGCGCCGACGATGAGGAACAGGGCAAGGAAGGACCAGATCACGATCTTCATGCCGGGGAACGGTATCCGGCCCGCGCCGGCCAGCCGTCCATGGCCGACGACCAGCCCACCAGACCCCGATGGCCTCCCAGCCGAGAGTTCGGGACAAAGACGTCCTTACCCAGGCCAGCCGTAGGGTGAGGGCGTGCGAAACGACCGACACGACGAACCCCTCTCCGACGACGAACTGGAACTCTTCTTGCAGTACCTCCATCGCTTCGCCAATCACGACGTCGACCAGTTCGTGCTCATGGAGGTAGGTGACCCCGACTACCCGTGCTACATGGACCTGTCCCGGGCTCCAGTACCCGGAGCCGACCGTGCCGCCTACCGTCGCCCGTAGCCGAACCAGGCGGGTCAACTGGCATCCACGGCTGACCTCAACAGCGCCGGACGCCGGCAACTCCGGGCGGTCGTAGGCATCAGCGGTCGTAGGCATCAGCGACCGGAATGACGGTCGCTGGCCGAACGGGCTTGAGCTACGGATATGAAGGTCTCCTGACATCCACGGCAGCAGCATCAACGCCAGACGGGGGTCATTGAGCTCCGAGCCGCTATCGCGCCCCCGTGACCAGGCCGGGAGACCTCAGCAACCGCCCCGCCCGTAGTTCGCATCGACAGGGCAGGCCGTGGAGCACCTCGACTCGGTTGTTGCGGCTCCACCGCCCTCGCGGGTACGCGATCGCCAAATGAGGCCAAATCGCGACCTACTACGACCCAGCCAGATTCGCTCACACTCAGACACATGGGGGCGATTCAGGATCGTGACCAGTTCGTATGCCATCGCTGCGAGGAGACAAGCCACACTGTGCGCGAACGCGGACGGTTTGGCCTCATGGCGAGGTACTGCGAGACATGCTGGAACACCTTCGCCAACGAGATGGCCGAAGCCGATGGGGCCACAGCCGCGCCCAGACCGGACCCTGACCCCGACGACGTCACATGGATCGAGCCACCGGTTTGCCTGGAATGTGGCGCCTTGGTTCGCGTGTACCCCACCAACTACGACCGATGGGTCAGCCTCGCCACGGTGGAACTGCCCGCCAAGGACGTCCCAGAGGCCTTCAGGTGGCGTTTGACCAGGCTTCCTGACCGATCCTCCATCCCCACGGACATCGTGGCTGTACGGGTCCGCGGAATCGATCCACTGCCGAGCGAACCCGTCGTGCCGGCTCACCGCATGATGTGCGTCCCCGAGTGGGGTGAGCCGTAGGCCGTAGGTCACACAGCAGAGGCACGGGGTGCGGCCCGTGTCCCCGCGTGCCCGATCGAGCAGAGACCGGCGGGGAGCAGCGGGGAGCAGCGGGGAGCAGCGGGAACACCAAAGACGGGCCCAAGGACCCGCACCTCAGTGACTCGTCAGCTCAGCCCCGGTCCGCATACGCGATCTCCCCTTCATCTCTCGGCTACCGAGCGCACCCAGCGGCGCTTGACCCGCCCATCAAGACTCCGCCGACCTACGCGATACAGTTCCCGCCGTTCCGGACCAGCGATCAGGAGAAACGCGTGTCGATGTTCTCAGGCGACGATCTCGTCTCTCTGCCGTCGCTGGGAGGAACCGTCGGCTCCCGCCCACGTCCGGGTTCCCCTGGCGGCCTCATGCGACGCTGTGCCGCTGTCGCCATCGACCTTCCCCTTGCCGTGGCCGTGGTCTTGGGCCCGCTTCTCGCGCTGGACCGAATACTGCAGTTCCTCGCCGTCCCGGACCACCGAGCGGGAACCATCTGGCTCACTGCGGCCGTCGTGTGGCCCCTCGTCTTCGTCCTGGGCTACTCGCCTTTGTGCGTCTCACGCTGGGGCGGCACCTTGGGCAAACGCGTGATGGGTGTGGAAGTGGTCCGCGAGAGTGACGGTGCACGGCTCGGCTATGGAGCCGCAGTTCTGCGGCACATCATCAACGTGGTGGTGACGACTGTGCCGGTATTCCTTGTCGCCCATGTGTCCTCGATCAACCTCAGTGCGAATCGCCAGGGCACGCACGACAAGGCTGTCGGCAGTGTGGTGATCCACCGCAGGTGAGGGTGTACTGGTGGACAAGGATGGAGCCGTGGCATTCATCAATGGTCAGGGCGGAGCCGGGGCCGGACCGTATCGGTGTCCCTGCTGCGGCTTCATCACCCTCGCCGAGCGAGGAGCGTACGAGATCTGCCGTGTCTGCATTTAGGAGGACGACGGCCAAGACGAGCACGACGCGAGCGAGGTGCGGGGCGGCCCGAACCGCGGCTTGAGGGCTCTTCGAAATTGGTGGGGGTTTGAGCGCCGGCTACGGACGTGGCAAACCGCTCCGCCGCCCGGATGCGCGGCGAGCACGTCGACGCTCTCCTCGACGAGCTGTCCAACCTGCCCAGGGTGATCGGCGCGCCGATCACCGTTGCGTGGAACGTCAAGGAAGACCTCCTGGACCTGCTTGCCACCGCCCGGACCCGCCCAGACCGGGAACAGGTCCGCGATCTGCTGTACCGGTTCTACCGCCGATGCGCCGAGGCCGACCTTCCCGAACTGCAGCGCCTGGCCACAACCGTCGAGACATGGTGGCCAGAGATCCTTGCGTTCCTGCACACTGGGATCACCAACGCCGGCTCCGAAGGCACCGACCGTACGCACTCGCTGCGCAACCACCCGTCGAGCCCGTGGACACCTCGACGCCCGCCAATTTCGTTGAGCCCGCACCCCGCAATCGTGTTGGCTGGCGGCACCGAACTGTCGGTACCGCAGGTGTCCGCTTGGCTGTAGCAGGGAGTTAAACGTGCAAGACAGTGTTGTCGACCCCGTTGCCCACAATCGGGCAGCCTGGGACAAGTATGTCCAAGAGGGCAACGAGTGGTCGAGGCCGGTGAGTGCTGAGGATGTCGAGCGCGCCCGCATGGGCGACTGGTCGATTGTTCTCATCGGGCGTGAGCCAGTCGACCGCTCCTGGCTGCCGACGGACCTGACCGGCAAGGACGTGTTGTGCCTGGCCTCCGGCGGTGGCCAGCAGGGTCCGATCCTCGCCGCCGCAGGGGCGCGGGTCACCGTATTCGACAACTCACCCCGCCAGCTCGGCCAGGACCAGATGGTGGCGGCGCGCGACGGACTCGACCTGCGCACCGTCCTAGGCGACATGCGCGACCTCAGCGCCTTCGGCGACGCAACATTCGACGTCGTATTCCATCCGGTCTCCAACCTATTCGTACCGGACTTGGCACCGGTGTGGCGTGAGTGCTTCCGCGTCCTGCGACCGGGCGGAACTCTGCTCGCGGGCTTCCTCAACCCTGATGGGTACTTGTTCGACCACGAGGCGCTCGACGAGCGCGGCGAGCTGATCGTCGTGCACAAGCTGCCCTACAGCGATGTCACGCAGTACTCCGCCGAGGAACGCGCCACGAAGTTCGGCGCGGATGCCGCTCTTGAATACAGCCACACCCTCACCGACCAGATCGGCGGGCAACTCGCCGCGGGGTTCGTCCTCACCGGCTTCGCGGAAGCGCCGCACCAATCCAACGCATCCGCTCAATACATGTCGAACTATTTTGCGACGCTGGCGGTCAAGCCGGGCTGACCCAGCCATGGGGCCGGCCGAGACGGCCGTGTCTCCGAACGGCCAAGTGGAGCGCTGTGCCAGCCCGACCCCCACTCCCTTCACTGAGCCGGCTTGAGCCTCCGAGAGGCCCGCCGGAACTACCAGGAGATCGGCGCATGCGACGAGCGCTGCACCTGGTTCGTGCGTGCCCCGCTGCCCCACGAGCACGCTATCGGCGAGCCCGGTGCGCGGCCCGACTGACTGAGCAGTGGTGAACCGAGTCGCCGACGCTGCCGGCACGCAGGCAGCGGCCCATCCCAGTTCGTCTCATCCACTCGCCTCCAAGATCCTTCAGGCGCGTTGCACGCCGGACTCCGCATGCGGTTGGCCGCCGACGAGGATCAGACCGCCAGGCGGCGGATGGCCACGACGGCCGCGTCGTCGTCGAGGTGTCCGTGGACGTGGGCCAGCGGGTCGTCCTGGAGGTGGCGCAGCAGTTCGTCGGGTTCGTCCTTGGTCCACTGTGGAGCCCGTTCGGTGAAGGGGTGGAAGAGTCCGTCGGCATAGCGCGCTTCGCTGACGCCGTCCGTGTAGAGGAGCAGCAGGTCGCCGACCTCGAACGGGAACGTCTGGACGTCGTAGGCGGCGACCCCGCCGAATCCGATCGGGAGGTGGCTCGCCTCGGCCATGAGTGGGGTGACGTGATTCCCCCGCGGGAGGAGCGGCGGCGGGTGGCGCAGGTGATGAGGTGGACGACCGGATCGTGGTCGGGGATGTCGAGCAGCACGGCGGTGGCGAAGTCCTCGTTGGTGTCCTGCTCCGCCTGTGGCCGCCACTGGCTGGTGTCCAGCGGAACGCGCCGTCCAGGTGGACGGCGAGGCGGGGCAGGGTGGCCTGCCGATGGGCGGCCGCGCGGAAGGCACCCAGCAGCAGGGCGGTGTTGTTGATCGCGGCCAGGCCATTGCCGCGCACATCGCCGATGAGGAGCCGGGTGCTGTGGTGGGCGGTCCGTGCGGCCGCGTACAGGTCTCCGCCCAGCTCGGCCTCTTCCTCGGCGTTGCTCGTACGACATCCCGAACGCGTTGGCGATCTTGAGGTCGGCGGCCTTGAACTGATCCAGCCTGCGCTCCTCGTTCGCCGGCCGGGCCGCCAGCTCGGCGGCATCCCATCCGGGCCGGCTGACCAGGCGGTTCCGGTGATCCGCAGCGCCAGAGGCAGACCGCCGCACAACTCGGCGAGCCGGGTGAGCGCCGATTCCCCGTCGGACGCGGCGCGTTCGCCCAGGATCCCGGTCAGCAGTTCCGTGGACTCCGGCAACGGCAGGGGCCCGAGGACGAGCCTGCGCACGCCCTCCAGACCCGACAGCAACCGCCGGGTGGTGATCAGCGCCCGGCCCGCGCCCCCTCCCGGCAGCAGCGGGCGCACCTGTTCCTCCGACGCCGCGTTGTCGAGGACGACCAGGACCCGCTTGTCCCGCAGCAGCGACCGGTACAAGGAGGCGCGCCCCTGGATGTCGCCCGGGATCTGCTGGTCCCCGACACCGAGCGCGCGCAGCAACAACCGCAGAGCGTCATCGGCGGACAGAGGCCGCTGGGGCATGCCGAACAGATCGAGGAAGAAGACCCCGTCGGGAAAGCTCGGCCGTACCGAATGGGCGGCACGGACGGCGAACGAGGTCTTCCCCAGGCCCGCGGAGCCGGTGATGAGCCCCACCACTCCGACACCCGGCGAACTCTCGGCGTACACCAGCTCGCTCACCCAGATCAGTTCCGCGGCACGGCCGGTGAAGTCGTCGACCGACCGGGGCAGTTCGCACAGGCCCGGTCGGACGCGTCCAGTGATCCCGCAGCCGGCCCTCGCGCGCCAACTCGATCAGCTGCTTGCGGGTATCGCCCTCCAGCGCGAGCGCGTCCGCCAAGGCGGTCACGGTCCGCTGCTGAGGCCCCCTGCTCCGTCCGCGCTCCATGTCCGACAGCGTCCGGGCACTGACCCCCGACCCCTCGGCCAACTGCTCCAACGTCAGACGTACCGCACGCCGATGAGCGCGTAACACCTCCCCGAAACCGGGACGTCCAGTGATGGCGCCACACCCCCCTCGGCGGCGAAGACACCCCACCCGCCGCAACCGAGCTGCAAGTCCGCTCAGACCGTCCCTTACCGCGCATGTTCTACCACCGCCGTCCCGCACCGAGGAACCACGTCAGCAACCACGTCAGCAACCTGTCCGCCCCAGTCCCCAGTCCCCAGTCCCCAGTCCCCAGTCCCCTGTCCCCTGTCCCCTGTCCCCTGTCCCCTGTCCCCTGTCCCCACGATCAGCCCTGGATACAGGTCAGACCAGTTCGGCTTGTGGTTCCGTTTCCGGTTCCGGCTGCCGCGCCGAAGCGGACTTCGGTTCCCACCGTCTGGTGGTCCGTACGTAGCCGTACACCACTGAGGTCAGCGCCAGCAGGAGAAGTGGTCCGGACACCCACGGATGCCTGGCCATCTCCAACGGCAGATAGCGATAGGACAGCAAGAGCGCGGCGAAGACCGTTGCACCGTAAGCGACCAGCTGGATCCCTGATCGATCCCAGCCGCGGTCGAGCGAGCGCAGAGCCGCCTCGATCGTGAGCGTGAATACCACTCCGGCAATGAGATCCACGCCGTAGTGGTAGCCGAAACCCAGTGTTGCGGCGAGCGTGGCGATCAGCCAGAACGTGCCTGCGAATCGCAGAACTCGCGGGCCCTTCCGGGTATGAATGAAGATCGCGACCGCCCAGGCTGTGTGCAGGCTCGGCATGCAGTTCCGTGGGGTGATCTCGTCGAACGGTATGGGGTGCGGGGTATTCATCGGCGGCGGCGATTCCGGCCACAGGTTGGCCACCGCCCAGTGCCCGGTGGACCACGTTTCCGACCACAGGCTGACCGTCGCCCAGTGCTCGGTGCCGGTCCCGTAGGCAAAGATCGGTCCGACCACCGGAAAGATCATGTAGAAGGCGGGCCCGAGGAGGCCGATCACCAGAAAGGTGCGCACCAGATGATGGCCCGGGAAGCGGCGCTCGACCGCCACGCCACGCAGTTGATACAGCGCGACGAGGACCGCGGCCAACCCGAGTTGACCGTAGACGACGTCGAGGAAATTGAAGCCGATCGGGCCGGTGGCCGTGACGATCCGTCCTACCACCCACGACGGGTTGCCCAGCGCGTGATCGGCGGTTGCCACGTACTGGTCGAGCACCGCTGGGCGGGCCTTGGAAGTGATGAGCAGCCAGGTATCACCTGTCTTGCGGCCGGCCACCAGCAGCAGGCCCAGCCCGACGCCCTTCAGCAGCAGAACACGTTCCCGGCCGGTGCGGCGGGTGACAGCGACGACCGCATAGCCCAGAAGCACCCACAAAGCGCCGTTGCCGAAGGGATGGCCCTCGGTCACCTTGGCGTCGACCGCCCACCGGACCACCAAGAAGGCGACGTCGATACCGATCGCGGCACCAGCCGCGATGAACCGTTGCCGCCAGGTGAGCACCACCATCATCAACGCCATACCGGCATACAACAAAGTGCCTGATTTGGGGGCGAATACCACCTCTCGTATCTCGCAGGTGACGGGCCCTGGCAGGCCATAGCGACGTGCGGCGATCTCCAGCGCAATCTGGAATCCGAGGGCCACGACACCCGCTACGGCCCAGAGTCTCGCCCGTGATTGACGCCGCTCGGAGAGCGCGATTCGGCCGGATATTCGTGAAGAAACCCACGATGGTACATATCTCAATTCTTCTCCTATTTGCTGGATGTGGGTCACGAAGAGCAGCCCGCCCGATGTGGGAAGACGGAAAGACCACAGTTCGGGTTCCGGCCTCGTTGTCGGGGTGGCACGCGACGCGTCGCCCGATCGTTCGTTCGTTCCGGCTCGACGAGGCGAACACGGATCCTGACATGCGGCATGGACCGCGCTGGAACCGGGCCCGTGCTGGACGGCGAGCCCGTCGTCGCCCCGCACGTCACCCGCCGGTTCCTGGACCGGTTTCCGGGGAGGCAAGGGGGAGGGAAGGGGGGAGCCTGCGCCCTCACACGGGCACGACGAGCGGCGGGATCTGCTGACCACGTGCGAACGAGAGGTGCCCGGTCCGGCCGCCGAGGGCCGAGTCCTTCCAGCCCTTCGGCGACACCGACGAGACCCTGTGCGCCGACAACGTCCGAGCGGCGCGCCTGATGCGCCCGGCCGCACATCGGCTCAGGTCAGGGCGCGGCGCGGCGCAGTGCATCGGCGACGACTTCACCCATGAGGTCGGCGGTGGATGCCGGTCCTCCAGCGGGGTGTCAAGAGAACGGACACGCATATACGTGCACGGTCGGGTATACGTGCACAGTCGGGATAAACCCACTCGGCCGACGTGCGAGTCGGGACCGCCCAGGCCGGTCCTCGCCGGCGCTCACTTGCGCGCGGGCGACGTCGAGGAAGCATGGCGTCGAGTTCCGCCGGGTCCTCGGCGCGGGCGGCCACAGTGCCGCAATGCCGCAATGCCGCAGTGCCGCGGATCACCGCCCCTTGGAGGCCGGCCGGCTCATGTGGCCGCCCCGAAGGCTGTCATGCAGATGCCAGGACTTCTCCGGCCGTGACCTGGGGAGGGTTGGGGAGCAGGGACGCAAGGTTGTCCCGTACGAAGTCCGCCGCTCTCGCGATCGATTCCTCCGCACCGGCCCGGTCCCGGAAGACGCTGGTCGAGATCATCACTCCGTCCCCGGCATCGACCCAGTAGTAGGCCACGAAGCCGGGGACCTGGCGCATGAGCGGCACGAACCCCTCGTTCACGACGCGTCCCGCCTCGGCCGGATCGGTCACCCCTTCGTACCGTCGGACCGCTGCGTACATCGCCAAGCTCCTCACGGGGGTTCTGGGATCGTCCTCTGCTGAGACGTCGTACCCCTGCGACAACTGCCTGGCTCACGAGACATCCGGCAATCACCTGAAGAGCCGCCTTGGGCGATCCGAACGGCGGCTTCCGTCCCGGACACACTGCCCCGCCGGAACCGGACGTGTCACCGGACGTGTCACCAGACGTGTCACCGGACGTGTCAAAGGTGTGCGCTTGGATGAGCGGGTGACCGTTCATGATGTTGCTCGGCGACTGCCCGAGACAGCCGTCCTCCGTGAGCACTGCCGTTCCATGGCCATCCTGGAAGCAGTCCTCAGCCCCGAGTGGGCGGACCGCTACCACTCCTTCAACGACCACTGGTCCGAGAACGAGTCGATGGCCTCGATGCGGAACGGATCGGGCGACGAGTACTCGATCGTCTTCTCCGCCGCCGGAGCCTACGTCCGTGGGTTCGATCACGAATCACCGATGAGCCCCTACGCATCCTCCGCAGAGGACGGGCCGTGGCCCGGAGTGCTCGATGAGGTTCCCGACGTCTTCAGGCCGTACGTCGAGGAGCCCGCCTTCTCGGATGAGGACGGAATTCCTCTCGTCACTGCGTGTATGTGGCGAGAGACGGGCGACGGCGGCTGGAAAGCCGGATCGATCGATTTTCCCAGCACGGCAACGGAAGATCCGGACGGCGCCGGGTACCTCTTCCGACTATGGGTGGATCGCTCACCAGAAGCGTTTCAGCAATGGGCCGAGGACTACTACGGGGTCCCTGTCGACTTGAGGGCCGTTCGTCACATCTTTTCCTCGCGTCCTCTGACCGAAGACATGGTCAGCGCGTTGAACCCGGAAATCGCCCTGGCCGACCTCGCGCAGGACGTTGCGGAGATCGGCTGGGCGACGAGTTGAGACGTTCAGCATGGGGGCGGAGAGTCGGGTGGGTGGAGGTGGATGGTCTGTTCCCGGTCGAGGGAATCGACGCCGTCGAGGGCCTGCAAGGCTGGTATCCGGTGCTCCGGGACGGTTCCGGAGAGTGTGCCGAGGGTGGGCTGTTCGGCAGTGACCGTCAGGCCGGCCCGCCGTAGGGCGTCGACGACTTCGGTGAACCGGGCGGGGTCGACCGCGAGGATGACCCCGACCGGCTCGGACCGGGACGGCTCGGTCACGGGGCCTGGAGCATGCCCGCGCCGACATCCCGGGCGGGTTGCGTCAGCGGGAAGGCGCTGGACAGCAGCATGGCCGTGAGCTCGGCCGCGGAGGCGTGGGGGTTGGCCTGGATGAGCAGGGCGAGGACACCCGCGACGTGCGGCGCCGCCATGCTGGTGCCCGACATCGTCGCGTAGCCGCCGCCAGGGGCCGCCGAGTGCACGAACTTGCCGGGAGCCGCGATGTTGACCTCGCCACCCTGGCCGTTGATGCCTCCGCAGGAACTGGCCGCCGTCTTCAGGGCCTTGTCGAGCGAGGCCACGGCAAGGATGGAGGGGCAGTTGGCGGGGCGCTCGACGGGGGCCACGAAGCCGGGCCGCCGGCTGCTGTTGCCCGCCGCGGCGACGAGCACCGTGCCGCGTTCGAGGGCACGCTTGGCCACGATCTCGTACGTCTGCGGGAAGAGCTCACCCTCCAGGACCGGAGCACCGAACGACATGGAGACGACCCGTGCGCCACGGTCGATCGCCCAGGCCAGGCCCGCCAGGATCTGGCCGTCCGTGCCGAAGCCGGAGTTGTCGAGCACCTTGCCGGCGAGGATGCGTGCCTCGGTCGCCACGCCGTAGCGGGGCTTCTGCTGGGGGTTGGCCGGGCCGGCGGCCGTGCCGATGCAGTGCGTACCGTGGCCGTCGACGTCCTCGACGCTCTCACCGAGTACGAAGGAGACCGCCTCGTCGATGCGTCCGGCCAGGTCCGGATGGTCGGTGTCCACGCCGGTGTCGAGTACGGCGATCTTCACTCCTCGTCCGGTCAGGCCGGAGATGTTGGCCCTGGTCGCCTGGAGGCCCCAGGTCATGAGCTGCTCGTCCCAGGCCGCACCCAGGGACGCGGCGGTTTCGGTCTGGGAGTGGCGGGCGAGCACGCTCTCGTCACTGCGGTACGCCGGGTAGAACTCGGTCGGCGCCTGTTGCGGGGCGGTGACCGGCGAGGCGTAGACCCAGCGCTCCGGTTCGGCGGCGAGGATCGAGCCTTCCGCCTCGGCCGTGGTCACCAGCGCGTGGCGCTGCTCGGGCCGTACTTCGACGACGGCGGCGGCCAGGTCTTCGAAGAGCACCGACACCTCGGGGCTCTCGAGGAGTTCGGCGACGTGCGCGGCCTCGGCTCCTCGGACCCGTTCCACGGGCTTGATGTCGGCCGCGGAACGCAGTGCGTTCAGGCCGTTGTCCTGCTCACGCGGGTCGAGGAGGATCACGTACCGACCGGTGTACTCCGTGCTCGGTCCCGTGAGGTGGTCGGAGGACCGCTCGGGCCGCGCGCCATAGCCGCGCCTCTCCATAGGTCCGTTCACCATGATGTTTTCCGCCTTCTGTGCGTTTCCGCCGGTTTCCTCAGGCTTTCCCCAGTTCATGGACGCGCGCCGATCCGCCGAGTGGCAGGGGCCAGGGATGTCGGGGGTTTCGGGGATGCCGGAGATACCGGGGGTACCGGAGATGTCGGGGCGCGCGGGTGGGCCGTGTATCGGCACGTGCCGCCATCGCCTGCAAGGCCGACGGCATCGTCCCCTCACTCACCACGGTCGCACTGGGTGCACGGGTACGCAACACAGAGCCACCATGCGCGACGCTCTCGAGTCGCCCCTGCCTAGCGCTCCGGGTGGACGCGCGCGAACCCCTCGGTCCACTCGTCCTCGTCGAGTGTGTGCTCGTCCACGACGAAACAGTCCGGCTCGCCGGAGAAGCCGGGCAGGAGCCTCGCCCGGCGCATGCGCTCCTGCGCCTTGTCCAGGGTGGAGTAGACGCCGAGGAGCTTGACGTCGTCGCCGTCCTGCTCGTCGACGTACACCGTCTCGCCGTCGACGTGCACGGTGCCCCCATCGGCGCCGGCTTCGTTCTGGTGCCCTATGTGCCAGAGCAGGTAGACCGTCATGCGCGGGAGGTTACGTCAGAGGTACGGGCCCGCGAGCAGCACCCACGGAACCCCTACGGCGAACGGCATCAGGCCCAGGACCCACGGAATCTGGTGCCGGGGCTGCCGGGAGAAGGAGAACGACAGCGCCGCCGCGCCCGCGACCAACGCCGCGTAACCCACGTACCACCCGCGTTCTATGGCGTCGCGCCCCCACAGGCTGATGCCGGCGCCTTCCAGTTCCTCGCCGATCGCCGCCCCGGTGTACTGGTCGCCCCACGCGGCCGTCAGGGACGCCGCCTGGCAGGTCGCCAGGCCTGCGAGAGTGAGGAGCAGGAGGGTGGGGAAGCGCTCCTGCACCGTGTGCCGCGTGCGCCACAGCAGGTAGATCAGCACGGCGACGATCGCCGGTGAGATCGAACCGAGGTAGGCCGCCGTGAACAGCTTCGTGTACGCCGCGTCTCCGGCCGCCGCGGACGGCGTGCCGCTGGTGGCTTTCGCACCGAGCAGGGCGGCGCGGTCGAGGAGCTTCCAGGTCTCGGGGATCACCACGAGCAGGAGCAGCAGCCAGATTCCCGTCGCCGCACCGGCGAGCCACCGCTTCACCTTGACGGTGAACCGCTGGAGATCGAGCACCTGACCAGGAGTGTTCATGAGCGGATGGTAGCCAGAGCGATCTCGCGCACCAGGTCCGGAACGCCAACCAGGTGCGGAACGCGGACCAGGTGCGGAACCTTGCCGAGGGCCGAGCGTGCGTTCCGGGGTCCCGCGGTCGACCCTGGAGGGAGGGGACCGGACGGGACCGGAGGTGAGGTCGGTATGGAGATGCCGTCGGTTGTCTCGGCGCAGGAGTGGGAGGCCGCTCGGGAGCGGATGCTGGTGAAGGAGAAGCGGCTGACGCGGGAGCGGGACGCGCTGGCCGCGGAGCGGCGGCGGATGCCGTGGGTGGAGGTGGAGAAGGGGTACGCGTTCGAGGGGCCCGGCGGTGGGGTGGACCTGGTGGGGTTGTTCGAGGGGCGGCGGCAGTTGGTCGTCTACCGGGCCTTCTTCGAGCCCGGGGTGACCGGATGGCCCGAGCACGCGTGTGTGGGGTGTTCGATGGTGGCCGACCATGTGGGGCACCTCGCTCATCTGCACGCCCGGGACACCACCCTCGTCTTCGCCTCGCGGGCGCCGCAGGCGGACATCGAGCGGGTGAAGGCGCGGATGGGCTGGTCGATGCCCTGGTACACGCTCACCGACGGCTTCGACGCCGACTTCGGGGTGGACGAGTGGCACGGTACGAACGCCTTCATCCGGGACGACGACCGGGTCTTCCGTACGTACTTCATCAACGCCCGTGGCGACGAGGCGCTGGGCAGCACCTGGAGCTACCTCGACATGACCGCCCTCGGGCGGCAGGAGGAGTGGGAGGACTCGCCCGAGGGGTATCCGCAGACCCCGCCCTATGAGTGGTGGAGCTGGCATGACGCGTACGGGCGTCCGTGAGGCGGGCGGTGCTCTACAGGGTTCGGCCGCCTGCCGTCAGTAGCCCGCCGCCTCGATGCCCACGGGTACGTCTCCGTCGGGGACCGGGACCCTGATCAGTGAGAAGCGGCCGTCGCGGGCGCGTGCTTCGGCCTCGTGGAGGGCTGTGGTGAGGGACTCCTCGTCGTGGACCGTCGTGCCGTGGCCGCCGAAGGCGCGGGCGAGGTGGTCGGCGGGGGCGTCGGGGTCCCAGGTCGTGCTGACGTGGGGGCCCTGCGTGCCCGCGCGCAGACGGCGGGGCCAGCCGAAGCCCTGATTGTCGAGGACGATGACGATCACGCCGAGGGCATGGTGGCGGAGGGCGTCCAGGGCGCCGATGCCGAGGCGGAGCGCGCTGTCGCCGGTGACCAGGACGACGGGTTCCCGAGGGCGGGCCAGGGCGGCGCCGATGGAGGCGCCCAGGCCGAAGCCCATCATCGTCTGTTCGCCGGGGCAGACCGGGCGGGCGCCGTGGGCGACCGTGAGGACCGGGTAGTGGTAGGTCCAGATGTCGTGCAGGCCGTTCTCCTGGACCAGGAGGGTGTGCGGGCCGAGGGTTCGGGAGAGCTGGTGGAGGGTGGCTCTCACGGGTGAGGTGGTGAAGTCCGCCTGCTGGTGGGCCTGTTGGGCTCCGGCGATCTGACGTTGCAGGGCCGTCCAGGTTTCCGCGCGGCGGGTGGTGCCGCGCAGCCGGGTGGTCAGCTCGTTCACGACCAGCTGCGCGTCGCCCAGCAGGGGGTGGGCCACCGGGCAGCCCTCGCCGAAGGCCGCCGGCGAGGTGTCCACCTGGATCACCGGGGTCGTCCGCCAGGACGTCCAGCCCATGCGGGCCGTCTCCTCCAGTCGGGTGCCGAGGAGGAGGATCGTGTCGGCCGCGTCGAGGAGGTCCGTCGCCGGGGGTGTGGTGTACAGGCCCAGGAGGCCGAAGGAGCGCGGGTGGCGTTCGTCCACGGCGCCGCGGCCGGCCGCCGTGGTGAAGACGGGGGCTTCCAGGAGGTCGGCCAGCTCCTCCACGCCCTCGATGTCGTGCGGCCAGCGGGTGCCGCCACCGGCCACGATCAGGGGGCGATGGGCCCCGCGCAGGGTTTCGGCCGCCTCGTCCAGGTCCGTGGGGGGTGGGAGGGAGCGGAGGCGGTGTACGGGGGGTGGTGGTGGGGAGGGGGAGGAGACGGGGGCAGGGGCGGGGGCGGGGGCGGGGGCAGAGGCGGGGGCGGGGGCGGGCTGTGGTTCCGGCGCCTCCGGCCCCAGCCCCGGCCCCGGCTCCAGCCCCGGCTTCAGCTCCCGCCCCGGCTTCAGCTCCCGCCCCGGCTTCGGCTCCCGCTCCGGCTCCCGCTCCGCGCTCGTCAGTTCGTCCGCGATCTCCAGCACGGTCAGGTCCGGGCGGCCGTTCACCGCCCTGTGCACGGCCTGGCGGACGGCCCAGGCGATCTGGTCGGGGTGGTCCACGCGGTGGGTCCACGCCGCCAGGCGGTCGATCATGGCGAGCTGGTCGACGTACTGGAACGCCCCGCGGCCGATGTTCTCCCTCGGGACGGCGGTCGTGATCACCACCAGGGGTACGGCGAGGGAGGACGCCTCCAGCAGACCGGCCAGCGCGTTGGTGAAGCTGGGGCCGGAGTTGAGGGCCAGGACGGCGGGTTCGCGGGCGGTGAGGGCGTAGCCGGTGGCCGCGCAGGCGGCGGTGCGCTGGTCGCCGATGACCGTGACGTCGAGGCCGGGGACGGCCGACGCCGCGTCCAGCAGGCCCGGTTCGTCGGAGGGGAGGCCGAAGACGTGGCGTACGCCGGAGTGGGCGAGGGTGTGGGCGACGGTGTCCCAGCAGTCGTCGCCGTACGAGGGCACTGTGCCGCTCATGCCTCGGCTCCTTCCTCGGTGCGGGGCCTGCCCAACTCGGCCGAGAGCAGGAGGGGGCGGGCCGTGACGGTGCCGTGGGTGCGTACGTGGCCGGCGTCCGGGCCGTAGCCGCCGAGGGGTTCGTTGCCGTTCTCCGCGTCCAGGGCGGTGCGGGAGTCCAGGGCCACGCTGGTGGCGATCCGGTCCTCCCCCGCCGCGGTTCCGGGCCGGATCGCCGGCTCGCCGTACACCGAGACGTACATGCCTCTGCGGCGTTCCGCCGGGGTGTGCAGCCAGCGCAGGACGTCCGCGGCGGTGGTGTAGCGCATCACGCAGACGACGGGGGCGAAGAATTCGGGGGGTAAGAAGGAGTCGTCCCAGGCGAGGTCGAGGAGGGTGGGGGTGATGAGGCCGGCGCGGTGGTCGACGCGTCCGCCCTCCCTGACGCGGTCGTGGTGGGCTTCGAGGAAGGCGGCCGCCTGGTGTACGGCGTCCGGGTAGCACAGGGGGCCCACCGTCGTGGCCGGGTCGGTCAGCGGGCCGACCGGTACCGCGCGGAGCGCTTCACGCAGGGCCGTCAGGAGGTCGTCCGCGATGGTGTCATGGGCGAAGACGACGTCCGGGCAGAGGCAGTCCTGGCCGGAGTTGTGGGTGCGGGTGCGGACGATGTCCCGGGCGGCGGTGCGCAGTTCGGCGTCCGGGCCGATGACGATCGGGTTCGGGCCGGAGCCGAAGGCGAGGAGGAGGGCGCGGGGCGGCAGGCGTCCGCCGACGTCCTGGGCGTTCTCCGGGCGGCCGTTGAAGACCACCGCGTCCGATGTGGCGCACCTCGCGATGAACTGTCGTTGCGTCAAGTCGGTCAGTTCGATGGGGCTGTGGTCGCGGAAGGCGGGGTCGGAGGTGATGATGCGGTGGATCTCCCTCGACTCCTCCCCCACCCTGCGGGACGGCCGCATCACGATGTGCTCCGCGAACCGGCTCGGTATCAGGCCGAAGAGGACGTACGAGTACAGGATGTTGTTGGAGGGGAGGAAGACGCCCAGTTCCGTGATGGTGCGCGGGCGATGGGTGTCCGTCTCGGCCCGCGCGCCGCGCAGCGCGGCGAGGGAGCTGTCGAACTCGGCGGTGGCGGCCGCCTTCGTGGTGACGGACTCCAGCGCGGCGAGGAGCTCGGTGCGGTTGCGGCGCAGGACGGCCGTCGCCTGGTCAGACTGGTTCGCCCGGTTCGCCCGGTTCATTTGATGCGCCTGGTTCGCCTGGTCCACGAGGTGCGGCTCGGGCATGGTTCCTCCTGGCCTCGGATGGCGTGCTTGCCTCGGGTATCCGGTGGTTATGCCGTGGGGGTGTGCCGTGGGCGTGATGTACCCGACAGGTGCGGGGTCCACGCACGCGCCGGTGCCGAGCAGGCGGACAGACAGGCGTTCGAAGGGCGTCAGTCGGCCCGGTGGGTGCCGGCCCGGTGGGTGCCGGCCGGGTGGGTGCCGGCCGGGTGGGTGCCGGCCGGGTGGGTGCTGTGGCGGACGCGCAGTTCGACGGGTACGAGGGTGAGGGGCGGCGCGGGCGGGGACGCGTCGTCGATGCGGTTCAGCAGGACGTGCAGGGAACGGGTGCCGATGTCCGTGAAGTCCGTACGGACGGTGGTGAGCGGCGGGAGGAAGTGGGCGGCCTCCGGGATGTCGTCGTAACCGACCACGCTGACGTCCTCGGGGACCCTGCGTCCCGCCTCGTGCAGGGCACGCAGCACGCCCAGGGCCATCTGGTCGTTCGACGCGAAGATCGCGGTGACGGTGGGGTCCTTCGCCAGCTCGCGGCCCAGGTCGTAGCCGGAGTCGGCGCTCCAGTCGCCGATCAGGGGGGCCGGGATCTCGGCGCCGGCCGCCTTGAGCGTGTCCCGCCAGCTCTCCGCTCGGCGGTCCGCCGACGTCCAGCCGGTCGGGCCCGCCACGTGCCGGACGGTGGGGTGGCCGAGGGAGAGGAGGTGACGGGTGGCCTTGCGGGCGCCGGTGCGGGCGTCGGAGGTGACCACGGGGGTGCCGTCGCCGAGGTCGTTGTCCATGACGACCAGCGGCATGTCCAGGTGGGCCTCCGCGAGGGCCCTGGCCACCCACAGCTGCGGGGCGATGGCGATCACGCCGTCCGCCCCCTCCGCCGCCAGCCGGTCCGCCGCCTGGAGCACCGTGTCCTTGTCCGCCGTGTCCAGGGCGATCGAGCTGAGCAGGTAACCCGCCTCCTGCGCCGCGGCGTTGATCGCGGTGAGGGTGGAGGCGGGGCCGTAGCGGGCCGCGTCGAAGGAGATCACGCCGAGCATGCGGGTACGGCCGCTGGCCAGCGAGCGGGCGCTGCGGCTGGGGCGGTAGCCGAGGGTCCGCATCGCCGTCCGGACCGCCTCGCGGGTCTCGGCGCGGACGGCCGGGTTGTCGTTCAGCACCCGCGAGACCGTCTGCTTGGAGACACCGGCCAGCTTCGCCACGTCGTCCATCACGGGACGGGCGCCCGCGAAGTTGCGGCGGCTGCGGCCCTTGGTCGCCGGGCCGTCGGCGGCGCTTGGGGTCATCGTGGGGCTCTTCTTCCCTCGGCCTGTGTCTTCTGCCGTGCCCTGCCCTCCCGGCGGGCCACCACAGGATAGGCCGGGTGGGGCCGGGAGGCGCCGGAGAGGGGCCGGAGAGGGGCAGGGAGGACGAGGAGACAGGGTGCAGGAGGGGGCAGGGCAGGAGGGGCAGGACAGGAGGACGCGGGCCGAGGTCAGTGGGTGGGTGTCAGGGTCCACCTCTGGCTCGTCACGAACTCCGCCGACCGGATCTCCGCCACGCCGGGCGCCGGCCTCTCCCCCGCGATGTGGACCTTCGCCTCGGCGGCCAGGGGCAGGATCTTCACCGTCAGCGGCGCGCCCGGGGGGAGGCGGTCCAGGGCGATGTCCCACGGGCGGCCCGTGAAGAACTGGTCGGCCACCAGGTCGTCCCCGATGTAGGCCCGTGCCGTGTCACCGGTCCAGTGGAGGCGCAGGAGGGTGCTTTCAGGGGTGGTGGCGGGCGGGAGGTCCACTCGGTAGACCGCCGCGGTGGTGTCGTAGTGGTGGTCCGCGGGGGCACTCGCGCGGTTCAGGGGGCCCGTCTCGGGGGTGGGGGGTGGGCCCGGCCTGCGGAGGAGGGTGAAGGGGAGAGTGGTCGTGGGCGGTTCCTCCGGGTCCGCGGTGTCCGGAAGCAGGGTGTAGCGGGTCAGGGCGCCGTCCCTGCTCTCCTTCAGCTGCGCGCCGGGTGCCGTCGGGGGGACCGGCGGGGCCGGGAGGACGGAGAGGGACGTGGGCTCGGCTGGGGTGCGGGTGTGGAGTCGTACCTCGTCCGCCGGCTCGTCGAAGACCACCCCGGCGGACGACAGGACAAGGCGTTGCGCGCCCCAGGCCCTGCCCCGGTACGCGGTACGGGCCGTTGCCGCGTCCAGGACGAGGAGGGCGACGGTTCGGGGGGTGCCTGCGCCACCACCGCTCTCGTCCGCCGACTCTGCGGCCGCCTCGACCTCCACTTCCACCTCCACCAGCGCGTCCGTGCCCGGGCGCACGTCCGTGATCAGGATGCGGTCGTCGGTGGTGGTGGTCCGTGCGCCCTCCGGGGTGACGATCGACCTCACCGTGCTTGCGTCCAGGGCCAGTTCCGGTGCGATGCCGTCCGTTGCCGCCAGGACGAGGACCGTGCGGGCGGCTCCGGCTCCGGCTCCGGTTTCGGGGGCGGGGTCGGGGTCGGGGTCGGGGGCGGGGTCGGGGGCGGGGTCGGTGACCGTGCAGATCGGTTGGGCCGTCGCCCAGTCCAGGCGCAGGCCCGCCACCTCCAGGCGCAGGGGCCAGCAGAAGTAGGCACCCGAAGGGACCGTGACCGGCGTGCTGGGCAGGGTCAGCGGTGCGCTCTCCGGGAACTCCACCGTGAAGCTCGTCCCCGGGTGGTGCGGGAGGGGCTCGTGCGGCTGGTGGTTGGTGACGAAGAGGAAACCGGCGCCCCGGCCGTCCGTGCGGACCGCCCAACGCAGGGTGTCGCGGTCGTACTGATCGCGCGGCCCCGCCCCCGGCAGCGCCGACTCCATCGGGGCCAGCGTCGCACCGAAGTCCGCCAGCATCAGGTGCTGGAGGCGGAGTTCGTCGTACGACGGGCGGTACTGGCCGTACTCGCCGAGCGGCGCCTGGAAGTCGTACGTCAGGACGGGGAGGTCGTTGGGGTAGTCGGTGGCGTGGGACTCCTGGAGCGTGGACAGGTCGCCCCTGGGGTTCGTGCCCCCGTGGAACATGTAGTAGCCCTGCCAGACCGAGCCGCAGCCGATCTTGGTGAGGCCGAGGGCGCCGATGTCGGCCGCGTCGACCCGGGGGCGGCGGTGGTACGCCACCGCCATGCCGCCGCCCAGCTCGCAGGTGGCCCAGGGGAAGCGGTCCGCGTGGGGCTCGGGATCCGTGCCGCGTACGGTGGCCGGGCGAAGGTCGGCGCCGATGCCCTCGTCGTCGCGCTGGTGGGTGAAGAAGAAGTGCTTGCGGCAGGTGTCCGGCCAGCCGGTGTCCGCCTCCGTCCAGAACGCCTCCGGGTAGCCGCCGTAGAGCGGGAGGAGTTCGTCGCCCGGGAGCTGGACCCCGCCCCAGGCCGTCGACGTCCACAGCGGTGCCGTCAGGCCGGCCTCCTGGGCCATGCGCTTCAGTGTCAGCAGGTGGTCCGGGCGGTCGTACAGCTCGTTCTCGATCTGGACGGCGACGACCGGGCCGCCGTTCGCCCGTTCCAGGCCCGCCAGTTGGGCCGCGATCGCCGCGAACCATGGACGTACGGCGGCGAGGTACGCCGGGTCGTCCGTGCGGGTCGCGGTGGTGCGGGTCAGCACCCAGTCCGGGAGGCCGCCGTTGCGGACCTCCGCGTGGCACCACGGGCCGATCCTGGGGATGAAGTCCACGCCGTGGCGGGCGCAGAGTCGGGCGAATCGGCGCAGGTCGCGGTCGCCGTCGAAGCGGATGCGGCCCTCGGTCTCCTCGTGGTGGATCCAGATGAGGTAGGAGGCGACCGCCGTCACGCCGGCCGCCTTCATCTTCAGCAGCTCCTCCTCCCAGTGCCGGGCCGGGTGGCGGGAGTAGTGGAACTCGCCCGACACCGGGAACCACGGGCGGCCGCCCCGGGTGAGCCAGCGGCTGGTCACCTCGATGGGGTCGGGAGCGGTGGGGGCGTCGGCGAAGGGGAGGTGGCCGCGGTGCGGGGGCGCGGAGGGGGTGGGCACGTGGAGGTGGTGGTGCATCAGGACGGCTCCGGGCCGAGGTCGGGCGTGTCGGTGAGGTGGGCGTACGGGGTGGTCGTGCCGTGGAGTTCCAGGAGGACGAGGTCGTTGGTGCCGGGGCGCAGGACGGGGGCCGGGACGTAGAGGGTGCGCTGGGGGCCTCGGTTCCAGTAGCGGCCGAGGGGGAAGCCGTTGATCCATGCCTGGCCCTTGGACCAGCCGGGGAGGAAGAGGAAGGTGTCGGCGGGGTCGGCCACCTCGAACGTGCCGTGGTGGAAGGACGGTTCGGCGGAACCGGCCCCCTCGGCTGGGGTGAAGGCGGTCGGGTCCGGTGGGGTGTCCAACGGCAGGGCGTGGCAGTCCCAGTTCCGCAAGGGCTCGCCGTCGAGGGTGACCGGGCCCAGGAGGCCCTTGGGGACGCCGATGCGGGGGCCGTAGTTGACCCGGCCCAGGTTCTCGACCAGGACGTCCAGGACCGCGCCCGGGCGGGGGACGTGGATGGGCAGGGTCTCGTCGTAGCGCTCGCGTTCGAGGACGCCCGCGGGGGCGCCGTCGACGAACACCTGCGCTCGGTCGCCCACTCCGGACTCGAAGTGCAGCAGGCCGGGTCCCGGGAGGGGGAGGAGGGGGAGGGTGGCGCGGTAGTGGACGTATCCGGCTCGTTGGCCCAGCTCGTCGGCCGTGAGGGGGTCGGCGGAGCGGACCGCGGTGCCGAGGTTCTGAAGGAGGGGGGAGCTGGCGGTCAACTCCACTGTGGCGAGCGGAAGTTTGGGTGCGGGGGCGGGGGGTGGGTCGGCCGGTACCGGGGCGTGCCGGGCTATCACCTCGCGGAACGCGTGGTACTTCGGGCCCGGGTCGCCGCTCTCGGTGAGCGGGGCGTCGTAGTCGTACGAGGTGATCGTGGGGACGTAGGCGTGGTGGTGGTTGGCGCCGTTGGTGAAGCCGAAGTTGGTGCCGCCGTGGAACATGTAGATGTTGACGGAGGCGCCCGCGGCGAGCAGGCGGTCCAGGTCGGCGGCCGCGTCGGCGGCGTCCCGGCCGTGGTGCGGGCCTCCCCAGTGGTCGAACCAGCCGATCCAGAACTCCGCGCACATCAGAGGGCCTTGGGGCTGGTGCTCGCGCAGGCGGGCCAGGTTGCGGTCGACGCGGCTGCCGAAGGTGCCGGTGGCGAGGACGCCGGGGAGGCTGCCGTTCTTGAGGTGGTCGCCGGCGGTCTGGTCGCAGGTGAAGAGGAGTTCCTCGACGCCGCGGGAGCGGAGGGCGGACTCCATGTGCTTGAGGTAGGCGATGTCGTCGCCGTAGGCGCCGTACTCGTTCTCCACCTGGACGGCGATGACCGGGCCGCCCGCCGCCGCCATGTGGGGCAGGAGCGGGGGGAGGAGGTGATCGAGGTAGCGGTCCACGGCGTCGGTGAAGCGGGGGTCGCTGGTGCGCAGGCGGATCGTGGGGTCGGTGGTGAGCCAGTACGGGAGGCCGCCGCCGTCCCACTCGGCGCAGATGTACGGGCCGGGGCGGAGGAGGACGTGGAGGCCTTCGGCGGCGGCCAGGCGGAGGAAGCGGGGGAGGTCGAGGAGGCCGTCGAGGTCGAGGGTGACGGGGGTGTCGGGGGTGTCCGGGGTGGGCTGGTGGAGGTTCCAGGGGATGTACGTCTCGACGGTGTTCAGGCCCATCAGGCGGGCCTTGCGGAGGCGGTCGGGCCATTGGTCGGGGTGGACGCGGAAGTAGTGGAGGGCGCCGGAGATGATGCGGAACGGGGCACCGTGGAGGAGGAAGCCGTCTTGTGTCGTCGTCAAGGCGGGCATGGGGCGGTCCCTTCGGGTGAGTGCGGGGGGTGCGTGCGGGGTGGGTGCGTGCGAGGTGGGGGGGTGCGAGGTGGGTGCGTGCGAGGTGGGTGGCGGGCCGTCGCGCTCGGTGCCGTCGGTGGGTCGGGGTCGTGGCGGTGCGGCGAGCCCGTCGCGCGTTGGGCGTACTGCTGCCCGCTGCCACAGTCGAACGGGGCAGTGACGAGCTACGCGACGGGCTGCGCCGCACCGCCACGACCCGCTCCCGTGGTAGGGCGGCCGCGGGCGCGTCGTGGCGCGGCGGTCATCCGGTCGTGGTGCGGGTCGCGCGGATCAGCCATCGCGTTGCGGCCAGGCATACGGCGGAGACGGCCGCCAGGAGGAGGGGTACGGCGGTGACGCTCGACCACTCGATGACCTTGCCGAGGGCCGGGCCGGCCGCGACGCCGCCGACCATGGAGGCGGCGATGACCAGGGCGCCGGCGCGGCGGGCTCGAGGGGCGGCGCGGTGGAGCCAGGGGAGGCCGGTCGGGAAGATCGGTGCGATGAAGAGGCCTACGCCCGCGTAGGCGTAGGGGGCCAGGTCGGGTACGGCGGCCAGGAGGAGGCAGGCCGTCATGCCGGCGCAGGAGACCGTGATGATGGCCTGGGGCGAGAAGCGCAGGGCGAGGGGGACGATGAGGAAGCGGCCCACGGTCATCATCAGCCAGTAGACGGAGGTGGCGGTGGCGGCGAGACCCGCGGTGTAGCCGGCCGTTTCGAGGTGGGTGGGTTCCCAGCCGCCCACGCCTGCCTCGATGCCTACGTGCAGGACGTAGAGGACCACGAAGACGGCCAGTACCGAGCGCAGGGCGTGGGTGGCGGGGGTGTCGCTCCGGGAGCCCTTTGCGGGTTGTGGCGTGTGGTTGCGTACGCCTCGGAGGCAGAGGAGGAGAGGGAGGTTGGCCAGGGCGAAGGCCAGGAAGATCGCCGGGTAGTGGTCGGCGCCGACCGCGCCGATCAGGGCGGGGCCGAGGATCGCGCCGATGCCGAAGTGGGCGTTGAGGATGTTGAGCAGCGCGGTGGAACGGTGGCCGAAGCCGACGGCGAAGAGCTGGTTGAGGCCGTAGTCGATGCCGCCGAAGCCGAGGCCGGCGAGGAGGGCGGCGGTGAGGGCGAGGGGCCAGTTCGGGGCGAGGGCGAAGCCTGCGGCGCCGGCGGCCATGAGGAGGTACGAGGTGCCGAGGATGTGGCGGTTGCCCGTGCGGCCGTAGCGGCGGTCGAAGAGGAGGACGCCGGCCACCCCGCCGACGAAGTGGGCGCTCAGGGCGAGTCCCGCGGTGGAGGGCGAGAGGCCGAACTCCGCGCGCAGAGCCGGGATGGCGGGGCCGTAAAGGGCCTGGAGTGCGCCGATCAGGACGAAGCCCATGCAGGAGGCGGCCACGGCAGGGGCGGTGAAGAGCGGGCTGTCCGACGGTGCCGGTGGCGCCGGGGCGCGCTGGGCCAGGGGCTGGTCGGTCACGCGGACTCCAGGGCGGACGGCCCACGACGGTGTGGGTACGGGTGGTGAAGCTCCGACGGGCGTCGATGTTACCGGTAACATTCAGCGCGTCAAGGGCCCCGGAAACAGTGAGCGCCGGGGTGGACCCTTGTCGGCCACCCCGGCGCAACGCCGGCTGCGTGTGATCAGCCCTGGGCCGCGAACCGTACGAACGGGGCCCACCGTGAGGCCGCGAAGGCCAGTTGGGCGCGGGTGGGGGCCTTGGAGTCGCGGATGTGGATGGCGCCGGGTGCGGTGGCGGCCTCCAGGCACTCGCCGCCCTCATTGGGGTGCTGTCCTTGTCTCGCTCGGCGTCGGCCTTCTGGCTCGTTGGTGCTGTCAGGCGTGGATGGCGAGAAGCGCAGGCAAGCAGGCCGGGCCTCGGTGACCGCGCCCCGCTGGCGGCTCAGCGGCTGTGCAGCCAGGTGGTGGGCGTTGCGTCGGTCACCAGGGACTGGAGGGTGAAGGCTGCTGGGGAGAGGGCCAGGGCGAAGGCGCCGGTGCGGATGAGGAGGGGGACGGCTACGGCGTAGCTGTCGGTCTGGCCCTCGATGGTGCGCCAGTCGCGGAGGCGGCGGATGTCGCCGTCGAGGGTTTTCCAGAGGGACGCGCCGAACAGGAGGGCCACCAGTGCGCCGGAGGCGGCCAGGCCGCCCGTGAGGCCGAGGAATGCGCGGCGGGACTCGTGGTCCCTGATGCACAGGGTGACGCCGAGGAGGATGGGGACCGTCGCGAGGCCGTAGAGGAAGCCGCGCAGGATGATCCGGCCCAGGCGCAGTCTGGGCTCGTGCACTTCGGGCTCGCGTGCCGGGGACTTGGCGGGCATTCCGGCAACCTATCGGTCTTGGATACCGTCCCCGGTCGGTGCCCTCGCGTTGTCAGTGGCTGGTGTCAGCATGGGGACATGGCCGTGACGGGTGGGTTCGACTGGCGTGAGTTCCTGGTGCGTTGGAGCGGGGAGTGGGCCGATGCGCGGAAGCCCGAGGAATCGCTCGGGGAGGGGGACGAGGGGCTTCGGCGGGAGCGGTGGCTGGGGTTCGAGGGGGCGGACGAGCAGCGGATCGCTGCCGTCGAGGAGGGGCTCGGGAGTCGGTTACCGCCTTCCTACCGAGCCTTTCTGGAGGTGAGCGACGGGTGGCGGCACGCCGGGGGGTTCGTCTGGGTGCTCGCCGGGACCGGGCAGGTCCGTTGGCATGAGGACGAGGCTGGGCTCGGGCAGTGGGACCGGGAGGAGCTGAACGAGGACTCCACGCCGGAGGAGGTACTGCGCGCGGGGATGTGGGAGCGGGCGCTGCAGTTGGACGCGGAGTCGGACGCGACGTACGTGCTGATGGATCCGGGGGACGTGGACGACTCCGGTGAGTGGGCCGTCTACGTCTGGGCGTCCTGGCGTGCCGCGCCGCCCGAGCGTTACGACTCCTTCCGGGAGTTCATGGAGGCCATGCACACGGAGTTCCACAGTCTGCGGGCGGGCGATCTGGGGACCGCGTTCGTCAACGACACGACGCGCGCGTTGGACGCCTCGGTGGAGGAGGCCCGGCTCGACGCGCTGCGTGGGCGGTACGAGCGCGCGGAGGCGGTGCTGGCGAAGGCGATGGCGTACGGCAGACCGCGGGCGCGGGGGCTGCACGACCAGATCCGTCGGCTCTCGGGGTACCCCTACCGAGCCGACTTCGGTCTGCTCGCCTGCGATCCGCTGTACGCGCCCGAGCTGCTGCCCGTGCTCGCGGCCGACCACGTGCGGGACCACGGGCGGAGCGGCGGCGGCCTGTGGCTGGTCGATGCGGACGCGTCCGTGGAGGAGTTGGGCAGGGCACTGGTCGAGCAGATGCGGGCGGGGACGTTCCGGTATGCGCCCGGTGGGGCGTTCGGGCGGGCCGTGGAGGAGGCGCGGGAGCAGGCGCGGTGGGGGCGGACGGACGAGGCATGGCGCATCCTGCGGGCCGCGCTGCCGCAGTGGCGGCCCCGGGGGCCGGAGCAGCTGGCGCCGGTCGGCTTGCTCGCGGATCCGATCCTCGGTCCGGTGTGCGGTGTACGGGACCGGGGGCGGGAATTGCTGGCGACTCCACGGGCCGGAGAGAAAGGGGAGGCTCCCGTGCCTGCGGCCGACATCGACCCGCCGGGTTTGTCATGGCTGGCCGAGGCGGGCGCCGATGACCTCCGGACGGGGTACCGGTTCCTCCTCGTCGAGGGCGTCCGGCCGGACGAGCTTCCCGCACTGGTGGGGGTTGACGGTGAACTGCGGGGACCGGAGAGCCGGTTCGAGGCGCAGTTCGGGTCGCTTCGCGGTGCCGGCCAGGAGGCCGCGGAATGGGAGGACCGAGCGAAGGTGGCGGTCGGGCTGGCCGGAGCCGACTGGAGCTTCGCCTTCGACGACCGGCCGCAGCCGTTCAACGCGCCGCGGTTCGTGTCGCCCGCCGTCGCCGCCTCGCGGGGCGGGCGGGAGGCGAACCGGGCGGTGGACCGGCCTGTGGGCCGGGCTGTGGTGGTGTGGAGCGCTCCCGCCCTGCGCCCGGGACAGCCGGGGGTGTTTCACCTCTCCGTCGCGCAGGACGGCGAGGAGCGGTACGCGTTCACCGTCCGGGAGGACGGGGCGGCCGAGCGGCGGGGCGACATACCCGAATCGCTCGATCCGGAGCGCTTCTTCGGGGGACGTAGATCCGGCGGGTCCGGCAGGTCGGGTGGGTCCGGCGGGTCGGGTGGGTCCGGCGGGTCGGGTGGGTCCGGCGGGTCCGGTGAAGCGGGGTTCCTGGACGCCATGTCGGACGAGTTCGGTGTCGGGCTGCCCCGGTTCGCCCTGACCAAGGGACGCACGCACACCTTCACGACGCGGTCGTGGACGCGGCCACCGGAACCTGGCGAACGGGTCGCCGTCCTGCGCTTCATACGATCCCGGCCGAGTGGTGAGAGGGGGCCGGGAACGGGGACGGGGATGACGCCGGGAACGCACTGACGGTGTCGTAACGGGCACGGGTTGGTTGCGACAAGGGCTTTCGGGCGTGAGGGAGTTGAGAGGACGGAAGCATGCGGACATGAACCGGGACCGGTACGTGGACTTTCTGCGGGCGTGGGCGATTCTGCTCGTCGTCCTGGGGCACTGGCTGATCACCGGGCTGGTCCGGCTGCCGGACGGAGAGATCCGCGCGCCGGAGCTGCTGGCGACCCTGCCCTGGACGCAGTGGCTGACGCTCGGTTTCCAGATCATGCCGCTGTTCTTCCTCGCGGGTGGGTACGCGGCGGGCGGGTCCTGGGAGCGGGCGCGGGCCGCCGGCGGGACGGCCGCCGGGTGGGTGGGGCAGCGGGCGATACGGCTGCTGCTGCCCACGGCCGTGTACAGCGGGCTGGTGCTGCTCGCCGTCGGGATCTGCGCGGCCGTCGGCGTGGATCCCGGCACGCTCGCGCTCGTGGGGTGGGCGATGGCCATGCAGTTCTGGTTCCTGCCGGTGTACCTGCTGCTGAGCACGCTGACTCCGGTGCTGTACGCGCTGCACCGGCGGGGCGGGCTCTCCGTGCCGTTCGGGATGGGGGTGGCCGGGCTCGGTATCGGTGCCCTGGTGGTGGCGGTGGACGCGGAGTCGGGGTTCGCGGAGGCTGTCGGGGCGCTCAACTACCTGCTGGTGTGGGGGGTCGTCTACCAGCTGGGTTTCTGCTGGCGGGACGGGCTGCTGGGCCGGGGCCGTACCGTGCCGGCCGGGATGGCGGCCGTGGGCGGGGCGGGCTTCGCCCTGCTCGTCGGGCTCGGGCCGTTTCCCGTCAGCCTGATCCTGGTGACCGGGCAGGACCCCAGCAACACCAATCCGCCGTCGGCGGCCATGCTGGCGTGGGCCGTCGCCCAGGCCGGGCTGGCGCTGCTGGTCGCGCCCGCCGTACGGCGGGTGCTCGGGCGGGCGCGGGTGGGGCGGGCCGTGCGGGGGCTGGGCGCCGCCAGCATGACGCTGTACCTGTGGCACATGCTGCCCGTACTGGTGATCGCCGCCGCGTTCTATCTGACCGGGCTCGCGCCGCAGCCCGCCTACGGCTCGGTGGGCTGGTGGGTGCTGCGGGTGCCTTGGCTGGTGGTGCTGGGGGTCGTACTGGCCGCCGTCGTACGGGCGCTGCGACCGCTGGAGCGGCGGCTGGCCCTGACGGAGGCGCGGGTCCGGCCCGCCGCGGGGGTGCGGGGTGCCGGCGCCGGGCGGGTGTGGGCGGGGGTCGCGATCAGCGCCTGGGCGTTGACGTACTTCGCGGGGCACGGGTTCGCGTACGAGGGGCGGTTTCCGGTGCCGGCGGCAGTGGGGCTGGGGGTGGGGGTCGCGCTTGTGGCGATTCCCTGGGGAGGGAGGGAACGCGGGGAACACGGGGAGAGGAAGGTAGGTGGTGGGGCGAAGGTGCGGGACGGGGTCGAGGGGGCGTTGGAGGGGGCTGGGTGAAGCAACGCGGGGAGGCGATGCGGGGAGGGGCCGTTTGAGGGGATGGTGGGCGGGCTGTGCGAGGTCGGCGGTGGGGGTGTGAGGCCGCTCGGTGGCGTGCGTCGGCGTTCCCCGCGTCTGGGGGGCGGGACCCCCGCGACGTCGTGACATGACGTGACGTGACCCGGCCGGGGTCAGGCCGTTCGTTTGCGTGACGGCGTCTTCTTCGCCGGTGTCTTCTTCGCGGTGGTCTTCTTGGACGTCGATGTGCTCTTCGCTGCCGTCGATGTGCTCTTCGCCGCCGTCTTCTTCGCCGTCGTCTTTCTCGCGGCGGTGCCGGAGGAGGCCGACTTCTTCGCGGTGGACGTCGACTTCTTCGTGCCCGTCTGCTTGGGGGCGCTGCGGGCCGACTTGCGTTGAGGGAGGCTTCTGACCTCGCCCTCCTCCTCCGCCGCCGACGGCTCCTCGCCCCGCGACTCCTTCGCCGCCCGCACGCTCTTCTCCAGCGCCGCCATCAGGTCCAGGACCTTGCCGCCGGACGGTGGGGCCGGGGCCTCGGGCGGTGTCTCGCCGGCGGCCTTCGCGGCGACGAGTTCCTCGACCGCCTCCCGGTACTCGTCGTGCAGGTCGTCGAGATCGACCTCGCCGAGGGTGTCCATCAGAGCGTCCGCGAGGTCGAGTTCCTTGTCGCGGACGGTGACCGAGGTGTCCGGGGCGACGCCCTCGGGCGCGCGGACCTCGTCGGGCCAGAGCAGGCCGTGCATGGCGATCGCGTCGCCGACCACGCGGAGCATGCCGAGCCGCTCCCGGCCGCGCAGGGCGTACTTCGCGATGGCGACCTTGTTGCTGCGCTTCAGTGCCTCCCGGAGCAGGGTGTACGGCTTCGCGGCGGGGGCGCCGCCGGCCTGGAGGTAGTACGCGGCGTCCATCTGGAGCGGGTCGATCCGCTCGCCCGGCACGAAGGCGACGATCTCGATCGTCTTCGCGGTGGGGATCGGCAGGTGGGACAGGTCCTCGTCGGTGATCGGGACGATCGAGCCGTCGGCGTCCTCCCACCCCTTGCCGATCTCCGCGGAGCTGACCTCGCGGTCCTCCAGCTCGCAGACCTTGCGGTAGCGGATGCGGCCGCCGTCCTCGGTGTGGATCTGGCGGAAGGAGATCGTGTGGCTCTCGGTGGCGTTCACCAGCTTGATCGGGATGCTGACGAGGCCGAAGGAGATGGCGCCGTTCCATATGGATCGCACGTGCAGCATCCTCCTGAGCGGTAGAGCGGTAGAGCGGTAGAGCGGTAGAGCAGCGAGCGGTCGGCCGGGACACGTCGGGGCTTATGTGCCGGTTTCGTGTGATTCTCATCGTATGACGCCGATCACAGAGGTGGAGGGGCGGAGGCTCGCGCTCAGCAATCTGGAGAAGGTGCTGTATCCGGCGACCGGCTTCACCAAGGGTGAGGTGCTGCACTACTACGCGACCGTGGCCGAAGCCCTGCTCCCCCATCTGCGGGACCGGCCACTGTCCTTCCTGCGCTATCCGGACGGGCCGGACGGACAGGTGTTCTTCGCCAAGAACGTGCCGCCGGGAACGCCCGAGTGGGTCACCACCGCCGAGGTGCCGCGGTCGGAGGGGCCGGCCCGGATGGTGCTCGTACAGGATCTGGCCACGCTGATCTGGGCGGCGAATCTCGTCACCGAGTTCCATACGCCCCAGTGGGTGATCCAGGAGCCCGGACAGGCGGACCGGCTTGTTTTTGACCTCGATCCCGGTGCGCCGGCGGCCGTCGCCGAGTGCTGCGAGGTCGCGCTGTGGCTGCGGGAGCGGCTGGCGGCGGACGGGATCGAGGCGTACGCGAAGACGTCGGGGGCGAAGGGGCTGCATCTGCTGGCGGCGGTGCGGGGGGCGTCGTCCGAGCGGGCCACGGAGTACGCGAAGGAGTTGGCCGTGGAGGCGGAGCGGGCGATGCCGCGGCTGGTGGTGCACCGGATGACGCGGAGTCTGCGACCCGGGAAGGTCTTCGTCGACTGGAGCCAGAACGCGGCGCGGAAGACCACGGCTACGCCGTACACGTTGCGGGCGCGGGCCGAGCCGACCGTGTCGGCGCCGTTGACCTGGGAGGAGGTGGAGGAGGTCACCGAGTTTCGGGGGCCCGGGCGGTTGGTGTTGCGGGCGGAGGATGTGGCGTCCCGTGTCCACGATCACGGTGACCTGTTGGGGCCGCTGCTCGATGTGGATCGGGCGGCGCCGCTGCCGTGAGGGCGGGACGGTGCCGTGTCACATACCCGCCGCCGCCGTGGTCTGCGGGGCCCGGGGCCTTGTCTCGCCCCCGCCGCCCCTACCCGTCCCATCCCCAGGGGCTCCGCCCCCTCGACCCCGCTGGGGGCTGCCGCCCCCAGGCCCCCGCTTCGGCCCTGAACGGGCCTCGCCCTCAAACGCCGGACGGGCTGGAAGACGCGGTCGGCCCCCGACCCACCCTCAAACATCGGACGGGCTGAGTGACTGGTCGGACCGAGGACCGCCCTTCACACCCTCCCCCACGTCCTCCGGTCCCGCGCCATCGCGTGCAGTGCCTCCACGTCCGCCGGTTTCAGGACACCGCCCAGGCGGGAGAGGTCGGGGAGGTCGGTGTCCGTGAGGACGCGGACCTCTCGGGGTGGGGTGGTGAAGGAGATGTCCGTGGGGCCCACGAGGGCCAGGACGGGGCGGACCTCGGCGGTCAGGGCGTAGGAGGCGCGGTCGGCCTCTGCGCGGACGCGGCGGAGCAGGGGATCCGGGTCGTGGCGGCCCAGTGCGACCAGCGGGTCGGCGACGCGTACCCGCTGCTTGCGGGCGTACAGCGAGTGGACCGCGAAGAGGCCGCCGGGGCCGATGGCCAGGTGATGGACGCGGTCGCCGCCGGGGAGCGGGATCGAGTGGAGGGTGTGCCAGCCGGCGCCGTCGAGGCCGTCCAGGGCCTCACCGACGGTCTGCTCGGCCGCGAGCGCGCGTCGGCGGGGGTCGGTCCGGAGCCGGTGGGCGGGGCCCGGGTCGCGGTCCAGGGCGACCAACAGGGCCTCGCCGGGCCGGTTGGGGGCCAGGTCGTCGTCCGGGGGGAGGGCGAGCCGGGCCAGCTCCGCCGGGGTCGGCACCGGCGGCGGGCCGATCGTGACCGGGCCGGTCAGGAAGGGGCCGAGGGCCTCCAGCACGTCCTCTCTGCGATCGTCGCTGAGCAGGTTGATCCGGGCCGTCTCACGGTCGTACCAGGCGATGTTCCTGCCGTCCGTGAGACAGACGTAGAGCCGCTCCTGGCCATGCCGCCAGGTCGGTACGACGCGCAGTCCGCTCATGCACCATCACCCCACTGACCATGGGAACAGGCGGGATGCTCCACGGGCAAGAAGGCGGTTACCTTTGGAGGGAGTTGGGCAGTCCCTCCAGAAGGATGTCGCAGCCCCTCGGGGAGCGCGTTGGGGAGGCGCCGTTGCGGACCCGCAGGAAGCAACCCGATGTACCGGCACCGGACGGTCCGTGGGACGAGATCGTGCCCGGCCTGTGGATGGGCGGCCATGAGTTCCGGGGGCGTTCGGGCCAGCTGGAGTCCGCCGTGGTGCGCGACGAGTTCGATCTCGTCCAGACGCTGCTGCGCCGGTCCGGACACGGGCCGGACGCCGGCGTGGAGCACCATGTGTGGCCGATTCCGGACGGTCCGCTGGACGGCACCCAGCTCGCGGGGGTGATCCGGCTGGCCCAGGCCGCGGGCGACGCGCTGGACGCGGGCCGTACGGTCCTCGTCCGCTGTTACAGCGGGTACAACCGCTCGGGCCTGGTGGTGGCGCACACCCTGACCCGCCGGGGGCACTCGGCCGACGAGGCGATCCGGCTGATACGGTCGCGGCGCTCACCGTGGGCCCTGCACAACGAGCTGTTCGTCGAGTACCTGCGGGCGGGGCTGCCGACGGCCAGGCTGCTGGAGGAACTGGCCGAGTGACCATGAACAATCGTTTCATCCGCACACACCCGCCCGGTGCACAAAAAGGACTTTCCTACGAATAAGGTGTACGGGGCCCCGCAACACCATGCACCACAGGAGTCCCGTGCCGCCCCGTCGCCCCTCCCGTACCGCCCTCGCCGCAGTGGCCGTCGCCCTGCTGGCCTCGGCCGCCACGGCCTGCGGTGACGCCGGTGGGCTCCAGGGCGCGGGCGCCACACCGACCGCGGTCAGCCCGGACAAGCTCTGGCCGGATCTGACCCCCGCCTCCAGCCCGGCCTTCGAGCTGGGCGAGGTCGAGACCGAGGTGGTGAAGGGCGTCACCCTGCCCGGCGGCGACATCCGCGCGGTGGACCCGGTGGAGGTGGTGCGCAAGGAGATCGCCGCGTCACCGGGCGACTACGCCGACGGGGCGTACGACGAGACGGCCCGGCGGATGGCCGACTGCGGGCGCGGCGGCGAGGCCGGACGCCGGTGCCCGGTGCTGCGGGCGTACTACCGCGACCTCACCGGCGACGGCCGGGACGACATGACCCTGGGCTTCCAGCAGCTGCCCGGCAATCTGACCGCCGTCCGCGTCTACACCGCGCGGGGCGACCGGCTCGTCCAGATCATGGCCTACGAGGACGCGGTGAGCGGCGTCGAGCTGGCCGGGCGGTCCGTGATCATCCGGGCCCCGTCGGAGGTCGCGGGGTACGAGTACCGGCTCCAGTGGACGTGGGACCCGCAGCAGCGGGCGATGCTGCTCACCCATGACGAGATGCTGCGGACCGGTGATCCCAAGCGCTCGCCCCGTCCGACGGGATCCGCCGGTTCCCCGTCCCCGTCCTCCTCTTCGGCGCCCTCCCCGTTCTCCGCCTCGTCCTCCGCTTCGTTTTCCTCCTCGTCCTCCTCGTCCTCCTCTCCCTCTCCCTCCCGCTCCGCGAGTGGCCGATGAGGCTCGCGCGACCCCGGTGGTCCGGCACGCTCGCCGTGAAGGCCGCCGTGTTCATCACGGTCATGTGCTGTGCGCTGGCCGCCCTGCTCGGCGTCCTGGTGCATGTCTCGGTGACCCACCAGACCGTCGGCCAGGCCCGCGACCTCGCGCTCTCCCGGCTGGAGGACGCGACGACGGCGTTCGAGGCCGGGGACACCCTCGGCCCGGGCGCGGGCGTCGACCCGCCGGGACTGCCCGCGTCCCTGCGGACGCTGGCGCTCTCCGGAGAGCGCGGCACGATGGTCGCCGACCACCGGGGGCGGCCCACGATGTGGGCGGCCGGCCCGGTGGACGGCGGCCGGACCCTCGCCGTCCAGGTGGACTACGCGCAGAGCGCCCGCACCATCGAGGGGCTGGACCGGGCGATCCTGTGGTCGTCGGGGCTGGCGATCGGGGCGACGCTGCTGGTCGGCGCGTTCGCGGTGACCCGGGTGACCCGGCGGCTGCACACCACCGCCCAGGTCGCCCGGCGGATCAGCGCGGGCGATCTGGACGCGCGGGTGGGCGACCCCCGCACGAAGGACCCGGGCCGGCCGCAGGACGAGGTGGCCGCGGTCGCCGTCGCCCTCGACACGATGGCGGCCACGCTCCAGAGCAAGCTGCTGAGCGAGCAGCGCTTCACCGCGGACGTGGCGCACGAGCTGCGCACCCCGCTGACCGGACTGCACGCGGCGGCCGAGCTGCTGCCGGCGAGCCGGCCGACTGAGCTGGTGCGCGACCGGGTGGCGGCGCTGCGCACCCTGACCGAGGACCTGCTGGAGATCTCCCGGCTGGACACCGGACGGGAGCGGCTGGAGCTGGACGCGGAGGAGCTGGGGGCGCTGGCCGGGCGGGTGGTGCGGGCGTCGGGGACGGACACGGAGATCCGGGTCGTCCGGGACGCGCGCGTGGAGACCGACCGGCGACGGCTCGAACGGGTGCTGGGCAACCTGGTCTCCAACGCGCACCGGCACGGGCGGGCGCCGGTGGAGCTGACCGTGGACGGGGCCCTGGTCACCGTACGGGACCACGGGGACGGGTTCCCGGAGTACCTCGTGGAGCACGGCCCCCAGCGGTTCCGCACCGAGGGCGGGGCGAAGGGGCACGGGCTCGGGCTGACCATCGCGGTCGGCCAGGCGGAGGTCCTGGGCGCCCGGCTGACCTTCACCAACGCGGCGGACGACGGCGGGGCCGTGGCGACACTGACGCTGCCTTCGGCGTAGCGACCGGCGGGCGAGAGCCCCGGCGGGCGGGTGGGTGGACCGGGGGGCGGGTGGACCTCGCCCGCGCGCCCCTATGGCCCAGCGTGACGGGCGTGGCCCGGGCCGTGCTCCTAATGTGGCGATTGGTCAGTTTCACTCCCCGTGTGGAGGTATCGCCATGCCCCTGCGCCGCTCCGCCCTCACCCGGCTCGCCATAGTCATCGACACCATCGGCGAGGCACCGCGCTGGTGCTGACCCTCCTCAAACCGTCCGACCGGTCTGAACCGTCTGAACCATCCGACCCGTCCGACCCGTCCGACCCATCTGACCCGACATCACATCCAAGGCTCACAAGGAGCCCCATTTGGGTAAGTTCCGGACATGACGCGAGCCGGAGTCGGCGCCGGGACCGGTGCGCGGATCACTGTGGCGGCGGCCGACGCGCCCGCCGCCGCGGTCCGCCTCCCCCGGCGCCGGGGCATCGAGCTGTCCCTCATCGTCGTAGCCGTCCTGCTGTCGGTGTACGGCTACTGCGCGGTCGGTCTGGCCAGGAACGGCACCGTCCCGCCCGGCGCCGCCGGCTACGGCGCCGGGCTCGGCGTGCTCGCGCTGCTGGCGCATACCGCCGTACGGTTGCGCGCCCCCTGCGCCGACCCGCTCCTGCTGCCCATCGGTGTGCTGCTCAACGGGATCGGCCTGGTGCTGATCTACCGGCTGGACCTGGAGACGCCCGGCGACCGGGGGGCGCCCACCCAGCTGGTGTGGTCCACCCTCGGCATCACGCTCTTCATCCTGGTCGTGGCGGCCCTGCGCGACCACCGGGTGCTCCAGCGGTACGCGTACGTGTGCGTGGTGGCCGCGCTGGCCCTGCTCACCCTGCCGATCTTCTTCCCCGCCGTGAACGGTGCCCGGATCTGGATCCGGATCGCCGGATTCTCCATCCAGCCGGGCGAGTTCGCGAAGGTGCTGCTCGCGGTGTTCTTCGCGGCGTACCTGGCGGCGAACCGCACGGCGCTGGCGTACGCGGGCCGGAAGATCTGGTTCATGCAGCTGCCGACGGGCCGGGTGCTCGGCCCGATCATGGCGATCTGGCTGCTGAGCGTGGGCGTGCTGGTCCTGGAACGGGACCTGGGCACCTCCCTGCTCTTCTTCGGACTCTTCGTGATCATGCTGTACGTCGCCACCGGCCGCACCGGCTGGATCGCGGTCGGTCTGCTGCTCGCGGCGCTGGGCGCGGTCGCCGTGGGCCGTCTGGAGCCGCACGTCCACGGCCGGATCGAGGACTGGCTGCACCCGTTCGCCTCCATCGAGGCGGGCCTCGGCCCCAACCAGCTCGCCCAGTCGCTCTTCTCCTTCGCGGCCGGCGGCATGCTCGGCACCGGCCTGGGCCTCGGCCACTCCCATCTCATCGGCTTCGCCGTGAAGTCCGACTTCATCCTGGCGACGGCGGGCGAGGAACTGGGCCTGGCCGGGCTGTCGGCGCTCTTCCTGCTGTACGGCCTGCTGGTGGAGCGCGGCTTCCGGGCGGGCCTCGCCCTGCGCGACCCGTTCGGCCGGCTGCTGGCGATCGGGCTCGCCTCGATCGTGGCGCTCCAGGTGTTCGTGATCGCGGGCGGGGTGACCGGTCTGATCCCGCTGACCGGTATGGCGATGCCGTTCCTCGCACAGGGCGGCTCGTCGGTCGTCACCAACTGGGCGATCGTGGCGCTGCTGATCAGGGTGAGCAATTCGGCGCGGCGGCAGTACGACGGAAAGGCGGCGCCATGAGGAACGGGGTGCGCGGGGGCGGGAGCCCCACGACGGCCGAGGGCGCCCGTTGACCCGGCACATCCGGCACGCCGCCGCGTTCTGCGCGCTGCTCCTGCTGGCCCTCCTGGTCAACGCCCTGCGCGTCCAGGTCGTCCAGTCCGGCGTCTACGACGGCAACCCGGCGAACCGGCGCGACTCCATCGCCCGCTACGGCCAGCCCCGCGGCGACATCCTGGTCGGCGGCGCCCCGGTGACCGGCTCCCGGGACACCGGCGAGCAGCTGCGCTACGAACGGACGTACCGCGACGGGCCGTTGTACGCGCCGGTGACCGGCTTCGCCTCGCAGGAGTACGGGACGACGTTCCTGGAGCACGCCGAGGACGGTGTGCTCTCCGGCGCCGATCCGCTGCTGGCGCCGTTCCCGCTGTGGAACGACGTGACGCGGGGCCGCCCGGCCGGCGGGAACGTCGTCACGACCCTCGACCGCCGGGCCCAGCGCGCCGCGTACGACGGGCTGCGCGGCCGCAAGGGCGCGGTGGCGGCGGTGGAGCCGGCGACGGGGCGGATCCTGGCGCTGGTGTCGAGTCCGTCGTACGACCCGTCCGTGCTGTCCGGGAACGACGCCGGGGCCGAGCGGGCCTGGGCGCGGCTGAACGGCGATCCGGACCAGCCGATGCTCAACCGGGCGGTCCGGCAGACGTATCCGCCGGGGTCGACCTTCAAGGTGGTCACCGCGGCGGCGGCGCTGGACGCGGGGGTGATCACGGATCTGGACGAGCCGACCCGCTCCCCCGCCCCGTACACCCTGCCCGGTACCAGGACGCGTCTGACGAACGAGGGCGACGGCTGCCGGGACGCCCCGCTGCGGGTGGCGTTCGAGTGGTCGTGCAACACGGTGTTCGCGAAGCTCGGCGTGGACGTGGGGCTGGCCAGGATGACGCGTACGACGCAGGCGTTCGGTTTCAACGCGACGGACCTGCGGATCCCGTTCTCGGTCGCGACGAGCACCTTCGACACCTCGCTGGACCGGGCGCAGCTGGCGCTGTCGTCGATCGGGCAGTACAACACGCGGGCGACGCCGTTGCAGATGGCGATGGTGTCGGCGGCGGTGGCCAACGGGGGGATGCTGCGCGAGCCGTACCTGGTGGAGCGGACCACCCGGCGGAGCGGGGCGACGGTCGCGACGGCCGGGTCCCGGGCGTCGCGTCAGGCGATGTACCCGTCCACGGCGCGGCGGATGCGGGAGCTGATGGAGGGCGTGGTGCGCGAGGGCACCGGCACGAACGCGGCGATCCCCGGCGCGATCGTCGGCGGCAAGACCGGCACCGCCCAGCACGGCCTCGGCAACGTGGGAACGCCGTACGCCTGGTTCGTGTCGTGGGCGCAGGGCGAGCGGGAGTTCGAGCCGGGGGTGGCGGTCGCGGTGGTGGTGGAGGACGGGTCGGCGGACCGCGGGGACATCACCGGGGGCGGGATGGCGGCGCCGATCGCGCGGGCGGTGATGGCGGCGGTGCTCAGCTCGTGAGACGGGGGGTTCCGGGCGCGGACAGGAGCGTCCTACGGTGCACGCATGACTGACGCAGCGCACGGAAAAGCCCCGGAGACCGCTCCCGAATCCGCCGCCCTCGAACTCGCGCAGGTCAACATCTCCCGCCTCAAGTTCCCGCTGGACTCACCCGAGTTGAAGGACTTCGTCGACGCCCTCGACCCGGTGAACGCGGACGCGGAGGCCGCAGACGGCTATGTCTGGCGGCTCCAGTCGGAGGGCGGCGACGCCACCGACATCAAGGTCTTCGGGGACGACTGGCTGATCGTCAACATGACGGTGTGGCGGGACACCGACGCCCTGACCGCGTACATGTACCAGGGGCGCCACCGGGAGATGATGTCCCGTCGGCGGGAGTGGTTCGAGCGGGTCCAGGAGGCGATGACGGCCCTGTGGTGGGTCCCGGCGGGCCACCGGCCGACGGTCGCGGAGGCCGAGGCGCGCCTCCTCCACCTGCGGGCGCACGGTCCGACGCCGTACGCCTTCACCCTGCGGACGTCCTTCCCGCCGCAGGGCGCGGAGCCGGTCTCCTTCGCCGTACCCGAGGAGCTTGGCTGCTCGGTCTAGGGCAGCCTCAGCCGGAACGGGTCGGGCGGTGGCGGGCGGTTGTGGCCGCAGTCGATCTCGTCGCCGTCCTCGTCCCCGACGAACGCGTGCGACGGGGCGTACACCGTGATCGTGCCCGGCTCGTGGGTCACCTCGAACAGACCGTTGTCCTCGGGGGTGAGCGCCCAGATCACGAAGGTCTCACCGGGCCGCATCCAGTGGTCGCTGCCGTACGGTTCGAGGATCAGCTCCAGGAGTTCCTCGCCGCGGTTGGTCACCCGGAAGCCGACGACCGGGTCCGAGGCCGCCGTCACGCGCGCCGTCCGGTGCCGGGCAGCGGCTCCCGCCGCTCCAGCCAGCGGGCCGGGACGTCCTCGACGCCGGTGCGGGCCGCCACGACGCCGCCGGTGATCGCGCAGGTGGTGTCGACGTCCCCGAAGCCCTCGGCCGTGGTCCACAGGGCGGCGACGAGGTCGTCGGGGTGGCGGGCGGCGGACCAGAGGGCGAAGGGGACCGTGTCGTCGGCGCGGATGCGCTGACCGTTGCCGAGAAGGTCCGAGGCCTTCCAGGGCTCGGTGGCCAGGGGCAGTGCGGCGGCGCGGGCGAGGCCCTCGCGGACCGCGCTGTCCGGGGTGAGCCCCGCCACCGCGTCCAGGGTCAGCTCCCGCCGGGCGGAGAGCGCCGCCGCGACGGCCACGGCGACCGCGCCGGCGATGCCCTCCGGATGGGCGTGGGTGACCTCGGCGGAGCGGACGGCCTGCTCGATCACCCGGTCGAGGTCGGCGTGGAACCAGGCGCCCAGGGGTGCGACGCGCATGGCCGCCCCGTTGCCGAGGCTGCCCTCGCCGCCGAACAGCTCGCGGCTGAACTCCGGCCAGCGGGCGGGCTCGGGGAGCAGCCGGGGCAGCAGGTCGTGCATGCCGCTGCCGTAGCCCCGGGCGGCGTCGGCGTCGTGGCCGAGCGCGAAGGCGAGGGCCAGTTCGGTACGCCGGATCTCGCCGTACTGATCGAGGACCCGGAGGACGCCGAGGGCCATCGCGGTGTCGTCGGTCCAGTGCCAGTGCGGCTCCGGCGGCATACGGCGGGCGCGGACCTCCGCGTACGCCTGCCGTGGCGGCCGGAAGAGCGGGAACCAGCGCTCGCCGAAGGCGTCCCCGAGAGACAGGCCCTCCAGGCTGCGGCGTGCGGCGGCGCGGTCCGCGACGGTTGCGGATGCGGTGCTCACTCGTCTCCCCCCGACGTCCACCCCGGCCCGGCCAGTCTCGCACGCCTGTACGGGAACGGGCGCGTGGACGACAAGTAGCCGCACGGGGATTGACGACCTTGCTGACAGGCAGTCTCATAAGAGCCATGACGACCCTCACCGAAGACGGCGCGCTGGAAGGGCTGCGGGACGCGCTCGGCCTGCTCAAGGACCGGGAGCAGGTGGCCGAGCGACTGCTCGCCTCCTCCGCCAGGCACTCCTTCGACCCCGACAAGGAACTGGACTGGGACGCGCCCTTCGAGGAGGGCAAGTGGTTCTGGCCGCCGGAACTGCTCTCGCTCTACGACACCCCGCTGTGGAAGCGGATGAGCGAGGAGCAGCGGATGCTGCTGTCCCGGCACGAGGCGGCCGCGCTGGCCTCGCTGGGCATCTGGTTCGAGATCATCCTGATGCAGCTGCTGGTCCGGCACATCTACGACAAGGCGGCGACGAGCGCGCACGTGCGGTACGCGCTGACCGAGATCGAGGACGAGTGCCGGCACTCGAAGATGTTCGCCCGGCTGATCGCCCACGGGGACACGCCCTGGTACCCGGTGAGCCGCGCCCACCAGCAGCTCGGCCGCCTGTTCAAGACGATCTCCACCACCCCCGGCTCCTTCACCGCGACCCTGCTCGGCGAGGAGGTCCTCGACTGGATGCAGCGGCTGACCTTCCCGGACGAGCGGGTCCAGACCCTGATCCGGGGCGTCACCCGGATCCACGTCGTCGAGGAGGCCCGGCACGTGCGCTACGCCCGTGAGGAGCTGCGCCGCCAGATGGTGACCGCCCCGAAGTGGTCCCAGGAGTTCACCCGGGTCACCGCCGGCGAGTTCGCCCGCATCTTCTCGGTCGCCTTCGTGAACCCCGAGGTCTACACGAACGTCGGCCTGGACAGGCGCGAGGCCCTCGCCCAGGTGAAGGCCAGCGGACACCGCCGCGAGGTCATGCAGACGGGCGCCAAGCGGCTCACGGACTTCCTGGACGACATCGGCGTCCTGCGGGGCGTGGGACGGCGGCTGTGGAAGTCGTCGGGGCTGCTGGCCTGACAACGCCCCCGGGGTCACGAGCTCGGGCGCGCGTGGCGGGCGGGGGGATTACGCTGCACGTCATGACCCCCGCCGCCCCCGCCTACCGTCGGCTCAGCGTGGAGGAGCGCCGCAGCCAGCTGCTCGACGCCGCGCTCTCCCTCTTCGCGCACCGCGTCCCCGAGGACGTCTCGCTGGACGACGTGGCGGAGGCCGCCGGGGTCTCCCGGCCGCTGGTCTACCGGTACTTCCCCGGCGGCAAGCAGCAGCTGTACGAGGCGGCGCTGCGCTCCGCCGCCGAGGAGCTGCGGCACTGCTTCGACGAGCCGCAGGTCGGCCCGCTCCTCCCCCGGCTCGGCCGCGCCCTCGACCGCTATCTCGCCTTCGTCGGCCGCCACGACGCCGGTTTCAGCGCCCTGCTCCAGGGCGGCAGCGTGGTGGAGACCTCCCGGACGACCGCCATCGTGGACGGCGTACGACGGGCCGCCGCCGAGCACATCTACGCCCACCTCGGGGTCGCCGATCCCGGGCCCCGGCTGCGGATGACCGTCCGGATGTGGATCACGGCGGTCGAGGCGGCCTCCCTGATCTGGCTCGACGAGGACCAGGATCCGCCCGCCGACGAGCTGCGGGACTGGCTGGTGGAGCAGCTCGTCGCGCTGCTGACCGTGACCGCCGCCCGGGATCCGCAGAGCGCCGAGCTGGTCCGGGACGCGCTGGCCGCCGAGTCCTGATCGACACTGGTGGCGTGAAGAGCGAAGACACCCCCTTCGAGGGCGGGCCCATGGACGGCCGCGTCCTGCCCGTCCTGGTCGGCCCCACCGGGCAACCGCCGAAGACCTACCGCATCCCCGTCCCCGACGCGGCCGGCGGCCCGCCCACGATCCTGGTCTACCGGCGCGTCCCGCGCGGCCACAGCCGGCGGCTCGGACTCCCGCGGGGCTGGAAGTACGAGTACGACCCCACCGGGAAGGCCGGGGGCGGACTGAAGTGGCCGTGGTCGAAACCGGAAACCCCCACGCCGGAGGAGCGCCGGGACGACACCGACGGGTGACCCCGTTGCGCCGAACCGCGCACGCCCGGCGCGCGGAACGCCCCGACGCGTCCCATGCTCGCCGTGCGGGACGGAGGGGCCACCCGGGCACCTCCCCCGCAGTGGAGGTGATGACGTGTCAGAAAGACTGCTGCGTCTGGCCTGTACGGCGGTATCGGCGATGACGACGGTGACGGCCCTGACGACCCTGACGGCGGCGCTGGCCGCGCAGGTCGTCCTGGCCCCCGGGGCCGCCGTGGCCGTACCGGTACCGGACCCGGCCGGACCGCCGGCCACCGCGCCCCAGGACCCGGCACCGCCCGACCGGCGGTCCGTAGCCGCGCTGCTGACGGACCTTCAGCGGCTGTACCGGGAGGCCGAGCGGGCCACCGAGGCGTACAACGCCACCGAGGAGAAGCTGAAGGAACGGCGGGCCGAGACCGACCGGCTGGAGACCGCCCTGGCGAAGGCCCGGCTGTCCGTGCACGAGAGCCGGGGCGCGGCCGGCCGGCTGGCCCGCCAGCAGTACCAGAGCAGCACCGACATCTCCCCGTACGTCCGGCTGCTGCTCGCCCGCGATCCGCAGCACGCGCTCGACGAGGGCCACGTGATCGGCCGGCTGGCACGGGAGCGGGCCGAGACGGTGGGCCGGCTGGAGGGCAGCGAGCACCGGGCCGGCGAACTGGCCCGCCGGGCCCGCGCCGCCCTCGACGCCCAGCTCACCCTCACGGAACGGCGGAAGAAGGAACGCGACGACGTCCGCCGCCGCCTCGACGACGTCGAGAGACTCCTCGCCTCCCTCACCACCGCCCAGCTCACCGCGATCGCCGAACGGGAGCGCGCCGATGTCGCCGAGGCCCAGCGGAAGGTCATGGCCTCCGGCGAACTGGACGACTCCCGCCCGCCGTCCACGGAAGGAGACCGCGCGGTGCGGTACGCGGTACGGCAGATCGGGAAGCCGTACCAGTGGGGTGCGGAGGGCCCGAGGTCGTACGACTGCTCGGGCCTGACCTCCGAGGCCTGGGGCCACGCCGGCACCCCGATCCCGCGCACCAGCCAGGAACAGTGGGCACGGCTGCCGAGGATCCCCCTGAAGGAACTGCGCCCCGGCGACCTGGTGGTCTACTTCCCCGAGGCCACGCACGTGGCCCTGTACCTGGGCGACGGCAAGGTGGTCCAGGCCCCGCGCACCGGAGAGAAGGTCAAGATCTCCCCGATCGCGTCCCACCCGGTCCTGGGGGCCGTACGCCCGGATCCGAGGGGAAGGCCCCTACGACGCCCTGCGCCCCCGAGCCTCCCGAACCCTGGAGACCTCAAGAGCCTCCAGGGCCACCAGGGCCACCAGGGCCCGTCCTAGTCCGTCACCGTGGCAGGGCCCGTCCTGGTCCCCGTCACCGTGCGGCCATTCGGCTCGTCAGGCTCCGGTCAGCGAGCCCAGGTAGGCGGCCGTGTTCTCCGGCTCATAGAAGAAGTTCTCGAAGTCCGCCGGGTCGTTGAAGGCGTTGGCGAAACGGTCCGCCGCCGGCGGGAGTTGTCCCGCCGCGCCCAACAGGTTCACGATGTGCTCCGGCGGCGGGGCCAGCATCGCGTTGGTCCACTTGGTGACGTGCTGCGCGGTGTCCCAGTAGCGGTCGAACGTGGCACGCATCCACTCCTCGTCGAACTCCTTTTCGCCCCGCTCCAGGATCGACGCGAGGTACGCCGCCGCGCACTTGGAGGCGGAGTTGGAGCCCTGACCGGTGATCGGGTCGTTGGCGACGACCACGTCCGCGACGCCGAGGACCAGCCCGCCGCCGGGCAGCCGGCCGATGGGGTTGCGGACGGTCGGCGCGTAACGGCCGGCCAGCGTGCCGCCCGCGTCGGTCAGTTCGACGTCCCGCGCCCGCTCGTACTCCCAGGGCGTGAACTTCTCCATGAGTTCCAGGGTCAGGGAGAGGTGCTCCGCCGGGTCCTTGACGCCGTTGAAGACGTCGAGCGGGCCGCCGGGTATGCCCTCCCAGAAGAGGATGTCGGCGCGCCCGGACGTGGTGAACGTCGGCATGACGAACAGTTCGCCGACGCCGGGGACCAGGTTGCAGCGGACCGCCTCGGTGTCCGGGTGCTCCGGGCGCGGGCCCAGGCCGTGGACGTAGGAGACGGCCAGCGCGCGCTGCGGCTCGCGGTAGGGGGAGCGCTCGGGGTCGCGGGCGAACATGGAGACCAGTTCGCCCTTGCCCGCGGAGACCAGGACGAGGTCGTAGGCGCGGGAGAAGTAGTCGAGGTCGGAGACGGCCGCGCCGTGGATGACGAGCTGGCCGCCGCGCTGGGCGAAGGTCTCCATCCAGCCGGCCATCTTCACCCGCTGGTCGACGGACTGCGCGAAGCCGTCGAGCCGGCCCAGCCAGTCGATCGCCCGCTGGGTGGGGCCCGGGTCGTGCGAGCCGGGAGCGGCCACCGAGACGCCGAGTCCTTGGACCTTCGGGGCCTGGGACTCCCAGAAGTTCAGCTGGAGATCGCGCTCGTGCTCGAGGGCCGTGTGGAACATGCACTGCGTCGACATGACCCGGCCGGAGCGGATCTCGTCCGCCGTCCGGTTCGACATCAGGGTGACCTCGTACCCGTGCGACTGGAGGCCGAGGGCGAGCTGGAGTCCGGACTGGCCGGCTCCGACGACGAGTATCTTCCGCATGCGGGGGTGGCTCCTAAGGGGCGACTACTCGGGGGTTTCGTCCAGCGCGTGGCCCACCAGGGCCAGGAGGGTCTCGATCACCGAGATCCGGCGCCGCGCGTCCATGATCATGACAGGTATGTGCGCGGGGATGGTCAGCGCCTCCCGCACGTCCTCCGGCTCGAACAGCTCGCTGCCGTCGAAGTGGTTGACGGCGACGACGTACGGCAGCCCGCAGCTCTCGAAGTAGTCCAGCGCGGGGAAACAGTCCTTGAGCCGGCGGGTGTCGGCCAGGACGACCGCCCCGATCGCGCCGCGCACCAGGTCGTCCCACATGAACCAGAACCGCTGCTGGCCCGGCGTACCGAACAGGTAGAGCACCAGGTCGTCGTCGAGTGTGAGGCGGCCGTAGTCCATGGCCACCGTGGTAGTGGTCTTCTCGGGCGTACCGGTGAGGTCGTCGGTCTCCTCGCTGGCCTCGGTCATCAGCGCCTCCGTCTGGAGGGGCTCGATCTCCGAGACCGTGCCGACGAGGGTCGTCTTGCCGACGCCGAAACCGCCCGCCACCACGATCTTCGTCGCGATGGGGGCGCGGGTGCGGTCCGTCTGCCAGGGCTGAAGGGGCTCGTCGGTCCGGGGTGCGACGAGAGGGGTGACGCCAAAGGAGGAGGCGGCGTCAGAGACGACGGAGTCCACTCAGCACCCTTTCCAGCAGAGCGCGGTCGGGACGGCCCGTACCGTGAGCGGTACCGGTGCCGTACACACGGATCTTTCCCTGGTCCGCGAGGTCGCTGAGGAGGACGCGGACCACGCCGAGCGGCATCCTCAGCAGCGCGGCGATCTCGGCCACCGTGCGCATACGGCGGCACAGCTCGACGATGGCCCGCAGTTCCGGCATGACTCTGGCTGCGAGGGAACCTCCCCCACTGCCAAACGCGTGGGCGGTGCCCCCAGTCAGTTCCTTGCGCTCCTCGGGGGCTTCGAGGGCGGCCACGAAGGTCTCCACCAGGAGGACGTGGCCGAAGCGGGTGCGGCCGCCGGTGAGCGAGTAGGGGCGGACGCGGGCGGGCCTGCGCTCGCCGCCGCGGACGGGGAGCTGGGGGCGGCTCGGGGTGTCGCTCATCGGGCGCTCCCGGCGGACTCCGACTCCAGGGATTTCCTCAGCTCACTGCGGAGTTCGGGGGTGAGGACGTGGCCGGCGCGGCCGACGAAGAGGGCCATGTGGTAGGCCACGACACTCATGTCGCAGTCGGCGGAGCCGTGGACGCCGAGCAGGGAGCCGTCGCTGATCGACATCACCAGGAGGCTGCCCTCCGCCATGGCGATCATGGTGTGCTTCACCCCGCCGAACTCCATGAGCCGGGCGGCGCCGATGGTGAGGCTGCCGATACCGGAGACGATGGTGGCGAGGTCGGCGGAGGAACCGCGCGGGCCGGTGGGTTTCTCGCTCCGGGCCTGCCGTGCCGCGTCGTTGCGGTCCGGGTCCGAGGAGAGGAGGAGCAGTCCGTCGGAGGAGACGACCGCGACGGACTGGATGCCGGGCACCTCTTCCACCAGGTTGGTCAACAGCCAGTGCAGGTTACGGGCTTCACTGCTCAGTCCGAAGGTACTGGGCGCGGTCAACTGCTTGCCTCCTCGACTGTGCCCCCCGTGTCTTCTTCGGCGTGTGCGTGTGCTTCTTGAGCTGTTTGAGGTGACGGAACCTTGTTCTGGCCCGTCTTTTCGGCGATCTCCGCTTCTACGTCGCGGTAGCCGGCCTCCGCCCCCCGGCGGAAGCCGCCCAGCCGGCGGCGGAGGGCCTCGGCGTCGACCGAGGCGGTCCGCTGCCGCGGGGCTTGTGCGGGTGAGGTGATTCTGGGTGTGCGCTTGGGCAGGCCCTTGTCGGTGACGAGTTCCTCGGACCGGTCCGGGACCCGGCTGTGCTCCGGGCTGCTGTCGCCGTCGACGCTGTCGCCGGCGGCGGGCTCGGGGGTGCGGTCCCGCTCCGCGGCCTCTTCCGGTTCCGGGTGCGTTTCCATGTCCGCGTCCGCGGCCGGTTCCGCCTCCGCTTCCCCGAGGGGACCCGGCAGCAGAAGTTCCATGGTCGTCTCGGCGGGGAGGTCGACCGACTGCCCGACGGGGGCGGCGGTGCCGGTTCCGGCCGGGGCGACGGCGTCCGCTCCGGCCGAGGCGGCCGTGTCGGGTCCGGCCGGGAGTGAGGTGTCGTCGTCGGCCGGGAACCTTGCGGGCCGCCCGGCGGCGCCGGACTCGGCCGAGGATTCGGCGCGTGCCTCGGGCTCGGTCTCGGCCGGGGTCTCGGAGTGGGGCTCGACCGGAGTCTCGGTACGGGGCTCAACCGGACGACCGGCCGGAACCTCGGCGTCGGCCTCGGCGAACCGCTCGGCAGGCGTCCCCGACGCACCCTCGGCGCCACGCCCGGCCTGAGTCTCAGTACGGGGCTCCGCCGGCGCCCCGGACGCGCCCTCCGCGCGGCGCCCCGCCAAGGGCTCCGCCGGTGTCATGGGCGAGGTCTCCGTGCGGGGCCTCGGTACCGTCTCCCCGCGCTTCTCCTCCCCCGCCTCGTGTACGGCCCGCTCGGCCAGCGTGACCAGGGGGTCCGCGGTGGGCTTCGGGCGGCCCGGGAGGACGTTGGAGTTGGCCTCCGCGTCGGCGCCGGGGAGGGAGAAGGTCGGGGTCGTGGAGGAAGCCGGCGTGGCGGACGGGACCGCGGCCGAGGGGGCCTCGGCGAGCAGCGGGGTCGGCAGGACGACGACCGCCGTCACCCCGCCCTGCTGCTGCTCGCGCAGCTGCACCCGCACCCCGTGCCGGTGGGCGAGGCGGGCCACGACGTACAGGCCGAGGCCGAGCCCCTCCTCGCCCTCCTGGTCGTAGGGGGTCTCCGGGTCGAAGTCGGTGAGGCGGCCGTTGAGCCGGGTCAGGCGCTCGCCCGTGATCCCGATGCCCTCGTCCTGGACGGAGAGCATGACCTCGCCGTTCTCCAGGAGCCAGCCGGAGACCTCGACGGGGAGGTCCGGCGGGGAGAACGAGGTGGCGTTCTCCATGAGTTCGGCGAGCAGATGGCTCAGGTCGTCCGCGGCGAAGCCGGCCACGTGCGCGTGCGGCGGCAGCGAGGAGATACGGACCCGCTCGTAGCGCTCGATCTCGCTGACGGCCGCCCGGACCACGTCCACCAGCGGGATCGGACCCGCGTGCTGCTGCACGTGTTCCGTGCCGGCGAGGACGAGGAGGTTCTCGCTGTGCCGGCGCATGACCGTGGCGAAGTGGTCGAGCTTGAAGAGGGTGGCCAGCCGGTCGGGGTCCTGCTCGCGCTCCTCCAGGGTCTCGATGACGGCGAGTTGGCGCTCGACGAGACCGAGGGTACGCAGGGCGAGGTTGACGAAGGTGCCGGTGATGCTGGACCGCAGCCGCTCCAGCTGGGCGGCGGACTCGGCGAGTTCGGCGCGGAGCTCCTCGCGGGCGTCGGCCATCTTCTGGCGCTGGCCGACGAGGTGCTTGCGGTCGGACTCCAGCGTTCCCACCCGCTCGTGGGCGGCGAGGACATGCGCGTGCAGGGCGTTGACCGAGCGGACGACCTGGGCGAACTCGTCGTTGCGGCCGGTGAACGTGACCGGTTCCTCGGCGGCCGGGTTCTCGGCCTCGGCGAGCCGGGCGGAGCCGCGGCGCAGCGCGGAGAGCGGGCGGGTGAGGCTGCGGGCCATGCCGGTGGCGACGGTGACCGCGAGCAGCATCAGCGCGCCGAGCAGGGCGACCCGGATCTCCAGCGCGGTGACGTCGTCGTCGCGCAGCTGGGCGAGGTCCTCGGTGCGGTGGTTGTAGGAGGCGGACTCGGCGCCGCGCATCAGGTCGACGCGGGCGGAGAGCGCGGCGTCCAGCTTCTTGACACTGGTGGCCAGGTCGCCGGCGCTCAGCCTGGGCTGGTCGGTGAGGGCGGCGAGGTACTTCTCGGCGGTGTCGACGTCGCCGCCGGTGACCGTGGAGTCGTAGGAGTCCACCGCGTCCTCGGGCGCGCTCTGGCGGAAGTCGGCGAGGGCCGCGTCGGAGCGGACCCGGGACTGCTGGGCGGCGGCGGTGAGGGCGTCGCGCTGTTCGGTGTCGGCCTCCGAGGAGACCTTCTCGGTGCTCGCCAGGCCGGTGACGGGGTCGACGACGGACTGGGTGGTCGTGGGCACGTTGAGCGCGGCGAGCAGCAGTCCGCGGGTCGCGGAGGCCTGCTGGACGGCGGTGTCGAGGGCGACGAGGGCGTGCGCGCCGGAGCCCGCGCGCGGCGGCGTCTGCTCCGCGAGCCGCTCGGCGAGCCCGTGCAGCGCGGTGATGACCTTGGAGTAGGCCTCGTGCGCCTCCAGGGCGGTGCCCTCACCGGTGAGCGCGCTCCGGCGCACGGACACGATGGAGTCGAGGGCCTCGCGCAGCGCGGCGGAGGTGTCCGTGTCGGCGGTCAGCTCGCGCGCCTGGCGGTCCACCCGGTCGCTGCCCTGGGTCGACGGCGCCTCGGATTCGGGGCGGCCGGCCGCGACGTACACGGTGACCTCGTCGCGTTCGTCCGCGAGGGACTGGGCGAGGGCGAGGGCGTCCTGGGTCCGCTCGGCCAGGGTCACCAGGTCCTGGGAGTCCTTCAGCTGCCCGGAGGCGGTGAGGAGTGCGGGAGCACCGGCGCCGGCGATCGCGGCGGCGACCACCGCCACGGCGATGATCAGCCGGTTGCGTACATGGGTGGGCCGGCCCTTGCCGACAGGGGTGCGCTCCGCGCCCCCCTCGGAGGCCGTCTGCCTGCCTGTGCGCCGAGGCCGCGTCTTCTGCACCGGTGCTCGCATTCCTGACTCGTGTGCCCATGGGCCGGATGTGACGCTCCGTCAACTGATGCGTACGTCCGGTTCGGTCCCCGACCCTCCCAGTGCCGGTGGGCAGGGGCCGCGCATCGCTTGCCCCGCCACCCGAAGGAGTGAACATCGGAGGGGAGTTGGCGGGCAAGTTCCCCTGGCGTGCGCGGAGGCCTTTCCCGGCAGGCCGGTTGGACGTGAGCGGCGGGCTTTGACAGTATTCGCCACCACGTCTTCCCGGAGCCCTTCATTCCCTCCCAAAACAGGCGTCTGACCTGCGCTGGTACGCCTGTTCGGCAACCGATGCCAGCCTTTTGCGGAGGCCGTGGAGCAGTCGTGCAGACTGGCCGGATGCGTACGGAACTTGTGTCGGAGCCGGGCGATCGGGCCTGTCCCAACGAGGACTTCGCGAGTGTCGGACTTCCCGCCTCCGGACAGGGCGGTTCGGTCGTCCTCCTGGACGGGGTGACACCGCCGCCGGGCGGCGCGGGCTGTCTGCATTCGGTCCCCTGGTTCACGGCACGACTGGGCGGGGCCCTGACCGAACTGACCGTTTCACTCCCGGATGTTCCGCTGGCCGAGGCCCTTTCCCTCGCCATCGCGCGTACCGCCGGGGCCCATGGCAACACCTGTGACCTTTCTCACCCGCGCACCCCGCAGGCGACGGTGGCCGTGGCGCGCTGGTCGCCGGAGACCGTGGAGTACCTGGTGCTCTGCGACGCGACGCTGCTGCTGGCGTCCCCCGACGGCACGGTCACGCCGGTCCGTGACGAACGGCTGGCCCGGCTGCCGCGCGCCCTGCTGAGGAGCGCCGAGAGGGTCGACGGCACGCTGCGCAACAAGGAGGGCGGCTTCTTCACGGCCGCGGCGGACCCGGCGGTGGCCGGCCGGGCGGTGACGGGGAGCGTGCCGCGTGCGGACGTCGGCGCCCTGGCCGCGCTGTCCGACGGGGCGACCCGCTGGACGGAGACGTTCCGTCAGGGCGGCTGGACGGACCTGTTCACCCTTGTCCGCGCGCGGGGGACACGGACGCTGGTGGAGCGCGTACGGGCGCTGGAGCGGGCGGACGGCGCGGAGCGGGCGTTCCTGGGGGGCGGCAAGACGCACGACGACGCGACCGCGGTGTACGTGGAGCTGGAGGACGGAACCTGACCGGGCCGGCTACTTCTCCATGCCCCGGTTCAGCTCGTGCAGCAGCCGGGCCAGCTCGGCGACCTCCCCGCGGTCCCAGTCGGAGAAGTGCCGGACGTACCGCTCGCGGCGGGCCTCACGGACCCGGCTCACCCGGGTGCGGCCCTCCTCGGTCAGGTCGACGAGCCAGGCGCGGCCGTCCGCGGGGTCGGGTTCGCGGGCGACCAGGCCGAGCTGTTCCAGGGCGCGCAGCTGGCGGGACATGGTGGCCTTGCCGACGCCGATGTAGGCGGCCAGCTCGGTGGCACGCTGCCGGCCGAGTTCCTCCAGCCGGACGAGGAGGCCGTACGCGGCGGACTCCAGGTCCGGATGGACCTCGCGGGCCATCTCGCCCTGGTTGGCGCGGGCGCGGCGCAGCAGCACCGTCAGTTCCCGTTCCAGGGACAGGAACTCCGTGGACTCGCCCCCGCGTCCCTCGCCTTGCGTGTGTTCGTGCACGTCAGCACCCCTGATCCGGTTCCCCGTACCTGCCTGGTCCTCTACGTGCGTAGCTTTCCATGCTTTTCCCGGGGGTTCCGCTGCCGCTCTCCCGGTGCTGACCGGGGGTTGCCCCGTCGCTCTCCTGGTGCTGCCCGGATGTTCCGTGCCACGGGCGGGGTGCGGCGAGGCCCGGGCCTCCCTCACGAGAGCCCGGGCCCCGCCTTCTTCCGGCAGCGCCCGTCACGCCGCCACCGGAACCTCCGGCGACGCGCCGTTCACGGCGGGCGCGAGCGCCAGTTCCAGGACCTGGCGGACGTCGGTGACGGCGTGGACGTCCAGCTTCTGCAGGACCTCCGCCGGGACGTCGTCCAGGTCGGGCTCGTTGCGCTTGGGGATGATGACGGTCGTCACCCCGGCGCGGTGTGCGGCGAGCAGCTTCTGCTTGACGCCGCCGATCGGCAGCACCCTGCCGGTCAGGGAGACCTCGCCGGTCATCGCCACGTCCGTGCGGACCAGCCGGCCCGACAGCAGGGAGGCGAGGGCCGTCGTCATCGTGATGCCGGCGCTCGGGCCGTCCTTGGGGACCGCGCCCGCCGGGAAGTGGATGTGCGCTCCCCGGTCCTTCAGGTCGCCGACGGGCAGCTCCAGCTCCGCGCCGTGCGAGCGCAGGAAGCTCAGGGCGATCTGCGCCGACTCCTTCATCACGTCACCGAGCTGACCGGTCAGGGTCAGGCCCGCCGCGCCCGTCTCCGGGTCGGCCAGCGACGCCTCGACGTAGAGGACGTCACCGCCGGCGCCGGTGACCGCGAGGCCCGTCGCCACGCCCGGCACCGCCGTACGGCGCTCGGCCGGGTCCTGGGCGGACTCGGGTACGTGGTGCGGCCGCCCGATCAGCGCGCGCAGGTCGGCGGCCGTGATGGTGAACGGCAACTCCCGCTCGCCCAGTTCGTGCTGGGCGGCGACCTTGCGCAGCAGCCGGGCGATGGACCGCTCCAGGGTGCGCACGCCGGCCTCGCGGGTGTACTCGCCGGCCAGCTTGCGCAGGGCGCTCTCCTCGAGGACCACCTCGTCCTTGTCGAGGCCGGCCCGCTCCAGCTGGCGCGGGAGCAGGTGGTCCCGGGCGATGACGACCTTCTCGTCCTCGGTGTAGCCGTCGAGGCGGACCAGCTCCATCCGGTCGAGCAGGGCCTCCGGGATCGCCTCCAAGACGTTGGCGGTGGCGAGGAAGACGACGTCCGACAGGTCCAGCTCCACCTCCAGGTAGTGGTCCCGGAAGGTGTGGTTCTGCGCCGGGTCGAGGACCTCCAGCAGGGCGGCCGCCGGGTCGCCCCGGAAGTCGGATCCCACCTTGTCGATCTCGTCCAGCAGGACCACCGGGTTCATCGACCCGGCCTCCTTGATCGCGCGCACGATCCGGCCGGGCAGCGCACCGACGTAGGTGCGGCGGTGGCCGCGGATCTCGGCCTCGTCGCGGACGCCGCCGAGGGCGACGCGGACGAACTTGCGGCCCATGGCGTGCGCGACCGACTCGCCGAGGCTGGTCTTGCCGACGCCGGGCGGGCCGACGAGCGCCAGCACGGCACCGCCGCGCCGGCCGCCGACGACCCCGAGGCCCCGCTCGCCGCGGCGCTTGCGCACGGCCAGGTACTCGGTGATCCGCTCCTTCACGTCCTCCAGGCCCGCGTGCTCGGCGTCGAGGATCGCCTGGGCGCCCTGGATGTCGTAGGCGTCCTCGGTCCGTTCGTTCCACGGCAGTTCGAGGACGGTGTCCAGCCAGGTGCGGATCCAGGAGCCCTCGGGGGACTGGTCGCTGGAGCGCTCCAGCTTGTCGACCTCCTTGAGGGCGGCCTCGCGGACCTTCTCGGGCAGGTCGGCGGCCTCCACGCGGGCGCGGTAGTCGTCGGACTCCTCGGCCGAGTCCTTGGAGTTCTCGCCGTTCAGCTCGCGCAGTTCCTTGCGGACGGCCTCCAGCTGGCGGCGGAGCAGGAACTCGCGCTGCTGCTTGTCGACGCCCTCCTGGACGTCCTTCGCGATGGTCTCGGCCACGTCCTGCTCGGCGAGATGGTCGCGCAGTTGCTGGGTGGCGAGCTTCAGCCGGGCCACCGGGTCGGCGGTCTCCAGCAGCTCCACCTTCTGTTCGGTGGTCAGGAACGGCGAGTAGCCGGAGTTGTCGGCGAGCGCGGAGACGTCGTCGATGGCCTGGACGCGGTCGACGACCTGCCAGGCGCCGCGCTTGCGCAGCCAGGCGGTGGCCAGCGCCTTGTACTCCTTGACCAGGTCGGCGACCTGCCCCGGGAGGGGCTCGGCCACGGTCTGGTCGATACGGGTGCCCTCGACCCAGAGTGCCGCGCCCGGGCCGGTCGTCCCGGCCCCGATCTTCACGCGCCCCCGGCCGCGGATCAGCGCGCCCGGGTCGCCGTCGGCCAGCCGGCCGACCTGCTCGACAGTGCCGAGCACACCGGTGCTCGCGTACGTCCCGTCGATCCGCGGCACCAGCAGCACCCGGGGCTTCCCGGGCTCGGACCGTGCGGCGGCCTGGGCGGCCTCCACCGCGGCGCGCACGTCGGTGTCGTTGAGGTCCAGCGGAACCACCATGCCGGGGAGTACGACCTCGTCATCAAGAGGCAGTACGGGCAGGGTGAGCGATGTGGACGTCGAAGCCATGATCTCCCCTTCGGCAGTCAAGTTGAGCTATGCCGACTCAATGCATGGGCGGCTCCGGATGTTCCCGGGACCGCCGCCCGTTCGCTGTGGGCGATCACGGAGCGGGAAACCCGCCCACCCCCACCCGATCCGCCCCCTTCTCCCGACCCCCTCCTCCCCGCCCGCTCCACACTCGCCTCCATCCTCCCCTCCACACCCCTTCCCTATCCCGCCCACTTCCGGCATTCACCCCCAAGTCGCCGCACTCCACGACCACAATGCGCGTATGACCGATGACTGGAAGCGACGACTGGACGCCCTGCACGAGGAGCTGATCCGGCGGGACGACCCGGTCGCCTGGGTGACGGAGGCGGACGCCGTCGAGGCGTCCCGGCGCTACCCGCACCTCGCGCTGCGGGGGCCCGTCTTCGGGGTGGCGGCCCGGGACCCGTCCGCCGCCGCACCGTACTGGCGTCTGCTGAAGCCGGTGGTGGACGGCATGCCCCAGCGGGCCAGGGACTCGCTGAACTCGTTTCTGTGGCGCATGGCGAAGGACGGCACCGACGACCCGGCCGCCCGGCGGGAGCTGCTCGCGGCCGTCACCGTGCTGGACCGGGAGCCGGCCGACGAGGTCACGGCCCTCGGCGTGCGCTACCGGGTGGTGCGCGGCGACGAGTTCGCCCGGACCGGCGACGACGGGCTGGAGCCGCCCCGGCCCACCGACCCGGAGGCCATGGACCCCTCGTGGAACGAGCGCGCCGGCACCCCGTCCCCGGACCTGGACTTCGTGCTGGACCCCGGCCGGGACGAGGGGCCGATGGCCGGTGCCCTGCGGCTGGGCCTGCGCGACTTCGTCTATACGGGTGACCGCTTCCCCGCCGGCGTGCGCGCGGACTCCGCGCGGGCCGTCGTCACCCACCCGGAAGTCGTCCGGCTTCGCGGTGGTCGAACGCACGGACGAGGGCTGGACCCCGTGCGGGCCCGTGCTGCCGACCCCGCACGACGCGCGCCGCTCGCCACACGACGGGATGGCCGGCGTCTGGGCGATGCTGTACCGCTTCGACGAGGAGAAGAGGGCCCGGTACGCGCGTGCCGCCGAGGCGTTCCGGGCGGCGGTCCGGGCCGACGAGGCGAGCGTGGCGGACCGCCTGTTCCGGCCTGTGCTGGGGCGACCACGGCTGGCTGCGCACGTCGGTGCCGTACCGGCCGAGCCTGGAGGTGCCGTTCCTGATGTCCTGGCCGGCCGGCGGACTGGCGCGCGGCGGCAGGGACGACCGGCTCACCGGTCACGTCGGACATCGCCCCGACGTTCCTGGCGGCGGCCGGCGTCACCCCCGACACCCCGCACGACGGGCACTCCCTCCTCGACCCGCGCAACGACCGGGAGCACCTGCTGGCCGAGTGGTGGTGGAACCGTCAGGACAAGGTGCCGGTGCACACCTGGGCGTCGTACATCGGGAAGAGCGAGCAGTACACGGAGTACCACCGCGGCCGCCTCGGCACCGACGGGCGGGCGCGGGGCACCGGCGAGATCCTCTTCCGGGAGTACTACGACCTGCGCGCCGACCCCTACCAGCTCACCAACCTGCTGCACGGCGCGGACGCCGGGCGGGAGACACGGCTCGGGATCCCCGCGCCGGCACGGAAACTGACGGCGGCCAGAAACGGCTGACGGCGGCCAGGAGGGCTGACCGCGGCCAGGAGCGCTGACGGCGACTAGGAAGCGGCAACCGCGGCGGCGGTGACGGTGTGTCCGCGTTCCGCCGCCCAGCGCCGCACCCACGGCCAGGTCCCGATCCCCACCCCGAGGGCGATGAGGTGCCCCCAGTTCGTCATCGGGTCGGTGAAGGCGAGCAGGTCCTGCGCGAGCATCGCGCCGAAGGCGGCCAGCACGGGCAGGCGCAGCCAGGGACGCAGCAGGCCCGCGAGGGCGCCGAGGCTCGCGGCCACGCCGAAGCTGATGCCGTAGTCGAGGCGGTGCAGCGAGCTGTCGGGGAGATGGCCCACCAGTACGGCCAGGCCCACCGGGACCTCGGTCGCGAGGGTGGCCAGGACGTGCCCGAGCAGGAAGACGACGGCCGTACGGACGCCACCGAGGCGCCGTTCCAGCGCGCCGAGCACGACCAGGAAGCAGAGCGCGAACGGCGAGAGGATCCCGCCGGCCACCCAGAGCGCGCTGGCCACCAGCACCGGGACCGGTGCGCGCAGCAGGTGCGCCACGTCGGTGCTGGAGCCCTGGTGGAGGGCGTGCACGAGGGCGGGGTCGGCGCGGGCGGTGACGTAGGAGGTGACGACGAGGACCGCGGCGTAGGAGAGCGTGAAGGGGACGGGGATGCGGGGCCTGCGACGGGGGCCCGTTCCGGCGGGCGGTTCGGCGGGTGACGCGGTGGGTGATGCGGTGGGGCGCTGGGCGTGCTGGCGGGGGATGCCGTCCAGCAGCCCGGACACACCGGGAAGGGCCGGGCTCGTGCGCCCGGGAAGGGCGGGGCTCGTGCGTTCCACCGTGAGGCGCTCCTTCCGTTTGCCCCCAGCCTTCGCGCCCGACCCGCTTGATGTCTGTGACCGACGCCACGCGGGCGTCGATTCACAGGAAGCTCCGAGGGTTCCGGAAGCTCCACGACCTACAGCGCACAGGAGCCCGTCAACGTCACACAGCCCCTTCACCCCTGCCCGACCGGCCCTCTCTTAATTCCGTCAACATTCCGTCAGGGAAGTGCCACGATGGGCCGATGGCCACCCCGTACGACATCCCCGAAGTGCTGGACCGTCGCGAGGGCCCTTACGGCGAGGTGGTGCTGCGCCGGCACGGGGAGTTGCTCCAGATCATCGCCAACGGCTGCTTCCTGATGGACACCTCCGACGGCCGCTCGGAACGGCTGCTCGTCGACGCCGCACTGGACGCGCTGGACGCCCGCCCCGCCCCTCGCCTGCTGATCGGCGGCCTGGGCGTCGGATTCTCGCTCGCACACGCGGCGGCCGATCCCCGCTGGGGCGGCGTCACGGTCGTGGAACGCGAGCGGGCCGTCATCGACTGGCATCTCGACGGCCCGTTGTCCGCCTACTCCGCACCGGCGCTGGCCGATCCGCGCACGAAGATCGAGGAAGCGGACCTGCTGGACTACGTCAATGAGACATGCGACACGTTCGACGCGGTCTGCCTGGACATCGACAACGGACCCGGCTGGACCGTCACCGAGGGCAACGACAGCCTCTACTCGGCGGCCGGACTCGCAGGCTGCGCCCGGGTGTTGAGACCCGGCGGCATCCTCGCCGTATGGTCCGCCCAGCCCTCTCCGGAATTCGAGGGAACCTTGGGGAATGCCGGGTTCCAACAGGTGCGTACCGAAGAGATCCCGGTTGCCCGAGGCGTGCCGGACGTCGTGCACCTCGCCGTCCGACCTGGATAGCGATGGCGAGGTGACTCCGGGTACGTTTCATGCCTGACGCCGATCATTCACGCGTCAACCGCAGTCATGCGCAGACAAGGGATCACCCCACTGATTCCGGAAAGCACACTCAGGGGCGGGCGATGGAGCAGACACACACCGCGCACAACGGCACGACGACGGCGACTCCCGGCGCTCAGCGCCGCGTACTGGTCGTCGAGGACGACCCGACGATCGTCGACGCCATCGCGGCCCGCCTGCGCGCCGAGGGATTCCTCGTGCAAACGGCGGGCGACGGCCCGGCGGCCGTCGACACCGCGGAGGCCTGGCAGCCCGATCTGCTGATCCTCGACATCATGCTGCCCGGCTTCGACGGTCTGGAGGTCTGCCGTCGTGTGCAGGCCGCCCGCCCGGTGCCGGTCCTCATGCTCACCGCGCGCGACGACGAGACCGACATGCTGGTCGGGCTCGGCGTGGGCGCCGACGACTACATGACCAAGCCGTTCTCGATGCGCGAACTGGCGGCACGCGTGCACGTGCTGCTGCGCCGGGTGGAGCGGGCCGCGATCGCGGCGACCACCCCCCGCAGCGGCATCCTGCGCCTCGGTGAGCTGGAGATCGACCACGCGCAGCGCCGGGTGCGGGTGCGCTCGGAGGACGTGCACCTCACGCCCACCGAGTTCGACCTGCTGGTCTGCCTGGCCAACACCCCGCGCGCGGTGCTCTCCCGTGAGCAGCTGCTGGCGGAGGTCTGGGACTGGGCGGACGCCTCCGGCACCCGCACGGTGGACAGCCACATCAAGGCGCTGCGCCGGAAGATCGGGGCCGAGCGGATCCGCACGGTGCACGGCGTGGGCTACGCGCTGGAGACCCCGACGCCATGAGCGGCGCGGACGGTCCGAGAGACCCCGGGGAAACCTGGGGCAAGGTGCGCCCGTTCTCGGTCAAGACCAAGCTGGGCGCGCTGGTCGTCGTCTCGGTGCTGATCACCACCGGGCTGTCCGTGATCGCCGTGCACACGAAGACGGAACTGCGCTTCATCACGGTCTTCTCGATGATCGCCACGCTGCTCATTACGCAGTTCGTGGCGCATTCGCTCACCTCGCCGCTGGACGAGATGAACGCGGTCGCCCGCTCCATCTCGCAGGGCGACTACACCCGCCGGGTGCGCGAGAACCGCCGCGACGAACTGGGCGACCTGGCCCAGACGATCAACGTCATGGCGGACGAACTCGAGGCGCAGGACCGGCAGCGCAAGGAGCTGGTGGCGAACGTCTCGCACGAGCTGCGCACCCCGATCGCCGGACTGCGCGCGGTCCTGGAGAACGTGGTCGACGGCATCGCCGAGGCGGACCCCGAGACGATGCGCACGGCGCTGAAGCAGACCGAGCGGCTCGGGCGGCTGGTGGAGACCCTGCTGGACCTGTCCCGCCTGGACAACGGCGTCGTACCGCTGCGCAGACGGCGTTTCGAGGTGTGGCCGTACCTGTCGGGCGTGCTGAAGGAGGCCAACATGGTCGCCTCTGCGCGGGCGACGATGGGCTCGGGCGGCAATCACACGCGTACGGACGTCCATCTGCACCTGGACGTCTCGCCGCCGGAGCTGACCGCGCACGCCGACCCGGAGCGCATCCACCAGGTCGTCGCCAACCTGATCGACAACGCGGTCAAGCACAGCCCGCCGCACGGCCGGGTGACGGTCAAGGCGCGGCGCGGCCCGCTGGCGGAGTCACTGGAGCTGGAGGTCCTGGACGAGGGGCCCGGCATTCCGCGCTCGGAGTGGCACCGCGTCTTCGAGCGCTTCAACCGGGGTGCCGTCCGCCGGCCGCACGGTCCGGGCAGCGACGGGGGCACGGGACTGGGGCTGGCGATCGCCCGCTGGGCGGTCGATCTGCACGGAGGCCGGATCGGAGTGGCCGAATCCGAGCGGGGCTGCCGGATTCTTGTCACCCTTCCGGGAGAGCCTTCCGTACCAAGTTGACGTAAAGTTCGAACCGGAGCCACAAGATCCACCGGTGTCCGCGCTGACGGACACGTGTGATCAGGCAGTGGACCGGCGCAGGTCGGCACGGGTCCGCACGCTCAGCGTGCGCGACCTGCATCAACGCACCCTTGTCGCAGAGTAACCGCGCTTGTTTCCCGCCATTTCCACCCCCGAAACGCACTTTCCGATGTGACTTACGCGACGATGGACCGGCTCGGCCTGACCTTCACGCTCTTGGAGGCGTAGCCTTTATTCCCGCTGTCCATCACCTTGTGAAGCGGAAGAGGGCGGTTGCCGCCGTGTCGCCACAGTCCCCCAGTAACGCATCGAGCATCTCGACCGACGCAGACCAAGCGGGCAAGAATCCCGCTGCCGCGTTCGGCCCGAACGAGTGGCTCGTCGACGAGATCTATCAGCAGTACCTCCAGGACCCGAATTCGGTAGACCGTGCCTGGTGGGACTTCTTCGCCGACTACAAGCCGGGTGCGGGCTCCGCACCGGCTCCGGCGGGTACTGCGGCCGCGGGGGCCGCAGGGACCACCACCACGCCCCCGGCTCCCGCCGCCCCGGCTCCCGCGCCGGCCCCGGCCGCCGCCCCTGCGAAGCCCGTGGCCGCCGCCCCGGCCCCGGCCGCCCCGGCCGCCGCCGCTCCGGCTCCGGCGAAGCCCGCCGCGGCTCCCAAGCCGGCCGCCGCGAAGCCCGCGCCCGCCGCCGCTGCCGCGGCGTCGCCGGAGGGCCCGGAGCTGATCACGCTGCGTGGCCCGGCCGCCGCGGTCGCCAAGAACATGAACGCGTCCCTGGAGCTGCCCACGGCCACGTCCGTGCGCGCGGTCCCGGTGAAGCTGCTGTTCGACAACCGCATCGTCATCAACAACCACCTCAAGCGCGCCCGGGGCGGGAAGATCTCCTTCACGCACCTGATCGGCTTCGCGATGGTGCAGGCCATCAAGGCCATGCCGTCGATGAACTGGCACTACGCGGAGAAGGACGGGAAGCCCACCCTCGTCAAGCCGCCGCACGTCAACTTCGGCCTGGCCATCGACCTGGTGAAGCCCAACGGCGACCGCCAGCTCGTCGTGGCCGGCATCAAGAAGGCCGAGACGCTGAACTTCTTCGAGTTCTGGCAGGCCTACGAGGACATCGTCCGCCGCGCCCGCGACGGCAAGCTGACGATGGACGACTTCACCGGTGTCACGGTCTCCCTGACCAACCCCGGCGGCCTCGGCACCGTCCACTCGGTCCCGCGTCTGATGCCCGGCCAGTCGGTCATCATGGGCGTCGGCTCCATGGACTACCCGGCGGAGTTCCAGGGCACCTCCCAGGACACCCTGAACAAGCTCGGCATCGCGAAGGTCATGACGCTCACGTCGACCTACGACCACCGGGTCATCCAGGGCGCGGCCTCGGGCGAGTTCCTGCGCATCGTCGCGAACTACCTGCTCGGCGAGAGCGGCTTCTACGACGAGATCTTCGAGGCCCTGCGGATCCCGTACGAGCCGGTCCGCTGGCTCAAGGACATCGACGCCAGCCACGACGACGACGTCACCAAGGCCGCCCGGGTCTTCGAGCTGATCCACTCCTACCGGGTCCGCGGCCACGTCATGGCCGACACCGACCCGCTGGAGTACCGCCAGCGCAAGCACCCCGACCTGGACATCACCGAGCACGGCCTCACCCTGTGGGACCTGGAGCGCGAGTTCGCCGTCGGCGGCTTCGCCGGCAAGTCCCTGATGAAGCTGCGCGACATCCTCGGCGTGCTGCGCGACTCGTACTGCCGCACCACCGGCATCGAGTTCATGCACATCCAGGACCCCAAGCAGCGCAAGTGGATCCAGGACCGCATCGAGCGCCCGCACACCAAGCCGGAGCGCGAGGAGCAGCTGCGCATCCTGCGCCGGCTGAACGCGGCGGAGGCCTTCGAGACCTTCCTGCAGACGAAGTACGTCGGCCAGAAGCGCTTCTCCCTGGAGGGCGGCGAGTCCGTCATCCCGCTCCTCGACGCGGTCATCGACAGCGCCGCGGAGTCGCGCCTGGACGAGGTCGTCATCGGCATGGCCCACCGCGGCCGCCTCAACGTCCTCGCCAACATCGTCGGCAAGTCGTACGCGCAGATCTTCCGCGAGTTCGAGGGCAACCTCGACCCGAAGTCGATGCACGGCTCCGGCGACGTGAAGTACCACCTGGGCGCCGAGGGCACCTTCACCGGCCTGGACGGCGAGCAGATCAAGGTCTCGCTGGCCGCGAACCCGTCCCACCTGGAGACGGTCGACCCGGTCATCGAGGGCATCGCCCGCGCCAAGCAGGACATCATCAACAAGGGCGGCACGGACTTCACCGTCCTGCCGGTGGCCCTGCACGGCGACGCGGCCTTCGCGGGCCAGGGCGTGGTGGCCGAGACCCTGAACATGTCGCAGCTGCGCGGCTACCGCACGGGCGGCACGGTCCACATCGTCATCAACAACCAGGTCGGCTTCACCGCCGCCCCGGAGTCCTCGCGCTCCTCGATGTACGCCACGGACGTGGCCCGCATGATCGAGGCCCCGATCTTCCACGTGAACGGCGACGACCCCGAGGCCGTCGTGCGCGTCGCACGCCTTGCCTTCGAGTTCCGCCAGGCGTTCAACAAGGACGTGGTGATCGACCTCATCTGCTACCGCCGCCGCGGTCACAACGAGTCGGACAACCCGGCCTTCACCCAGCCGCTGATGTACGACCTGATCGACAAGAAGCGCTCGGTGCGCAAGCTGTACACCGAGTCCCTGATCGGGCGGGGCGACATCACCCTGGAAGAGGCCGAGCAGGCGCTCCAGGACTACCAGGGCCAGCTGGAGAAGGTCTTCACGGAGGTCCGCGAGGCCGTCACGGCCCAGCCGAGCGCGGGACCGATGTCGGACCCGCAGGCGGACTTCCCGGTCGCCGTGAACACCGCGATCTCCACGGAGACCGTGAAGCGGATCGCCGAGTCCCAGGTCAACATCCCCGACTACTTCCACGTACACCCGCGTCTGCTGCCGCAGCTGCAGCGCCGGGCGGCGATGGTCGAGGACGGCACGATCGACTGGGGCATGGGCGAGACCCTCGCGGTCGGCTCCCTCCTCCTGGAGGGCACCCCCGTCCGCCTGTCCGGCCAGGACTCCCAGCGCGGCACCTTCGGCCAGCGCCACGCGGTCCTCATCGACCGTGAGACGGGTGAGGAGCACACCCCGCTCCAGTACCTCGCCGAGGACCAGGCGCGCTACAACGTCTACAACTCCCTGCTGTCCGAGTACGCGGTCATGGGCTTCGAGTACGGCTACTCGCTGGCCCGCCCCGACGCGCTCGTGATGTGGGAGGCGCAGTTCGGCGACTTCGTCAACGGCGCGCAGACGGTGGTCGACGAGTACATCTCCGCGGCCGAGCAGAAGTGGGGTCAGCTGAGCGGTGTCACGCTCCTCCTGCCCCACGGCTACGAGGGGCAGGGCCCGGACCACTCCTCGGCCCGCGTCGAGCGCTTCCTGCAGCTCTGCGCGCAGAACAACATGACGGTCGCGATGCCGACGCTCCCGTCGAACTACTTCCACCTCCTGCGGTGGCAGGTGCACAACCCGCACCACAAGCCGCTGGTCGTCTTCACCCCGAAGTCGATGCTGCGCCTGAAGGCCGCCGCGTCGAAGGCGGAGGAGTTCACGAGCGGCGGGTTCCGCCCGGTCATCGGCGACAACTCGGTCGAGCCGAGCGCCGTCAAGAAGGTCGTCTTCTGCGCGGGCAAGGTCTACTACGACCTTGAGGCCGAGCGGCAGAAGCGCGGCATCACGGACACGGCGATCATCCGCCTCGAGCGGCTGTACCCGCTGCCGGGCGCCGAGGTCCAGGCCGAGGTCAACAAGTACCCGAACGCCGAGAAGTACCTGTGGGTCCAGGAGGAGCCGGCCAACCAGGGTGCCTGGCCGTTCATCGCCCTGAACCTGATCGACCACCTGGACCTGGCGGTCGGCGCCGATATCCCGCACGGCGAGCGTCTGCGGCGCATCTCGCGCCCGCACGGCTCGTCCCCGGCCGTCGGCTCCGCCAAGCGCCACCAGGCCGAGCAGGAGCAGCTGGTGCGTGAGGTGTTCGAGGCGTAACCGCTCTCGCGCACGCCGTACGCGGCCGGGCCGCACCCCCTGTTCCGGGGGTGCGGCCCGGCCGTTTCCGCGCATTTATCCTTGACCCATGTACTTCACGGACCGTGGCATCGAAGAGCTGGAGAAGCGGCGCGGCGAGGAGGAGGTCACCTTCGAGTGGCTCGCCGAGCAGCTGCGGACGTTCGTCGACCTCAACCCGGACTTCGAGGTGCCGGTGGAGCGCCTGGCGACCTGGCTGGCCCGGCTGGACGACGAGGACGACGAGTAGGTCCCGCCGCCTGACCGAGGGGCGCCCCCAGGGGCGCCTCTTTCGTGTGTACGGGGGTCTTTCGTGTGTACGGGGGTCTTTCGTGTGTACCGGGGGGGGTGGTGGCGGCAGCGCTGCCGCGGTGCCGTCAGTCGCGCGGGCGTCCCAGGTCGTACGCCAGCCCCAGGAGGCCGTGGGCCAGGAGCAGCACGCCCGCCGCGATCCAGCCGGTGCTGCGCCGCCGTAGGCCCCAGGCGGTGACGGGGAGGGCGGCGGCCACCTGGGCCAGGGCGAGGGCGTGCGCGCGGGGGGTGCCGGCCCAGGGGAGCCAGGGGCCCAGGGGGCTGTTCTCGACAGCGCTCTCGACGGCGTCGAGTTCCGTGCGGACGGTCTCACGCCAGCCCGGCCAGTCGATCCGCCGGACGTCGGCCCGCGCGCGGGCGGCCTCTTGGAGGTGGTCGGCGGGGGCGCCGGGCTCGATTCCGGCGGGGAGGGCGAGACCCGCGCGGGTGAGGACGGCGAGCAGTGCACGCACGCGCGTGTGGGCGTCGGCGGCGGTGTCCGGGCGGGTCAGCGGCTCCAGGTCCTGGAGGTCGAGGACGGGGTCGAGGCCGAGCCGGGCGGCGAACGTGTGCATGGCCTCGTCCTCGCCGGCCGGGGTGCCGTCGGCGAGCCAGGCGTAGCCGACGGGGCGGCGGAAGCCGGACGCGAGGGCGATGCCGGCCCGGCCGGCGTCCCACCACAGCGCCAGGACGGGCCAGGGCGCGCCGACGGCCAGGGCGGTGGCCCAGCCGCTGAGGACGCGGTCGACGGGGTCGTCGCCCTGCAGCCACGGCGTGACCTCGGGCACCAGGACGCTCCAGTCGTCGCCGGCGCCCGTGAGCAGCATGCGGGTGCGCAGGAGGTGGGCCGCGGGGGCGACGGCGTCGGGGTCGGCCCGGCAGAGCAGCAGGGCACCGGAGGCGGTGTCTTCCGTCGGCATGTCCACACGCTAGGACGATTCACGCTCCTCGGAGTGCCGGTGATCACCCGAACGAGTGCCTTGACTTCCCCAGTCCGCGATATATCGTGAATAGCGAGAGACGCGATATGGCGCGTTGCTGCCGCATCGAGGAGGTCTGCACCATGTCCGAGTGGTCCGTCGCCGAGCCCAGGAAGCTCTCCTTCGACGAGCCCGTGAGCGACCTGCACGTGCGCATCGTGAACGGCACGGTGAACGTGGTGGGCACCGAAGAGGGCCCCGCCCGCCTGGAGGTGTCCCGGATCGAGGGACCACCCCTGGTGGTGACCCAGCGGGACGGCATCCTGACCGTGGCCTACGAGGACCTGCCCTGGAAGGGCTTCCTCAAATGGCTGGACCGCAAGGGCTGGCTGCGCAGCGCCGTGGTCTCCCTGACCGTACCGGCGGGCACCCGCGTGGAGGTGGGCGTGGTGAGCGCCGGCGCCACAGTCTCCGGGATCGACGGGCGTACGGAGGTCAAGGGCGTCTCCGGGGACACCACCCTGGTGGGCCTCGCGGGCCCGGTCCGTGCGGACACGGTGTCGGGGAGCCTGGACGCCCAGGCGCTCACCGGCGACCTGCGCTTCAACTCCGTCTCCGGGGATCTGACGGTCGTGGAGGCCGGCTCCTCCGTCAAGGCCGACTCGGTGAGCGGCTCGATGATCGTCGACCTGGACCCCACGAGCGGGCCCACGGACATCTCGCTGACCAGCATCTCCGGCGAGATCGCCATCCGCCTCCCCCACCCGGCGGACGCGCGCGTGGAGGCGAACACCGCCAGCGGCTCGGTCTCCAACGCCTTCGAGGACCTCCGGGTCAGCGGCCGGTGGGGCGCCAAGCGGATCACCGGCCGCCTAGGCGCGGGCAACGGCCGGCTGAAGGCCACGACGATCTCCGGCTCGATCGCCCTGCTGCGGCGCCCGGCCACGGAGGACGGACCGGCCTTCGACACGGGAGACAATGCCCCTTCCGGCCGGGACGACAACTCCCCCGACACCCCGGCCGACAGCACGACCGACAAGAAGGTGTTCTGACATGCCTCCCGTCTTCGCCCACGGCCGCCTCCGCCTCTACCTGCTGAAGCTGCTGGACGAAGCCCCGCGCCACGGCTACGAGGTGATCCGCCTCCTCGAAGAGCGCTTCCAGGGCCTGTACGCGCCGTCGGCGGGCACGGTGTACCCGCGGCTGGCCAAGCTGGAAGCCGAAGGCCTGGTCACCCACACCACCGAGGGCGGCCGCAAGGTGTACGCGATCACCGACGCGGGCCGCGCCGAGCTGGCCGACCGCAGCGGTGAACTGGCCGACCTGGAGCTGGAGATCCGCGAGTCGGTCGCCGAGCTGGCCGCGGAGATCCGGGCCGATGTGCGCGGCGCTGCGGGCGATCTGCGCCGGGAGATGCGCGCGGCGGCCTCCGAGGCCCGGCAGGGCGCCGAGGCGGGCCCCGCCTGGGAGCCGGAGTTCGGCGACAAGGAGGCGTGGCGGGCCGCCAAGGAGGAGATGCGCCGCGTCAAGCTGGAGTGGAAGGAACAGGCCCGCCGGGCCAAGGACGAGAGCCGCCGCGCCCGTGACGAGGCCCAGCGGGCCCGCCGCCAGGCCAAGGAGGCCCAGGACCACGCCCGCGCCCAGGCCCAGGAGGAGGTCCAGCGCATAGCGCGCCGCGTCCAGGAGCAGGTCCAGGACCACTTCGCGCGGGGCGACTGGCCGACGGGCGTCCGCGAGGGCCTGACCGAACTGGCCAAGGAGTTCGGCGAGTTCGGAAAGGACTTCGGCAAGGAGTTCGGCAAGGACCTCGGCCGCGACTTCGGCTTCGGCCGCACCACCGGCGGCAAGGAGCCGACGGGGACGGCCCGTCCGGGACCCGAGCGGACCCCGGATTACTCCCACACCCCGGAGGACTTCCCCGCCGACTACGAACCGGCCTGGGCCCACGAGGACTCCAGCGGCGACCCGGCCCGCGACCTCGACCGCCTCCTGGACCGCTTCCGCGACGACATCCGCGACGCGGCCCGCGACCACGGCGTCACCCCGGACCAACTCCGCGACGCCCGTCGCCACTTGTCGACGGCGGCCGCACACATCGGGGCGATACTGCGGGCACCGAAGGGCTGAGGCCGAGGGGCGGCGAGGCTACGGGGAAGCCGAGCGGGCCGGGAGACCGAGGTTGCGGAAAGGCCGAGGCGAGGCCTGGTCAGCCGTCAGCCGGCCCGGGCGGCCTCTCCCCCGTCACCCAGCACCCGCGTCAGGGACGCATGGGTGACCCCGTGGTCGGCCAGGACCTCGGCGGCCGGCCCGGGGCCGACGGTCATCGCCAGCAGGATGTGCTCGTCGCCGATGTGCCGCTCGCGGCGGGCCAGGGCCATGCGCAGGGACTGTTCCAGGATGCGCTTGGCCTCCCGGCCGAACGCCGGGCGCCCGCTCCACCGGCCCCCGCCCTTCCCGCCCTTCCCGTCACTCCCGTCGCCCGACATCGCGCCGACCCCGTGCGCCTCCTCGACACGGGAGACGATCTCCGAGACATCGATGCCCAGCCCGGCGAGAGCCTCGGTGTCGGCTCGGGTCAGGCCCGCACGCCGACGGGCCTCGTCCAGTGCCGTGCGCACCGAGTCCTTGCGCTCGGCGAGCCCGAGGGCGGCCAGCGCGAAGGACGCGCGGCTCGCCTCCCGGTCCAGCAGCGCGAGCAGCAGGTGCTCGGCGCCGACGGTCCGGATCCCCGCCCCCGCACAGTGCTCGACGGCGCCGCGCACCACGTCCCGGGCGTCCTTGGTGAACCGTTCGAACATCACTGCCTCCCGTACTTCTTGTGCACGGCCTGCCTGCTGACTCCGAGTTCCGCGGCGATCTCCTGCCACGACCAGCCCTGGTTGCGGGCGCTGCGCACCTGTACCGCCTCCAGCTGCTCCAGCAGCCGGCGCAGTGCGGCCACGGCACGCAGTCCGACCCGTGGATCGCGGTCGCCGGCGCGCTCGGCGAGATCCGTTGCTTCGGTCATGCTGTCAACTTACGTTGACGACAGTCGGGATGTCAACCAAAGTTGACGCCAGAGGCGCGCAAAAGGCGGGCCCGGATCTCCGGGCCCGCCTCGAAGGCCGAAGGAGGGTGGCGCCCGCCCGTCAGGAGTGCGTGAGCACGATCTTGCCGAACTGGTCGCCGGACGCGAGGCGTTCGAAGCCCTCGCGGGCGCGGTCCAGCGGCAGCACCTCGTCGATGACGGGGCGGACACCGGTGGCGGCACAGAAGGAGAGCAGGTCCTCCAGCTCGTCCTTGGTCCCCATGGTGGAGCCGACGACCTTCAGCTCCAGGAAGAAGATCCGGGTCAGCTCGGCGTGCGAGGGCCGGTCGCCGCTCGTCGCACCGGAGATCACCAGCGTGCCGCCGGGCCGCAGCGACTTCACCGAGTGGGACCAGGTGGCGGCGCCGACGGTCTCGATGACGGCGTCCACCCGCTGGGGCAGCCGCGCCCCCGGCTCCACCGCCTCGACGGCGCCCAGCTCCAGCGCCCGCTTCCGCCTGGCCTCGTCCCGGCTGGTCGCGAAGACCCGCAGCCCGGCCGCCTTCCCCAGCACGATGGCGGCGGTGGCGACACCGCCCCCGGCGCCCTGGACGAGCACGGAGTCACCGGGGCGCACCCCCGCGTTGGTGAAGAGCATCCGGTACGCCGTCAGCCAGGCGGTGGGCAGACAGGCGGCCTCCGCGAAGGACAGCTCCTTGGGCTTGGGCAGGAGGTTCCAGGTCGGCACGGCGACCTGCTCGGCGAAGGTGCCCTGGTAGCGCTCGGTGAGGATGGACCGGGGCTCCCCGGGACCGACGCCATGGCCGCTCTGGCCGATGACGGAGTGCAGGACGACCTCGTTGCCGTCCTCGTCGACGCCGGCGGCGTCGCAGCCGAGGATCATCGGCAGCTTGTCCTCGGCGAGGCCGACGCCGCGCAGGGACCACAGGTCGTGATGGTTGAGGGAGGCGGCCCGGACCTGGACGGTACTCCAGCCGGAACGGGTCTCGGGGGCCGGTCGCTCCCCCAACTCCAGTCCGGAAAGCGGCTGGTCGCGGTCGATTCGGGCGGCGTAGACGGCGAACATGTCCCTGACGATAGGGGGCCGGAGGGGTGGGGGAAACCGGGGGCCGCTGTGAGACATGCCCTCTTGCGCAACGGCGTCCCGCGTCCCGCGCCACCGTCGACGCCGCCGGGGCGGTGGCGCCGGGGCGGGGTGCCGGGCCGGCGGTGCCAGGGCCGTGGTGCCGGTGATGGTGCCGGTGACGCCCTCCCCCTCAGGCGCCGATGGCACCCCCTCACACGAACGGGCGAGCACGAGGGCAAAGAAATGGCCCCGCCCGAACGGACGGGGCCATTCGAGGTACGTCAGCGGCGAGCGACGCCCTCGGCACGCGCGGCCGCCGCAACGGCCGCGGTCACCGCGGGAGCGACCCGCTCGTCGAACGGCGACGGAATCACGTAGTCCGCGGAGAGGTCGTCACCGACGACACCCGCCAGCGCCTCCGCGGCCGCGATCTTCATGCCCTCGGTGATCCGGGACGCCCGCACCTGGAGCGCGCCCGCGAAGATCCCCGGGAACGCCAGCACGTTGTTGATCTGGTTCGGGAAATCCGACCGCCCGGTGGCGACGACCGCCGCGTACTTGTGGGCGACGTCCGGGTGCACCTCGGGGTTCGGGTTGGCCATGGCGAAGACGAACGCGCCCTCGGCCATGGAGGCCACCGCCGCCTCCGGGACCGTACCGCCGGAGACGCCGATGAAGACGTCCGCGCCGGCCAGCGCGTCCTCGAGGGAGCCGGTCAGCCCGGCCTTGTTGGTGAACCCGGCGACCTCGCGCTTGACGTCGGTGAGGTCCTCGCGGTCCGCCGAGACGATGCCCTTGCGGTCGGTGAGCGCCACGTCCCCGATACCGGCCTCGACCAGCATCTTCGCGATGGCGACCCCGGCCGCGCCGGCGCCCGAGATGACGGCCCGCAGATCGCCGATCGCGCGCCCGCTCAGCCGCGCCGCGTTCCGCAGCGCCGCCAGCGTCACGACCGCCGTGCCGTGCTGGTCGTCGTGGAAGACCGGGATGTCGAGCGCCTCCTGGAGCCGGCGCTCGATCTCGAAGCACCGCGGTGCCGAGATGTCCTCCAGGTTCACTCCGCCGAACGAGGGTGCGAGGCGCACCACCGTCTCGACGATCTCGTCCACGTCCGTGCAGGCGAGCGCGATCGGGACCGCGTCCACACCGCCGAACTGCTTGAAGAGGATGGCCTTGCCCTCCATCACGGGAAGGGAGGCCTCCGGGCCGATGTCCCCGAGTCCCAGCACGGCCGTACCGTCGGTGACGACGGCGACGACCGAGGACTTCCAGGTGTAGTCGTTCACCAGGTCCGGCTGTTCCGCGATCGCGGTGCACACGCGTGCGACGCCGGGGGTGTATGCGAGGGACAGGTCGTCCTTGTCACGGATCGGGACGGTGGCCTGCACGGCCATCTTTCCGCCCCGGTGCAGCGCGAAGGCCGGATCGAACGAGTCGAGGGGCTCCGCACCGCCCTCCTGGCCCGCATGGTCCGCGCTATCGCTGCGAGGATTGACGATCTCCGCTGCCACTGTGTCTTACCCCTTAGGTGTTCATGGTTGAGGGTGGCCACTCCTGGTGAGGAGTGGGCGGGCACCGCGCAGAGCCCAGAGGTGATGCGTGCGAGCGCCTGCGCGTCGGGCGCGCCGCACACGCGCCCTGAGCCCCGGATGAGGGGTGTAAAGAACCTTCTTACCGGACGGAGACCACAGCCGACGAGTCCATTCGTGCAAGGTCACATGGCATCCCTTGCAGGACTCCCACAGTGCACCCCGCGCGGCCACGCCGTGCCCGCTCCGCAGTCATATCCCAGTGACATGACTCATGCGCGAAGAAGTGGACAAGGAGTGGACAAGCTCTTGACACGAACTCTTGACACGGACTCAAGTCAACGAACAGGGCGCGTCAGAGGCGATCACATCGCAAGGTGAACCGAAGATCTTTCGGCCGGAACGGGGGATTCCCGCAGATGATCCGGCTCCGTCCGGCCGTGATGTACCGGACTGATGCGGTTCGGGGGTCGCCCGTTATCCGATTTTGACATAGCTGCGCCCCTGAATGGCGCAGTCCGAATGGCAAGATGCCGTAATCACACGAGGTCGCGACACCCGAAGGTGTGTGTTCTCGTCGACCCATCGGCATTTGTCGACCCATCGGCATCTCCATCCATCCGCCGGAGGAACCCACCATGACCGCACGCTCCACCCGACACACGACCGCCGTGCGCACCCGCCTGGCAGCGGTCGGATCACTCGCGGTCGCGGGCGCCCTGCTGCTCTCCGCCTGCGGCGACCAGACCGAAGGCGGCAGCGACAGCACCTCCGACGCGACGGGCAACGCCAGCACCGCTCCGCTCTTCTCCAAGCTGCCCGCGGACATCCAGAAGAGCGGTGTCATCCAGGTCGGCACCAACGCCGAGTACGCCCCCATGGAGTCCGTCGACAACGGCAAGATCGTCGGTGTCGACCCCGACATCGCGGCCGCCCTCGGCAAGCAGCTCGGCGTCGACTTCAAGTTCACCTCGGGCGGCTTCGACACCCTGATCACCTCGGTCAACACCGGCCGTTACGACATCGCGATGTCGTCGATCACGGACAACAAGCAGCGCCAGGAAGGCCTGGACGACAGCGGCAAGAAGCTCGGCGAGGGTGTCGACTTCGTCGACTACTTCACCGCCGGCACGGCCATCTACGTCAAGAAGGGCAACCCCGAGGGCATCACGTCCCTGGACGACCTCTGTGGCCGGACCGTGGCGGTGCAGCGCGGCACGACGTACGAGGAGGCCCTCAAGACGCAGTCCACGAAGTGCGCGGACGACGGCAAGAAGGCCATCAAGATCGAGTCCTTCGAGAACGACACCGAGGCCCAGACCCGCGTGAAGTCCGGCGGTGCCGTGGCCGGCGTCAACGACTACCCGGTCGCCGTGGACCTGGCCCGCAAGGCCGGCGGCGGCAACACCTTCGAGGTCCTCGACAAGCAGTACGAGGCAGCTCCGTTCGGCATCGTCGTCGACAAGAAGAACACCCAGCTGCGCGATGCGCTGAAGGAAGCCGTCGACGCGATCATCAAGGACGGCTCGTACCAGAAGGTCCTGGAGAAGTGGGGCGCCGAGAGCGGTGCGATCAAGGAAGCCGCGATCAACAGCGGCAAGTGATCCACCCGCACTTCTGAAGGGCAGTCCCCATGACTGACAAGCTCGACAAGTCCTCCGCGGGCGCGCCACCCGAGGACACCCCGCCGGTCTCGAAGGACTCGGAGTTCTCCGGCCCGCCGGAGGCCATCAAGGCGATCCCGGTGCGCCACTGGGGCCGCTGGGTCAGCGGCGTCGTCGTCGTCGCGCTCCTCGCGCTGCTGGTCAACGCGTTCGCCACCGGCGACATCCAGTGGTCGACGGTCGGCGACAAGGTCTTCGACTCGACCGTCATCAAGGGCGCCGGACGCACCCTGCTGATCAGCATCCTGGCCATGGTGCTCGGCGTGGTCCTGGGCGTCCTGCTGGCCGTGATGCGGCTCTCGAAGAACCCGGTGACCAGCACGGTCGCCTGGCTGTACATCTGGTTCTTCCGCGGCACCCCGGTCTACGTCCAGCTGCTGATGTGGTTCAACCTTGCACTGATCTTCCCCATGCTGAACCTGGGGCCGATCTACAAGGACGAGATGACGGACGTCATGACGCCGTTCATGTGCGCCCTGCTCGGACTCGGCCTGAACGAGGCCGCGTACATGGCCGAAATCTGCCGTGCCGGCCTGCTGGCCGTGGACGAGGGGCAGACCGAGGCGTCCCACGCGCTGGGCATGAGCCACTCCAAGACGCTGCGCCGGATCGTCATCCCGCAGGCGATGCGAGTGATCGTGCCGCCGACCGGCAACGAGTTCATCAACATGCTGAAGACCTCGTCGCTGGTGTACGTGGTGACGTACAACGAACTGCTGCGCTCGACCTCGGTGATCGGCTCCTCGTCGTTCGCCGTGATGGAGCTGCTCTTCGTCGCCTCCATCTGGTACCTGATCATGACCAGCGTCTTCAGCGTCTTCCAGTACTACCTGGAGCGTCACTACGCACGCGGCAGCAGCCGCAGCCTGCCGCCCACGGTCTTCCACAAGGTCAAGGCGAACCTGCTCTCGCTCGGCCGCGAAAGGGGCACCCAGTGACCGCGATGGTGAAGGCGGAAGGCGTCCACAAGTCCTTCGGCGCGGTCGAGGTCCTCAAGGGCATCGACCTGGAGGTCAAGAACGGCGAGGTGTTCTGCCTCATCGGCCCGTCCGGCTCCGGCAAGAGCACGTTCCTCAGGTGCATCAACCACCTGGAGAAGATCAACGCCGGCCGTCTGTACGTCGACGGGCACCTGGTGGGCTACCGCCAGAAGGGCGACAAGCTGTATGAGCTGAAGGACAGCGAGGTCGCGCTCCAGCGCCGGGACATCGGCATGGTGTTCCAGAGGTTCAACCTGTTCCCGCACATGACGGCGGCGGAGAACATCGTCGAGGCCCCCATGCAGGTCAAGGGCGTCAGCAGGGCGCAGGCCAAGCAGCGGGCGCTGGAGCTGCTGGACCGGGTCGGCCTGGCCGACAAGGCCGGCAACTACCCCGCGCAGCTCTCCGGCGGCCAGCAGCAGCGCGTCGCGATCGCCCGCGCGCTGGCCATGGACCCGAAGCTGATGCTGTTCGACGAGCCGACCTCGGCCCTCGACCCGGAGCTGGTCGGTGACGTCCTCGACGTCATGCGCGATCTGGCCGAGTCGGGCATGACGATGGTCGTCGTCACCCACGAGATGGGCTTCGCCCGCGAGGTCGGCGACAGCCTGGTCTTCATGGACGGCGGTGTGGTCGTCGAGTCGGGCAACCCGCGTGATGTCCTGACCAACCCGCAGCACGAGCGGACGCAGGCGTTCCTGTCCAAGGTGCTCTAGCGGTACGACGGAGAAGGGGCGGTACGGAGAGATCCGTACCGCCCCTTCCCGTGCGCGGGGGCCGGCGGGGGCTACTTGAGCGCGAGGAGCAGTGTGTCCGAGGGCGACGCCCACACCGGGCGGGCCTCCGAGAAGCCCCGCTCCCGCAGCACGCGCGTGTGCCAGGCCGCGGAGGGCGTGTCGCCGTCCGCGTGCTCGCCGTAGATCTCGAAGCGGCGGGCGGTGGGGGCGGCCAGGACCGGGTCCTGGGCGGCGAGCTGCCACCACTCGGCCCAGTCGAGGGCGCCGCCGCGCTTGGCCTGATCCATGCGCGCGTGGCGCTGCGCCCGCTCCGCCGCGTTGATCCGGGGCGTCGAGTCGTCGATCATGTGGTCCGCGTTCATGAAGACACCGCCGTCGCGGACGAGTTCCGCGATCCGACCGTAGAGGGCCGCGAGGGGTTCGCTGTGCAGCCAGTGCAGGGCCGTGGCGGTCAGTACGGCGTCGTACGAGTCGTGCGGCAGCCGGGCGGGCCAGTCCGGGTCCTTGAGGTCGGCGGTGACCAGGGTGACGCGGTCGTCGCCCGCGAAGGTGCCCTCGGCGATGGCCAGGAGGGCGGGGTCGAGGTCGACGCCGACGCTGGTGGCCCCGGGGAGGCGGGCGAGCAGCCGGGCGGTGATGGTGCCGGTGCCGCAGGCGAGGTCGAGGACGCGCGGCGCCGTGCCGACGAGCGTCTCGACCATGTCCAGCATGATCCGGAAGCGGTCCTCCCGGTCGGGCATGTACCACTCCTGCTGACGGTCCCAGCTCTCCTGCCAGGCCTGCCAGTCGGTTCCCGTGCTCGTGGTCATGAGAGCCCCCTCCTCCGTCGCCTGCGTAATACCCTGGAAGCACGATCAGCTGTTACCCGACCGCACCCACGACCCTAGAGCCCCTCCGTAAGGACTACAAGTGGAACTGGCCTATTACTCGGATTACGCCGTCCGTCTCGTCAACAGCGAGGAACCGGCCCGGGGCAAGGACTCGCTGACCTCGGTCGAGGCCGTCCGCGACCTGTTCGGCGGCAACCAGTCGGCGGCCCGTCGCGCCACCGAGGCGGACGTCACGCGGTTCCGTTCGGTCCGGGGCCGGCTGCGCGCGGTCTTCGAGGCGGCCGACAGCGGCGACGAGACGCTCGCGGTGGACCTGCTGAACTCCCTGCTGCTGGAGTTCCCGGTCAGCCCGCAGATCTCCGGCCACGACTTCCGGGACGACGACGGCCGCCCGCTGTGGCACATGCACCTGGCCGACCACCCCTCGAACGCGACCGCGGGCTACGCCGCGATCGCCGCCATGGGCCTGGCCTTCCATCTGACGGAGTACGGCGTCGACCGGCTCGGCCTGTGCGAGGCGGCGCCGTGCCGCAACGCCTACCTGGACACCTCGACCAACCGCTCCCGGCGCTACTGCTCGGACCGCTGCGCGACCCGCGCCAACGTCGCCGCCTACCGCGCCCGCAAACGCCTGGAGGCCGACCGGACCGACCGGGCGGACAGCACCGGCCTGGCGGCCGAGAGCGCCCAGCGCACCAGCGCCAGCGGCGAGCGCTGATCCGGCTTGCGCGGCCGGTAGCGCAGCCGCACCCGGCCGAGGATCAGCTCGTCTGGCACGGTCCCGTAGTCGGTGCTGTCGCCGCCCGCGTACGCGTTGTCCCCGAGCACCCACCAGCCGCCCTCACGGCGCTGTGCGGCCCGTTTGACGACGAGCAGGTCCTGCTGGAACGGGTGGCGCAGCACGACGACGTCTCCGGGCCGGACCCTGGCCCCGTACTGCACCACCAGTTGGTCCCCGTGGTACAGCGTGGGCACCATGGACGGACCGGTCACCTCGGCCAGTCCGAAGAGCGCGGCCACCCGTGCGCGCTCGGTCTCCCGCGACAGCTCCGGCATCGCCGGCACCTCCCCTGGTCCGTTCCTCCGCCAGTCTCAGTCTGACCCCGGACTTTTGTCCTAAGCCCATGGGGGCACTCGCGAAAACCCGTCTTGCAGGGAGTAATGTCCCACCTGAGAAGACGATCACGAGGAAGGAACGCTCCATGCTTTCCCGCCTGTTTGCCCCCAAGGTCAAGGTCAGCGCGCACTGCGACCTGCCCTGCGGCGTGTACGACCCGGCCCAGGCCCGCATCGAGGCGGAGTCGGTGAAGGCCGTGCAGGAGAAGATGGCCGCCAACGACGACCCGCACTTCCAGGCGCGCGCCACCGTCATCAAGGAACAGCGTGCCGAGCTCGCGAAGCACCACGTCTCCGTGCTGTGGAGCGACTACTTCAAGCCCCCGCACTTCGAGAAGTACCCCCAGCTGCACGTGCTGGTCAACGACACCCTGAAGGCCCTCTCGGCCGCCAAGGCGTCGACCGACCCGAAGACCGGTGAGAAGGCCCTGGAGCTGATCGCCGAGATCGACCGCATCTTCTGGGAGACCAAGGCCTGACATCCGGGCCTCCCCCACCGGCGGTCGGTGCACCACCGCCGTCCCGGGGGCTTTCGGGCAGGGGCCCGGCCGACGCACGACGCCGGCCGGGCCCTTCGCGTCGGTCAGCCGGACAGGCCTTGAGGGGTGTCCTGGAGGAGGTCGTCCTCCCCGGCCTCCAGCAGTCCGGCCGCCGCGCCCACGATCCTCGGATCCGGGCTGCCGACGACCTCCGGCTGAGCTTGCACTGCCGTACGGGGTGACCGCCCGACGACAACGAGCCGGCGCCCGGTTCCCTTGATCCAGCTCTGGCGCTTCAGGGGACGTGCCGTCCGAGGGGGCTGGTCCCTACGATCACCGCATGGACTACCGCACCCGCGTCCGCTGGACGTACGCCTTCGTCGACCGGCCCGCAGAGCACTTCGCGCGGGCGTGCGCCTTCTGGACGGCCGTCACGGACACCCGGCTGTCCGCGCCGCGGGGCGACCTGGGGGAGTTCGTCACCCTGCTGGCGGAGGGCGCCGACGCCTGTGTGAAGGTGCAGGGCGTCGCCGACGGCGCGGGCGGCGCGCATCTCGACTTCGCCGTCGAGGACGTGCCCGGGTTCGTCGCGGCGGCGCTGGCGCTGGGCGCGCGGAGCGCGGCCACGCACGACGGCTGGTCCGTGCTGCGCTCCCCCGGCGGGCAGCTGTTCTGCGCGGTGCCGTGGCACGGCGAGTCGGTCCGCCCGCCCGTGGTCGCCGGCAGCCGGCTGGACCAGGTCTGCCTCGACGTCCCGCCGTCCGCCTACGACGCGGAAGTCGCCTTCTTCGGGGCCCTGTTGCCCGACTGGACGTCCCGGGCCGGCTCCCGGTCGGAGTTCCATGTGGTCGAGCCCCCGGCCGGGCTGCCGGTCCGCATCCTGCTCCAGCGGCTCGGCGGTGCGGAACCCGCCCGCGCCCACCTCGACCTGGCGAGCGGACCGGACCTCGACGCCGTACGCGGACGCCACGAGCGGCTCGGCGCGGTCCTCGTCGCCGAGCACCCCCACTGGACGGTGATGCGCGACCCGGCGGGCGGCTTGTACTGCCTGACCGGCCGGGACGCGGAGACGGGCGGACTGCCGCGCGCGGGGGCGTGAACCAGCCCTCAGGGCTCCCTCAGGGCTCCCTCAGCGCTCCTTCAGGGCCGGGTCGTCCACGTCCAGGTGGAGCAGGGGTGCGGCCGACTCCTGGGTCGTGGGCCGGCCGTCGGGCCGTTCCGCCTGTCGGTTCGTGTCCTGGAACCACAGGGTCAGGACTCCGCCGACGACCGCGACCACGGTCGCGGTCCACACGCCGACGGTCCACCGCCGGCGCCGGCGCCGGCCTCCCCCGGCCGGTTTCACCGCCAGGGCTCCACGTCGACCACGGCGTCCACCGGGATCGGCCCGTACACGTGCGGGAACTCCTCGCCGCCCGGCTCCGGGGCCTCGTACCTCAGCGGGACGTCCAGCCGGGCGGGGTCCACGACCAGGACGACCAGGTCGTCGGGGCCGTCGTAGGAGCCGTAGAGGAAGGCGGCGACCTTCGGGAGCTGGGCGCGGGTCGAGCAGTGGACGAAGCCCTCCTCGGCGAGGGTGCGCCCACGCGTCGACCAGTCGTAGGCGCCCCGCTCACGGGCGACACTCCACAGGGCCCGCTCGGTGATGTGCAGGACGTACGGGAGGGGATCGGTCATGGCCTCACGCTAGCCGGTGGGCCGCGCGGGGGTACCGGATTTCCGTTCGGGCCCGGCACCCTCCTCGACGTACGCCTCGCACTTCGGGTTGTGGCAGGGGCCCGCGACCCAGCGCGGAACCCACGCGCCCAGCGTCTTGTGGCGCTGGACGACGGACTGTACGGCCTGCCCGCAGGCGGGACAGATGCGTTGTTCCCTGTCCATGACCTCAGGGTAGGGCGGACGGAGCGCCGGCGCTCCCCGCTGTGCGCGGGGAACCTGACATGGCATGGTCGGGCCCCGCACACCGTGGGGATGTGCGGGACCCGTCGGGCCGGCGCCGCCGGGCGGCCGTGCGGTGTCAGGGGCCGCAGGGACCGGGGACGGAGACGCCGGGGTCCGGGGATGTGACCGTTCGTCGCGGGTCGGGCGCCGCCCGTACGTCGTGCGCGGGCGCCGCTCCTCGGCGGTTCCGCCCTGGCTCAGGCGCTGCGGCGGGTCACGAACTCCGCCAGGGACAGCAGACCGCTCGCCGACTCCGGGTCCGGGATCACCCGGGCCAGTTCGGACATCGCCCGGGACATCCGATCGGCCGCCTGGTCCTGCGCCCAGGCGCGCCCGCCCGCCCGTTCCACGGCGAGCGCCGTGCGGTCCAGGTCCGCCGGTTCGTACCGCTCCGCGTACAGCGCGGCCAGCTCGGTGGCCGCTGGGGTGCCGGAGGTCAGCGCGGCCACCACCGGGAGGGACTTCTTGCGGGCGGCGAGATCCGCGCCGGCCGGCTTGCCGGTGTGCCGTGGGTCGCCCCATATGCCGATGACGTCGTCGATGAGCTGGAAGGCGAGCCCGGCCTCGCGGCCGAACGCGTCCAGCGCGTCGACGTCCTCGTCCGCCGCGCCCGCGTACAGCGCGCCGACCGCGCAGGCGCACCCGATCAGCGCGCCCGTCTTGGCCTCGGCCATGGCGAGCACCTCGTCGAGACCGACCTCGGCGGGGTCGCGTTTCTCCATCGCCGTGTCCACCTGCTGGCCGGCGCAGAGTTCGACCACACAGGCCGCGAGCCGGGCGACGGCCGCCGTGGACGCCGGGTGCGGGTCCTCGGCGAGCATGCCGAGGGCGAGCGCCTGGAGGGCGTCCCCGGCGAGGATCGCGTCGGCGTCGCCGAACACGGTCCAGGCGGTGGGGCGGTGCCGGCGGGTGGTGTCCCGGTCCATCACGTCGTCGTGCAACAGCGTGAAGTTGTGGACCAGTTCGACCGCCGCGGCGGCCCGCACGGCCGCCGCCCGGGCCTCCGGGCCGCCGAGCGCGGCGGCCGCGGCGAGGACGAGCGCGGGGCGGATCGCCTTGCCGGCATTGCCCGTGGCAGGGGTGCCGTCGGCGGTCTCCCAGCCGAAGTGGAAGCGCGCGATCCGGCGGATCGGCCCGGGCAGCGCGTCGACGGCGGCGCACAGTTCGGGGTCGACGGACACCCGTGCGCGCTCCAGGATCGCCGTCGCCTCCTGCCCGTCGGGCGCTCCCGGCCCGGTCCCGCCCTGGCTGCCGATGGACCTCCGCCATTCCCGTGTCGCGAACGGCCTGGTGGCGGAGGTCACCGCCAGCGGCCGATCTCGACGTTCTCCAGGACGCCCAGCGCGTCGGGCACGAGGACGGCCGCCGAGTAGTAGGCCGTCACCAGGTACTTGATGATGGCCTGTTCGTTGATGCCCATGAACCGGACGGACAGGCTCGGCTCGATCTCGTCCGGGATGCCGGACTGGCGCAGGCCGATGACGCCCTGGTCCTGCTCGCCGAGACGCATCGCGATGATCGAGCTGGTCCGGGCCTCGGTGACCGGGATCTTGTTGCACGGGTAGATCGGCACGCCGCGCCAGGTCGGGATCCGGTTGCCGCCGACGTCGATCGTCTCGGGGACCAGGCCGCGCTTGTTCAGCTCACGGCCGATCGCGGCGATCGCGCGCGGGTGGGCGAGCAGCATCTTGGTGCCGCGCCGCCGGCTGAGCAGCTCGTCCAGGTCGTCGGGGCTCGGCACGCCGTCGTGCGGCTGGATCCGCTGGTCGTACTCGCAGTTGTGGAGCAGGCCGAACTCCCGGTTGTTGACCAGCTCGTGCTCCTGGCGCTCCTTGAGCGCCTCGACCGTCAGCCGCAGCTGCTGCTCGGTCTGGTTCATGGGCTGGTTGTAGAGGTCGGCCACGCGCGAGTGGATGCGCAGGACGGTCTGGGCGATGCTCAGTTCGTACTCGCGTGGGCGGGCGTCGTAGTCGACGAAGGTGTGTGGGATGTCCGGCTCACCGGCGTGGCCCGCGGCCAGGTCGACTTCCTTCTCGCCGTACTTGTTGGTGCGCTGCTCGGGGATCGCCCGCAGCTGCCGGAGGTGCTCGCGCAAGGTGTCGGCGCGCTCCGCGACCTGCTCGACGTCCTGACGGGCCAGGATCAGGACCGTGCAGGCGGTGTCCGCGCGGGCGGTGTACTCCCAGATGGCGTCGGAGTCGAGCAGGGCCTGGTCGCCGAAGTACGCGCCGTCCGCGAGGACCCCGAGGACCTGGTCGTCACCGTAGGGGCCGGTGCCGACCTTCTCCACCCTGCCGTGCGCCAGCAGGTAGACCTCGTCGGTCTGGCTGCCGAAGGACGCGATGACCTCGCCGGGGCCGAACTCCCGCTGCCGGCAGCGCTGGGCCAGCTCCGCCAGCACCTCCTCGTCCTCGTAACTGCGCAGCGCGGGCAGTTCGCCCAGCTCGGCCGGGATCACCTCGACGCGGTCGCCTGTCTTGACGAACGTGATGCGGCCGTCGCCGACCGCGTACGTCAGTCGCCTGTTGACCCGGTACGTACCACCCTGCACATCCACCCAGGGCAGGGTCCGCAGCAGCCACCGGGAGCTGATCTCCTGCATCTGCGGTGCGGACTTGGTCGTGGTGGCCAGGTTCCGCGCGGCCGCGGTGCCGAGACTCTGCTGCGGCTTGCCCGAATCCGTGCGGACCTCTTCGCCTACCGACATGAGAAATTGCCCTCCCAAATCATGCACGGGCGCCGAACTGCGCCGGTGCACTGTTCACTCGGCCAGCCTTCCATCACGGTGTGTGCTCGTGCTATTACACGAAAGAGCGGGAATGGATCACCGCGGAGCCGGGAAGAGGGACGTTTCCGCGAACGGTGTTCGACAATGACCGGGTGACCGACCTGCGCCCCTGCCTGCCCTCCCCGCTCCAAGAGGTGGTCGACGACCGGTTCGAGCGGCACGGCGTACGGCTGCTGCTGAAGCGGGACGACCTGATCCACCCGGAGCTGATCGGCAACAAGTGGCGCAAGCTGGTGCCCAACCTGGAGCGGGCGGCGGGCCGGACGCTCCTCACCTTCGGCGGCGCCTACTCCAACCATCTGCGCGCCACCGCGGCCGCCGGCCGGCTGCTCGGGATGCCCACGGTGGGGGTGGTGCGCGGCGACGAACTGGCCGGGCGTCCGCTGAACCCGTCCCTGGCCCGCTGCGCGGCCGACGGCATGCGGCTGCACTTCACCGACCGCGCGACCTACCGCAGCAAGGCCGAGCCGGACACCCTCGCGACGCTCCTGCGCACGGCCGGCGCCGAGGACGCGTACGTCGTCCCCGAGGGCGGCAGCAACGCGCTCGCCGTGCGTGGCTGCCGGGCGCTCGGCGAGGAGCTGCGCGGCCGGGCGGACGTCGTCGCGCTGGCCTGCGGCACCGGCGGGACCCTCGCCGGACTGGCGGCGGGACTGGCCCCCGGACAGTGCGCCCTCGGGATTCCGGTTCTCAAGGGCGGCTTCCTCGGCGAGGAGATACAGGCCCTCCAGCAGCAGGCTTTCGGCGCCCGGCGCGGCGCCTGGCACCTCGACGACCGATTCCACTTCGGCGGCTACGCGCGCGTCCCCGCGGAACTCGACGCCTTCGCCGAAGACTTCGAGCGCCGGCACGGAATCCCGCTCGAACGTCTCTATGTCGCCAAGTCGCTCTACGCCCTTGTCACCCTCACCGAGGAGGGGGCGTTCCCGCCCGGGACCCGGCTCGCGGCGGTGGTGACGGGGGCGCCGTTCACCGCGTGAGCACGGACGCCGACCCCCCACCTCGACGCCCGCGTGGCCTGCGTGACCTGCGCGGCTTGCGTGAACTATGTGGCCTATGAGGCCTATGAGGCCTCCCGGTAGGCCGCCGCCTCCTCCAGGTCCAGTCTGCGCAGCAGGATCCGCAGCATCTCGTCGTCGATGTAGCGGCCGTCGCGCAGCCGGACGAAGACCTCGCGCTCGGCGCTGATCATCTCGCGGGCGAGGCGGCGGTAGGTGTCGTCGACGGTCTCGCCGGTGACCGGGTTGGCCTGGCCGAGGCGCTCCCAGACGGCGTTGCGGCGGCGCTCCAGGACGGTGCGCAGCCGGTCGGCGAGCGGCGGGGGCAGGGCGTTGCGCTCGTCGGCCAGGAGCGCGTCCAGGCGTTCCTCGGCGACCCGGGACGCCTGCGCCTGGGCGTTGGCCTCGGCCAGCGTGGCGGCCTGCGGGTCGGGCTCGGGGAACTTCAGCAAGCGGATCAACGGGGGCAGGGTCAGGCCCTGCACGACCAGGGTGCCGATGACGGTGGTGAAGGTCAGGAAGAGGATCAGGTTGCGGTGCGGGAAGGGCGCGTCGCCGTGCTCCACGGTGAGCGGGATGGAGAAGGCGATGGCCAGCGAGACCACGCCCCGCATGCCGGCCCAGGCGATCACGATGGGCCCGCGCCAGGTGGGGTTCTCCTCCCGCGCGCGGATGCGGGCAGACAGCAGCCGCGGCAGGAAGGTCGCCGGGTACACCCACAGGAAGCGGACCGCGACGACCACCAGGAACACCACGATCGCGTACCAGGCGGCGTCCGGCCCCTCGTAGTCGCCGAGTCCTCTGAGGACGACCGGGAGCTGGAGTCCGATCAGGGCGAAGACCGCCGACTCCAGGATGAAGGCGACCATCTTCCAGACGGCCTCCTCCTGGAGGCGGGTGGCGAAGTCGACCTCCCACGCGCGGTGGCCCAGGTAGAGGGCGACGACGACCACCGCGATGACGCCGGAGGCGTGGAACTGCTCGGCCGCCGCGTAGGCGACGAACGGGATGAGCAGGGAGAGCGTGTTCTGGAGCAGGGGCTCCTTGAGGTGCGTGCGCAGCCAGTGCAGCGGGGCCATCAGGATCAGGCCCACGGCGGTGCCTCCGACCGACGCCACCAGGAACTCCTCGATGCCGCCGGCCCAGGAGGCGCCCTCGCCGACCACGACCGCGAGGGCCACCTTGTAGGCGGTGATCGCGGTGGCGTCGTTCAGCAGGGACTCGCCCTGGAGGATGGTGGTGATCTTCGAGGGCAGGCCGACCCGGCGCGCCACCGCCGTCGCCGCGACCGCGTCCGGCGGCGCCACGACCGCGCCCAGCACGAGCGCCGCGGTCAGCGGCAGCCCCGGCACGAGCAGGTACACGGCCCAGCCGACGGCGAGCGTCGCGAAGAGCACGTACCCGACCGACAGCAGGGCCACCGGCCGGGCCTGCGCGCGCAGGTCGAGATAGGAGCTGTCGGAGGCCGAGGTGTACAGCAGCGGCGGCAGCAGGAGCGGCAGGACGATGTCGGGGTCGAGGGTGTACTCGGGGACCCCCGGGAGGTACGACACGACCAGTCCCACGGCGACCAGGAGCAGCGGGGCCGGCACCGGGGTGCGCCGGGCCGCCGCCGCGATCGCCGCACTGCCCGCCACCAGCAACAGCAGTGGCATCACGTCCATGTCTCGCCCGCCCTCGTTTTTCCGCACGGTCGTCCGCACACCCGTCGTAATCTGGCCATCATGAAACAGTGCACGCACGCCGACGCGCTGCCCGACCCGGAACCTGTCCCGCTCGGCGAGACCTGTCCCGAGTGTCTGCGCGACGGCACCCACCCGGTGCAGCTGCGGCTGTGTCTGTCGTGCGGCCACGTCGGCTGCTGCGACTCCTCGCCCGGCCGGCACGCTACGGAGCACCACAAGGACTCCGGGCACCCGGTGATGCGTACCTTCGAACCCGGTGAGAGCTGGCGGTGGTGCTTCGTCGACCACGTCCTGGTGTGAACTTCCCGGGCGGCCCGGACGTTGTAGTTCTGAGACGGTCGTAGCGCCGTACTCCGGAGACGGTCCGGCCGTCCGGCGGGTACGGTTCGACCATCTGACGCCTGGGTACGTCAACCCGGCGCGCCCTCTTCCCTTTTGGGTTTCCGCAGACCCCCTAGACACGGAGCGTGTTCACAGCTTTACTGTGAGTGACGCCAGGGGGTTGGGGTCCCGGGACGGGAGACCGGAGAGCGCGGTAGCGTCACCGCTGCACCACAGACGCGTTACCCCGGGGGGCGACCCTCGGCCCCGAATAGCTTGTACCACCTTGGAGGTGAGGGTGTCCCAGATCGCAGGCGAGCCCGCGACCCAGGACTTCGTGGAAGTCCGGCTGCCGGCTGCGGGTGCCTACCTGTCGGTGCTGCGGACGGCCACGGCCGGCCTCGCAGCCCGTTTGGACTTCACCCTGGACGAGATCGAGGACCTGCGCATCGCGGTGGACGAGGCCTGCGCGATCCTGCTCCAGCAGGCCGTGCCCGGCTCGGTGCTCAGTTGTGTCTTCCGGCTCGTCGACGACTCGCTCGAGGTGACCGTGTCGGCGCCGACCACGGACGGTCACGCCCCCGCGCGCGACACCTTCGCCTGGACCGTCCTGTCCGCCCTCGCGGGCAAGGTCTCCTCCGCCGTCGACGAGGACAAAACCGTTTCGATCAGCCTCTACAAACAGCGCGGCGCGGGACCCGGGCCGGCGTGAGGAACGGGGACGGGCCGGTGCGGGACGAAGAGCGCGGCACACGGGAGCTGCCGGCCGAGGACACAGTCTCTCCGGACGGTTCCCGACGCATGACGGCGGACGGCATCAACGGCATTCCGGAGCAGGCCAGGCCGCACCCGGAGGACGACCAGGCCTCCGCGGGGGCCGGTCTCCCGGAAGACGCCGTGCAGGACGGCTCGCCTCGGGAGAGGCGTATCGGGGGTTCCCCCGGCCGGGCTGCCGAGGCCAGGGCTCGACAGAGGGCGACGGGCGGGACGATGAGCGAGCACCAGCGAGACGACGAACACGGCGTGCAGGGCACGCAGCACGAGCCCCGTCACGAAGGGGACCGCAGCGGGGCGCGGGCGATGTTCGTCGAGCTGCGCGGACTGAACGACGGCAGCCCCGAGTACGCGGAGCTGCGCAACCGGCTGGTCCGGATGCACCTGCCGCTCGTCGAGCACCTCGCGCGCCGCTTCCGCAACCGCGGCGAGCCGCTGGACGACCTCACCCAGGTCGCCACCATCGGGCTGATCAAGTCGGTCGACCGCTTCGACCCGGACCGCGGCGTGGAGTTCTCCACGTACGCGACCCCGACGGTCGTCGGCGAGATCAAGCGGCACTTCCGTGACAAGGGCTGGGCGGTACGGGTGCCGCGGCGCCTCCAGGAGCTGCGCCTGGCGCTCACCACGGCGACCGCGGAGCTGTCCCAGCAGCACGGCCGCTCCCCCACGGTCCACGAGCTGGCCGAGAAGCTCGCCATCTCGGAGGAGGAGGTCCTGGAGGGCCTGGAGTCCGCCAACGCGTACTCCACACTGTCCCTGGACGTCCCCGACACCGACGACGAGTCCCCGGCGGTCGCGGACACCCTGGGCGCGGAGGACGAGGCGCTGGAGGGCGTCGAGTACCGGGAGTCGCTCAAGCCGCTCCTGGAGGACCTCCCGCCGCGCGAGAAGCGGATCCTGCTGCTGCGGTTCTTCGGCAACATGACCCAGTCGCAGATCGCGCAGGAGGTCGGCATCTCGCAGATGCACGTCTCCCGGCTGCTGGCGCGCACGCTGGCGCAGCTGCGGGAGAAGCTGCTGGTCGAGGAGTAGTCCCCGCGGGGGCTACCCCTGGTCCGGAGCGCGGCCGGGCCCCCGGATCCCGAGGGCCCGGGTCGACTCGGCGTTGACGATCAGGACGAGCGCCGCGACGGCGACGGCCGCGAGCGCGATGCCCGCCGGGATCGCCATGCTGTCGGCCTGGAGCAGGTTGTAGGCCACGGGCAGTGCCAGGATCTGCGTGATGACGGCGGGTCCGCGGCTCCAGCCGCGCAGGCCCAGCAGCCCACGCGCGGCGAGCAGCGGCAGCAGCGCGAGCACGAGCAGCGTGATCCCGCCGGTGACGGCCTGCTGCCGGTCGTCCGGGTCGCCGGTGATCCCCAGGACGAGGATCCAGACCCCGCCGACGACCAGCGCCAGCCCTTCCAGGCCGGTCAGCGCGGCGGCGTAGGTCAGGCGGCGCGGGCGGGCGCCTGCGGTCTCGGGGGCGACGGGAGTCTGCTCACTGCTCACCCCTGCAGGGTAGCCGTCGGGCCCTGCGGGGCCTTCGGCCGCCCGCGTGCGCGTGGGCGCCTCTCGTGTCGGGCCGTGCGCGCCGCTCGTGTCGAGCCTCACCCCGTGATCTCCTGTCCGATCAGCACCTCGGCCTGTGCCGGGTACCACCCAGTAGGTACGCTGCAACTCATGCGTGCACTTCTCGTGGTCAATCCGGCGGCAACGACTACCAGTGCACGGACGCGTGATGTCCTGATCCACGCGCTCGCCAGCGAGATGAAGCTGGAGGCGGTCACCACCGAGTACCGCGGGCACGCGCGTGACCTGGGCCGACAGGCCGCGGAGGGCGGGAACACCGACCTGGTCGTGGCGCTCGGCGGCGACGGCACGGTCAACGAGGTCGTCAACGGCCTCCTGCACGCCGGCCCGGATCCGGAGAACCTGCCCGGTCTCGCCGTGGTCCCCGGCGGCTCCACCAATGTCTTCGCCCGCGCCCTGGGCCTGCCCAACGATCCCGTCGAGGCCACCGGCGCCCTGCTGGACGCGCTGCGCCAGGAGAGCCAGCGCACGGTCGGCCTCGGCGTGGCCTCGGGCACGCCGGGCTCGGAGGACGAGGCGGTGCCCTCGCGCTGGTTCACCTTCAACGCCGGGCTCGGTTTCGACGCGGGGGTCGTCGGCCGGGTCGAGCAGCACCGGGAGCGGGGCCGGAAGTCCACCCACGCGCTCTACCTCCGGCAGGCCGTTCGCCAACTGTTGGGCGAGTCACAGCGCCGGCACGGGTCGATCACGCTGGAGCGGCCGGGCGCGGATCCGGTGACCGATTTGGTGCTGTCCATAGTCTGCAACACGGCTCCGTGGACCTATCTGGGCAATCGCCCGGTGTACGCGTCGCCTAAGGCCTCGTTCGATACAGGGCTCGACGTACTCGGTCTCAGCCGTCTGTCCACCGCCGCGGTTGCCCGGTATGGCACCCAGTTGCTCACTTCGTCCCCCGAGCGCGGCCCGCACGGCAAGCACGCCCACTCCTTGCACGACCTGGACCAGTTCACCTTGCATTCGAAGGTCCCCCTGCCCCTCCAGATGGACGGCGACCACCTCGGACTGCGTACGAGCGTGACGTTCACAGGCGTACGCCGTGCACTGCGTGTGATTGTGTGAGCAGAAAGGGCTGAAGTCCTTTCACTCGAACGTTTAGGCCAGGGTCCACCCCATGGAAGTACGGCTGTGACCTAGTCGACACCGAGGAATCAAAAAAAACTTTCCGGTAGGGGTTGTATCCGCCGCTGAGGTTTGCGACGCTCTACGTGGCGATCGGGACGGCCCGCAACACCGGCCTCCACTGATCACCAGAACCCCTCTTCAATCCACAGGACCACGCCAGCGAACCTGGCGGGTTGGCCCTTCACTTGTTGAGGGATTCGTGAAAGCGTTCACATTCACAAGCAACCTGCACGTAATACCAAGGAGAGGTAGCAGCCATGGACTGGCGTCACAACGCCGTTTGCCGCGAGGAAGACCCCGAGCTCTTCTTCCCCATCGGCAACACCGGTCCTGCGCTGCTGCAGATCGAGGAAGCCAAGGCCGTCTGCCGTCGCTGCCCGGTTATGGAGCAGTGTCTGCAGTGGGCGCTCGAGTCCGGCCAGGACTCCGGCGTCTGGGGTGGTCTCAGCGAGGACGAGCGTCGCGCCATGAAGCGCCGCGCCGCCCGCAACCGGGCCCGTCAGGCCTCCGCCTGACAACACCCGCCCCACAAACAGCCTGAGCTTGGCGGCACGTACAGCGAGTACGCATCTCCCGCCCCCGAGCCGCAGCGCGCAGTACCCCCGATGCGCAGCTAATCGCTGGCAACGAGCATTTGAGCCCCGGACCCCTGAACGGTCCGGGGCTTCTTGCTGTGCCTGACCGGCCTTACCGCATTCTTACTCTGCGTAATTCCGGCTCTCGCGATTCCGGCTTCCGCGCGACTTCTGCTTTTGTGCGATTCCGGCTTCCGCGCGATTCCTACTTCTGTGCGAGCACCGGAATGTCGAGGATCACCTGCGTGCCGCGCAGCGGTGCCGCGACCATGTCGAACGTTCCCCCCAACTCCCCTTCCACCAGGGTCCGTACGATCTGCAGGCCGAGGTTGCCGGAGGTGTGCGGGTCGAATCCCTCGGGCAGGCCCACACCGTCGTCCTGCACCGTGACCAGGAGGCGGGCCTCCTTCGTCGTACCGCCGCGGACCGCCGAGACCTCGACCGTGCCGGTGTCGCCCTCGCGGAAGCCGTGCTCCAGGGCGTTCTGGAGGATCTCGGTGAGAACCATCGAGAGCGGGGTGGCGACCTCCGCGTCCAGGATGCCGAAGCGTCCGCTGCGCCGGCCGGTGACCTTGCCCGGTGAGATCTCGGCCACCATGGCGAGGACCCGGTCGGCGATCTCGTCGAACTCCACGCGCTCGTCCAGGTTCTGGGAGAGCGTCTCGTGCACGATGGCGATCGAGCCGACCCTGCGCACCGCCTCCTCCAGGGCCTCCCGGCCGCGCTCGGACTCGATCCGGCGGGCCTGGAGACGCAGCAGCGCGGCGACGGTCTGGAGGTTGTTCTTCACCCGGTGGTGGATCTCCCGGATGGTCGCGTCCTTGGTGATCAACTCGCGTTCGCGGCGACGCAGTTCGGTGACGTCCCGGAGCAGGACGAGCGAACCGATGCGGGTGCCCTTGGGCTTGAGCGGGATCGTACGGAACTGGATGACCCCGTCCTTGGCCTCGATCTCGAACTCGCGGGGCGCCCAGCCGCTGGCGACCTTGGCCAGCGCCTCGTCCACCGGGCCCCGGGTGGGGGCGAGTTCCGCGGTGGTCTGCCCGAGGTGGTGGCCGACCAGGTCGGAGGCGAGGCCGAGGCGGTGGTAGGCGGAGAGCGCGTTCGGGGAGGCGTACTGGACGAGGCCGTCGCCGTCGACCCGGATCAGACCGTCGCCGACCCGCGGGGCGGCGTCCATGTCCATCTGCTGGTTGGGGAAGGGGAAGGAGCCGGCCGCGATCATCTGCGCGAGGTCGGAGGCGCTCTGGAGGTAGGTCAGCTCCAGGCGGCTGGGGGTGCGCACGGTCAGCAGGTTGGTGTTGCGGGCGATGACGCCGAGGACGCGGCCCTCGCGCCGGACGGGGATGGACTCGACCCGTACGGGGACCTCTTCGCGCCACTCCGGGTCGCCCTCGCGCACGATCCGGCCCTCGTCGAGGGCGGCGTCCAGGAGCGGGCGGCGGCCGCGCGGTACGAGGTGGCCGACCATGTCGTCCTGGTAGGAGGTGGGGCCCGTGTTGGGGCGCATCTGGGCCACGGAGACATAGCGAGTGCCGTCGCTCGTGGGGACCCAGAGGACCAGGTCGGCGAAGGAGAGGTCGGAGAGCAGCTGCCACTCCGAGACCAGCAGGTGGAGCCACTCGAGGTCGGAGTCGTCGAGGGCGGTGTGCTGGCGTACGAGTTCGTTCATGGAGGGCACGTTGCGAGCGTACCCGCGGGTCTGTCCGTGGCCTAAAAACGCCGGGGCCGAAAACACCCGCGGGCCGCGGCGCCTGGGAGGGACCCTCAACCCTCCCGGCACCGCAGCCCGGAGCAATATCGGCCGCGGGGTGTGCGGTCCCGTCGGCCGAAGGTGAGGAGCCGGGGCAGTCAGGGCAGAGAGCTCCGGACCCTCGGTCCGCCTTCCTGTGCGGGGAAGACGGAAGTTCTTGGTGTTGCGTCTCCTGCTTCTCAGGAACCATTGTGGACTAGACCACTTGGTGTGTCCATGAGTGGGAGGCTGTGCGTTGTTGTGGAGGCGCCGACTATTCGGACGCCCTAGCATCCACAACGCAGCCTAGCCTGTGCGGGTTCCCGTGCGGGGCCAGATCGAGGGGGCAATTTCGGCGAGGGGTTCACCCGGACCCCACCGCGTGGCCATGCCGCCCTTACCCACCTCTGCTAGATTGGTCTAAACCACATAGCTCGCAGCCCCCTTCAGATCTCTCCAGAACGGCAGGCCCAGCGTGGAAGTTGTCATCGTTCCGGACGCCGCGTCGGGCGGCGAACTCATCGCCGAGGCCATGGCGCAGCTGCTGCGGCGCACGCCGGACGCCCTGCTCGGCGTGGCCACCGGCTCCACCCCGCTGCCCGTCTACGAGGCGCTGGCGGCCAAGGTGCACGCCGGTGCCGTGGACACCTCGCGGGCCCGGATCGCCCAGCTCGACGAATACGTGGGGCTGCCCGCCGAGCACCCCGAGTCCTATCGCTCGGTGCTGCGGCGCGAGGTGCTGGAGCCGCTGGGCATCGGGATGGAGGCGTTCCTCGGGCCCGACGGCACGGCCGAGGACATCCAGGCGGCGTGCGCGGCGTACGACGCGGCGCTGGCGGCGGCCGGCGGGGTGGACCTCCAGCTGCTGGGGATCGGGACGGACGGGCACATCGGGTTCAACGAGCCGTGCTCCTCGCTCGCCTCGCGCACCCGGATCAAGACGCTGACCGAGCAGACCCGCGTCGACAACGCGCGCTTCTTCGAGGGTGACATCGAGCAGGTCCCGCACCATGTGATCACGCAGGGCATCGGCACGATCCTGGAGGCCCGGCACCTGGTGCTGCTGGCGACGGGCGAGGGCAAGGCGGACGCCGTCGCGGCCACCGTCGAGGGCCCGGTCGCGGCGGTGTGCCCCGCCTCCGCGCTCCAGCTCCACCCGCACGCCACGGTCGTCATCGACGAGGGCGCGGCGTCCAAGCTGAAGCTCGCGGACTACTTCCGCCACACCTACGCCGACAAGCCGGAGTGGCAGGGCATCTGAGCCCTGCCCCCGCTCCCCCGCTCCCGTACGACGACGAAGGCGCCGGGTTCCGTTCCAGGAACCCGGCGCCTTCGTCGTCGTGCCTACCGTCCGGCGATGAACTCCGCCGCCGCTCGGCCGCAGACGCGGGCCGCGCCGTGGGTGGCGAGGTGGAGGGCGCCGCGCGGTGGGGCCTGGGGGACGCCCATCTCGACGACGACGGTGTCCGGGCGGGCCGCCAGGAGGGTGTCGAGGGCCGCCGCCATCCAGGGGTGGCGGTGTTCGTCACGGACGACCGCCACGATCCGCCGCTCCTGCGCCGCGGCCAGCGTCGCGCGACCGGCGTCCTCCCCGGTGAAGCTGCCCGTCCGCGTCCCCGGCAGCAGCCGGGCCAGTTCCGCGGCCACGCCCCACGGGGTCTCGTCGCCGACGGCGATGTTGGCGACCGGGGTGAGGGCGGCGACGTACGGGGGCTCGGTGAGCGGGGTAAAGCCGTCCGCGCCGGTGACGCGGAGGGCTCGGCGGGCGGCGGTCAGGCCGATCTCCGGTTCGGCCGCGCCGCCCTCGGTGGACGCCGTGGCCGTCCAGCGGGCCAGGGCCCGTACCCGTCGCGCCGCGTCGGCCAGGCGTTCCTCGGGGAGATCGCCGGTGCGCACGGCGGTGATCAGGGCGTCGCGCAGCCGGCGTACCGTCTCGTCGTCGGCGAGGCCGCCGCCCACGCAGATGGCGTCGGCGCCGGCGGCGATCGCGAGGACGCTGCCCCGCTCGATGCCGTAGGTGCCGGCGATGGCCTGCATCTCCATGCCGTCGGTGACGATCAGGCCGTCGTAGCCGAGTTCCTCGCGCAGGAGACCGGTGAGGATGCGGCGGGACAACGTTGCCGGGCGGACCGGGTCCAGGGCCGGGACCAGGATGTGGGCGCTCATGACGGCCCGGGTGCCGGCGCTGATGGCCGCGTGGAAGGGGATCAGCTCGCGGTCCGAGAGGACCTCCGTCGGCACGTCGATGCGCGGCAACGCGTGATGGGAGTCGACGGCCGTGTCGCCGTGGCCCGGGAAGTGCTTGGTGCAGGCCGCCACGCCGGCGGACTGGAGGCCGGTGACATAGGCGGCGGTGTGCCGGGCGACCAGGCCGGGGTCGGCCCCGAAGGAGCGGACGCCGATGACCGGGTTCGCCGGGTCGGAATTGACGTCCGCCGACGGGGCCCAGTTCAGGTTCACCCCGCACTCCGCGAGCCGTCGGCCCAGCTCGTGGGCGACCCGGCGGGTCAGGTCCACGTCGTCCACCGCGCCCAGCGCGTGGTTGCCGGGGAAGGAGGAGCCGGTGCGCACCTCCAGGCGGGTGACGTCGCCGCCCTCCTCGTCGATCGCGACCAGGACGTCGTCCCGCTCGGCGCGCAACTGGGCGGTGAGGGCGGAGAGTTGCTCCGGGGAGGCGATGTTGCGGCCGAACAGGCCGACCGAGGCCAGGCCCTCGCCGAGGCGGCGCAGCAGCCAGTCGGGGGCGGTCACGCCCGTGAAGCCGGGCTGCAGGACGGTCAGCGCGTCCCGGGTCAGGGTGTCGGTACCGCTGGTGATGGTCGTCATCGGGGCGTCATCCCTTCACGGCGCCCGCGGTGAGACCCGCGGCCATCTTGCGCTGGACGAGGAGGAACAGGGCGACGATGGGGACGGCCATCATGGTGGCGCCGGCCATCATCGGGGCGTACTCGGTGCCGTGCTTGGTGGTGAAGTTGCCGAGCCAGACGGTCGCGGTCTGGTTCTTCTGGCTGAGCAGCATCAGTGCGTACAGGTACTCGTTCCAGGCCTGGATGAAGGCGTAGACCGAGGTGGCGACCATGCCGGGGGCCAGGAGCGGGAAGACGACCCGGACGAAGGCGCCGGTGCGGGAGCAGCCGTCGACCATCGCGGCCTCCTCCAGCTCCTTGGGGATGTTGACGATGAAGCCGCGCAGGGTCCACACCGTGAACGGGAGGACGAAGGTCAGGTAGGTGATGATCAGACCGGACAGCCTGTCGTACTGGTTCAGGTCGTTCAGCAGCAGGAAGACCGGGATGATCATGGCGACCAGCGGGACCATCTGGACCGCCAGGATGCCCACGATCACGATCTTGCGGCCGCGGAAGGCGAACCGGGAGATGGCGAGGGCGGCCAGCAGTCCGACGACCATGCCGATCACGACGACCGCCAGGGAGACGACCAGGCTGCGCCCGACCGGGCCCCAGAAGTCGGCGATGTCCAGGGCGCGGCCGAAGTTGGAGAAGGTCACACTGGTCGGCAGCAGGCTCGGGTCCGGGTCGATGGCGTCCTTCGCCGGTTTGAACGCCGTGTTGAGCATCCAGTAGACGGGGAAGCCGGCGACGGCGAAGACGAGGAGACCGAGGAGGTTCCAGCCGAGCTTCGACCGCCCCGGAGCGGACACCGTACTCATTCGACCTCTCCGATCTTGAGCATCTGACGCATGTAGACGGCGACCACCCCGAGCAGCAGCAGCACGGTGATCAGGGCGATCGCCGAGCCCTGCCCGTAGTCGTTGACGACGAAGGCGCGGTCGTAGGAGTAGGTCGTCAGGATCTGGAACTCGGGCTCCGGGTGGCCGTTGCGCATCACGAAGACCTGCGGGAAGACGCCCATGTCCCAGATGACCGACAGGGTCGTGAGCATCACGATGATCGGCTTGAGGATGGGCAGGGTGACGTACCGGAAGACGCCCCAGGCGCCGGCACCGTCGAGGCGGGCGGCCTCCTCCAGCTCGGCGGGGACCTGGGTGAGGCCGGCGCTGAGGGTGATCACCACGAAGGGCACCGCGCCCCAGATCACCAGCAGCATGATGACGGCGAGGCCCTGCGGTCCGCTCGCGAACCAGTTGTGGCCGATCAGGTCGACGCCGGGGAGCTTGCTCAGGACCGCGTTGAGGATGCCGTAGTCGGAGTCGAACAGCCATTTGAAGACGGTGGTGGCGACGATGACCGGCATCCCCCAGCTGGCCACCAGGGCGATGTTGATCAGGGTCTTCACCCAGCCGGAGACCCGCTGGAGGAGCAGCGCGATCAGCATGCCGAGGACCATCGTGAGGATCACGCAGCCGGCGGCGAAGACGACCGTACGGACGACGACCTGCCAGAACTCGCCGTCGCCCAGCACGCCCGCGAAGTTGTCGAAGCCGACGGACTCGGCGGGCTGGAAGCCCCAGAGCTGGGACTGGCCGAACTTCTGGAAGGAGATCGTGACCAGGCGGACCAGCGGATAGCCCATCACCAGGGCGAGAACCAGCAGACAGGGCGCGAGCAGCAGCCAGGGGGTGCCGGCGGTGGCCGCGCCCCGTCGTCCCGATGGCTTGCTCACGTCGGCCCGTGGTGGGGGTGACGGCCGCGTCGGCGGCACCTTGGCAGGGGTGGTCGTGTCTGCGGCACTCATCCGCGCGCTCCTCAGCGGTCCCTCGGGTCGTACGAAGGCGAAGCCCCGTACGGGTCGTACGGGAGGCGGCGCCCGGCGCGGGGCGGGGCGCCGCCGTCAGGTCACTTGGTGTTGATGACCTTGTCGATCGCGGCGTCCGCTTCCTTCGCGGCGTCCTCGACCGACTTCTTGCCGGTGCCGATGCTCTGCAGCATGGTCTGGAGCACCTGGGCCTTCTCGACCTGGCCCCAGCCGGGGGCCATCGGGACGAACCAGTTGGACTCGGCCGCGGTGGCCGGGACGGCCGTCGCCGGGTCGTTCTTGAGGGTGGCGAGGTCGGTCTTGTTGTTGGGCAGGTTGCCCTTGGCCATCAGGCCCTTCTGGCCGGAGGGGCCGGTGAAGGCGTTGATCCACTCGGCGGCGAGGTCCTGCGCGTCCGACTTCACGGGGACGGCGAGGTCGGAGCCGCCCAGGAACACGGGGAGGTTCTTGCCGGACGGGCCGGGCATCACGAAGTTCTCGACGTTGTCCTTGAGCTTGCCCGTCTTGTCGTTCTCCGGGGCGGCGGCCGTGGCGCCCTCCCAGGCGGGGGCGAAGATCATGCCGGACTTGCCCTGGCCGTAGACGATGTAGCGGTCGGACTCGTCCTTGGTCTTGTCGCCGTGCATGTACGTGTCGACGACGTTCTTGAACTCGTTGAGGCCCTTGAGTGACTCGGGCGAGGAGAGGTTGGCCTTCCACTGGCCGCCCGACTCGACGGCGATCGAGCCGCCGGCGTCGTAGACGAAGGACATGGCCGCGTACCAGTCGCGGGTGGGCTGGTACCAGGCGGAGAACTTGTCGCCCTCCTTCTTCTGCACCTTGTCGAGGGCGGCGGTCAGCTCGGCGTAGGTCTTCGGGGTGGACTTCACGCCCACCGAGGCGAAGACGTCCTTGCGCCAGTTGGCGACGCGGCCGCCGGCATAGTAGGGGACGCCGTAGGTCTTGCCGTCGTAGGTCACCGAGGCCTTGAGGCCGTCCAGCCACGCGGAGGAGTTGTCGAACTTCGCGGCGTCGAGGGGGGCGAAGGCGCCCTTGACCATGTAGCCGAGCATCTCCGTGTTGCCCATCTCGACCACGTCGGGGGCCTTGTCGGTGGCGAGCACCGCGTCGAGCTTGGCGTTCTTGTCCGGCCAGCCGTAGTACTCGTGAGTGATCTTGACGCCGGGGTGCTTCTTCTGCACCGCCGCGTCGGCGGCCTTCACCAGCTCGGGCCAGTTGTTCTGGGCGTCGACGGTCAGCCAGACCGTCAGCTCCTTGGCGTCGGTGCCCTTCGAGTCCCCGCTGCCACTGTCGTCCCCGCACGCCGCGATGGAGACCATCATGCCCGCGATACCGATCGCGGCTATCAGCTTGCGCTTCACGCCACCCTCCTCAGGGATGCCACAAACCCCCCTGCCTCCCCGCCGCGGTCGAGCGTCAACGCGTACCGTCCGTGGGGCCAGGACCTGGACCATTGGTGTAGACCAGTACCGGGAGCTTGGCTCAGACCAATAGGGCTGTCAAGGGTGTGCGAGCGCGGTGGAGTCCTCCGTTACGCGACCGCGATATGCAGGGACTTTTCGTTTTTCGGCCACCGGGACGGAGGGGGATCGGGCGCCCGCGCGCGGGTGTACCACCGGGCCGGCCACCGGCCCCGGAAACGGAATCCTGGACTAGACCAAGGGCGGGCGTGAAGGTATACAGAGGAGATCACGGGCGTGCGAGGTCACCCACACGGGACATCCGCGCACCAAGCCGTGCCACGATGTGAGCCGCGGCCGACATGCATGTCGGCCATTTCGGCACCAGGAGCCGGGAAGGCAGGCCATGAGCACCGACGTCAGCAGTGCGGAGAACGAGGGTGGGGCGACCGTCCGTACCGCGCGTGTGCCCAAGTACTACCGCTTGAAGAAGCACCTGCTCGACATGACGGAGACCCAGGCGCCGGGCACCCCGGTCCCGCCGGAGCGGACCCTGGCGGCCGAGTTCGACACCTCGCGGACCACCGTCCGCCAGGCCCTCCAGGAGCTGGTCGTCGAGGGCCGCCTGGAGCGCATCCAGGGCAAGGGCACGTTCGTCGCCAAGCCGAAGGTCTCCCAGGCGCTGCAACTCACCTCCTACACCGAGGACATGCGCGCCCAGGGTCTCGAACCCACCTCGCAACTGCTGGACATCGGCTACATCACCGCCGACGACACCCTCGCCGGGCTGCTCGACATCACCGCCGGCGGCCGCGTGCTGCGCATCGAGCGGCTACGCATGGCCAACGGCGAGCCGATGGCGATCGAGACGACCCATCTCTCGGCGAAGCGTTTCCCCGCGCTGCGCAGGTCCCTGGTGAAGTACACCTCGCTCTACACCGCCCTCGCCGAGGTCTACGACGTCCATCTGGCCGAGGCCGAGGAGACCATCGAGACCTCCCTGGCCACCCCGCGCGAGGCCGGTCTGCTCGGCACCGACGTCGGCCTGCCGATGCTGATGCTCTCCCGGCACTCGCTGGACAAGGAGGGCAAGCCGGTGGAGTGGGTGCGGTCGGTGTACCGGGGCGACCGCTACAAGTTCGTGGCGCGTCTGAAGCGGCCCACGGACTGAGGAGCCTCCCCTCCGCGAGTCCTTCCGGCTCCTTCCGGCTCCTCCGGCTCCTTCCGGTGGTGTCCCGATCTCCTTCCGGTAGTGTCCCGATCTGCGGCCGAACCGTGCAGATGCAGGGGCGATATGCGGAGGCGGTCTTCCGCTGCGCTTACCCGTCACTTACATTGCCTGCGCATTGCAAAGGTGATCAAGGCAATCAGTGAGGGGACGGAGCCGCCGATGTCAGACACCCCGGAAGGAACCAGGGAACCGGTGGTGACGCCCGCGCGCGTCATCATCGCCCTCTGCCTGCTCGCGCCGTTCGTGGCGATGCTGTGGGTGGGCTCGTACACGAAGGTGGATCCCGCGTTCATCGGGATCCCGTTCTTCTACTGGTACCAGATGCTGTGGGTGCTGGTCTCGACCGTGCTCACGATGGTCGCCTACACGCTGTGGCGGCGTGACCAGCGCGCCCGCGAGTCCCGGAACGGGGGCGGCGCGAAGTGAACGACGGCGTGAACGGCGTGGCACTCGCCGTCTTCATCATCTTCTTCCTGGCCGTCACGGTCATGGGCTTCCTGGCCGCGCGCTGGCGCAAGGCCGAGAACGAGCACAGCCTCGACGAGTGGGGTCTGGGCGGCCGCTCCTTCGGCACCTGGGTCACCTGGTTCCTGCTGGGCGGTGACCTCTACACGGCGTACACCTTCGTCGCCGTGCCCGCGGCGATCTACGCGGCGGGCGCGGCCGGCTTCTTCGCGGTGCCGTACACGATCCTCGTCTACCCGCTGATCTTCACCTTCCTGCCCCGCCTGTGGTCGGTCTCGCACAAGCACGGGTACGTGACGACGTCCGACTTCGTGCGCGGGCGCTGGGGCTCGAAGGGCCTGTCGCTGGCGGTGGCGCTGACCGGCATCCTGGCGACGATGCCGTACATCGCGCTCCAGCTGGTCGGCATCCAGGCCGTGCTCGACGTGATGGGTGTCGGCGGCGGCGAGAACACCAACTGGTTCGTCAAGGACCTGCCGCTGCTGATCGCCTTCGGCGTGCTGGCCGCGTACACCTACTCGTCCGGGCTGCGGGCTCCCGCGCTGATCGCGTTCGTGAAGGACACGCTGATCTACATCGTCATCGCGGTGGCGATCATCTACATCCCGATCAAGCTCGGCGGGTTCGACGACATCTTCGCCAAGGCGAGCGAGGCGTTCGGCCAGACCAACCCGGCGACGGGCAAGCCGCGCGGCTCCCTGGTCCCGGCCGAGGCCGGTCAGTGGACGTACGCCACCCTGGCGCTCGGCTCCGCGCTGGCGCTCTTCATGTACCCGCACTCGATCACCGCGACCCTGTCCTCCAGGAGCCGTGAGGTGATCCGCCGCAACACCACGATCCTGCCGCTGTACTCCCTGATGCTCGGCCTGCTGGCCCTGCTGGGCTTCATGGCGATCGCGGCCGGTGTCAAGGTCACCAACGGCCAGCTGGCCATCCCGCAGCTCTTCGAGGACATGTTCCCGGCCTGGTTCGCGGGCGTGGCCTTCGCGGCGATCGGGATCGGCGCGCTCGTCCCGGCGGCCATCATGTCGATCGCGGCCGCGAACCTCTTCACCCGCAACATCTACAAGGACTTCATCAGGCCGGACGCCACGCCGGCGCAGGAGACCAAGGTCTCCAAGCTGGTGTCCCTGCTGGTGAAGGTGGGTGCCCTGGTCTTCGTCCTGACGATGGACAAGACCGTCGCGATCAACTTCCAGCTGCTGGGCGGCATCTGGATCCTGCAGACCTTCCCTGCCCTGGTCGGCGGTCTCTTCACCCGCTGGTTCCACCGCTGGGCGCTGCTCGCCGGCTGGGCGGTCGGCATGGTCTACGGCACGGTCGCCGCGTACGGGGTCGCCTCCCCGACCCAGAAGCACTTCGGCGGCTCGGCGAAGGAGATCCCCGGCATCGGCGAGATCGGCTACATCGGTCTCACGGCCTTCGTCCTCAACGTCGTCGTCACGGTGGTCCTCACCTTCGTCCTCAGGGCCGCGAAGGCCCCCGAGGGCGTCGACGAGACCAGGCCGGAGGACTACACGGCGGACGCGGGCGACCCGGGCGTCCAGGTGGAACTGCCACCGGCGACGGCGGGGACGTCCCACTAGACCGCCCCGGACAGGTCCTAGTCGCGGGTCCGTCTGGCCATCGCGTCCCAGAAGCGGTCCAGTTCGCGGACCCGCATGCCGACCCAGTGCGGTGTCTTCCTGCGCAGCCCCCTGGGCAGCCAGCGCCGCACGCGGCCGGGCAGCAGGGCCTGCTGCTGGCGGCAGAACGGCTCGCGGATCTCTCCCCGGGGCAACCAGCCCCGGGGAGGGTACGGGCAGAGCTGGAAGGTGCAGTCGGGCAGACAGGCCGAGCCCGGCGCGGGCGGGGTGGACGTGCCGATCCGCAGTCCGGGCCGCAGCGGCTCCCGGTTCGTACGGATGCACGGCGGCAGAGGCATACCTGGCTGCTCCGCGCGGGCCAGGCGTTCCTCGACCTCGTCCGGGTGCCCGTCCCGTTCGATGAGGTTCAGCATGATCAGCACATCGGCGACGAGGCGTTGGGCGCGCGGGTCGAGGGTGCTCCAGCCGACCGACGGCGGGATCCACAGGCTGTGCCTGCGGTACCCCCCGCGCTCGTCGGCGCGGGCGCCGATGTTGTCGGCGACGCCCTTCTCGTCGATCCACAGGAACCGCTCGGGCTGCCCGGTCTCCAGGGCGAGGGCCACCAGGTCGCCCGCCTCGGCGACGAACGGATGCAGGGGCCGCCGGACCTGGTCGCCGTCCTCACCGGGCCGGCCCGGCGCCGCGTTCACCGTGCCCGCCATCGACAGCCAGCGCTTCACGGTCCGTACGGCGGTGGCCCCGCCCAGCGGCTGGATCGGCTCGTGCCCGTCGGGGTGGCCGCCGTTGCGCCCCGCCGCACCGTGCCCCCGGTCATTGCCGCCGGCGCTGTCCGCCAGCTCCCACAGGCACAGGGCCTGGAGCAGGCTGAGCTGGGCGTACCAGCACCGGGACTGCTGCAGCACGGTCTCCGCCTGGCGGATCAGGCCGGCGCGGCCGCCCGGGTAGGTGTGCGGGTGCCGTTGGCGCCGGTTGGCCGCGTACTTGAAGCCCTGGGCCAGCGCGGCCTCCAGGGCGAGCGGCAGGTCGGGGGCGCCGCCGGTGAACGCCGGGTCGAGGTGGCGCAGCCACTTGGTGAGGCGTTCCTGGGCCTCGTCGCGGTGGGCCTCGTCGACCGAGCCCAAGAGCATGGGGACCGCCCAGGCCCGCATCACGAACTCCCGGAAGAGAGCGACCCGTTGCTCGCGGTAGCGCGCGTTCAGCTCCCGCCGCTCGCGCTGCAGCCGCCGGACATCCTCGGCCGACGCGGCGCGCGAGGACACCCCGGCCGCTCTCGCCCGCCCCATGCGCGCGGCCCACGTCTCGTACTCCCCTCGCTTCCAGGCCCTCAGCTGCTCCAGCCGGTCGTTGTACTCCTCCACGGGGTCGCTGTTCAGGCCGACCCGCTCGCGGATCACGGCGAACGCCGCGTTGCCGCCGGCTCCGAACTCCTGGGACACGGCCAGGCGGATCGAGTAGGAGGGCTCCTCGATGCCCAGCTGGAACAGCTCCCAGTACAGCGGGGTGGTGTCGATCCGGTCGGAGGTCTTGCGCAGCGCGGCTCCGACCTGCTTGATCAGTCTCCGCTTCGCGTCCCGCAGGGTGCGCCGGTCTCCCTTGATGCCGGGCCAGCGTGCGCGCACCTCCGCGACGATGCCGGCCAGCCGTCTCGGGTCGTGCTCCGCGCTCTCGATCTCCACGGCCGCCGCGTAGAGGTCGAGGGCCTTCGGATCGTCCGTGCGGCGGCCCGCGGCCGTGCTCAGCCGGAGGGCCGGCGGGCGGCCCCGCACGGATGTCTGCCGGGCCAGCTCGGCGATCTCCTTGCGCACGTCGGCCCGGATCCCGCCGCCCCGGGCCGGAAGGCTCGCCGCCCGCGCCCGGGACAGCAGCACCAGGGCGATGAGCAGCTCACGGCTGGGACCGGGCGGCTGGAGCGCCTGTTCGACCAGTTCCCCGGCGCCCCGCTCCCCCAGGTGGTTCAGCACGCGGTAGCCGAAGTAGGCCTGGATGATGCTGTGCGGGAAACGGACCCTGCGCTCGAAGCCCTCCACCAGCTTGAGCTTGCTCGCGTGGGCCGCGAGGCGGGCCAGGGCGGCGTGGCACTGGTCCATGTTCCCCGCGTGCAGCCGTCTGCGCTCGTCGTCGCCGAGCCGCTCGCACAGCGCGTCCCAGATCCGCTGCCGGTGCCAGTCGGAGAGGTCGTTCCCGTGCTTGCCGTACTGGTCGAAGACGCGGCCGGCCCACAGGTGCTGTGCCCGGGCCCGGGCGCGCCGCGCCGGTCCGGGGTGCAGGACGTCCGGGTCGAGCAGCTCCGCGAGGCCGACCTCCAGCTTGTCCTGGAGCAGTCCGACGCAGGCCAGGGCCGAGGCCACCTCGAGGGTGTCCCGGCGCTCCTGCGGGGCCAGCGCGACGTCCTCGCGCAGCTTCCCCTCGCACAGCGCCTCGGCCCAGGTCTCCAGCAGCCAGAGCCGCAGGGTGGCGCGGTCACGGCTGCGGGTGTTCATGTGGTGGGGATCGGCGTCCGGACGGTCGTGCTCCAGGGCTCCGCGCCGGTGCAGTTCGCGGGCGATCTGGAGGTAGACCGGTGACTCGGTCACCTCCGCCGTCTCCACGATCCAATCCACCCGGCGCTCGTCGGTCTCCGGTACGCCCGCCTCGACGAACCGCAGCGCCGCCTCCTCGCCGAGCGGTTCCAGTTCGACGATCGCGGCGGAGGTGCTCTCCAGCGGGCTGTGCGGCCGGGAGGCGATGACCAGGGGCAGCTTCTCCTCGTGGGCGCGTTCGATGGCCCGTCGGATGACGTTGTCCCGGTTCTGCTGGCGCCCGTCGTCGAGGAGGGCCTCCTCCAGGCCGTCGGCGAGGACGACCGGCTTGTCGTCGGCGAGGAGCTGTTGCCAGACCCGGTCGGTCTTGCCGCGCGCCAGGATGCCCTTGGGTGCCTCGTCGGCGAAGCGGCGCCTGGCGAGATGTTCGAAGTTCAGGTCGCCCCCGTCGACCGCGTCCCGCAGCCGGATCGGTACGGGTACGGCGTTCTGGTGGGCCAGGAGTTCGGTGAGCCGTACGAGGACGGCGGTCTTCCCCGCGCCGACGCCGCCGACGAGCAGATAGGGCCGGCGGGTGTCGCGCTCGCGCAGCCGCTCGGCGATGACCTGGGCGATCTCCTCCCGTCCCACGATCTCGGCGGTGTCGTGCCCGGCGGTGGGCACCAGCTTGCGGGGATCGCGCAGTGCCTTGGCGAGGTATCGCCGTTTGGTCCAGCGGTACCACCAGAACAGGAAGAGCGTGGCGGCGATCGAGGCGGCGAGGATCGGACCGACGAACTTGAAGACGGTGTCGAAACCCTGGTTGTGCTGCCGCCATTTCTCGAAGCCGGTCGTCTCGCTCGTGATGAGGATGGCCAGGCCCTCCCCGATCCAGGCGAGCAGCGCGAGCACGGCGACGAGCCAGACGATCCGGGTGACGTTGGCGTAGGTGACCCAGCGGCGCCATTTCCGGGGGCGGGTGGCCCCGCGGCGGGCCTCCAGACGGATCGTCAGGGTGTGCCAGCGGCCCACGAGGCCCTGTCCTACCCGGCTTCCCGCGCGCCGGAGGTCCAGTGTCGCCATCGGCGCGTCGCGCGGCCGTTCCTTGCCGGGCAGGTGGCGGACGACCCTCGTCATCGTGTGCTCCCTCCGAGAGCGGATCTCGGGACGGAGGACCTGCGGGGCGCCGACGCCTTCTTCCATGGAAGCACTCCCGGCACGCCCCGCAACCCGGCCGCCCCACCGCGGAAATCGGGGGCTCCCGGGTGCGGCCGTCCGACAGACTCGGGGCCATGGACATCGTGATACGACCGGCGGAGATCGCCGAGTACGAGGCGCTGGGCGAGATCACCGCCCGGGCCTATCTCGAGGACGGCCTCCTCGACTACGGCGGGAACGACCTGTACCTGCCCGTGCTGAAGGACGTGGCCGGGCGGGCGGCCGCCGCCGAGGTGCTCGTAGCCGTGGAGGGCGGCCGGCTCCTCGGTGGGGTGACCTTCGTCCCGGGCCCCGGCCCGATGGCCGATCTGGCGGTTCCCGGCGAGGCCGAGATCCGGATGCTCGCCGTCGACCGGGCCGGCCGCGGCCGGGGTGCCGGTGAGGCCCTCGTGTGGGCCTGCGTCGAGCGCGCGCGGGCCGTCGACGGCTGCGCGCGTGTCGTGCTGTCGACCCAGCGGACCATGTACGCGGCCCATCGCATCTACGAACGTCTCGGCTTCGTCCGAACACCCGAGCGGGACTGGAATCCCGTGCCGGAGCTGGACGACATCACTCTGCTCGCCTATCAGTTGACGCTCTGAAACCGCCTCGACACAACATCTGGGGGTGGCGTGACCGGCGAGCACAAGATGTATGCTCATGCTCGCTGTCGTCGCAGGGGAATCCGGTGCGAATCCGGAACTGTCCCGCAACGGTGTACTTGTGCATGTCTGTTCCCAGGAGCCGTCGTGCGCAGGAGTCAGTCCGAGGACCTGCCGACAGCGCACCCGGCCGTCCGGCTCGGGTGCCTGCCGTCCGGGCCTCGTGGAGTGGGCCGGTGGACCGCGACGCCGTGCGCGCTCGTGTGCTGCCCCCTGCCCTCCGCCAGGCCCATTGCCGAGCGAGGGAGAGCCCCCACGTGACCATCGCGCCAGCCGACCCGGCTTCAGCCATCCAGCTGGACACCGACGGTCCCGGTACCGCGTTGCTGCGGACCCTGACCGAGCTGACCGCCGACCTCCCCGACGCCGACCCCGGCCGGGTCGCCGCCGCCGCGCTGCGCGGCCGGTCCGCGCGGGCGGACGAGACGGAGCTGCGCGAGCTGGCCACGGAGGCGGCCGCCGGCCTGATCTCCGAGGACCCCGCCTACTCGAAGCTGGCCGCCCGGCTGCTGACCGTCGGCATCGCCGCCGAGGCCGCCTCGCAGGGCGTGACGACGTTCACCGAGTCCGTCGCCGTCGGCCACCGCGAGGGCCTCATCGCCGACCGCACCGCCGACTTCGTGACGCTGCACGCGGCGCGGCTCGACGCGCTGATCGACACCGGCGCCGACGACCGCTTCGGCTACTTCGGCCTGCGCACCCTGCACAGCCGCTACCTGCTGCGCCACCCCCTCACGCGCAAGGTCGTCGAGACGCCCCAGCACTTCCTGCTGCGGGTCGCCGCCGGCCTCGCCGAGGACGACACCCCGCGCTCCGTCGACGAGGTCGCCGCGCTCTACGGGCTCATGAGCCGGCTCGACTACCTCCCGTCGTCCCCCACGCTCTTCAACTCCGGCACCCGGCACCCGCAGATGTCGTCCTGCTACCTGCTCGACTCCCCGCTGGACGAGCTGGACTCCATCTACGACCGCTACCACCAGGTGGCCCGGCTCTCCAAGCACGCCGGCGGCATCGGACTGTCGTACAGCCGGATCCGCTCCCGCGGGTCCCTCATCCGCGGCACCAACGGGCACTCCAACGGCATCGTCCCGTTCCTGAAGACCCTGGACGCCTCGGTGGCCGCCGTGAACCAGGGCGGCCGGCGCAAGGGCGCGGCCGCGGTCTACCTGGAGACCTGGCACTCCGACATCGAGGAGTTCCTGGAGCTGCGCGACAACACCGGTGAGGACGCCCGCCGTACGCACAACCTGAACCTCGCGCACTGGGTGCCGGACGAGTTCATGCGCCGGGTGAACGCCGACGAGGTGTGGTCGCTGTTCTCCCCGGCCGACGTGCCCGAGCTGGTCGATCTGTGGGGCGAGGAGTTCGACGCCGCGTACCGCAAGGCGGAGGCCGCCGGGCTCGCCAGGAAGACCATCCCGGCCCGTGATCTGTACGGCCGGATGATGCGCACCCTCGCGCAGACCGGCAACGGCTGGATGACCTTCAAGGACGCGGCCAACCGCACCGCCAACCAGACGGCCGAGCCGGGCCATGTGATCCACTCCTCGAACCTCTGCACGGAGATCCTGGAGGTCACGAACGACGGCGAGACGGCGGTCTGCAACCTGGGGTCGGTCAACCTCGGCGCGTTCGTCGACACGGCGAACGGCGACATCGACTGGGAGCGGCTGGACGAGACCGTCCGCACCGCCGTGACCTTCCTCGACCGGGTCGTCGACATCAACTTCTACCCGACCGAGCAGGCGGGCCGCTCCAACGCCCGCTGGCGCCCGGTGGGCCTGGGCGCGATGGGCCTCCAGGACGTCTTCTTCAAGCTGCGGCTGCCCTTCGACTCCGCCGAGGCCAAGGCGCTGTCCACGCGGATCGCCGAGCGCGTGATGCTCGCCGCGTACGAGGCCTCCGCGGACCTGGCCGAGCGCAACGGCCCGCTGCCGGCCTGGGAGAAGACCCGTACCGCCCGTGGTGTCCTGCACCCCGACCACTACGGCGTCGAGTTCACCTGGCCGGAGCGCTGGGCGGCGCTGCGCGAGCGGATCGCCGCCACCGGGATGCGCAACTCGCTGCTCCTCGCCATCGCGCCGACGGCCACCATCGCCTCCATCGCCGGTGTGTACGAGTGCATCGAGCCGCAGGTGTCCAACCTGTTCAAGCGCGAGACGCTGTCCGGTGAGTTCCTCCAGGTCAACTCGTACCTGGTGCAGGACCTCAAGGCGCTGGGCGTCTGGGACGCGCGGACCCGTGAGGCGCTGCGCGACTCGGGCGGTTCGGTGCAGGACTTCGCGTGGATCCCGGCCGAGGTGCGCGCCCTGTACCGCACGGCGTGGGAGATCCCGCAGCGCGGTCTGATCGACATGGCCGCCGCCCGCACCCCGTACCTGGACCAGGCCCAGTCCCTGAACCTGTTCCTGGAGACGCCGACCATCGGCAAGCTCTCCTCGATGTACGCGTACGCCTGGAAGTCGGGCCTGAAGACGACGTACTACCTGCGTTCGCGCCCGGCGACCCGGATCGCCCGCGCCGCACAGGCCCAAGCCTCCATCCCCGTACAGCAGGTGCCCTCGGAAGAAGCCGTCGCCTGCTCCCTTGAGAACCCCGAGTCCTGCGAGGCCTGCCAGTAATGACCAGCGAAGCCAAGACTGTGTCTGCCAAAAACCTGCTCGACCCGGGCTTCGAGCTGACGCTCCGCCCCATGCGCTACCCGGACTTCTACGAGCGCTACCGGGACGCCATCAAGAACACCTGGACCGTGGAGGAGGTCGACCTCCACTCGGACGTCGCCGACCTGGCGAAGCTGTCCGAGGGCGAGCAGCACATGATCGGCCGGCTGGTCGCGTTCTTCGCGACGGGCGACTCGATCGTCGCGAACAACCTCGTGCTGACGCTGTACAAGCACATCAACTCCCCGGAGGCGCGCCTGTACCTGTCGCGCCAGCTGTTCGAGGAGGCCGTGCACGTCCAGTTCTATCTGACGCTCCTGGACACCTACCTCCCCGACCCGGAGGACAGGGCGGCCGCCTTCGACGCCGTGGAGAACATCCCGTCCATCCGCGAGAAGGCCGAGTTCTGCTTCCGGTGGATCGACGAGGTCGAGAAGCTGGACCGCCTGGAGTCGAAGGCCGACCGCCGCCGCTTCCTGCTCAACCTCATCTGCTTCGCCGCGTGCATCGAGGGCCTGTTCTTCTACGGCGCCTTCGCGTACGTCTACTGGTTCCGCAGCCGGGGTCTGCTGCACGGCCTCGCCACCGGCACCAACTGGGTGTTCCGTGACGAGACCATGCACATGAGCTTCGCGTTCGACGTGGTCGACACCGTCCGCAAGGAGGAGCCGGACCTCTTCGACGACCAGCTCGAACAGCAGGTGACGGACATGCTGCGGGAGGCCGTCGAGGCCGAGCTGCAGTTCGCCCGTGACCTGTGCGGCGACGGCCTCCCGGGGATGAACACCGACTCCATGCGGCAGTACCTGGAGTGCGTCGCCGACCAGCGCCTGGCGCGGCTCGGCTTCGCCCCGGTGTACGGCTCGGAGAACCCGTTCTCCTTCATGGAGCTGCAGGGCGTTCAGGAGCTGACCAACTTCTTCGAGCGCCGCCCGTCGGCGTACCAGGTCGCGGTGGAGGGCTCCGTGGACCTGGACGAGGACTTCTGACGCTCCCTGTCGCCCGGGACCTCCCGGGCCTCCTGGGCCTCCCTGATCTGCCGGTCGGCGCGCCGGTCGCGCACGATGCCGAGCACGGAGGGGAGGACCAGGAGGACGAGGATCCCGAGGACCATGAGCATTCCGATGAGGCCTTCGATCTGGTTCGTGTTCATGGACACCACTGTCCCGCCGGACGCTCCTGACCGTGAGTGGCAGGACTGCCGCACACCTTCAAATTCCTGCCACTCAGGGTGCACACTGTCACCATGCTGCTGCGCTGTCCCGGGGGACAACCCCCGGACCCCCGGCCGAAGAGCGAGAAGAGAGCCTCTGCCAGGAAGCGAGGTTGGCCATGCTGAGCAACGTGGCCGCGGTCCTCCTCGACGGCGTGCATCCCTTCGAGCTCGGCGTCGTCTGCGAGGTGTTCGGCCTCGACCGCAGCGACGAGGGGCTGCCGGTGTACGACTTCGCCGTGGTGTCGGCGGAGGGTCCGGTCCTGGGCACCCATGTCGGCGGGCTCACCGTGTCGACGCCGTACGGCCTCGACCGGCTGGAGGAGGCCGACCTGATCGCCGTACCGGCCTCGGACGCGAATCTCGACCGCGCGTTTCCGCCCGAGCTGCTCGCCGCCCTGCGCCGGGCCGTGGACCGGGGCGCCCGGGTGCTCAGCGTCTGCTCCGGGGTCTTCGTGCTGGGCGCCGCGGGGCTGCTCGACGGCCGGCGCTGCGCCGTGCACTGGCGGCACGCGGACGTGCTGGCCCGCCGCCACCCCCGGACGGTCGTCGAACCGGACGTCCTCTACGTCGACGACGACCCGGTGATCACCTCCGCCGGTACGGCCGCCGGGATCGACGCCTGTCTCCACCTGGTCCGCAAGGAGCAGGGGCCCGAGGTCGCGAACCGGATCGCCCGGCGGATGGTCGTGCCGCCGCACCGGGACGGCGGCCAGGCACAGTACATCGAGCGGCCGCTGCCCAGGTCGTCGTGCGACACGGTCGGCGAGGTGCTGGCGTGGATGGAGGAGCACCTCGACCAGGAGGTCACGGTCGAACAGCTCGCCGCCCGCGCCCACATGTCCCCGCGGACGTTCGCCCGCCGCTTCCAGCAGGAGACGGGTACCACCCCCTACCGCTGGCTGCTGCGGCAGCGCGTACTGCTGGCCCAGCAGCTGCTGGAGGCGACGGACGAGACGATGGACGCGATCGCCTGGCGCACCGGCTTCGGTACGGCGGGCGCCCTGCGCCATCAGTTCGTGCGGGCCCTGGGGACGACCCCGAACGCCTACCGCCGCGCGTTCCGGGGTCCGCAGGCCGCCTGACCCGCACGCCGCGTCTCACCCCGGCAGCGCCCGCAGCATCAGCCGGCGCGGCCGGAGCGTGATGCCGATGTGCGTGCGGGGGTCGGAGCCGGGTGCCCGCTCGAAGCGGAACGCGCTCGCCACGGTCGCGGCGATCAGCGTGAGCGCGGCCATCGAGAAGTGGTCGCTCGGACACTTCCGGTTGCCGACGCCGAACGGCGCCATGGCGTGCTTCGGCACCTCCTCGGAGTGACCGGGCAGCCAGCGGTCGGGGTCGAACTCCTCGTGCCGTTCGAACGACCGCTCGTCGCGCTGGACCGCGTACGGACTGTAGATGATGTCGGCGTCGGCGGGAATGCGGTATCCACCGAGCTCGGTGTCGGTCACCGCGCGCCGGGTCAATATCCATACGGCGGGATACAGCCGCATGGTCTCGACGACGACATTGGCGGTGTGCCGCAGCTTTCGGACGTCGTCGAATGTGACCGGCCGGTCACCGACAACGTTTTTCACCTCTTCGCGGATCTTGTCCACCTGATCCGGGTGCTCCGTGAGCACGTGGAGCAGCGACATGAGCACGGACCCGGCGGTTTCACTGCCCGGGGTGAGTATCGCGATGACCTGGTCGTGGATCTCCTGTTCCCCGATCGGCTCGCCATTCTCGTCCGTCGCCTCCAGCAAAGCCGTCAGCAAATCGTCCGGCTTTTGACCGGATGCCCGGCGGTCGGCGACGATCTCGTCCACCAGGCGATGCAGATCGGCCAGCGCCCGGTTGAATTCGCGGTTGGCCGGAACCGGCACCCGATAAAGCGGTCCGAGGGGTACCACCATGCGTCGGTACATACCGGCGAACAGGGTGGCGAGCGCGGAGGTGATGCGCTCGGAGCGGGCGTCCATGTAGCTGCCGCGCATCAGGCAGCGGGCGGAGATGCGCACGGACACCCGGAAGGCCTCGGCGGTGACGTCGATGACCTCGCCCTTCGACCAGCGGGCGACGAGCGCGTGGGCCTCCTCCTCCATGATCGGCCCGTAGCCGGGGATGGCGTCGAGCCGGAACGCGGGCTGTATGGTGCGCCGCTGCCGGCGGTGGCGCGGGCCGTTGGAGGTGGCCACGCCCTCCTTGCCGAGCAGGCTCTCCAGGGACTCCCACAGGGGTCCGGCGACGATGAAGTCGGGGTTGAGGGCGAGCGCCCCGGTGAGCTCCGGCGCCGTGACGGCGTACACCGTCTTGGGGCCGAGCTTGAGGCGGACGACGTCGCCGTGGTCGCGCAGCCGGGCCAGGAAGGCCAGCGGATGGCGGGCGAGCCTCCAGCCGTGACCCAGGAGCGGGACCCCGCCACCGGCCAGGGGTGGCTCACGCAGTTCGGATGGCGCGGGTGTCGCGGACTTCACCGACTCGACGGTCATTTCTCACCTGCCGCTTCGTTGTTGACGTACGGGGGCGTGGACCGGTCGTCCCAGTTGTCGACCATGTACCGGCCGGACTCGTGGTGGAACCAGTAGACGGAACTGAACCAGTTCCGCATATTCGCGAGGCAGTCCCGTACGGCAGCGGCGAGTTCCTTTCCGCGGACCGTCCCGTCGGCGAGACGGTCCGCGAGCCGTAAGACGTCCCTTTCGACGGCGAGGAACCCGGATATACATCCCTCGACGCGTCGCCGGACTTCTTCCACTGCCTCTTCCAGGGTCAGCCCCTCATGGGTGATGAGACTGATTCCGAGATTGTGCACCTCGTCGCCCGCTATTTCCTTCGGGAGCGAACAGAGGTCGTTGTACCAGGCGGCGAATTCCTGACTCAGCAGGGCCGCGCACCGAAAGGAAGGATGTTTCCGCACCGCATCCGGTATTTCACGTCCCGCACTGAGTTCCAGAAGGTCCGTCCAGATCCAGTGCGCAAAGGTGAGCCGGCGCAGCGCGAGGTATTCGTCGACGCCGGGAACCCGCCCTTCGATGCGATTGTGGAATTCCCGGTCGTACGCCTCGATCACCGCGTGGAAGTGGCGGATGAACCGCGCGTTCCAGGTGCCGGGAAGGAAGGCGAAGAGCCGGCGCGCACTGTCCGCGAGTCCGGCCACCAGCGGATCCCGATGGCGCAGGTGGGCCACCGGGGCGTCCAGCGCGGCATGCAACCGGAGCCTGAGTCGTCGCCAGTCCGCGGTGCGACCGTGCACGACGTCACGGTCGTGCCGGTCGTCCCAGACGAAGAACCAGGCGCTGAAGTCGGCGATGGCCTGCATAACCTCGTCCGAGGCTCCCAGGTAGTATCCCGCCATCAGATCCGTGTAGCACAGGCCGTCGGCATATTCTGCGACCTTGTCCGCCGGCATCAACCGTTTTTCCAGCAGCCAGGCACGGGTCTTCTCCTGCAACTGCGGCCAATACGGATGCAGTTGCCGGGGAAACGCGGCCTCGATGACCGGAAGAGAGAGCGAGGGCGGGACCGCGGGCGCGGCCACCGTCGCCGTGGTGCTGTATGTGGTGCTGCATGGGAAAGCTGGCACGAACAACCCCTCTCAGCCGCCAGTGGGCACACGCCCCTCCCGCCGTGCCGGGCGTGCGCCGTTGCGTATCCCCGCACTCCCCATTCAGCACTACAACTGACCGTTCTGGGAACGGATTTGCTTCATTCACTACCCCAACATGCTGATAATCCACCCCCGCGTGACTGGTTATGGATCAGTCGATGTGCGTAAGCGATCGAACGTCCGACGGACATACGAACGACGCCTGGCCGGGAGGGTTCCCGGCCAGGCGTCGTGATCGCTGCGTACGTGGCTCAGTCGTTGGCGACCACGGGGTAGCGGGGCTCGTTCTCGGCCATCTGCCGCAGCGCGTCCTTGCGTTCGCGCTTGGAGAGCCGGTCGATGTAGAGGTAGCCGTACAGGTGATCCGTCTCGTGCTGCAAACACCGAGCGAAGTACCCGGTGCCGCGCACCTTGATCGGATTGCCCTTCTCGTCCTGCCCGGTCACCTCGGCGTAGTCGGGGCGGGCCAGCGGCGCGTAGGCGGTGGGCACCGACAGGCAGCCCTCGTTGCTGTCGTCCAGCCGGCGCCGGTCGGCGGGCAGTTCGACGAGCTTGGGGTTGCAGACCACGCCGGTGTGCCGGTTGCCCTCGTCGTCGGGGCAGTCGTAGACGAAGACCTTCAGGTCGACGCCGATCTGGTTGGCGGCCAGGCCCACGCCCTCGGCGGTGTGCTGGCTCGCGAACATGTCGTCCACCAGCTTCAGCAGCGCGTCGTCGAACTCGGTGACGTCCTTGCACTCCTTGTGCAGCACCGGGTTCCCGACGACGGTGATCGGCCGCGAGGTGCCGCGCTCGCGGTAGGCCAGCTCCCGCTCCTCCGTCTCCTCGGTGTCGATGACGAAGCCCTCGTCGTCCACGGGGAGCACGCCCGCGTGCTGCTGATCGGTGTCCTGCTGCGCCATGACCGACGTATGCCTTCCTGCAACCTGAAGAGAAATCTGCGAGTACAGCCTAAAGGGAGCGGGCCGGAGGGAGCCGTTCAGCAAACCTCTTCGAGATCCCGCCACGCCCTGGAGTCCGGGCTGTCGGCGACCCAGCCGTCCAGCAGTCCCCGCACCAGCGCAGCGGGCGCGGCCACCCCGCACTCCCGCTCGGGCACCCACAGCTGCCCGTCCGTCCGGTGCCCCAGCGGCCCCGGATGCCCCGGCTCACTGTGGTCGTGGGGGTCGAGATGCTCCCCGTCGCCCTCGTCCGACGGCATCCGCGACTCCGAGCACATCCGGCACAGCAGCCGCACCGACGACGACCAGTCCTCCGCGGCGAAGCCCGCGTCGGCGGCGAGCTGCTCCAGGGCGTCCCGGTCGGCCTCGCTGGCCGCCTCCAGCAGCACCACCCAGGTGGGGACCGGTGACGGCGCCCACAGCTCGATCTCGTCGAAGACGGGGTAGGAGTGCCCGGTGGACGTGGTCCGCTCCCCGTGCGGGACACCGTCGTGCAATACGACCTCGCCCCAGCGCCGCCCGGACGACGGCAGCGGGATCGACAGCACCTCGATGCGCGCGGGATCCAGCCGCCGCCCCCAGACGACCTCGGCCTCCCCTTCCGGGGACAGCCGTACGGCCGCGCTGCCCAGCTCCATGCCGAGGGGCTCGCCGGAGCCGGTCACACTGCCGGGGACGTGCAGCCCGTAGGCCTGCCAGGCGCGGCGGGCCAGCGGCCAGTCCTGGAGCGCGGTGGCGGCGATGCCGACGTTCCACCAGTCGGGGGCGCCGGTCTCCCGGTCGAGCAGGGCCACCGCCCGCAGGCCTGCGGTGCGGGCCTGCTCCCAGTCGTGCCGGAACTTGTGCAGCAGGGCGAGGTTGAACCAGGACTCGGACAGCCAGGGCTCCAGATCGGCGGCACGTGTCAGCAGCGCGCCCGCGTCCTCGTACCGTCCGTCGCCGATCAGCGTGAACGCGCGGTCCGTGGCCTGCCGCCAGGAGGCGGAGGGCCGGTGCCGTCCCTTGCCGAAGATCCTCACGATTCCCGCCTGCCAGTTCCGTGGTGTGGGCTGGCCAGTGCCCCCGGACACTCTCTCCCTCGCATCCAACCACGTGTGGCTGGAAGGCCGCTCATTACCCATGGGTTACCCACCCCTGGGCAGGGTCAGACAGTCCCGTGCGAGCACCCTGGCCAGCGCCTCCACGACCTCCGGCGCGTACTCCCCGCCGGTGCCCAGCCGCAGCTCCTCCAGGGCGGTGAGCGGCCCGCCCGGACCCGCGTCGCGCACCTTCTCCTCGTACGCGTTCACCACCCGGACTATGCGGGCGGCCACCGGTTGCTCGGGGTAGGGGTCGGCCTGCCGCTCGACGACCGCCGCGACCTGGGGACCCGCCCCGGTCTGACGGACGACGGCCCCGCCGAGCAGCGCGATCCGCCGCTGCTCGGCCGCGGGCAGGTCCGCGGTGGCCCCGGCCGGGACCGGGTCGACCAGGCTGAGCTGGCCGATGTCGTGCATCAGGGCCGCGTACTCCAGCACGGTCAGCTCCGCCTCCGGAAGCCCCAGGTCGCGGCCCACGGCCTGGCCCAACGCGGCGACCCGGTGGGCGTGCCCGGCCGGGGTGTACCCGGCGATCTCGGTGGCGCGGGCGAGGGAGGCGATGGTCTGCCGATAGGTGGCGCGCACGGCGGCGTACCGGCGCAGGGACAGCTGGGTGAGCAGCAGCGGCACCGAGAACACGGGCAGCGCCCACAGGCCGACGACGGCCACCGCGAGCGCCATCACCGCGCCCGTCGCGCACACCGCCGACCCGATCCCGGGCACGGCCCGCAGCTCGTCCCGCAGCAGCGGCCCGAACGGCCAGCCGGTACGGGAGTGCGCCAGCGCGGCGGCGACCACGGCGTCGCAGAGCACGGTCAGGACGAGCAGCGCGAGCAGCAGCAGCGCGTACGCCGAGCCGCTCCAGCCGTCGAAGAAGCCGCAGTGGTAGAGCGGCTGGAAGCACACCGCGGTGAAGCCGACGGCCAGGATCCGCCGCACCAGGTGGTCGAGGACGGGGCCCTGCCCCCGGGCCAGCCGCGGCACGCTCCCCAGCAGCGCGGCGGCGGCCACGACGGACACCACCTGCGCGGCCCCGTGCTGCGTGGGCTGTCCGGCGTGCTCCCCGAGCAGCGCGTACGACAGGGCCCCGGCGGCGCCGAGCGGCGCGGCCTCGCGCAGCCCGGACCCGGTCAGGGGGGACCCCGCGCCCGGGCGGGGCCGGGAGTGGGGGCGGATCAGCTCGCCGACGGCGACCAGGACGCCGAAGGCGAGGGCGGTCCGGCCCGCCTCGACGCCCGTGCGCAGGGTGACGAGGAGGCAGACCGCGGCGAGCAGGACTGCGGCGGCACGCAGGGCGAGCAGGGGGAAGCGGCAGGTCATCGGTGCACCTCCGGGTTCCGGCGCGCGGACGGCTGCGGGGGAACGGACGGCGCGGGCTCGTCGGCGGTGACCACCGGATGCCAGCCCTCCCGGCCGATCACGCGCTCCAGGGCCGTCACCATCCGCGGATCGAACTGCGCCCCCGCGCACCGCCGCAGCTCCTCCAGCGCCGCGTCCACCGGCCGGGCCCGGCTGTAGCACCGGTTGGAGGTCATCGCGTCGAAGGCGTCCGCGACGGCCACCACCCGCGCGGGCTCCGGGATCTGACTGCCCGCCAGACCGTACGGATAGCCGCTGCCGTCGATCCGTTCGTGGTGGTGGAGGATCGCCGAGCGGGCCTCGCCGAGGAAGGAGATGCCCCGGGTGATCTCGTGCCCGTACTCGGGGTGCAGCTCGATCACGCGCCGTTCCTCGGGAGTCAGCGGTCCGTCCTTGCGGAGCAGCCGGGTGGGGACGCCGAGCTTGCCGACGTCGTGCAGGATCCCGGCGAACCGGAGGACCTCGATCCGCCCCTCGTCCATGCCGAGTTCGCGCGCGATCATCATCGAGGCCTGGCCGACCCGCTCACTGTGCCCGCGGGTGTACCCGTCCTTGATGTCGACGGCCTGCACCAGCGCCCGGATGGTGGCCCGGTGGGCGGCACGCTCCCGGTGGTACTGGGCGAACACCCACCATGAGACGCCCACCGGGAACAGCACGAGCAGCGCGGAGACCGGCCCGTACGGGCTGCGCCACAGCACGGCCGTCATCAGCCCGGCGAGTCCGTGCACGGCGAGGGGCGCGAGCGAGCGCACGAACAGCCCCCGGCAGACCCGCCGCAGCGGCAGGCCCTCGGCGAGCGCGAGCATGCCGCCGTCCAGCAGGGCGAGCGCGGCGCAGAAGACGAGGACGGCCGCGCCCGCCGGCAGCAGCGCGTACGGCAGCGCGGAACCGAGCACGGTGTCCGGGCCGCCCAGCGCGCCGTGCACCCGCGCGGCGGCCCACACCGCCAGGGAGGACTGGGCCGCGCGCCAGATCCGGCGCAGCGCAACGGGGCCCTGCTCGACGTGCGAGAGCAGAGCCCCGGGGAGCGGGACGAGCGCGGCGGCGGGCGGTGCCAGCAGAAAGGCGCCGGCCAGCAGCACCGTCGAGAAGGTGCCCGCGAACCGGCGCCGGGCGATCTGCTCGCCCCCGGCGTACAGGGCGGCGAGCAGGCCGACGGCCCACCAGGGTGTCGTCACGGTGGTGAGCGGGGTGAGACAGGCCAGGGCACCGAGGGCGACACAGGCGGCATAGGCACGCGCCCGTGCCGGGACTGTCTGCATGTCCGCCTCCCCCAGCCGTGCCTGTCCGGGCTCAGGAGCCTAGGACGGCCGGGGGTGGGCGGGCGGGCGTATCACCCGCCGATTAGCACATTCGAGTGACCCGAGAAGAATTCAGGACGACCGGTGCTCGGGACGCCTGGTGTTCAGGACGCCTGGTGCTCAGGACTCCTGGGGAGTCACCGGCGAAGCCGTCACGTCATGCTCGGGCACGGTCTGGCCGGAGCGGATCAGATCGAGCCGGCCGAGGACCTTGGCGCGCAGGTCGGTCGGCACGTCGTCATGTCCGCAGCACCGCTTGACCAGCTTCTTCACGGCCTGCTCCAGGCCGTACTTCTCCAGGCACGGCGAGCATTCGTCGAAGTGGACCTTGAACTTGTCCCGGTCCACCTCCGGCATCTCGCTGTCGAGGAACTCGTAGAGATGGTCGAGAACCTCGCTGCAATCCGTCTCGTGCGGCTCTCCGCAGCTCATGAGCCCGAGCCTTTCGCTTCGTTCGACTCTCCGGCGCCGGCCGGGACCAGCCCGCGCTCACGGGCGTAGTCCTCGAGCATGCCGCGCAGTTGACGGCGGCCCCGGTGCAGCCGGGACATCACCGTACCGATGGGTGTCCCCATGATGTCGGCGATCTCCTTGTACGCAAAGCCCTCGACATCCGCCAGATACACGGCGATGCGGAACTCCTCGGGGATCGCCTGCAGTGCTGACTTCACGTCCGAGTCGGGCAGGTGGTCCAGCGCCTGCGACTCGGCGGAGCGCAGACCGGTCGACATGTGCGACTCGGCGCGGGCCAGCTGCCAGTCCTCGATCTCCTCGGCCGCGCTGCGCTGGGGCTCACGCTGCTTCTTGCGGTACGAGTTGATGAAGGTGTTGGTGAGGATCCGGTACAGCCAGGCCTTGAGGTTGGTGCCCTCGCGGAACTGGTGGAAGGACGCGTACGCCTTGGCGTACGTTTCCTGCACCAGGTCCTCCGCGTCCGCCGGGTTGCGCGTCATGCGCAGGGCGGCCGAGTACATCTGGTCGAGGAACTCCAGCGCGTCCCGCTCGAAGCGCGCACTGCGCTCGGCGGTCGACTCCGTGCCCGTCGCCGCTTCCGCGCCCTGGCCCTCGGGCAGCTCCGCCTGGCCGTTGTCGGTCCCTGCGTCGGTACCGGTGACCGGACCCACCTCCTCAAGATCGCGGGCAGAACCGAAACCGGTCCCACTCGAATCGGAGGATAGACGACTACCCGTGCCTGCCGCCCCTCGAATAGGAGCGGTCCTGGCCGCGTGCAGCACCGTCCAGTCCAGGTCAGTGCGGGCGCTGCGGCTCGGGCAGATGGTCGAACCCATGCGGCGGACTTCCTTTCCCACGACATCGGTGCTGCGTGTTCAGCACTTCTGTCCGGCTCAACAGAGAGCGGCGCCCCGACATTCCCTGCCCTTTACCCGAGTGACTCTTTACCCGAGTGACCCGGCCCACTGCACGACGGCGGTCGAGACGATCTCCAGCGCCTGCTCCTGGCTGATCCCGGCCCGCTTGGGCACCGCGAGGCCGTGGTCGCCGTCCGGCACCTCGACCAGCTCGTAGTCGCCCTCGGGGAACTCCTCGGGCCGTCCGAAGCTGTCGTTCCCGCCCTGGACGACGAGCGTGGGCACCCCGGCGCCGAGCAGCTCGGCGGCGCGGGACTTCTCGGGCCGGCCCGGCGGGTGCAGCGGGAAGCCGAGCGCGAGGACGGCGTGCGCGCCGAGTTCGCCGGCGGTACGGCAGGCCACCCGGGCCCCCGCCGACCGCCCGCCGGAGATCACCGGCAGCCCGGGGCCGGCGACGGCCGGCCAGATCCCGCGCCAGCCGACGTCCAGCGTCTTCGGCGCGGGCGCCACCCTCTTGCCGGCCACCCGCCAGGGCTGCTCGACGAGGGCGACGGTGACGCCGTGGCCCGGCAGCACCCGGGCCAGGGTCTGGAGGTCACGGGCCTCGATGCCGCCGCCGGCGCCGTGACTGACGGCGAGGACGAGCCGCGGCGCGTCGGCGGGGTGCCAGGTGACACGGGCGTCGCCCGCGTCGGTGGAGACGATCTCTGAGGTCACGGTGGTCACGTCAGAAAAGTGTGCCCTCCTCCGGGCCTTCCAGCTCCTTCAGCAGCTCCGGGGTGTTGTTGCGGACGTTGCTGACGGCCGTGGACACGGGGTAGGCGCGCATCAGACCGGCCGGCGGGGGGTCGAGGAGGGAGCGCAGGCCGTCCAGGTCGGAGCGGGCCGGGTCCAGCCAGGCGTCCCAGCGGTCGGGCGTGAGCATCAGCGGCATCCGGGGGTGGATGTCGGCGAGGGCGTGCGGCCCGTCGGCGGGGGCCACGGCGAGCGGGGTCGTCTCCGCCTCGGTCGTGATCACCGAGCAGGTCACCCACCAGGCCTGCGGGTGGTCGTCGGGCAGGGTCCGGTCGCGCCAGAACTCGTAGAGCCCGGCCATCGCGAACACCGAGCCGTCGGCCGGCAGCACGAAGTAGGGCTGCTTGCGCGGGCGCTTCTTCTTCCCCTCGACCTCCAGGTCCCGCTCCTCCTTGGCCGTGACCCACTCGTAGTAGCCGTCGGCGGGCAGGATGCAGCGCCGCGCGGCGAAGGCACGGCGGTACGACGGCTTCTCGTGGACGGTCTCCGCGCGCGCGTTGATCATCCGGGCGCCGCCCTCGGGCGTCTTGGCCCAGGACGGCACGAGCCCCCACTTCAGCCTGCGCAGCTGGCGAACCGGGCGCGGGTCGCCGGCGTCTTTCACCGGACGGTCGAGGACGGCGTAGACCTCCTTGGTCGGCGCCACGTTGTAGTCGGGCTCCAGAGTCTCCTCCGGCTCCCACTTCTCGACTTCAAAGATTCCTGCGAGATCCTCAGGCCTGCGACTCGCTGCATACCGTCCGCACATGCGTGCCACACTGCCAGGCCCACCCGTCACCCGGCCACCACCCCCCGAAAGACGGCGCCCCGCGCCGACACCCCTGTACTCAACGAGAGGGAGCCACCACCGAACATGGAGAGCACCGCCGCCCTAGCGCTGCCCGACCTGTGGGACCGTCTCGTCGGCACCCAGTCCGACCCCGACCTGTGGGTGGTGATCGCCACCGCGGTCGCCGCGCTCGCCGTCGTCGTCCCGCACACCCTGTGGCGAATATCCCGCAACGCCATCACCATCGCCCACGAGGGCGGCCACGGCCTGATCGCCCTGCTGACCGGCCGCCAGCTCACCGGCATCCGGCTGCACTCCGACACCAGCGGTCTGACCGTCAGCCGCGGCAAGCCGTACGGCCTCGGCATGATCCTCACGGCGGCGGCCGGCTACACCGCTCCCCCGCTCCTCGGCCTGGGCGGCGCGGCCCTCCTCGGCGCCGGCCGCATCACCCTGCTGCTGTGGCTGGCCACGGCCCTGCTGGTGGCGATGCTGGTGATGATCCGCAACGCGTACGGGGCGCTCACGGTGGTCCTCACGGGGGGCACGTTCCTGCTGGTCTCCTGGCTGGCGGGCCCCCAGGTGCAGGCGGCGTTCGCGTACGCGGTGGTGTGGTTCCTGCTGCTGGGTGGGGTACGCCCGGCCTTCGAGCTCCAGCTGAAGCGGACCCGGGGCGGGGCGGGCGACTCGGACGCGGACCAGCTGTCACGGCTGACGCACGTACCGGCGGGGCTGTGGCTGTTCCTGTTCCACGCGGTGAGCCTGTGCTCGCTGATGGGCGGGGGGCGCTGGCTGCTCGGGCTGTGAGCCCGCCCCGCTGGCCAGGGGCGCGACTCTCCGGGGCGGACGCTCGGGGCGCGGCTCTCAAGGGCGCCACTCCCGGGGGTGCGACCAGCCCCAACGCCGCCGCACCCGAACCACGGCGTAAGACTAAAGTGAACGCATGCCCGTGAACCCGGCCCACACCGCCCTCTGGCCCGCCCCCACCGTGAGCGAGGCCGTCGACGCGACGGTCCACGTTCCGGGGTCGAAGTCGGTCACCAACCGCGCCCTCGTCCTCGCCGCCCTCGCCTCCGAACCCGGCTGGCTGCGTCGCCCGCTCCGTTCCCGGGACACCCTGCTGATGGCGGAGGCCCTGCGCGCGATGGGCATCGGCATCGAGGAGGGCGTGGGCCCCGACGGCACCGGCGAGGCCTGGCGCGTGCTCCCGGCGGGGCTGCACGGCCCGGCCGCGGTCGACGTCGGCAACGCGGGCACGGTCATGCGGTTCCTGCCGCCGGTCGCCGCGCTGGCCGACGGCCCGGTCCGGTTCGACGGCGACCCTCGCTCGTACGAGCGTCCCCTGCACGGTGTCATCGACGCGCTGCGCGTCCTCGGTGCCCGGATCGACGACGACGGCCGGGGCGCGCTGCCCCTGACCGTGCACGGCGTGGGCGCGCTGGACGGCGGCCCGGTGGAGATCGACGCCTCGTCGTCGTCCCAGTTCGTGTCGGCGCTGCTGCTCTCCGGCCCCCGGTTCAACCAGGGCGTGGAGGTCCGCCACACGGGCGCCACGCTCCCCTCCGTACCGCACATCCGGATGACCGTGGACATGCTGCGCGCGGTCGGTGCCCAGGTGGACACCCCGGAGTCGGGCGGCGAGCCGAACGTCTGGCGGGTCACCCCGGGCGCGCTGCTGGGCCGGGACCTGACGATCGAGCCGGACCTGTCCAACGCCCAGCCGTTCCTGGCGGCGGCGCTGGTGACGGGCGGCAGGGTGACCGTGCCCGACTGGCCGGCCCGCACCACCCAGCCGGGTGACCGGCTGCGCGAGATCTTCACCGAGATGGGCGGCTCCTGCGAGCTGACCGACTACGGGCTGGTGTTCACCGGCTCGGGCTCGGTCCACGGTGTCGACGTCGACCTCAGCGACGTCGGCGAGCTGACCCCGGGCATCGCGGCCGTCGCCGCCCTCGCCGACTCCCCGTCCACCCTGCGCGGCGTCGCGCACCTGCGGCTGCACGAGACGGACCGCCTGGCGGCGCTGACCAAGGAGATCAACGAGCTGGGCGGGGACGTGACGGAGACGGCCGACGGCCTGCACATCCGTCCGCGCCGGCTGCACGGCGGGATCTTCCACACCTACGACGACCACCGCATGGCGACGGCCGGCGCGATCATCGGCCTGACCGTGGAGGGCGTGCAGATCGAGAACGTGGCGACCACGGCGAAGACACTGCCGGACTTCCCCGACCTGTGGACCGGGATGCTCGGGGTTCAGGGACGTTAGCCATGCGCCGCTACGGCAAGCACACCGACGAGGACGACATCCGCAGCCGCCCGAACCGCAAGGGCAACCGGCCTCGCAGCCACATCCGGCCCAAGCACGAGGACGCCGCCGAGGGCATGGTCCTCACCGTCGACCGGGGCCGGCTGACCTGTCTGGTCGACGACCGCGTCGTGATGGCGATGAAGGCCCGCGAACTGGGCCGCAAGGCGGCGATCGTCGGCGACCGGGTGGCGATCGTCGGCGACCTGTCCGGCAAGAAGGACACCCTCGCCCGGATCGTCCGCATCGAGGAGCGCACCTCGGTGCTGCGCCGCACCGCGGACGACGACGACCCGTACGAGCGGGTGGTGGTCGCCAACGCCGACCAGCTCGCCGTCGTCACCGCCCTCGCCGACCCCGAGCCCCGCCCGCGCCTGATCGACCGCTGTCTGGTCGCGGCGTTCGACGGCGGTCTGACCCCGCTGCTGGTCATGACGAAGTCGGACCTGGCGTCGCCGGACAAGTTGCTGGAGCTGTACGGCCACCTCGACATCCCGTACGTCGTCACCAGCCGCGAGGAGCTGGAGAACGGCGACGCGGCGGACCGGGTGCGCGAGCACCTGGCCGGGCGGATCACGGCGTTCGTCGGCCACTCCGGCGTCGGCAAGACCACCCTCGTCAACGCGCTGGTCCCGCAGGACAGGCGCCGGCTGACGGGTCATGTCAACGCGGTGACCGGCCGGGGCCGGCACACCACGACCTCGGCTCTCGCCCTGCCCCTCGACGGCACCGACGACTGGGTGATCGACACTCCGGGCGTACGGTCGTTCGGCCTCGCCCACATCGACCCGTCCCGGGTGATCCACGCCTTCCCCGACCTGGAGCCGGGGACGGTGAACTGCCCGCGCGCGTGCAGTCACGACGAGCAGGACTGCGCGCTGGACGCGTGGGTGGCCGAGGGCCACGCGGACCCGGCGCGGCTGTACTCGCTGCGGCGGCTGCTGGCCACGCGGGAACGGACGGACGGGGACTGAGGCGACCGGGGAACCGGGCTGAGCAGGTGACGGAGGAGGGGGCTGACCTCCGCGTTGTTTGTGGGGTGCTGAGTCCGGTAAGTGCATAATCGCACCGAGCCGCACACACGGGAGGACAGCACATGGCGTGGCTGCTGGTCATCGTCGCGGGACTGCTCGAGACCGGCTTCGCCGTCTGCCTGAAGCTCTCGCACGGCTTCACCCGGCTCTGGCCGACGATCGCCTTCTGCATCTTCGCCCTCGGCAGCTTCGGCCTGCTGACCCTCTCCCTGAAGAAACTCGACGTCGGCCCGGCGTACGCCGTATGGACCGGCATCGGCGCGGCGGGCACCGCGATCTACGGAATGATCTTCCTGGGCGACCTGGTGTCCGTCCTGAAGATCGTCTCGATCAGCCTGGTGATCATAGGAGTGATCGGGCTCCAGCTGTCGGGGTCGACGCACTAGGCCGCATGCCGCTACCCGCTACTGCGTGTTCTGGTGGGTGTTCTGGTGCGTGTTCCCGTGCGTGTTCTGGCGCTGCAACGCGCACCGCACCAGGTCCGCCACCCCGTCCTCCCCGGGCGGTGGCGCCGCGACGCAGGACAGGGCGAGGCGGACGGCGAGTTCGCAGGAGCGCGCCAGCTCGGTCATGTCCGCGCGGGCCGCGCCGGGACCGCCGAGCGCGGCGACGGCCCGGTCACGGACGGCCGCCAGGAGGTCGCCGGGCGAGGGCAGTGGGCCGTCCGCCCGCCGCTGCGCCGGGACGGCGGAGGAGGACGGCACCGCGGAGAGCGTCGGGGACGGCAGGCGCTCGCTCCAGCAGCCGGTGAGCACGGCCCGTACCAGCACGTTGTCGCGGGCGACGGAGACGGTCCACTCGGCGGTGGCGGTGAGGCGCTCGCGCACGTCGCCGGGGACCGCCAGGGCACGCTCGGCGCCGGCGAGATACCCGTCGGCCTCCCGCCGCACCAGCGCCCTGGCCAGGCCCTCCTTGCTGCCGAACTCGTTGTAGAGGGTCTGCCGGGACACCCCGGCCGTCACGGCGACGTCCACCATCCGCACCGCGGACCACGGCCGCTCGGCAAGCGCCGCGAAGGCGGCGTCCAGTAGGGATTCCCGCGCTGCAGGCATCATCGCCTCCCGGGGCGAGCGGCTTGCTGACAGGTTTGACGCGCAAGGGGGCACTGTCAAGGGTGCGCGGAAGCAGTCGGCCGCGCGCATCGTCCGCACCCTGGTCCCCTGTGGCCCCGTCCGACCCCCGCCGGATACCGTTCGTCCCATGCCGGACTACCTCGACGACCTCCGTCTCGCGCACGTCCTCGCGGACGCCGCCGACGCCGCGACCATGGACCGCTTCAAGGCCCTCGACCTCAAGGTCGAGACCAAACCGGACATGACCCCGGTGAGCGAGGCCGACAAGGCCGCCGAGGAACTGATCCGCGGCCAGCTCCAGCGCGCCCGCCCCCGGGACGCGATCCTCGGCGAGGAGTACGGCCTCGAGGGCACGGGACCTCGTCGCTGGGTGATCGACCCGATCGACGGCACCAAGAACTACGTCCGTGGCGTCCCGGTCTGGGCGACCCTCATCTCCCTGATGGAGGCCGGTGAGGGCGGCTACCAGCCGGTCGTCGGTCTGGTCTCGGCACCGGCCCTGGGCCGCCGCTGGTGGGCCGCCAAGGGCCACGGCGCCTACTCCGGGCGCAGCCTCTCCTCCGCCTCCCGGCTGCACGTCTCACGCGTGGCGAACCTCTCCGACGCCTCGTTCGCGTACTCCTCGCTCTCCGGCTGGGAGGAGCGCGGCCGGCTGCGCGGTTTCCTCGACCTGACCCGCGAGGTGTGGCGCACGCGCGCGTACGGCGACTTCTGGCCGTACATGATGGTCGCCGAGGGTTCCATCGACTTCTGCGCCGAGCCCGAGCTGTCCCTCTGGGACATGGCGGCCAACGCGATCGTCGTGACGGAGGCCGGCGGCACCTTCACCGGACTCGACGGCCGCCCGGGCCCGCACAGCGGTGACGCGGCCGCGTCGAACGGGCTGCTGCACGACGAGCTCCTGGGGTATCTCGACGGGCGCCGCTGACGCCCACAGATGAGCGCGCACGCCCTCAATTGGCCACGCGCGCCCTCTTGTTGACCCTGGCTTTACCTGGGACGCTGACAACACCCCCACTTGTGAACTTGTGAATCCATGAACTAGTCCCATGGATCCGTAGGAGGTGTTCCAGCCCATGCTCGTCCGCGACGCCATGAGCACGGTGGTTCTCACCATCGGCCCCGCCCACACCCTCCGCCAGGCAGCCGCCCTGATGTCCGCGCGTCATGTCGGCGCCGCCGTCGTCCTCGATCCGGACGCCGGCGGCATAGGCATCCTCACCGAGCGGGACATCCTCAACTCCGTCGGCCTGGGTCAGGACCCGGACACCGAGCGGACCCACGCCCACACCACCAACAACGTGGTCTTCGCCGCGCCGACCTGGACCCTGGAGGAGGCGGCCCGCGCCATGGCCCACGGCGGCTTCCGGCATCTGATCGTCCTGGACCGGGGCGAACCGGCCGGGATCGTCTCGGTCCGCGACATCATCCGCTGCTGGGTACCGGCCCGGCAGCACATCCCCGCCTGACACCGCCCGACAGCGGGTATGAACCTTGGCCAGAGCCAAGCCCGATCCTACAATGGACACAGTCCAAGTCGAGTACATCTCCAAAATCACACCTGATCGGGTTCTGTTCCCCCCTGCTGTTAGGCTGGTGCGCATGAGTGACCTTCTGGAACGCCTGCGCGGACGCGGCTGGCGGATGACCGCGCAGCGACGCGTCGTGGCCGAGGTCCTCGACGGCGATCACGTCCACCTGACGGCCGACGAGGTGCACGCCAGGGCGGTCGCCAAGCTGCCCGAGATCTCCCGGGCGACGGTGTACAACACGCTCGGCGAGCTGGTCTCCCTCGGCGAGGTGCTCGAGGTCGCCACGGACAAGCGCGCCAAGCGGTACGACCCCAACGCCCACCGTCCGCACCACCACCTGGTGTGCGCCCGGTGCGGCGCGATCCGCGACGTCCACCCGACCGGCAACCCGCTGGCGGACCTCCCCGCCTCGGAGCGCTTCGGCTTCTCCGTCTCAGGCGTCGAGGTGACGTACCGCGGCACCTGCCCCACCTGCGCGGCGGCGTAGCGCTTCGCTCAGCTCCGAAGCCCCGGTGCCCCTTGCGGGCGCCGGGGCTTCGCGTTGCGGTCGGTGTGCCGACGGTCGGTGTGCCGTGGCCCACGCGTCCTGGTCGACGAAAAAACCGAGGGCCGGAACCCTTTCGGATTCCGGCCCTCGGCCTTCAGTAGCGGGGACAGGATTTGAACCTGCGACCTCTGGGTTATGAGCCCAGCGAGCTACCGAGCTGCTCCACCCCGCGTCGATGAATGCAACGTTACGTGAAGGAGGAGGGCGGAAGCAAATCAATACCTGTGAGCCCTGCGACAGCCCTGCGACAGCCCTGCGACCTGCGGCGCGAACAGCCTGGGGGGCGGCACGGCCTGCGGGCCGTCCGTACCGCTGGAGCGGCACCCGGGCGCCGTCAGGCCGACAGCTCCTCCCGCAGCGCGTCCCGCAGCCGCGCCGCCCGCTCCGCGACCTCTCCCGGCCCCAGCGACACCGCCCGGTCCGCCCACCGTTTCCCTTCCGCCAGCTCACCGCGACGCGCGTAGACCAGGGCGAGCCGGAGCGCCGCCCGCCCGTGCCCGTCGTCTGCGGCCCGGGTCCACCACACCACCGCCTCGGGCTCGCTGCCCTCCCTCGCCAGCAGCAGCCCCAGATTGAAGGCACCGTTGCGCGACCCGGCCGTGGCGGCCGTGCGGTACCACCGTGCCGCCTCCACCACGTCACCCCGCGCCGCGGCCAGCATCCCGACCCGCACCTGGGCCCGTCGGTGCCCCTGCGTGGCCGCCCGCTCGTACCACTCCTCGCACTCGGTCTTCTCGTGCACGATCTCGCCCAGCTCGTGCGCGGGCTGCGGCGGCCGGCGCGCGTCGAGCACGGCCGCCAGCCGGTACGCCGCCTCCGCGCTGCCCCCGCCCGCGGCGCACCGCAGATGCCGCTCGGCCTCCCGCTCGTCGCCGTCCCGCAGCCGGGCGATCCCGACCTGGAGCGCCGCCTCGGTGTGTCCGGCGGCGGCTGCCCGCTCGTACCAGCGCAGCGCGACCGTCTCCTCGCCCCGCCCGGCGAACAGGATGCCCAGGTTGAACGCGGCGTCGACGCTGCCCGCCTCCGCGGCCTTGGAGAACCACGGCTCGGCACCGGCCGTGTCCCCGACCTGGAGCAGCAGGACGGCGAGCGCGTTGGCCGCCTCCCGGTGCCCGGCGTAGGCCGCCCGCCGGTACCACTGCTCGGCCTGCGCGGTGCGGCCCTGCTCGGCGCTGAGCAGCGCGAGGTTGTAGGCGCCGTTGTCGTCACCGGCGTCCATCGCGGCCCGGTACCAGCGCTCGGCGGTCTGGGTCTGGCCGCGCTCGGCGTGCAGCGCGCCCAGCGCGTTCGCCGCGTTGCCGTCGCCGTCCTGTGCGGCCCGCAGCCACCAGATGGCGGCGTTCTCGGTGTCGCCGGCGTCGCGCAGCAGGAAGCCGAGCGCGCAGGCGGCCCGCGCCTCGCCGTCCTTGGCCGAGGTCAGGTACCAGCGCCCGGCCTCCTTGAGCGCGCCGCGCCGCTCCAGGATCGCGCCGAGGTGCAGCGCGGCCCGCCGGTGCCCGCGCGCGGCGGCCTGCCGGTACCACTGCTCGGCCTCCGCCTGCCTGGAGACACCGTTGTCGGGGTCGCCCTCGACCGGTGAGGCGGCCCGGGCCTCCGGGTTGTCCTGGTGTTCGAGCGCCCGTGCCAGCCGGTACGCCGCCTCGCGGTGCCCGCGCTCGGCGGCGGCCCGCATCCAGTGTTCGGCACCGCGGTCACCGCGGTGTTCCAGCAGGTCGGCGAGGGCGTAGGCGCCCAGCGCGTGGCCCTGCTCGGCGGACTGGCGCAGCCAGTACTCGGCCGCGGGTTCGTCGCCGCGCTCACGGTGGTGGCGGCCGAGCGCGTGCCCGGCCGCGGCGGAGCCGGCGACGGCGGCGACCCGCCACCATCCGGCGGCCTCGTCGGGGTAGCCGCGCTGGTGCAGGAGGACACCCAGGTTGTTGGCCGCGGCCCGGTCGCCTGCCGCGGTGGCGGCCCGCAGATGGGGCTCGGCCCCGTCGAGGTCGCCGCGGCGCAGCAGCATGGCCCCGAGGACGCTGGTCGCCTCGGCGTCGCCGGACTCGGCCGCGAGCCGCAGCCGCATCTCCTCGACGGCCTCCCCGGTCTCGACCGTCTCGCCCGTCCCGACCGATCCAGCCGATTCGACAGCGTCAACCGATTCGACCGTTTCAGACGTTTCAGCCATTTCGACTGTTTCGACCATGTCCACCGTCTCGACGGACTCCGCCGCCTCGTCCCGGCCCTGGTCCGGGGTCGCTTCCTTACCGGAAGGCTGCACAAACCGCCCTGTCTCGAACAGAGTTGCCTTGTCCCCCATAACGTCCATCGTCGCACCACCTGCAACCCGGGTACACCTGGTATACCGCAGCCCGTGAGGTCACTTCAGCGTTTTGTCGACATGCCCACAGAGAGACAAGTCAAACACAACTCCTTCAACTCCCCACAGCGGCGCGGCGGTCCGCCACCACGGCACATGCGTTCGCACACCACGAAGGCCCGGATCCGTTTCTGGATCCGGGCCTTCGTTTTCAGTAGCGGGGACAGGATTTGAACCTGCGACCTCTGGGTTATGAGCCCAGCGAGCTACCGAGCTGCTCCACCCCGCGCCGTGTGAAACAACTGTACCACGACGCGGGACGGTGTTGATCAGCCGTCGGCGGTACCGCCGGTCGGACTGGGAGTGGCCGACGGGCTGGCGGAGTTGCTCGGACTCGGCGTGCTACTGGCCTTGTCGCCGTTCTTGCCCGCCGCCGCCTGCGCGTCCTCGGCCCGCTTGAGCGCGGCCTCAAGGTCGTCCTGCGCCTTGCCGTACGCCTCCCAGTCACCCTTCTTCAGGGCTTCCTGGCCGGCGGTGAAGGCCTTCTGCGCGTCGTCCAGCGCCTCCTGGACCGTGGGGTTGGTGGACGTCGGTGGTGGTGTGGTGGTGCCACCGCCGTCGTCGCCCCCGTCGTCTGCGGGCGGGGTCGTGGCCGTCGCGCCGAAGACCTTGTCGAGGGCCTGGTCGAGGGTGTCCTCGAAGGCGGTGTTGCCTCCGTAGGTCACCAACACCTTGCGCAGCAGCGGGTACTGGAGTCCCCCACCGCGCACGTAGACCGGTTCGACGTAGAGCAGTCCGCCGTCGAGGGGCACCGTCAGCAGGTTGCCGTACTCGACCTCCGAGTCGCCGCCTCTCAGCAGCCTGATCGATTCGGCGATGGCCTGTTCGGAGTTGAACTGGCTCTGGACCTGTTTGGGTCCGTCGACGGTCGTACTCGTCGGCAGTTTGAGGACTCTGATCTTGCCGTAGTCGGCCGTGCCCGCCTCGGAGTCGACCGCCATGAACGCGCTGAGGTTGTCCCGGCCGTTGGGCGTGAACGTCGTCGTCAGCGAGAACGCCTGCGCCTTCTGGTCGGGCATCTTCATGCTCAGGTAGTACGGCGGCACCGCGTCACCCGACTTGTTCGTCGGGTCGTCCGGCACCTGCCACACCTCGCTGCCGCTGAGGAACGTCGTGGCGTCCTTCACGTGGTAGCGGGTGAGCAGTTCGCGCTGGACCTTGAACAGGTCCTGCGGGTACCGGAGATGGGCCATCAGCGAGGGGGAGATGTCGGCCTTCGGCTCCACCGTGTCCGGGAACGCCTTCATCCAGGTCTTCAGGACCGGGTCCTCGGTGTCCCACTGGAAGAGCTTGACCTCACCCGTGTACGCGTCGACGGTCGCCTTCACCGAGTTGCGGATGTAGTTGACCTGGTTCTGCTGGGCCACCACCGCGCGGTTGTCGTTGGTCGCGGTCAGCGAGTCGGCGGTGGTGTCGCCGAGGGTCGTACGGGACGCGTACGGGTAGCCGTTCGTCGTCGTGTACGCGTCGACGATCCACTGGATCTTGCCGTCGACCACGGCCGGGTAGGCGTCGCCGTCGATGGTCAGCCACGGGGCGACCGCCTCGACGCGGTCCTTCGGCGTGCGGTTGTACAGAATCCGCGAACCGTCGCCGATCGCGCCGGAGTACAGGATCTGCGGCTCGCCGAACGCCACCGCGTACGCGGCCCGGTTGACCGGGTTGGAGAGGTTGACGCCGCTCTTGCCCGTGTAACTGGTGGTCTTCTCGCCCTGGTCGTCGGAGTAGTCGATCTCCTTCTGGGGACCGCCGACGATCGAGTACGTGGTCGTCTTCTCGCCGTAGTAGACCCGCTGCTCGTAGTTCCCGAGGACACCCTCGGAGGGCAGGTTGGACTCGGTGAAGGCCGGGCGGCCGTCGGCGTCGGCCGTGGTGCCCTTGGCGGCGACCACGCCGTAGCCGTGGGTGTAGCGGAAGTGGTTGTTGATCCAGTTCTGCTTGTCGACGCCCGCGAGGTTCAGCTCGCGCAGACCGATGACCGTGTCCTGGTCGGTGCCTTCCACGGTGTAGCGGTCCACGTCCAGGTTGGTCGGGAACGCGTAGTACTTCCGCATCTGCTGGAGCTGCTGGAACGTCGGCGAGACGATGTTCGGGTCCAGGACGCGGATGCTCGCGGTGGCGTCGACGTCGTCGCGCAGCTGCGTCTTGTCCTCGGTGGGGCTGGTGCCCGAGTACTCGGTGACCTGCGCGCCGTCGATGCCGTACGCCTCACGCGTCGCCTTGAGGTTCTTCTCGACGTACGGGGCTTCCTTGGCCTGCTCGTTCGGCTGGACCTGGAACTTCTGCACGATCGCCGGGTACAGCCCGCCGATCAGGATCGCCGAGAGGACCATCAGGCCGAAGCCGATCACCGGCAGCTGCCAGGTGCGCCGCCACAGGGTGGCGAAGAACAGCAGGGCGCAGATGACGGCGATGCAGAACAGGATCGTCTTGGCCGGCAGATAGGCGTTGGCGTCGACGTACCTCAGGCCCGTCCAGTTGTCCGTCGCCTTGAAGTCGCTGGACTTCACTGCGAGGCCGTAGCGGTCGAGCCAGTAGGCGACCGCCTTCAGCGCGACGAAGATGCCCAGCAGCACCGACAGGTGTCCGGTCGCCGCGGCCGTGGCGCGCGCTCCGGGGCTGGTGACGCGCAGGCCGCCGTACAGGTAGTGGGTGAGCGCGGCGGCGATCAGGGAGAGGATCGTGGCGGCGAAGCCGAAGCCGAGCAGGAACCGGTACCAGGGCAGGTCGAAGGCGAAGAACGACACGTCGAGGTGGAACTGCGGGTCCTTCTGTCCGAAGGAGACGCCGTTGACCCACATCAGCCAGGTCCGCCACTGGCCGGCCGCCGAGGCGCCGGCGATCAGGCCCACCAGCGCGGTGATGCCGAACAGCAGCCACCGCTTGTAGGGCGCGATCCCCATGCGGTAGCGGTCGAGGCTCTGCTGCTCGGCGGACATCGCGCTCAGCGGCGGCCGCAGCCGGTGGGCCAGCCAGATGTTGAAGCCGACCGCGAGGGCCATCAGCAGGCCGAAGACGGAGAACAGCCCGATCTTGGTCCACAGCATGGTGGTGAACACCGACGAGTAGTTCACCGACCGGTACCAGAGCCAGTCCGTCCAGAACCCGGCGAACATGGTGAACGCCATGCCGAGTACGGCAAGGACGCCCAGTGTCATGAGCAGGGTCCTGACCCGCCGGGACGGGCGGCCCACTCTGATCCGCGGCCCTGTCGGGCCTCCGCCGCGGTCCGGCATCTGGAAAGCCAAGGTGCGCACCTCGAAAGTCGCTGTTGATCCGTCAGGCCCGCGTGTTCGTGGACCGTGAGTGGCCCCCCGTGATCGTGGGCCCACACCTATGCAACTTACTCACCGTTTACTCGGTTCCCGATTCCGGCCAGGAACGAGAGAGGATTGTGACCATGTCCAACACTCCCATGGCGGCGAACCCGCTCACCCGGGCCGTGCTCGAGATCGACGAGTACGCCTCCGGCCTCGGCTGGGACCAGCCCGCACGCCTTTTCGCCCTCGTAGACACCGCACGGCTGCGGGCTCAGGAACCCTCGCTCGCGGCCCAGCTCGGCCTGGAGGACGAGCCAGAGACCACCGGTCTCACTCCGATCGAGCAGGACGAAGTGCCAACGGACAAGCCGCTCGACGAGTTCCTGGCCACGATCGCCTGGCCCGACGCGGTCGTCGGCTGCGCGCTCACCGTGGAGCGGCTGATGCTGCCTCCGTCCGCCGAGGCCCAGGTCCCGCAGGGCCTGAGCGACGCGAAGCTCACCCAGTGGGTGGCCGCCCACCCGGACCGCCAGGAGGTCCGGATGACGGTCGCGGTACTGCGTGACGGCACCCGCGAGTCCGCTCTGCGGCTGCGCGAGAAGGACGCCCCGACGGAGGTCCTCACGGGCGCGAGCCTGGTCCCGGGCCTGGCGCAGGCGCTGTCGGCGACCTTCGAGGAGTAGGCGCCCTTCGCGGAGTGGGGGCCCTCCGAGGCGTAGGCGCCCTTCGCGGAACGGTCGTCCCGGCTACTTCGTGCACTTCGGCAGGTCGGCGGTGTCGCCGCTGCGGATGTCCTGGAGCGCGGCGAGGGCGTCGTCGATGGTGTCCACCTTGACGAGCCTGAGCCCCGCCGGGGTGTCCTTGGCGGCGGCCGCGCAGTTGTCCTTCGGGGTCAGGAAGTACTGGGCGCCCTGGCTGCGCGCGCCGACCGTCTTCATCTCGACGCCGCCGATCGGCCCGACCTTGCCGTCGTCGTCGATGGTCCCCGTGCCGGCGACGAACGTGCCGCCGGTGAGGCTGCCCGGGGTGAGCTTGTCGTAGATCCCGAGGGCGAACATCAGACCGGCGCTGGGGCCGCCGACGTCGGCGAGCTTGATGTCGATGGTGAACGGGAACGTGTGATCGGTCCCGGCGGAGATCCCGACGATGGCCCGCTTCTCACCGGTGTCGTCGGAGGTCGCGGTCCTGATGGCGACGTCCTGCGTCTTCGTCGCGGTCCGGTTCGCCTTCTCGGCGGCGGCCTGCTCCTTGGCCGGGACGATCGTGAAGACCACGTCCTGCCCCGGCTTGTGCTTCGTCACCAGCTCGGCGACGTCGCCCGGCTCCTTGACCGCCGTACCGTCCACGGCCTTGATCACATCGCCGGCGTGCAGCTTGCCCTCCGCCGGGGAGTCCTTCACCACGGTCGAGACGATCACCCAGGACGTCACCGGAATGTCCAGTTCCTTCAGGGCGGCGACCTTGGCGCTCTCCTGGGACTGGCTGAACTCCTCGGCGTTCTCCTGGGTGGACTGCTCCTCGGTCTTGCCGTCGGGGTACAGCGTGTCGTGCGGCACGACCTTGTTGTCGTGTGCCAGCCAGCCGTACACGGCCTCGACGAGGTTCATCCGGTAGTCCGCGCTGGTGACCCGCACAGTGGTCATGTTCAGGTGACCGTCGGCCGTGTAGGTCTTGCGCCCCGAGATCTGCAGCACCGGCTCGCCGTCGTGCTCCCCCAGCGTGTTCACCGTCGGCCCCGGAGACATCTCCGAGTACGGCACGGGGATCAGCACCCCCGCGCACAGGAGCGCGATCAGCATCAGGGTGGAGGCGAGCATCGTCGCGGTGCGGCGTGGCATGACTCGACAGTACGGGACGCTTCTGTCAGCGCACCGTCAGGGCCACCACCCGGGGCAGGGCCGCCCGGGGCAGGTCCGGGGGCAGGTCCGGGTCAGCCCCGCGTCGGGCCCGGGGCAGGTCCCGGGTCAGGTCCCCGAGGGGGACTCCTCCCTGGCGGCCGGCCGCTGCACGACGGCGGGCCTCTCCATGGCGGCACGGAACCGCGCGTACCCGTCCAGCTCGGGTCCGTCGCTGCGCGCCTTCCGGGTGCGGTTGGCCCAGCTCCCCCACAGGCCGGCACCGACAGCAGCCACAAGCGGAATCAGCAACCAGGCGAGCGCACCCATGCCGACCTCCCAACCCCATACCGCAACTGACTGATCAGCAGATTAACCATCCGCACTGACAACGCTCACGGCAGGGGGCCGGTTACGCAACCGGAGCCACGGACAGGTCGGGGGCAGATCTCGGCGGGCGGTCCTCAGCAGGCCCCGACCCACTCCTCGGTCCCGTCGGAGAACCGCTGGTGCTTCCAGATCGGCACCTCGTGCTTGAGGTCGTCGATCAGCTTCCGGCAGGCCTCGAAGGCCTCACCCCGGTGCGGACACGACACGGCGACGATCACCGCGAGGTCGCCCACCCTCAGATCCCCGACCCGGTGCACGGCCGCGAGCGCCCGCACCGGGTACGCGGCGACCACCTTCTCCGCGATCCGCCGCATCTCCGCCTCGGCGCTGGGGTGGCAGGAGTACCCGAGCGAGTCGACGTCGGCACCCCCGTCGTGGTTGCGCACGGTCCCCACGAACAGCGCCGTCCCGCCGGCCGCGTCGTCCCCGACGGCTCCGAAGACCTCGTCCAGGGAGAGCGCCGTGTCCCGGACGGCGATCAGCTTCAGGGGGTTCTGGGTGCCCTGCTCGCCGGGATGATCGTTGGTGACTGCCATACCCCCATCGTGCCGCACGCGCGGGACCACGGGGAACAGCGTGATCGCCCGGCACACGCGTGTGCGGGCTTGGAGCGTCCTACAGGTCCGGGCCGCACCCCGGGGAACGGGGACGGGGAACGGGACGAGGAGGGGCTGCGCCCCGGGAACGGAGGCGGCGGGGGCGACCGTCCGGCCGCCCGCCCCGCCCGTCGCTCAGCGCCGCCGGGCCTTCCGGGCCCTGCGCACCACGGCCGCCGCTCCCAGCAGGGCGACCGTCGCCCCCGCGGCCCCCGCCGCGGTCGCGTCCTTGCGGCCCAGCCGCCGTCCGGCCACCGTGTGCCGCCCGGCCACCTCCTCCAGCAGTTCCGCGAGCACCTCCTCGTTGGTCCACTGCGCCCGCCACCCCGCGTCGTGCAGCCGCGACCCGCTCACCACCCACGGATACATCGTGTAGGCGAGGTCCCCCGCCGGAGACGGCGTCAGCCCGATCCGGTGCAGCCGGGCCGCCGCGCCGAGCGCCACCGCGGACGGCAGCTCCATCCGCCGGATCCCGCTCAGCTCCTCGACCTCCTCCTGCTCCAGCCACCCGTCGCAGCCGACGGTCAGCTCGCCGTCGACCTTCTCCAGGACGGCGTACTCCAGCGCACTGCACAGGTCCTCGACGTGGCAGAACTGCCAGGCCGGCCGCGACCCGGCCACCACCAGCAGCCGGGGCGACTCGAAGTACCGGGTCAGCGCCGTGTCCGTGCCTCCCACCAGCACCGCCGGCCGTACGACGGTGACGTTCAGCCCGGGGTGCGCCCGCGGTGCCCGGCGGGCCAGCCGTTCGATCTCCAGCAGGTCCCCGACGCCCGTCGCCTCGGCCGTGGCCCGCAGCTCCGCGTCCTCCGAGAGCGGCAGCTCGTTGTCCGGCAGCGCGCCGTAGACCATCGCGGAGGTGCACAGCACCACGCGGTGCACCCCGGCCGCCGCGGCCGCGGTCAGCACGGTCTGCGTCCCGCGCACGTTGTAGGCCGTCCGGGCGGCGGCGTCACTCCCCAGGTCGAGATCGAGCGCGAGATGGACGACGACGTCCGCCCCACGGAGCTTGTCGGCGATCGCAGGGTCGCGGACGTCGAGGATGTGCCACTGTGCCGCGTCGCACTCACCACGCCGCTCGTCGATCGCGATGACCTGCTTGACCTCCTCCGACGCGGCGAGCCGCTCGGTGAGCAGGGCGCCGACCCCGGTCGCGGCGCCGGTCACGGCGACGACGGGCCCGCGCGCACCGGCGGGGGTTGAGTGGTTTCGCGCTGCGCGAACCTGCGGATCTGGGGAACTCACCAGGTGTCTCCAGCGGTTGTCTTGGCATACGAGCGCGAGTGACGCGTACGTACCAGGTGGCATCCATCCTGCCGCAGGCCAAGAGTCGGCGAAGCACCGAGGCCCGATCGAGCCCCGGGGTGTCTACGCTGGGTGGTGTTGCAGGGCAGCCGCGCCGCCGGACGAGAACCGGTGGCCTTACCAGCCGAGGAACCCCGTGAGTGACACCCCATTCGGATTCGGCCTTCCGCCGGAGGAGCCGGAAGACGGCGACGAGGGCAAGAAGAAGGACCAGCAGAGCGGTGGTGGTCAGGGACCGGCCAACCCGTTCGGTTTCGGCGGGATGCCCGGAGCCGGAGGCTTCGGCGCCCCCGGCGCGGACAATCCGCTCGCGGCCATGTTCGGTTCGCTGAACCCCACCGACCTGGGCGCCGCGTTCCAGCAGCTGGGCCAGATGCTCTCCTACGAGGGCGGTCCGGTGAACTGGGACATGGCCAAGCAGATCGCCCGCCAGACGGTCTCCCAGGGCACGTCCGACGGTGTGAAGGACGCGTCCGTCGGTCCCGCCGAGCGCACCGCGGTCGAGGAGGCCGTCCGCCTGGCCGACCTGTGGCTGGACGACGCGACGTCCCTGCCGTCCGGCGCCGGCTCGGCCGTGGCCTGGTCGCGCGCGGAGTGGGTCGAGGCGACCCTGCCCGCGTGGAAGGAGCTGGTCGACCCGGTGGCCGAGCGCGTCGGCGCGGCCATGGGCGACGTCCTGCCGGAGGAGATGCAGGCCATGGCCGGCCCGCTGATCGGCATGATGCGCTCCATGGGCGGCGCGATGTTCGGCTCACAGATCGGCCAGGCCGTGGGGGTGCTGGCGGGTGAGGTCGTCGGCTCGACCGACATCGGTCTGCCGCTCGGTCCGGCCGGCCGGGCCGCGCTGCTGCCGGTGAACATCGAGACGTTCGGCAAGGACCTCGGCGTTTCGAAGGACGAGGTGCGGCTGTACCTCGCGCTGCGCGAGGCCGCCCATCAGCGCCTGTTCGCGCACGTCCCGTGGCTGCGCTCGCACCTGTTCGGGGCGGTCGACGGCTACGCGCGCGGGATCAAGGTCGACACGGCCAAGCTGGAGGACGTGGTCGGCCAGTTCGACCCGCAGAACCCCGAGCAGCTTCAGGACGCCCTTCAGCAGGGTATGTTCCAGCCGGAGGACACCCCGGAGCAGAAGGTCGCCCTGGCCCGTCTGGAGACGGCCCTGGCGCTGGTCGAGGGCTGGGTGGACGCGGTGGTCCACGCCGCCGCGAAGCCGCGCCTGGCGTCCGCGGACGCGCTGCGCGAGACGCTGCGCCGCCGCCGCGCCTCGGGCGGTCCGGCGGAGCAGACGTTCGCCACGCTGATCGGCCTGGAGCTGCGTCCGCGCCGGCTGCGCGACGCCTCCCGGCTGTGGGCATCGCTGACGGACGCGCGCGGGGTCGACGGCCGGGACGCCCTGTGGGCCCACCCGGACATGCTGCCGACGGCCTCCGACCTGGACGACCCGGACGGCTTCGTGCACCGCGAGCACATGGACTTCTCCGAGCTGGACAAGATGCTCGGCGAGGCGGCCGGCGGCAGCGGCTCCGCCGGGAAGCCGAACCTGAAGAAGGACGACGACAAGGGCGACGACACCGAGTGAGCCTCCACGACGACGCGGTCCTCGTACTGAAGCGCTACGAGGGCCAGGACGAGCTGCGCCAGGCCTATCTGGACCACCTCGAGGCCCACCCGGACGGCATGTGGAAGGCCTGCGGCGACGGGCATGTCACGGCGAGCGCGCTGGTGATCGACCCGTCACGCGGGCGGGTGCTGCTCACGCTCCACAAGAAGATCCGGATGTGGCTGCAGATGGGCGGCCACTGCGAGCCGGCCGACGAGACGCTGGCCGTGGCCGCCCTGCGCGAGGCCACGGAGGAGTCGGGCATCCCGGGGCTCAGCCTGCTGCCCGGCGGCCCGGTGCGCCTGGACCGGCACCACACGCCGTGCGCCTGGCACCTCGACGTCCAGTACGCGGCGCTCGCCCCGGCCGGTGCCGTGGAGGCGATCAGCGACGAGTCCCTCGACCTGCGCTGGTTCGCCTACGCCGAGGTCCCGGAGGTGGCGGACGACTCGGTCGTACGCCTGCTGGAGGCGACCCGTGCGAGGCTCGCGGTCTGAGCACCCCGTGTCCGTTCCGGGGCATGGGTAAGGGGCGACCACCTGGACGGTCGCCCCTTACGTCTGCTTTCCGGACGGTCAGCTCCAGACGTTGCCCTGGTTCTGCCCCCGGGCGCCCTGCTGTCCCATCCCGTACTGCGCGGCCACCCCGGAGCCGATCTGGGCGTTCTGCGGCGGCAGCAGCTCGCTGGGCTGCACGAGCGCGAAACCGGTGCCCATGAAGCTCAGCTCCCAGCCCTCACCCGTGTTGCCGCGCCGGCGCCACACCCCGGAGGAGTGCGTCTGGGCCTGCATCTGCACCCGCAGCCCGGTGGACCAGGCCACGATGGCGTCGGCGTCGCAGTTGACGTACTTGTCGGGCGTGACCTGCATCATCAGCGGCGCGCCCGAGGTCATCAGGGCGACCCGGCCGCGGCCGGTGATGTTGAGCTGGTACTTCCCGGAGCCGGAGATGCCGTAGAGGCTGTCGACGGCGATGACCTCGTGGTGCAGCGAGGAGTCCATGGCCAGCACATAGCTGCTGTCGACGGTCAGGCCGTCCTGCTCCACGTCCACGAGGTGGACGTGCTGCTTGAGGTTGGCGAGGTAGACCGTGCCCTGTCCGTGGCAGCGCATCAGGTCCAGGCCCTCGCCGGTACGCGCACGCGCGCGTGCCTGACCCCCGGCCTGGTACTCGGCGTCGAACTCGACGAGGCCCTGGTAGGCGACCATCGTGCCCTTGCGGGCCAGGATGTCGTCGTGGCCCTCCAGGGTGACGCGGAGCATCTGCTTGTTCTGGAGGCTCCAACGCTCCTGGGTCTGCGAGTCGTTGTGCGCGAAAAGTGAGCTCTGCATGGCGTTTCTGGCTCCCCCTCAGCCCCGGATCCGGAGGCGGTCGGTGCTGTCCTCACTGGGCTGGACGACGACGATGCCCTGGCCGGAGAAGGCCATCTGGTAGGCCTCACCGCTGCCCCGGCCGATCAGGGACTGCGCCTTGAAGCTGCGCTTGCCCTTCACCTTGAGGTTCGGGGACCAGGCGACGAGCGCGTCCGGGTCGACGTACGTCTCGTCCTCGCCGCCACCGCAATCGACGACGATCGGCTTGCCCCGGGAGGTCAGCGCGACCCAGCCCTGCCCGGAGATCTTGGTGTTCCACAGGCCCTGACCGGCGAACTTCGCCAGACCCTTCACCCGCTCGACGCCCCAGGTGAGGTGCGCGTCGAAGGCGAGCAGGTTGGTGGCGTTGACGGAGATGCCGTCGCCGTTGAGGTTGATCACGACGACGTTGGCGCCGTAGTCGGCGAGGTACAGCAGGCCGTCGCCGGAGCACTTCATCAGGGGCGCGCCCTCGCCGGTCATCCAGTCGCGCGCGATCTGGCGCACGGCAGGCGGGTTGGGCTCGTACTGGACGAAGCCCTCGTAGGCGACCATCGAGCCCACGCGCGCGAGAAGGTCGTTCCCGGTCTGCATGGCGACCTTCAGCATGTGGTTGCCGTGGTTCTCCATGCGGGCGGTGACGGGTGCGGGGGCATAGCCCGCGAGCGGCTGGTTCATGACGGGCTCCCTCAGACCTCGTACGGCTGGACGACGATGAAGTTGCCGGGCGCGCCCCGGAACTGGAGGTTGACGCTCTCGCCGGTGTCGCCGGGGTAGGCGTTGCGGCGCATCCGCACCTGGCTGGAGACGACCACCTGGGAGGCGGCCGACCAGGCGACGACGGCGTTGCAGTCGGCGAAGGTGGTGGGCGTGACCGGCAGGACGACAGGCACACCGTGCGTCTTCACGACGATGGTGCCGGTGCCGGTGAACTGCATGGTGAACAGGGCGCCGCCGGGAATGCCGTGCCCCTCGATGCGGCGGACCTCGTACTGGAGGCTCTCGTCGAACGCGAGGACGTTCTCGGCGGAGACGCAGATGCCGTCGCCCTGGAGCTCGATGGGGTGCAGCATCGTGGAGTTGTCGGCGAGGAACACCTGGCCCTGGCCGGTGCAGCGCATCAGCTGCATCTCCTGGCCGGTCGCGTTGCCCACGATCCGGCCGGCGAAGCCCGCGCCCTTGTAGCTGAAGTCGACCTTGCCCTGATAGAGCACCATGCTGCCCTGCCGGGCGAGCACGGGCTGGCCACCGATGCCGAGGTCGACGCGGACCAGCTTCTTGTTCTGCTGCGTCCAGCGCTGTCCGGTGGGCGTCTCCTTGAACTGCTGGAGCGCCGCGGCCACACCGGCACCGCCCTGGGGCGCGCCCTGCGGGACGCCGTACGCCTGCTGGGCGGGGGCCTGCCCGAAGGGGGGCTGCTGACCGTAGCCTGGGGGCGGCGTCTGCTGGCCGTAGCCGGGCGGCACGGGGGCCTGCGGTGCCTGGGGCTGGCCGTAGCCGGGCGGCATCGGGGCGGCGGGCTGGCCGTAGGGCTGCTGCTGGGGCGGCTGGCCGTACGGCGCGGGGGCCGGGGCCGGAGGCGGCACCTGGACTCCGCCGGGCGGGGTCATGGGCGCGACGATGGTCGGCGCGCCGTGCACCGAGGGCGCGGGCGCCGGGGCGGGCGGCGGAGTCGCTCCGGGCGGCGGCGCGAAGCCCTGCGCGGCGGGCTGCGGCTGCGGTGCGGGCGCCGGGGCCGGAACCGTCGCGGGCGCCGGGGCCGACGGGGCGGCGAACGCGGGCGGGGCGAAGCCGGGGGCGGCACCGGTCTGTGGCTGCGGCGGCGCGGCAGGCGCCTCCTCCTCCGCCACCTCGCCGCCGAAGTTCTTCAGCAGCGCCTCCAGACCGCCGTCGAAGCCCTGTCCGACGGCCGCGAACCGCCAGACGTCCTTCAGGTAGAAGTCGCCCAGCATCACGGCGCGCTCGGTGGTGAACTCCGAGCCGCTGAAGGCGTACCGGGCCACCTCCTCTCCGCCCGCGACGATGCGGAGATACCCGGGGGCGATCTGCGACATCTGGCCGGCGCCGTCGATGGTCGCCGTGAAGGACAGCTTCTGGATCTGAGCCGGGATCCGGTCCAGGGTGATGCGGAAGGACTCCGTGTCACCCGCCTGGGCACCCAGGAGCTGGACGGACTCCTCGGGGGACTTCGGCTGGTTGAAGAAGACGAAGTACCGGTCGTCCGAGAGCCGCTCGTCGGCGTCCAGACCGAAGCAGCTGATGTCGAAGGACAGGCCGGGGGCGGAGATCTGCACGCCTACGTACAGATCGGTGCCCGCCGTGAGGTCACTGATCCTGGCCTTGTGGCCGCGCTGGAATTCCCTGGGCATGCGTAACGACCGTCCCCCATCCCGATTGCGAGTGCGTCGCGTCAGGCTAACGGCAAAGTCCGACAACGCACGATGTCGGTACAGACCCGGTACACAACCGGCGCGCGGGGTGCCGGAAGAACTACTCTCCGCGCGCGCCCGGCAGATGGGGCAGCCGCTCGGCGGCGACGACACCCTCGAGATAGCCGCGGGCCCGCTCGGTGCGCGGGTAGGCCTCCAGCAGCCGCCAGAAGTCGGGGCCGTGCCCCGGGACCAACAGATGCGCCAGCTCATGGGCGAGCACGTAGTCGATGACGTACTCCGGCATCCCCTTCAGGCGGTGCGAGAGCCGGATGCTGCCCTCGGCCGGAGTGCACGAGCCCCAGCGGGTGTTCTGGTTGGTCACCCAGCGGACCGAGGTGGGCCGGGCCCGGCCGTCGAAGCACTGGTCCGACAGCCGCTGCGCGCGCTCCGCCAGCTCGGCGTCGCCCGGTACCCGCCTGCTCTCCTGCGCGGCGAGCTTGTCGAGCATGACCCTCACCCAGCGTTGCTCCTCGGCCTCGGACATCCGGGCGGGGATGAGCACGATGGTGCGATCGCCCTCGCGGTACGCGGAGACCGTCCGACGTCGACGGGCGCTTCTGCGAACCTCGATCGGGCTCGTCCTCGAGCTGCTGGGCGGCTGGCTCGTCGTGCTGCGCTGTGGCATTTTGGCGCGGTGCAGGGGGTCGGCGGGCACGCCCCGACGTTACCCGCTGCACACGGGAGAAGTCCCGACTCCGGGACGGTCGGGTTCCGAACCCTCACTTCCGCTTTGCCTCGTACGATGGATTTGTACGACGAACTCCCCCACCTGTGGACAACTTTCGGCACGGCTCGGCGGGGCCGGGCATGCTGGCACTCGTCGGCGGAGCGAGGCGACCTCACGCCCCCGCTCCACCGGCGTCCGGAAGTACGGGAGTACGGGAGTACCAGGCGTACGGGGGTCTTCGATGCATCCGATGGTGAAGCCGGCGCTGCGGCGCGGCTGGCGTGACCTGAACACCGTGCAGTTCGGGATGGCACCGGCGCACGCGCTGACACTCGGTCCGGTGGACACGGCAACGGGCAGTTTCCTCGCCCTGCTGGACGGCACCCGCAGGCTCGCTCTGCTGCGCGAGGAGGGGCGCCGCATGGATCTGCCGGACGGTCATGTCGACCGGCTGGTCGAGCGGCTGGCCGGGGCCGGTCTGCTGGACGACGCGCGCGGGGGCGGTCCGGACGCGGACGCCCTGCGGGAGCGGAAGGAGGTCCTGGACCGGCTGCGTCCCGATCTCGCCTCGTTGTCGCTGACCACGTCGGAACCGGGCGAGGCGATGGGCCGGCTGGCCGCCCGGCGCCGGCTGCGGGTGCAGGTGCGGGGCGCGGGCCGGGTCGGCGCGGTGCTGGCCTCGCTGCTGGCGGGCGCGGGGGTCGGCGAGGTCGACGTCCGCGACGGCGGCCGGGTGGACCCGGGGGACATCGCACCGGGCGGGCTGCCCGTAGAGGCCGTCGGCGAGCGGCGGGACGAGGCGGCCCGGCGGGCCGTGCGCCGGGCCGCCCCGCAGCGCCCGCCGCGCCGGAGCGCCGGACCGTCCGCCGAGGCGGACACGCCCGGCTTCTCCCTGGTGGTCCTCGCCCCGCGCGACGACGTGTCCGTGCACGCGCCCGACCCCGCGACGGCCGAGCCGCTGATCGCCTCGGGCACACCGCATCTCCACGCCGGGGTGGTGGAGGGCACGGGCGTCGTAGGCCCGCTCGTCCTGCCCGGGGAGACGGGCTGTGCCGGCTGTCTGCATCAGGCGCGCACCGACCGGGACGCGACCTGGCCGCGGCTGGTCGCGCAGTGGCAGTCCGGGCGGCGGCGCCCGGCCCGCGCCTGCGATCTGTCCCTGGCCACCACGGTTGCCGGGCTGGCGGCCGCACACGCGCTCACGTTCCTCGACGGCCGGCAGCCCTCCAGCGCGGGCGCCCGGTGGGAGGTCTCCCTCCCCACACTCCAGTGGAATGCGCGACCGTTGTGGCCACACCCCGCATGTCCGTGCGGGGCCGCCGCGAAAGGTAAGCAGGAACACACCGCCGAGGACAGGGGATCGCACGAGACAATGGCGGAGCAACGGCATTCGAAGGACGTACGCCGTACGACTGCGGCGGCGCGGCAGGCTGGGACTTGGAGGGCGCATGTCTGATCTTCCCCGGAAGGCGGTCACCAGAACCGCCAAGCTCGCCGCGCTCCCGCTCGGCTTCGCCGGCCGGGCGACCTGGGGTCTGGGCAAGCGGATCGTGGGCGAGTCCGCGGAGATCGTCGGCCGTGAGCTGCAACAGCGGACCGCGGAGCAGCTGTTCAAGGTCCTGGGCGAGCTGAAGGGCGGCGCGATGAAGTTCGGGCAGGCCCTGTCCGTCTTCGAGTCGGCCCTGCCCGAGGAGGTCGCGGGCCCCTATCGGGCGGCCCTGACCAAGCTCCAGGACGCGGCGCCGCCCATGCCGACCCGCACGGTGCACTCGGTGCTCGCCGAGCGCCTCGGCGCGGACTGGCCCGAGCTGTTCCTGGAGTTCGACGACAAGCCGGCCGCGGCTGCCTCGATCGGGCAGGTGCACCGCGCGGTGTGGCACGACGGCCGCGAGGTCGCGGTCAAGGTCCAGTACCCCGGGGCGGGCGAGGCCCTGTTGTCCGACCTCACCCAACTCAGCCGCTTCGCACGTCTGTTGGGCCCGCTCATCCCGGGCATGGACGTCAAACCCCTGATCTCGGAGCTGCGGGACCGGGTCTCGGAGGAGCTGGACTACGGCCTGGAGGCCGCGGCCCAGCAGGCCCACGCGGAGGAGTTCGCCGACGATCCCGACGTCATGGTCCCGGCGGTGGTCCACCAATGCGACCAGGTGCTGATCACGGAGTGGATCGACGGGGTGCCCCTGTCGGAGGTGATCGCCGACGGCACCCAGGAACAGCGCGACCGGGCCGGCCAGTTGCTGTCCCGGTTCCTCTTCTCCGGCCCGGCCCGCACCGGTCTGCTGCACGCCGACCCGCACCCCGGCAACTTCCGTCTGCTGCCCGGCGGTCCCGGCGGCGAGGACGACTGGCGGCTGGGCGTCCTGGACTTCGGCACGGTCGACCGGCTCTCGGGCGGCCTGCCAGAGCCGATCGGCGATTCCCTGCGCATGACGCTCGACGGTGAGGCGGACGCGGTCTACGACCTGCTCTGCGCGGAGGGTTTCGTCAAGGAGTCCATCGCACTGGATCCCGACGCGGTCCTCGACTACCTGCTGCCGATCATCGAGCCGGCCCGGGTGGAGGAGTTCACGTTCACCCGGGGCTGGATGCGCAGCCAGGCGGCCCGCATCGCCGATCCCCGCTCCCCCGCCCACCAGCTGGGCAAGCAGCTCAACCTGCCGCCGGCCTACCTGCTGATACACCGGGTGACGCTGAGCACGATCGGTGTGCTGTGTCAGCTCGGCGCGACGGTACGGCTGCGGGACGAGCTGGCCGAGTGGCTCCCCGGCTTCGTCCTGGAGGACGACCTGGAGGCGGAGGAGTCGGCGGCGGGGGCGTGAGGGGGCTCCCGCCACTGGGCGGGGGCCTCACCACCACTCCGAGTCCAGCCGTCCCTCGATCGCCCGGAGGTTCTCCCGGGCGCAGGTCTCGCAGTAGTAGCGGCGGACGCCGTGCTCCACGGAGCAGGTCCAGGTGACGGGCGGCGGTTCCTCCGCCCGGGCGCCGCAGCGGTCGCACCTGAGAGGGCGGGGCTCCGCCGGGGAACCGCCGTGGTCACTGCCGCCGGATCGACTCGTCACTCACGGGACGATACGCCGCGCGGGCGCGGCACCGGGCACAACGCACCGGGGGGGCCGGTCCGTTCGGACGGACCGGCCCCCGCGGGGAAAGTTCCGCCTCCCCGGTCGGGGAGGCCACCGCTTCCGGTGTGGGTGTTACTGCATCACGGCCATGGCGAGCGCCCGGCGGGCGCGCATCGAGGCGCGCTCCGCCCTGCGCTGCATCCGGCGAGCGGTCGCCAGGCGCAGCGCCCGGCGTTCCCGCTCGGCCTCCTGCAGCTGGTCGCGCATATGCGCGCGAGCCAGCGCTTCTGGGATGAGTTGCATCTCTCGGGTCCTGTTCTTGCGCGAGTCGATCGCGCCGGTGGTGGTGACGTCTTCGGTTGCGGAGCCTGCGGGCTCGCTGGTGAACGGCTTCATCGGGGCCTGCTTCTGGGGGTCTTGCGTGAGGGGGCGGTCGATCGTTCCTGCGGTGTTCATGCCGTGACCGGGTTCTTGCGCGGGCGGCCACGCGGCCGCTTCCGGGCGACGACGACACCCTGGACGAACAGCTCGCCACCCCAGACGCCCCAGGGCTCACGCCGCTCCTTGGCGCCGGCGAGGCAGGCCTCGATCAGCGGGCAGGTGCGGCAGAGGGACTTGGCGTACTCGACGTCGGCCGGCGACTCGGCGAAGAAGACCTCCGGGTCGTAGGAGCGGCAGGGGACGGGTACACCGAGGTTCTCGATGGCGTCGTCGAGCGCGGTGAGCGCGGTGAGCGGGGTCAAGGTGGAGTCCTCCGTGAGGCCGGGCGGGGGGATCGTTTCGGAAGGCGGTACGGACGGGGCGTGCGCTTCGAGTTGCACGGTTCGTCTTCCTCGTCTGGTCGGTCCGGCCCTGTTGGGCCGGGTGTCGGCGTTTCTTGTCCCGAGGCCCCTTCGCCCGTCTGTCCCCGGTACGGGGACAAACAGAAGGGCCGCGGATCCCGGTGGGGTTCCGCGGCCCTGAAGGCGCCGGCCTGATCGACGATCAGGCTGGATCACTCCAGGGTTCTGGCCCACGGAAGGCCCACATCAGGTGGTGCTGCGTCGTCTGCTTCCGGAATCCGGCACCGGCCGCCGCGAAGGCATAGGCGTGGGCCTGTGCCTCTACTGCTTCCAGTGCCTCTGTCGGTCGCTCGTCGCGCTCACGGGTGAGAAGACCCGCGGGGGCAACGGAGAGGGACGCCAGCCGGTCGGCACGAATGCCGGACAGACCGGTGCCCAGGTTCGAGGCGCCGAGCATGCACGTGGAGACGACCGAGCAATCGCTCAGTTTGGCGGTGCTGATGGAGCTGCTGTTGATGATGATCACTGGAATCGCCTCCTCTCGGCGTCTCGGGGGACCGGGGGTGAGCCCAGTCCTGCGGATATGAAAGTAGAACACGGAATCAGGGCCTCCGAGAAGGCCCCCGTTCCCGTGTCTAAGAACCTATGGGGATTGCTGGGGCATGCGCAAACTATTTTTTCGACGAGTTCGCATCAGTCCCCCTCTTCCCCCTCGGTGAGGTGCTGGCCTGCACAGATGGCCAGCACATCGGCTCCGAAACGGTTGAGCTTGCGGACGCCGACCCCGGGGATCCTCGCGAGCTCGCCCGCCTCCTCGGGGACGGACTCGGCGATGGCCATCAGGGTCTTGTCGGTGAAGACGCAGAACGCGGGCTGTCGGTTGCGTCGCGCCTGCACCTCGCGCCACTCCCGCAGCCGTTCGTAGAGCCCCTCGTCCATGTCGGAGGGGCAGCCCTCGCAGCGCAGCAGCTTCAGCTCGCCGGCGTCGGTGAGGGTGCGCCCGCAGACCCGGCAGCGGGCGGGGGTGCGCTGTCTGCGGCGCGGCACGTCGGGGGTGCCCACGACGGCGCCGGAGAAGCCCCGCTCGATGCCTCCGGAGGCTACGGAGCCGGAGCGGCCCGCGGCCGCCCCCGACCCGGGGCGCAGTCCGTCGAGGAAGCGGCTGGGGCGGCGGCTCGGGCGGCCGCCGGGCGAGCGGGAGACCGCCCAGGAGACATGGAGGCGCTCCCGGGCCCGGGTGACCCCGACATAGAGGAGACGGCGCTCCTCCTCGATCTGCTCGTCCGTCCTGGCGTAGGTGATCGGCATCATGCCCTCGGCGACGCCGACCAGGAAGACGACGTCCCACTCCAGGCCCTTGGCCGAGTGCAGGGAGGCGAGGGTGACGCCCTGGACGGTCGGGGCATGCTGGGCGTTCGCCCGCTCGTCGAGTTCGGCGACGAGGTCGGCGAGGGTGGCGCCGGGGCCGGCGGCGGCGAAGTCCTGGGCGAGGTGCACCAGCGCGGCCAGTGACTCCCAGCGCTCTCTGACGGCTCCGGAGCCGGCCGGCGGTTGTGGCGTCCAGCCCTCGCCGGAGAGGACGGCACGCACCTGGGAGGGCAGGTCGACGGCGTCCTCCAGGAGGGGGTCGTTGCCGCCGAAGCGGGCCGCGCCGCGCAGGGCCACCCCGGCCTTGCGGACCTCGGGCCGGTCGAAGAACCGCTCGGCGCCGCGCAGCTGGTAAGGGATGCCGGCGTCGGCGAGGGCCTGTTCGTAGGTCTCGGACTGGGCGTTGGTGCGGAACAGGACGGCGATCTCGGCGGCCGGGACCCCGGCGGCCAGCAGTTCGCGGATACGGCGGGCGGCTCCCTCGGCCTCGGCGGGCTCGTCGGCGTACTCGGAGTAGGCGGGCTCGGGCCCCGCGCCGCGCTGGGAGACCAGCTCCAGGCGGTGGTCGGCGGCGCGGCCGCGGGCCTGGGAGAGGAGGCCGTTGGCCAGGTGGACGACCTGGGGGGTGGAGCGGTAGTCGCGGACCAGCTTGACGACGGTGGCGCCGGGGTGGCGGGTGCGGAAGTCGAGGAGGTGGTCGGGGGTGGCGCCGGTGAAGGAGTAGATCGTCTGGCTGGCATCGCCGACGACGCACAGGTTGTCCCGCTCGCCCAGCCACAGCTCCAGCAGGCGTTGCTGGAGCGGGCTGACGTCCTGGTACTCGTCGACGACGAAGTGCTGGTACTGGGCCCGGACCTGCTCGGCGATGTCGCGCCGGTCCTGGAGGACGGCGACGGTCAGCAGCAGGACGTCCTCGAAGTCGATGACCGCGCGGTCGCGCTTGAGGTCCTCGTAGGCGGCGTAGAGCTGGGCGATCTCGGCGGGGTCGCGGGGGGCGTCGCGGCCCGCCTTGGCGACCGCGGCGGCGTAGTCGGCGGGGACGGTCTGGGTGACCTTGGACCACTCGATCTCCGCGGTGGCGTCCCGCAGCTCGCCGCGATCGAGGCGGATGCGGCAGGCGGCGGCCGCGTCGGCGACCAGCTGGATCTTGCGGTCGACGAGCCGGGGCAGGGAGCCACCGATGGCTTTCGGCCAGAAGTACTGGAGCTGGCGCAGGGCCGCGGAGTGGAAGGTGCGGGCCTGGACGCCCTGGGCGCCGAGCTGGCGCAGCCGGCCGCGCATCTCTCCGGCGGCACGGTTGGTGAAGGTGACGGCGAGCACGCTGGAGGGCTGGAGGATGCCGGCCCGCACGCCGTAGGCGATGCGGTGGGTGATCGCCCGGGTCTTGCCCGTGCCGGCTCCCGCCAGCACGCACACCGGACCGTGCAGGGCGGTGGCCACCTCGCGCTGCTCGGGGTCGAGCCCTTCGAGCACCGCGTCGGCCGAGTCCGGTACCCGCGGGAAGAGGGGGGAGTGCGTTGCTGCTGTCACATGGCCATGCTGCCAGGTCGGTGGAGACGGGCGAGCCGGTTGTCCACAGGCAGGCCCTTGCGGTCGTACTAATGCGGCGGAGGTCACTCCCGGCCGTTCCCGCCCCGGGGGCGTTCCGGGAATGCTCGCCCTTTCAAGTACGTTCACCCTTTGCGACCCGCTCTCCCCGACCCGCCGAAGGAGCACGAGAGACATGCTGGGCACTGTGACGATGTACAGCACCACGTGGTGCGGCTACTGCCAGCGGCTGAAGAAGCAGCTGGACCGCGAGGGCATCGGGTACACCGAGATCAACATCGAGCAGGACCCGGCGTCCGCGGCGTTCGTGGAGAAGGCGAATGGCGGAAACCAGACGGTGCCGACCGTGCTGTTCCCGGACGGCTCGACGCTGACGAACCCGTCGCTGGCGCAGGTGAAGCAGAAGATCGGCGCGTAAGCGTAAGCGCGTAGGCGTGACAGACGCGTAGGCGTGAGAGAAGAGGGCGGCCCCCCGGGATATCGGGGGGCCGCCCTCTTGTCTGCGCTGGTTCAGACGTCAGCGCTCGTTCAGACGTCAGCGCTCGTTCAGACGTCAGCGCTCGTTCAGATGAAGTTGCGCGTCGGCAGGGGCTTGCCGTACCAGAGCTCGATCAGACGGGCCGCGATCGAGATGCCGTACGGGGGCAGGACCTCGCCGGACTCGAAGGCCGCACCCAGCTCGTCGCGGGAGAACCAGCGGGCCTCGTGGATCTCGTCGCCGTCGACGTCGATCGTGGTGGAGGTGGCGCGGGCCACGAAGCCCAGCATCAGGCTGGACGGGAAGGGCCAGGGCTGGCTGGCGATGTAGTCGACCTGGCCGACGGAGACGCCGACCTCCTCGAAGACCTCGCGGCGCACGGCCTGTTCGATGGACTCGCCGGGCTCGACGAAGCCGGCGAGGGTCGAGAAGCGGCCCTCGGGCCAGTGGACCTGGCGGCCGAGGAGGATGCGGTCGTCCTCGTCGGTGACGGCCATGATCACCGCGGGGTCGGTGCGCGGGTAGTGCTCGGCGCCGCAGGCGGGGCAGCGGCGGATGTGGCCGGCGGCGGCGATGACCGTGCGCTCGCCGCAGCGGGAGCAGAAGCGGTGGGTGCGCTGCCAGTTCTCCAAGCCGACCGCGTGCGCCATCAGGCCCACGTCACGCGGTGACAGCAGCAGTCCGGCCTCGCGCAGTCCGGCCGGGCGCGCGGACTGGTCGATCCGGCCGGGCAGGGCGTCCTTCTGGAGGGCGAAGTAGGTGACACCGTCGTCGTCGGTGCCGAGGAAGTAGCGGTGCGCCTCGGTGAGAGGGGCCTCGAAGGACGGGGTCATGACCAGCTCGGTCCGGCCGTCGGGCGTCTCGTCGATGAGGACCTGGCCGCCGGAGACGACGAAACAGCGCGTCGTCGGGTGGCTCCACGCCGCGGCGAGCCACGCCTCGTCGAGCCGGTGGTGGGCGGCGCGGTCGATGCCGCTGGGCGCGGTGAGCGAGATGGGCCGGTCGGCGTTCTGGTCGGTCCAGGTGGTCACGGGTGCTTCCAACTCCCCCGGTGGAACGGTTGATTCGGCGGGCGGTTCAGCGGAACGTGCGGGAGGGGACGACCGGGTCGGGTGCGGTGGCGCGGTGCGGTCTCTCCAGTGTGCCCCGCGTGCCGTCGCGCTCCGGACCGAGCGGGGTCGTCAGGGCGCATGGCGCCAGTTCTCGGCGAGGTCGCCCCAGAGGTACGCGGTGGTCTCGACGCCCTTGAGGAGGAGATCCAGCTCGACCTTCTCGTTCGGGGCGTGCCAGCCGTCCGAGGGGACGGAGATGCCCAGGAAGAGCACGGGGGCGCCGAGGACCTCCTGGAGGTCGGCGGCCGGTCCCGAGCCTCCTTCGCGGGTGAAACGGACGGGCCCTTCGAAGGCGCGGCCCATGGCGCGCACCACGGACTGAAGGGCGGGGTGGTCCAGCGGCGTCAGGCACGGGCGCGTGGCCGGGCTGAACGCGATCTCGTGCCGGATCCCGGCGGGCAGCTGCTCGGCGGCCCAGGCGCGGACCGCCTTCTCCACCCGGTCCGGGTCCTGGCCTGCGACCAGCCGGAAGGACAGCTTCACGAAGGCCGTGGCCGGGATGATCGTCTTGCTGCCGGGGCCCTGGTAGCCGCCGCCGATGCCGTTGACCTCGGCGGTGGGGCGGGCCCAGACGCGCTCCAGGGTGGTGTGCCCGGCCTCGCCGTGGGAGGCGTGCGACTTGGCGGTGCGCAGCCACTGGGCCTCGTCGAAGGGCAGCTCGGCGAACAGCTCGCGCTCACGGTCGGTGAGTTCCACGATGCCGTCGTAGAAGCCGGGGATTGCCACACGCGCGTGCTCGTCGTGCAGGGCGGCGACCAGGCGGGCGGCCGCGGTCGCCGGATTGGGTACGGCGCCGCCGAACGAGCCGGAGTGGATGTCCTGGTCGGGGCCGGACAGCCGGATCTCGCACTCGGCGAGCCCGCGCATGCCGGTGCACACCGTGGGGGTGTCCTCGGACCACATGCCGGTGTCGGAGACGATCACGGCGTCGGCGGCGAGCCGCTCGGCGCGCTCCTCGACGAGGGCGCGGAAGTTCGGCGAGCTGGACTCCTCCTCGCCCTCGATCAGCAGCTTGAGGTTGACGGCCGGGGCGGTGCGGCCGGTGGCGGCGAGGTGGGCGCGGACACCGAGGGTGTGGAAGAACACCTGTCCCTTGTCGTCCGCGGCCCCGCGCGCGTAGAGGCGGTTGTCACGGACGACGGGCTCGAAGGGGTCGCTGTCCCAGCCGTCCTCGACGGCGGCGGGCTGTACGTCGTGGTGGCCGTAGACCAGGACGGTCGGTGCCCCGGAGTCATCGGAGGGCCACTCCGCGTAGACGGCGGGGGCGCCCTCGGTCGGCCAGACCTCCGCGGTCGGGAAGCCGGTCTCCTTCAGCTTCGCGGCGAGCCAGTCCGCGCTGCGGCGTACGTCGGGGGCGTGGTCGGGCTGCGCCGACACCGACGGGATGCGCAGCCACTCGGCGAGGTCGTCGAGAAAGCCGGCGCGGTGCTGCTCGATGTACGTGCGGACGGCGCTGACGGCACTGTCAACGGAATGGCTCATGGTCACGAGCCTATCGGCCCGCGCCGACATCCTCGCCGGGCGGTTGTGCACGGTCTTCTTGCGCGGCCGGCGCCTCCTGATCGCCGGGAACGCCGTCCTCGCCCGTCAACAGGCGCTCCAGGGCGGCACGATCGGGCAGGCCGTCGGGCCGGACGACCTCGCCGGTGCGTACATAGAGGAACGCCGCTGTGACGGATTCCACGGGGACACCCTGCTGCTCGGCCCAGGCGAGCCGGTACAGGGCGAGCTGGAGCGGGTCCGCGGTACGCAGGCGGCTGGTCTTCCAGTCGACGATCTCGTACGTCGCCGTCTCGCCGTCGCCCTCCTTGTAGACGGCGTCGATCCGGCCCCGTACGACGCGTCCGGCGAGAGCGAGCTGGAAGGGCGTCTCGACACGGTAGGGGGTGCGGCGGGCGTACTCGGTGCGTTCGAAGGCGTCCTTGAGAGCCTCCAGGTCGTGTTCGTCGGCGATCTCCGCGTCGGCGCCCGGCAGGTCGTCCGGTTCCAGCAGCGGAAGCGTCAATTCCTCGAAGCGGGCCTCCACCCACGCGTGGAACCGGGTGCCCCGGCGCGCGGCCGGTTGTGGCGGGCGTGGCATGGGGCGTGCGAGTTCCTGCGCGAGACCGTCCGGGTCGGCGGCCAGGCGCAGCACCTGCGAGGCGCTCAGGGTCGTGGGCAGGGGTACGTCCGTGACGCTGCGGCGGGCGCGCAGCAGCTCTCCGGAGAGCGCGTCGAGATCGCGGTCCCAGGAGTCGAGGGTGCGGGCCTCCTCGGGGGTGAGGCGGTCGCGGCGGGCGGTGGGAGCCGGGTGGGGGCGGACGGCGGGCGGCTCGGGGGCCGTGGCCTGGTGGGGGACGGCGGGGCGGGGGCCGGTGGGGCGGCTGGCGGTGGGGCGGCTGGCGGCCCAATCGTCCCAGTCGGCGGGGTGCTCGGCGGGACCGGCGTGCGGGTCGTCGTGGAACGGGTCGGCCTCGTCGTACGGGTCGTACGGGTCGTACGGGTCGAACGGGTCGGAGGAGCCGGAGGACTCGTGGGAGTCGTGTGCGTCGTAGGGCGGCTCGTCCTCGTCGGGCGGCGGGGGCCAGTCCGGGTCGTCGTAGGTGTCCGGGTCGTGGGTGGCCGCGGGGTGGCCTGCCTCGGGGGAGGCGAGGTTCTCCAGGTGGGCGAGGACGGTCTCGGCGGCGGCGCGGCGGCGGGCGAGCGCGGCGTCGTCCAGCGGGAGCGGCCAGACCTGATCGGCCCGTGCCCGGTGCAGGGTGGGGTTCTCCTCGTCCTCCGCCGGTTCGTCCGCCCAGGCCTCGATCTCGCCGTGTCCGGCCGCGCAGTGGTCGTACAACGCCTGGAGGAAGTCGGAGGGGCCGCGGGGCTTCTTCTGGGTGGGGCCCCACCAGTGGCCGGAGCCGAGGAGGAGGGAGCGGGGGCGGGTGAAGGTGACGTAGCCGAGGCGGAGTTCCTCGGTGTGCTGGTGGTCCTTCATGGCCTCGTGGAAGGCCTTCATGCCCCGGGAGTCCCAGGCGTCGATGTCGGGGAGGGTCTCGGCGTCGCCGCGCAGTCCGTGCGGCAGCACCTTGGCCTGGGCGGTCCACTTCTCGCGGCCCTGGCCGCTGGGGAAGGTGCCGTTGACCAGGCCGGGGACGGCGACGACGTCCCACTCCAGGCCCTTGGACTTGTGCGCGGTGAGCACCTTGACGGTGTTCTCGCCGCCGGGGAGGGCGTTGTCGAGGCCTTTCTCGTACTGGGCGGCGGTGCGCAGGAAGCCGAGGAAGGCGAGCAGGCTCGCCTCGCTCTCGCCGGCGGCGAAGGACGCGGCGACGTCGAGGAAGTTCGACAGGGTCTCGCGGCGGCGGGCGGCGAGGGCGTGCGGGGACGCCGACAGTTCGACCTCGAGGCCGGTGACGGCGAGGACGCGGTGCAGGACGTCCATCAGCGGGTCGGACAGGGAGCGGCGCAGGTCGCGCAGTTCGGTGGCGAGCCGGGCGAAGCGCACGCGCGCGTCCGGCGAGAAGGGCAGGCCGTCGTCCCGCGCGCCCCCCAGCGGCGTCTCCAGGAAGGTGTCGAGGGCGTCCGCGAGCGATATCACCTCGGAGGGGTCGACCCCCTCGACGGCCTCGGCGAGACGGCGGTCGGGATCGTCGCCGTCGTCCCCGCGCGCGTGGGACACGAGCAGCCGTGCCCGCCGGCCCAGGAGGGCGAGGTCGCGCGGGCCGATGCGCCAGCGCGGGCCGGTGAGCAGCCGGACCAGGGAGGCGTTGGCGCCGGGGTCCTGGAGCACCTCGCAGACGGCGACCAGGTCGGCGACCTCGGGGAGGTGCAGCAGGCCGGAGAGGCCGACCACCTCGACGGGCACGTCCCGGGCGACCAGCGCGCCCTGGATCTCCGCGAAGTCGGTGGCGGTGCGGCACAGCACGGCGATCTCGCCGGGCGCCTTGCCTGTGTCGACGAGATGGGCGATGGAGTCGGCGATCCAGTCGATCTCCTCGGCGTGGGTGGTCAGCAGGGCGCAGCGGACCACGCCGTCGCGTTCGGCGCCGGGTGCCGGGCGGAGGGCCTCCACGCCGGCGTGCATGGCGCGCAGGGGTTCGGCGAGGCCGTTGGCGAGGTCGAGGAGGCGGCCGCCGCTGCGGCGGTTCTCGCTGAGCGCCTGGCGGGTGGCGGGGGCTCCGTCGGCGTGGGCGAAGTGCTCGGGAAAGTCGTCGAGGTTGGCGACGGAGGCGCCGCGCCAGCCGTAGATGGCCTGGCAGGGGTCGCCGACGGCGGTCACGGGGTGGCCGGTGCCGCCGCCGAACAGGCCGGCGAGAAGGATGCGCTGGGCCACCGACGTGTCCTGGTACTCGTCGAGGAGGACCACCTGGAACTCGTCGCGCAGGATCCGCCCGGCCTCCGGGATCTGGCCGAGGCGGGCCGCCAGGGCGATCTGGTCGCCGAAGTCGAGCAGGTCGCGCTCGCGTTTGGCGGCCCGGTAGCGCAGCACCAGTTCGGCGAGTTCACGGCGGGCGGCTGCCGTCTCGGGCACTTTGCGCAGGTCGGCGTTGGTGAGCTTCGCGCCTTCCAGGGTGGTGAGCAGCCCGGCGTCCCACGCGCGCAGGTCCTCGGGGCGTACGAGGTGTTCGGCGAGTTCGGCGTCGAGGGCGAGGAGGTCGCTGACCAGGTCGGCGAAGGAGCGGGTGAGCGACGGGTAGGGGCCGGGGGACTCGCGCAGCACGCGTGCGGCGAGCTGGTAGCGGGTGGCGTCGGCGAGCAGCCGGGACGTCGGTTCCAGGCCGATGCGCAGTCCGTGGTCGGTCAGCAGCCGGCCCGCGAAGGCGTGGTACGTCGAGATCACCGGCTCACCCGGCGGGTTGTCCGGGTCGATCACGTCGGGGTCGGTGACGCCGGCCCGGACCAGCGCCTTGCGGACGCGTTCGGCGAGTTCACCGGCGGCCTTGTTGGTGAAGGTCAGGCCGAGCACCTGTTCGGGGGCGACCTGGCCGGTGCCGACCAGCCAGACCACGCGCGCGGCCATCACCGTCGTCTTGCCCGACCCGGCTCCGGCCACGATCACCTGCGGCGCGGGCGGCGCGGTGATGCAGGCCGTCTGCTCCGGGGTGAAGGGGATCCCGAGGAGCTCCTTGAGCTGCTCGGGATCGGTGATTCGGGCGGGCATGTCGGAGAGGCTAGCGGCGGCCACTGACAGTCGATGACAAATCGCCCGCCGGGGCGAAGGAAGCGCAGGTCAGCACATGTGGTGCGGTCCGTCACACCACCTTGTTCAGTTCACTCCACGACATGGCGTCCCTCGGGCCGCGCGCTGCACGAGGCGCGGAAGGCGCAGTGCGTGCAGTGCTGGCCGGCGCTCGGGGTGAACCGCTCGTCGAGGACCTTGCCGGCGGCCGTGGCGAGCAGGTCGCCGACCCACTCCCCTTCCAGCGGCTCCTGGGCCTGCACCTTGGGCAGGGTCTCGCCGCCGTCCCGCTTGGCGGCGCCCTGGCGCAGCTGGACGAGTTCGGCGCCGCCCGGTTCGGGGCGCACCCCGTCGAAGGCCTCGTCGACGGCGCCCTCGCGGACGGCGAGCTGGTAGACGGCGAGCTGGGGGTGGTGCTCGACCTCGCGGGCGGTCGGGGCCTGCTTGCCGGTCTTGAAGTCGACGACATAGGCGCGGCCTTCGCCGTCCGCCTCGACGCGGTCCATCTGGCCGCGGATGCGCACCTCGTAGTCGCCCGCTTCGAGGGTGACGTCGAAGTCGTGCTCGCTCGCCACGGGCGTACGGCCCGTACGGTCCATGACGTGCCACTTCAGGAAGCGTTCGAGCGCCACGCGCGCGTGCTCCTTCTCCTGCGCCGACTTCCAGGGCGCGTCGAAGGCGAGCGCGTTCCACACGGAGTCGAGGCGCTCCATGAGGACGTCGAGGTCGGCCGGGGTGTGTCCGGAGGCGACCTCGTCGGCGAGGACGTGCACGACGTTGCCGAAGCCCTGGGCGGCGGTGGCGGGGGCGTCGGCCTTCACCTCGCGGCCCAGGAACCACTGGAGGGCGCAGGTATTGGCGAGCTGGTCGAGGGCGCTGCCGGAGAGCACGACGGGCTGGTCGCGGTCGCGCAGCGGCACCTTGCTCTCGGTCGGCTCGAACATGCCCCACCAGCGGTAGGGGTGCGCGGACGGCACCAGGGGCCGGCCGTCCTCGTCGGCGAGCGCGGCCAGCCGGGCGAGTCGGCGGGCGGCGGCCTCCCGCAGGGCGGCGGAGGCACGCGGGTCGACCGTCGTGGCGCGCAGTTCGGCGACGAGCGCGGCGACGGACAGCGGGCGGCGCGGGCGGCCCGTGACGTCCCTGGGCTCGACGCCGAGTTCGGTGAGGAAGCGGGAGGGCTGGTCGCCGTCGTCGGCGGGTGCCTTGACGGCGGTCACGACGAGCCGGTCACGCGCGCGTGTGGCGGCGACGTAGAAGAGGCGGCGCTCCTCGGCGAGCAGCGCGCCCGGGGTGAGCGGTTCGGCGAGTCCGTCGCGGCCGATGCGGTCGGCCTCCAGGAGCGAGCCGCGACGGCGCAGGTCGGGCCAGAGTCCCTCCTGGACACCGGCGACGACGACCAGGCTCCACTCCAGGCCCTTGGCGCGGTGCGCGGTCATCAGGCGTACGGCGTCGGGGCGTACGGCGCGGCGGGCGAGGGTGTCGGCGGCGATGTCCTCGGCCTCGGTCTCGGCCAGGAAGTTCAGGGCGCCGCGCCCGCCGGTGCGCTCCTCGGCGCGCGCGGCGGTGGCGAACAGGGCGCACACGGCGTCCAGGTCACGGTCGGCGTTGCGGCCGGCCGCGCCGCCACGCCGGGCGGCCCGCTCCAGGCGCGCGGGCCACGGGGTGCCCTCCCACAGGTCCCACAGCGCCTCCTCGGCGGTGCCGCCGCGCGCGAGACGGTCCCGGGCCGTGGCGAGCAGTGCGCCGAGCCGCTGGGCTCCGCGCGCGTACGTCGGGTCGTGGGTGACGAGCCGCTCGGGTTCGGCCAGGGCGCGCGCGAGCAGTGCGTCGGAGGGAGGCGGCAGCGGGTTGCCGGCGGCGCGCTCCTCCTCGCGCAGAGCGCGTCCCAGGCGGCGCAGGTCGGCGGCGTCCATGCCGGCGAGGGGGGAGGCGAGGAGGGTGAGCGCGGTCTCGGTGTCGAGCCAGCAGGCGCCCTCGCCCTCGGGGCCCTCGTCCGCTTCCGGCGGCGGCGCGGCCTCCGCCGTCGCCACCGCCCGCAGCGCCGTCAGCAGGGGCGCGACCGCAGGTTCGTGGCGCAGGGGAAGGTCGTCGCCGTCGATGTCGAGGGGGACGCCGGCTGCCGTGAGGGCGCGGCGGACCGTCGGGATGGTGCGGGAGCCGGCGCGGACCAGGACGGCCATGTCGCCCCAGGGGACGCCGTCCTCCAGATGCGCGCGGCGCAGGATGTCGGCGACGTTGTCCAGCTCGGTGCCGGGTGTCGGGTACGTGTAGACCTCGACGCGGCCGCCCTCGCGCGTGGCGGTCAGTTCGCGGTGGGCGCGGACTTTCTCCGCCGGGAGGCGGGTCAGGGGCATGCGCTGGGTCAGCAGCCGGGTGGCGGCCAGCAGGGCGGCGCGCGAGCGTCGGGAGGTCCGCAGGACCTCGACGGGGGCCGGGCGGCCGTCGGGGCGGGGGAAGGCGTCGGGGAAGTCCAGGATGCCGTTCACGTCGGCGCCCCGGAAGGTGTAGATCGACTGGTCGGGGTCGCCGAAGGCGACGAGCGTGCGGCCGCCGCCGGCGAGGGCGTGCAGCAGCCGTACCTGCGCGGGGTCGGTGTCCTGGTATTCGTCGACGTAGACGGCGTCGTACTGCGCGGCGAGCCGCTCGGCGACCTCCGTGCGGTGGGCGAGGAGGACCGCGCGGTGGACGAGTTCGGCGTAGTCGATCACGCCGTGCAGGTCGAGGACGTCGAGGTACTCGGCGAGGAAGGAGGCCGCGGCGCGCCAGTCGGGGCGGCCGATGCGGGCGGCGAAGGCGTCCAGCGCCTCGGGGCCGAGGCCCAGTTCGCGGCTGCGGGCGAGCACCGCGCGGACCTCGTCGGCGAAGCCGCGTGTGGTGAGGCAGGCGCGCAGTTCGTCCGGCCAGCGCACGTGGGCGAGGCCGAGCCGTTGCAGATCGAGCTGGCCGGCCAGCAGCGCGCGGACGGCCACGTCCTGCTCGGGGCCGGACAGCAGCCGCAGCGGCTCCACGAACAGGTCGGCGTCCTGGTGGGCGCGGACCAGGGCGTAGCAGTACGAGTGGAAGGTGGTCGCCTGGGGCGCGCGGGCGGCGCCCATGCGCAGCGCCATCCGGTCGCGCAGTTCGACCGCGGCCTTGCGGCTGAAGGTGAGCACCAGCACGCGCGCGGGGTCGCCGCCGCGGGCGATCCGGGCCGCCACGGACTCGACGAGGGTGGTGGTCTTCCCGGTGCCCGGACCGGCGAGGACGAGCAGCGGACCGGCGGTGTGGTCAACCACGGAGCGCTGTGCGGCGTCCAGAGGAGGGGGATCCGTCTGGGCCGGCCTGGTACGGACCAGTCGGTAAGCGCCACGGTTCCCCTGTCGCCCCTGGGGGTGCGACAGGTGCCTGGTGGAGGAAGAGGAGCTCACGTGGTTCGCCGGTCCTGGTGGGTGTGCTGTTGGTCACCGTCGGCGCGGGGCGCCGCCGGAGCGCGGTGGTGTCCGGGTGACGGGTGGGAGGACCAGGGCCCGGGACGGGCGGTGGTCGCGGGATGAGCGGGACGCGTGCAGCCGACGCTACGCCGACGGGCCGTACGGAAGCAGGGCTTCCGATTCTTCCCTCCCGGCCCGCACGCCACGCGCGCCCCGCGCCCCTCGAACGTACGCCATGCCACGGACGTGCCCGGTTCCTCCCGGTTCCCCCATACGGACCACGGGCTCCCCTCGGCCCCGTCCGATGGCGGAAGCTGTCAGGTGTGACCCTCCGCGCGTTCGCCGCCGTCCCACCGGGCCCGCTTCATGTCGAGGCGCGGCAGGTGGCCCTCGGCGACCCTGCTCGCCTCCTTCAGGGGCGTGCCCTCGGCGCGGTAGTGGTCCAGCGCCCGCAGCTCGTGCCCGGGCAGCAGCACCCCGTCGGCGCGCACCACGCGCCACCAGGGCACGGCTCCCCCGTACAGGGCCATCACCCGGCCGACCTGCCGGGGGCCGCCCTCGTCGAGCCACTCGGCGACATCCCCGTACGTCATGACCCGGCCGGGCGGGATCAGCTCCGCGACCCCGAGGACCCGCTCGGCGTACTCGGGCAGCGCGTCCGTGTACTCCGGGCGGGCGTCGTCCGGAAGGCTCTGCTCGCTCATCCGCCCCATCCTGCCGCACCGCACCGACAATGCGACGGGCCCGCGACCGAGCGTGACCCTCGTCCCCGGGCGGAGCTTCCGGCAGACTGTGCGCCCCCGCGTTTGCACCCTGATGCCCCCGTGTGTCGGTGGGGCATGCCACCATCGTGCGGGCGGTGACCGGTGATACGAGATCAAGAAGAGACGATGAAGCAGCAGGGTGTGCACCCCGAAAACGCTGAGGGCACCTCTGACGCCGCGTCGCGCCCGGAGACCGCCGACGACCCGCCGGAGGAGGTTCACATCGACGAGGTGGAGGGCGACGAACCGCTGCTCCCCGCGCGCGTGCACCGCCCGTCCGACCTGATGCGGCTGCTGGTGGGCGTCCTCGCGGTCATCGTGCTCCTGGGCATCGCCGCCTTCGCCCACGGGACGACCTCGGGCCTCGAACAGGACATCAACAAGGGCACCGGGCAGGCGCCCGACCTCCTCATCAAGATCGCCGGTCTGGCGTCCAGCATCGCGATCCTGCTGGTGCCGGTCGCATTCGCGATCGAGCGTCTGATCAAGCGCGACGGGCTGCGCATCGCCGACGGTGTGCTCGCGGCCGTCCTCGCACATGGTGTGACCCTCGCCACGGACCTCTGGGTCGCGAAGGCCGCCCCGGACTCGATCCAGGAAGCGCTCACCCAGCCCTCCCCCGGCGACATCCACGCCCTTACCGATCCGGTGCACGGCTATCTCGCGCCCGTCATCGCATACATGACGGCCGTCGGCATGTCCCGCCGTCCACGCTGGCGCGCGGTGCTGTGGATCGTGCTGCTCCTCGACGCCTTCTCGATGCTCGTCACCGGCTACACGACACCGTTCTCGATCATCCTGACGGTGCTGATCGGCTGGACCGTGGCGTACGGCACCCTGTACGCGGTCGGCTCGCCGAACGTCCGGCCCACCGGACGCACGCTGATGGCGGGCCTGCGGCACGTCGGCTTCCACCCGGTGAGCGCGGCCCGCGAGGAAGCGCCGGACACCTCCGAGACCGGTGACCGGGGCCGGCGCTACTTCGTCACCCTGGAGGACGGCCCGCCGCTGGACGTCACGGTCGTCGACCGCGAACAGCAGGCCCAGGGCTTCTTCTACCGCGCGTGGCGCAATCTGACGCTCCGGGGCTTCGCCACCCGCAGCAGCCTGCAGTCACTGCGCCAGGCCCTGGAGCAGGAGGCACTGCTCGCCTACGCGGCGATCGCCGCGGGCGCCAACGCGCCGAAGCTGATCGCGACCTCGGAACTCGGCCCGGACGCCGTGATGCTCGTCTACGAGCACACCGGCGGGCGCACGCTCGACTCGATGGCGGACGAGGAGATCACGGACGAGCTGCTGCGGGACACCTGGCACCAGGTGCGCGCCCTCCAGTCGCGGCGCATCGCGCACCGCAGGCTGGTGGGAGACGCGATTCTGGTGGATCGTTCCGGCACGGTGATCCTCACCGACCTGCGCGTCGGCGAGATCGCGGCGAACAACCTGCTGCTGCGGATGGACATCTCCCAGCTGCTGGTGACGCTCGGCCTGCGGGTCGGCGCCGAGCGCGCGGTCGCCTCGGCGGTGAGCCTGCTCGGCCCCGACACCGTGGCCGACTGTCTGCCGATGCTCCAGCCCATCGCGCTCAGCCGCTCCACGCGCGCGACGCTGCGAAGACTCGCCCGGGAGCGCGCGCAGCGCGAGCGCGAGGCGGTCCTGGAGGCGTCCCGGCAGGCCAAGCAGGCGCGTCTGGAGGCCGGGCACGACGAGCCGGCCGCCCTGGAGAAGCCCGACAAGAAGGCCGTACGCGCGGAGCAGCGGGCCGAGAAGCGGGCCATCGACGAGGCGCTGGAGGAGGCCCGCGAGGAGGATCTGCTGACGCAGATCCGGCACGAGGTGCTGTTGATCCGGCCGCAGGCCCCGGTCGAGCCGGCCCGGCTGGAGCGGGTGCGGCCGCGCACCCTGATCAGCTTCATCGCCGGTGCCATCGGCGCCTACTTCCTGCTGACCCAGCTCACCCACATCGAGTTCGGGCCGCTCGTCGCCAACGCCGAGTGGGGCTGGGTGGCCGCCGCGGTGGTGTTCTCGGCGCTGAGCTATGTGGCCGCGGCGATGAGCCTGCTGGGGTTCGTGCCGGAACGCGTGCCGTTCGTGCGGACGGTGGCCGCGCAGGTCGCCGGGTCGTTCGTGAAGATCGTGGCGCCGGCCGCGGTCGGCGGCGTCGCCCTCAACACGCGGTTCCTCCAGCGCGCGGGGGTACGGCCGGGGCTCGCGGTGGCCAGCGTCGGTGCCTCGCAGCTGTTCGGGCTGGGCTGCCACATCCTGATGCTGCTGTCCTTCGGCTATCTGACCGGCACCGAGAAGACGCCGTCGCTGTCGCCGTCCCGCACGGTCATCGCCGGTCTGCTGACGGTGGCGGTGCTGGTGCTCGTGGTGACGTCGGTGCCGTTCCTGCGGAAATTCGTCGTCACGCGCGTGCGGTCGCTGTTCGCGGGTGTCGTGCCGCGCATGCTGGACGTGCTCCAGCGGCCGCAGAAGCTGGTCACCGGCATCGGCGGCATGCTGCTGCTGACGGCCTGCTTCGTGATGTGCCTGGACGCGTCGATCCGCGCGTTCGGCGACGAGACGACCTCGATCAGCATCGCCAGTGTCGCCGTCGTCTTCCTCGCCGGCAACGCGCTCGGCTCCGCCGCTCCCACACCGGGCGGTGTCGGTGCCGTCGAGGCGACCCTGACGGTCGGGCTGATCGCGGTCGGCCTGCCCAAGGAGGTCGCCGCCCCCGCGGTGCTGCTCTTCCGGCTGCTGACGCTGTGGATTCCGGTACTCCCGGGCTGGCTCGCCTTCAACCACCTGACCCGCAAGGGCGCCCTCTAGCGCCCCACGGCGGCCGTACCTCGGACGGCCTGCGCCCCGCGCGCGTGGGTGGGCCCGGCCGCAGGATGGGATCATGCCGAACCCCTCCCGTCTGCGCGCCGCCGCCGTGACCGCCCTGCTGCTGTCCTGTCTGGTGGCCGGGTGCGGCGACGACGCCGAGGGCGAGGACGAGGATCTGACGGCGCAGAAGCTGGACTGGGAGGACTGCCCGGCTCCGTCCCGGGCGGAGGGCGGCGGCAGCGCCCCCTCTCCGCTGCCGAACGGCGACGAGTGGGAGTGCGCCACCATGAAGGCGCCCCTGGGCTGGGACGAGCCGGAGGGCGACACGATCAAGATCGCGCTGATCCGGGCCCGGGCGAGCGGCCTCGCCGGCGAGCGGATCGGGTCCCTGGTGTTCAACTTCGGCGGCCCCGGCGGCTCGGGTGTCAGCACGCTGCCCGCGTTCGCCGAGGACTACGAGAAACTGCGCACCCGGTACGACCTGGTGAGCTTCGACCCGCGCGGGGTGGGCCGCAGCGCCGGTGTGCGCTGCGAGAACGACCAGCAGCTCGACGCGTACTTCCAGCAGGACACGACGCCCGACGACGCCGCCGAGCGCACCACGCTGGTGGACAACACCGAGGAGTTCAACGCGGCCTGCGAGCAGCGCTCCGGGAAGACCCTGCCGCATGTGCGCACCACGGACGCGGCCCGCGACATGGACCTGATGCGCCAGGTCCTCGGCGACCGCCGGCTCCACTACTTCGGCATCTCCTACGGCACCGAGCTGGGCGGTGTGTACGCCCATCTGTTCCCGAAGAACGTGGGACGGGCCGTCTTCGACGCGGTCGTCGACCCGACGCAGACGTCCGAGCAGGGCGCGCTCGGACAGGCCAGGGGCTTCCAGCTGGCGCTCGACAACTACGCCGAGGACTGCACGTCCCAGGCCGAGGAGTGCCCCGTCGGGGACACGGCACAGGACGTGAAGGACCGGATCGCCCAGCTGTTGAAGGACCTCGACACCAAGCCGATCCCGGGTGCCTTCCCGCGCGAACTGACCCAGGGCGCCGCGACCAACGGCATCCTGCAGGCCCTGTACTCGAAGGACTTCTGGCAGTACCTCACCGAAGGGCTGGAGCAGGCCTACGAAGGAGACGGCAGGATCCTGATGCTGCTGTCCGACTCGATGAACGGCCGCAGCGAGAACGGCGAGTACAGCAACATCGCGGCCGCCAACGTCTCCATCAACTGCGCAGACGACAAGCCGCGCTACTCCGTCGCCGACGTGGAGAGGAGGCTGCCGCGGTTCCGCGCCGCCTCCCCGCTGTTCGGGGACTTCCTGGCCTGGTCCATGCTCACCTGCACCGACTGGCCGGTGCCGGGCGCCGCCGACCACCCGGACGTCAGCGCGCCCGGATCGGCGCCGATCCTCGTCGTGGGCAACACCGGGGACCCGGCGACCCCCTACGAGGGGGCGGGGAAGATGGCGGACGCGCTCGGCGAGGGCGTCGGCGTCGAGCTGACGTACCGGGGGCAGGGGCACGGCGCCTACGGCAGCGGGAACAGCTGCGTGCAGACGGCGGTGAACGGCTACCTCCTCGACGGCAAGGTGCCCGCCGCAGGGACCGTCTGCTCCTGACACCCTCCCCGGAATCGAGGAAACCCGCAGGTCAAAAGGTTATCCACAGGCTCGTCCGGGCGGGCCGTGATCCGCCTACCATGGCAGGACTGCCGTCCCGCCACCCGGCGCGGACGGTCCGCGAGGGGGGAAGTGCACATGGCGCGATTCCTACGGTGGACGGCACTGGGCGCCGCCGCCGCACTGCTGGCGACAGGCTGTAGCAGCGGCTCGTCCGACGACAGGGACGACGGCAAGGGAGGTACGGCGGACGCGCGTCCGTCGGCCGGCTCCTCGGCCACGACGGCGCCACTGCCGGCCTCGCTCACCGGACAGAAGCTCGACTGGGGGCGGTGCAAGGCCACCGCGGACTCCGCGCCGGGCAGCGAATGGAGCTGCGCGTCGCTGAAGGTGCCGCTGGACTGGTCGAAGCCGGAGGGCGCGACCATCGATCTGGCGCTGGTCCGCGCCACCTCCCGCGCCGACGGCGACAAGCGCGTCGGATCGCTGCTGTTCAACTTCGGCGGCCCCGGCGGCTCGGGCGTATCGACGCTCCCGGCGTACGGCTCCACCTTCTCCTCGCTGCGCGACAGCTACGACCTGGTGAGCTGGGACCCGCGCGGGGTCGGCCAGAGCGAGGGCATCCGCTGCCGCAGCAACAAGGACATCCAGGCCGCCGAGTCCATCGACTCCACCCCGGACACCCCGGCCGAGGAACAGGCGTACCTCAAGGACGCCAAGGACTTCGGCCAGGGCTGTCGGCAGGCCGCCCGCTCCCTGCTCGGGCATGTCTCGACCACGGACACGGCCCGCGACATGGACCTGATGCGCCAGGTCCTCGGCGACTCGCGGATGCACTACTTCGGCATCTCCTACGGCACCGAACTGGGCGGCGTGTACGCCCACCTGTTCCCGAAGAACGTCGGGCGGCTGATCCTCGACGCGGTCGTCGACCCGAGCGCCGACGCGGTGGGCCACGCCGAGAACCAGGCCCGGGGCTTCCAGCGCGCGCTCGACGACTACCTCAAGTCCACGGGCCAGGACCCGAAGCAGGGCAGCGCCGAGATCGCGGACCTGCTGGACCGGATCGACAGCGACCCGCTGCCGACCTCGGACGGCCGCGAGCTGACCCAGGCGCTCGCCATCACCGGTATCGTCCTGCCGCTCTACAGCAAGGAGGGCTGGCCGAGCCTGACCAGCGCCCTGGAGGCGGCGAAGGACGGTGACGGCTCCGAACTGCTGTCGCTCGCCGACGCCTACAACGAGCGGGACACCACGGGGGGCTACGGCACGACGACCCACTCGCAGCGCGTCATATCGTGCTTGGACGACAAGCAGCGGCCGACCGCCGAGGAGACCAAGAAGCTGCTGCCGGAGTTCGAGAAGATCTCGCCCGTCTTCGGCGACTTCCTCGGCTGGGACACGGCCGGCTGGTGCCACGACTGGCCGGTGGCCGGGCAGTTCGACACCCCGGAGGTGAGCGCGGCGGGTGCGGCTCCGATCCTGCTGGTCGGCAACACCGGGGACCCGGCGACGCCGTACGAGGGCGCGCGGAAGATGGCCGACGAGCTGGGCAAGGGCGTCGGTGTGCTGCTCACCTGGAAGGGCGAGGGGCACGGTGCGTACGGCAGCGGGAGCGACTGTGTCGACTCGGCGGTGAACGCGTATCTGCTGAAGGGCACGGTGCCGAAGGACGGCACGGTCTGCTCATGACGACGGCGGGGGCTTCGGGCACCCGTGGTGCGCGAAGCCCCCGCCGCTCGGACGGTCGGGCCCGGTCAGTAGACCGGCTTGCTCGGCTCGATCTGGTTGACCCAGCCGATCACACCGCCACCGACGTGCACGGCGTCCGCGAAGCCCGCGGACTTCAGCACCGCGAGGACTTCCGCACTGCGGACACCCGTCTTGCAGTGCAGAACGATCTTCTTGTCCTGCGGCAGGCCCTCCAGGGCGGTGCCCAGCAGGAACTCGTTCTTCGGGATCAGCTTGGCGCCCGGGATGGAGACGATCTCGTACTCGTTCGGCTCGCGGACGTCGATGATCTCGATGCTCTCGCCGTCGTCGATCCACTCCTTGAGCTGCTTGGGAGTGATCGTCGAACCGGCGGCCGCCTGCTGGGCCTCCTCGGACACGACGCCGCAGAAGGCCTCGTAGTCGATGAGCTCGGTGACGGTCGGGTTCTCGCCGCAGACCGCGCAGTCCGGGTCCTTGCGGACCTTGACCTGGCGGTACTGCATCTCCAGGGCGTCGTAGATCATCAGTCGGCCGACCAGGGGCTCACCGGTGCCGGTGAGGACCTTGATCGCCTCGGTGACCTGGATGGAGCCGATGGACGCGCACAACACGCCCAGGACACCGCCCTCGGCGCAGGAGGGGACCATGCCCGGCGGCGGGGGCTCCGGGTAGAGGCAGCGGTAGCAGGGGCCGTACTCGGACCAGAAGACGGAAGCCTGGCCGTCGAAGCGGTAGATCGAACCCCATACGTAGGGCTTGTTCAGCAGCACGCACGCGTCGTTGACCAGGTAGCGGGTCGCGAAGTTGTCCGTGCCGTCGACGATCAGGTCGTACTGGCTGAAGATCTCCATCACGTTCTCGGCCTCGAGCCGCTCTTCGTGAAGGATCACGTTCACGTACGGGTTGATGCCCAGGACGGAGTCGCGCGCGGACTCGGCCTTGGAGCGGCCGATGTCGGCCTGGCTGTGGATGATCTGGCGCTGGAGGTTCGACTCGTCGACCTCGTCGAACTCCACGATGCCGAGCGTGCCCACGCCCGCCGCCGCCAGGTACATCAGCGCCGGCGAGCCCAGGCCGCCGGCGCCCACACAGAGCACCTTGGCGTTCTTCAGCCGCTTCTGCCCGTCCATCCCGACGTCGGGGATGATCAGGTGGCGGGAGTACCGGCGAACCTCGTCTACGGTCAGTTCAGAGGCTGGCTCGACCAGGGGTGGCAGCGACACGGGGACTCCGTTGGTCGGTCGATCACTACAGTTGTTCTCCCTGCAACACTGTCATGGGCTTCTTCATTCCGAGACACCCGTTCCGATCCGCGAGACGATGTCGTCCCAGTAGCCGGGCATGGCCTCCCAGGGGTCGCACCGTCCCCCGAGGTCGTGACGGTCGGTGAACCAGATCGTCGCCGCACCCTGCCAGCGGGCGATGCGCAGCGCCTCGTCGAGATGGCCGCGGGGCACACCGTGCACGAAGTGGCAGAAGCGCTCGGGGGGATGGTCCGCCGTCCACTCGGCCACCTGCGACCAGCGGTAGTCGCTCCACGAGCCGGAGAAGCTGACCACCTGGTCGGCGAGGTCGGCGTAGCCATGATGAGGGTGGATGCCGTGGCCGAGGACGATGTGGGGCGCGTCACGGAGCGTGCGGAGCGTGGTGACGGTGCGACGGATCTCGGGAAGCGTGGCGCGGTCGCTCGGGCAGCGATCCAGGAGGAAGCCGTCGACCTGGTACCAGTCGAGGTAGCGCTGCGCGTCGGCGATCCGCTCGGCGAAGGTGCGGAAGCCGTGGGCGGTGTCGATCCGGCCGAGGACGCGGACGCCGCCGTTGCGCAGACGGCCCGCCGCCTGCAGGCAGTGCGGGTCGGGGCGGACGCCGGGACCGCCGGCGACGTCGAGGACCACCCAGTGCAGGGGGGTGCCGGGGCGGGCGAGGTCGCCCCACTCGGCCGGCGCGAGGAGGGGATGGGCGATGCCGGGGACGCCGAAGCCCGTGCGGATGTCGGTGGTCCCGGTGCCGGCGGTGCCGGCGGGAGTGCCCGTCAGATACGACATGCCGCCTCCATCCAGATGTCGGCGAGGGACTCCTCGAGGTTGATCCGGGGCCGCCAGCCGAGCCGGTCGCGGGCGGTGCGCACATCGGCCTGCTGCCAGCTGCCGCAGCCGTCCGGGTACGGGTACGCGACCGGGGCGGCGTGGTCGGAGTCGGGGCGGGGGTGGCCGATGGTGGTCCGGAGGTGGCCGCCGGGCGGTCCGTCGAGTTCGTGGAGCGCACCGCCGTATCCGGCGACGCGCGCGAGGATCGCGGCGGCGTCGCGAAGTCGGACGGCGCGGCCCGAGCCGATGTTGATGACGCCCTGGGCGGCGGAGAGCGAGGCGGCGTGCACCGCGCGGGCTACGTCCCGGACGTCGACGAAGTCGCGCTGGGCTCCGAGGCCGCCGAGCTTGAGTTCGCCGTCGCCGGACTGCATGGCACGCCGCATGGCCTCGGCGAGGCGCCCCAGCGGGGATCCGGCGGGGGTGCCGGGGCCGGCCGGTGAGAAGACGCGCAGGACGACGGCGTCCAGACCCGAGCCGAGGACGAGTTCGGTCGCGGCGAGCTTGCTGACGCCGTACGGCCCGCCGGGGCGCGGCACGGCGTCCTCGGCCGTGGAGGAGCCGGGCTGGCTCGGACCGTACTCGGCGCCGCAGCCGATCTGCACCAGCCGGGCTCCGCAGCCGCTGCGGCGCAGTGCCTCGCAGACGGTGGCGACGGCGACGGTGTTGTGCCGGGTGAGCTCTCGGGCGCCGCCGCGGGTGGCGCCGGCGCAGTTGACGACGACCTGCGGGTGGACCGCGTCGAGGAACCGGGTCAGCGCGCCGGGGCTGCCGCTCGCGAGGTCGAAGCGGACGTCGGCGTCGTCGCCGCGGCCGAGCGCGGTGAGCTGGACGGCCGGGTCGGCGAGCAGGCGGTCGGCGACGAAGCGGCCGAGGTAACCGTTGGCTCCGATCAGCAGGACCCTCATCGTGCGGCCCTCCGGGTGTGCGTCGCGGCTGGTCCGGGTGCTGCGGCTGCTCCTGTGACCGCGGGGGCTCCTGCGACCGCGGGGGCCCCGGTGGCTCCGGTCGCTCCGGATCGGGAGGTGGTCATCTGGTCTCTCCTTACAGGGGTGTTGCGCTTGCCTGCGGCTTGGTGGAGGAGCGCGTGCGTCGTGCGGTGGTCGGCGCACGGTGGGGGTGGCGCGGCGCGCGGGGTTCGGGGGGCGGCGGGGCGCCGGTGTGCGGGGGCGGGGCCGGCCGTCAGCACGGCGGGGCCGTTCGGGCGTGGGCCGAGGCCCTGGTCAGGGTGCGGGCGGCGTGGACGAGCAGAGTCAGGGCCGCCGCCGCGCAGACGAGGACGGGGACGGCGGCCGGGCCCCGGGCGGTCACCAGGGTCTCCACGGGGACGGCGAGGAAGCCGCAGCCGGGGAGGCGGCCCGCGAAGACGGTGGCGACGGCGAGCGCCTCGGCCGCCGCGGCGCCCGGGAGGACGACCGCCGGGGCGCGGGTGGAGCCGTGCACGGTGAGGAGGCGGGCCAGTAGCAGGAGCGCGCCCAGTGTGAGGGTGGTGGCGTGGCCGGCGGGCTCGCCCAGGACCGCCGCACAGAGGGAGGTCAGTGCGGCGAGTGCGCACAGGTGCACGGCGAACGTACCGAGCAGCAGCGGTCGTACGGAGGCGGCGAACTCCTCCAGGCCACGGCTGGCGTCCAGACGGCGGCGGGCGCGGACGGAGAGGAGGTGGGCGCACCAGGCGGCGGGCGCGCAGGACAACGTAAGGGTGAGGACGGGTGTGGCGGCGAAGGGCCAGGCGGCGTCCGCCGTGCCGGTGGGCAGGCCGTCGGGTCCGCCCGCGACGGCGGCGCGCAGCAGGCCGTCGCCGAGGGCCGCGTAGGCGAGCAGCCAGCAGGTCCAGGTTCCGGTGCGGTGCGCGCCGGTGCGGGTGCCGGCGCGTCGGCTCAGCGGGCCCCGGCGCAGGGCCGCGCGCAGGGCGAGGAGCACGGCGAGGACGCCCACGGCGACGATCAGGAGGCATGTCCTTCCGTGGGTGAGGCGCAGGCCGGTGACCGTCGCGGCGCACAGGGCGCCCGGCAGCAGGGTGAGCAGCGCCCAGTCCAGGCGGGGCCGTGGGAGCGCGGTGGGCGCGGGGCGCGAAGGCGGGTCGCCGTCGCGGGGGACGCGGGCGTACATCTCCTCCGCGAGGGAGAAGACGTCCCGGTGCCGGAAGCGGGCGGCGGTGCGGTCGGTGACGCCGTGCGCCTCCAGACCTGCGGCGATCTCCAGCGGGTCGACGGCCCGTTCGCACAGTTCACGGTGACGGTGCATCAGGGCCTTCACCGGGTCCACGGCGCCGCGACCGGGAGCAGCGGGGCCGGTCGGCCTGCGGGCGTCACCGGGGGCGTCATCGGAGGCGCCCGCGCCGGGGCGACCCTGCCCCCGCGTACCGGCGCGCACGCCCTCGTACGCCCCCGGCTCCGCGCCGGAGTCCGACACGGGCGGGCGGTCCTCCTCCGCCGTGTACGCCGCGCGCCACTTCCCGGGGTCGGCCGCGTGCCCCTCCCCCACGGCCCACTCCCCCGACCGCTCGTCCCCGTCCCCGTCCCAGGACCCTTCGCCCGCCGGGGCCCCCGGCCGGTCCAGTTCACCGAGCCCGCTCATCGCGCTCCCTCCGCCGCCGGAACCGTGGAGACAGAGGAGGCGGGGGAAACAGGAGAGACAGGGGAAACCGGCGAAACAGGGGAGACAGGGCCGCTCGGCGAGGTCCCCCGGACCGGCGGTCCCGCCGCCCACCCCGGTCCGCGCCGGGCGGCGGTGACCCGTGTCCCCAGGCCGGTCCACCGGCCGGCCAGCCGGGCCTCGGCCGGGACGGCGAACGGGAGCGGGTCGCCGGCGTCGTCGAGGGCGAACCGGCGCATCGGGCTGCGCGAGACGATCTCCAGGTAAATGCCATGGAACGCCGCGACGTTCTGCTCGACCGTGAAGAGTTCCAGGGCGCGTGCGCGGGCGGCCGCGCCCAGGCGCGCACGGCGCTCGGGGTCGCGCAGCAGCGCCCCGCACGCCTCGGCGAGCGCCCGCGGATTGCGCGGCGGGACGACCAGTCCGGTCCCGCCGATGACCTCGACCACCGCACCGACGTCCGTGGACACGGTCGCCCGGCCGCAGAACATGGCTTCGACCAGGCCGACCGGGAACCCCTCCACGACGCTGGACAGCACGACGACGGCGCCGGCCGCGTACGCCTCGGCGAGCGTGGACGCTTCCGGGCCGCCGATCTCCTCGAAGGAGACCGGGTTGTCGCCGACGGCGTGGGGCCCCTCCGCCTCGTCGGGGAAGAGCTGCGCGGCCAGCATCCGGCAGTGGTGGAGGTAGGCCTGCCCCTCGGGCCCGCCCGGCGCGCCGATGATCCGCAGCCGGGCCCGGGGCTCCGCCCGGCGGATCTCGGCGAAGGCGTGCAGCAGGGACACCAGGTCCTTCGCGGGTTCCACCCGGCCGACCCAGACCAGCGTGTGCGGGTCGGCGCCGTCCGGGCCTTCGCCCACCTCGGCGAAGCGGTCGGCCGCCATGCCCGGGTAGACCGTGCGCAGCTTGGCGCGGTCGGCCCCGCAGCGCTCCTGCCAGCGGCGGGCGTGCGCGTTGCCGGGCGTGATGTACGCCGCCTGCCGGTAGACCTCGGCGGCGAGCCGCCCGTGGAAGGCGGCGAGCAGGGCGCGTACGGCGGGAGCGGCCTCGCCGGACGGCGCGTCGGGCGCCCCGGAGCCGAGATAGTGCGACCGCAGCCGCACCCCGTACTCGGTCACCAGCAGCGGCACGTCGAAGAAGTGCCCTGCCAGCAGCCCGGGCAGCGCCGCGACACCGCCGGACGCGGCATGACACAGGTCGACCGAGCCGAGACCGCCGAGACGGCCAGGGCCACCGAGGCCGCCGGGACCGCTGAGGCCGCCGGGGCCTCTGACGCGACGGGAGCCGCCGCGGCCCTCGCCTCCGCCATCTCCCTCGTACCAGTCGAGCGACAGGGGGCGCAGGGCGCGTTCGAGGTGTGCGGCGACGGTGAGGAGATCGGGTACGCGCGCCTCACGCGCCGTGCGCAGCGCGCCGGGCGCGCGGCAGGCGCGCTCCAGGGCGCGCACGGCACCCTCCGAGCGGAGGGCGCCCACCAGCCCGCCTTCGTCCCGCGCCAGCTCGGCGAGGCCGTAGAGAGCGTTGGCGAAACGGTCCGCCTGAGCAGCGGAGTCGCCGCCTTCGCAGAGCGCGGCGACCAGCTCGCCGTAGGACTCGGTGAAACGCCGGCGTGCGCGCCTGCCGTACGCGACCCCGTCGTCCTCGGCCGTCCACAGCGGTGCCGTCCGCACCCCCCTGACCTGCGGCGGAAGCTCGACCAAGCCCGCTTCCTCGTGCTGTGGGCCGCAGCTGAGCGCGTAGATCTCGAACTCGTGCTGCCCGAGCCCGCGCACGAGCCGGTCGCACCAGAGTCCGGCGTCGCCGCTCACATACGGATAGCCACCCTCCGTCAGCAGTCCGATGCGCACGCACGCACCCCCGATCTCCCGTTTGGGGAGCCGCCGTTGACCCGGCGGCTCGCAGCGGGAAGAACGTATGCGGACAAGAGGGTGGCGCGACGGACGGTTGTCCGTCGCACCACCAAAAGGGGTGAACGGTCGTAACTTTCCCGTACGGATGGCGTTCCGTCGCGCTAAGAGATCACTTGAGCGCGAAACGTTACGCCCGCGGCGCGGGGCGGAGGCCAGACCACGGCCGGCCCCTCTCGCCCGTCCCGCCACCCGTCCCGCCCCTCGTCCCCCCGCCCGGCCTCCCGTCTCATCAGCGCGACGACGGCCGCCGCGACGAGGGCGGCACGCCGCGCACGCGCCCGCCGCCAGAACTGACGGAGCGAGAACGGTCTCACTCAGCGGACTGCTTGACCGCGACCTGGGAGGGATCCAGGACGCCGTCCCAGTCGCTGATGACGATGTTGCGGACGTCCTGGCCGTACAGCCGCTTGTAGACCGGGTGGAACAGCGGCACGGTCAGCGCCTGTGCGCCGATCTTCTTGTCCAGTGCGCCCCACCGCTCGGCGGCGTCAAGATCGGTCACCTTGTTGATCGCGTCGATCTCGGCATCGACCGACGTGTCGTTCAGGAAGCCCGTGTTGAGGTTCGCGTCGTCCTTGACGATCTGCCGGCCGTCGAAGATCGGGGCGAGTTTGTCAACTCTTGGGATACGCCCAGGGGTTGGGCAGACAGCGGATCCCGCCGCGGTCGAGGAATTTCGTCTGCTGCTGCATGACGGGCGCGAGGTCGCCGTTCTTGTCGCAGGTCACATGTTGGTAGCCGAGCCGGTGGCCGACCTCGTGATTGATCAGCATCTGCCGGTAGGCATGGATCGCGTCACCATAGGTGGTGGATCCCTGTGCCCACCTGTACGCATTGATCATGACGCGTTCGGTGGCGGTCGAGTTGCAGGAGACGTTGTCCTCGGTGGTGTCCAGGCCGGACTTGGCGCACCAGTCGGCGGTGGTGCCGGGGCTGGCGAGCGTGATGACGAAGTCGGGCTCGCCGGAGTGGATCCGCTCGAAGGTGCGCGCGCCGTTGTGCGCCCAACTGCGGTCGTCGTTCAGCGTCTTCTGCACGGCCTGCGCGAAGAGCGCGCCGTCCAGCCCGAGGCCCTGCTCCACGTCCACGCGGTAGGTGAACTTCTGCCCCTTGCCGGGCGCCTTGTCGATGCCGGGGATCGCGTCGAACTTCCCCGATCCGTCGAGCTTGGGGCTCAGCTTGTACGTGGCGTCCATCTTCTGGTCGTACGTCAGGGTCACCGGCCCGGAGGGCACGGAGGGCACGGACGGGCTGGGCGTGGCGGACTGCACGCGTTCCCGCGCCTCCTGGGCCGCCTTGTCGCCCGCGGACCGCGACCGGACGGCGTCCTCGTCGCCCGTGTCGGTGACGACCTGTCCGGCCACGACGACGGCCAGCACGGTGGTGACCGCGGCGGCGGCGATACCGGTGAACGCCCGGCCCTTGGCACCCTTCCCGGGTGCCGGCTCCCCGGTGGGCGGCGCGTCGCCGTCGTCCGGGCCCGGGCGGGCCGGGGCGGCCGCGTCCGTGTCCTCGTCCCGGTCGACGACCGCCGCGTACGGGTCGGCCGCGGAGGACAGGTACGGATCCCTCGCACGGGTGGGTACGTAGGGGTCGGCCGAGCGCGGCGGCGCGTACCCCTCTCCCGCGCGCGTGGCGGCGTACGGCCGTCCCGCGCGCGTGAAGACGTCGTCGTCCCCCTCGAAGGCGTCGAGGTAGTCCTGGCGCGGCCCCTGCGGAGGCATCGGTCGCTGACGCGGCAGCACCGGCTGCCCGGTGCCACCGGCCGGCCTGCCCCTCGGCTCGCCCCAGCCGCCGCCGGCTTCCCGCTGCTCGGGATGGCCGCCGCGCACACGCGGGACGCCGTGGGCGGGGGTGCCGTCGGGGTACCGGGGCACACCGTGGGCCGGAGTGCCGTCGGGAAGGCGCGGCATCCCCCGCGCGGGAGTGCCGTCGTAGGGCCGGGGCGGCGCGCTCGTCGGCCCGCCCGGGAAAGCCCCCCGAGGCGCGCCACCGGCTCCCGCCGCACCACCGGAACCGGCGACACCACGGGACCCACCGGCCCCAGCGGCCCCACCAGTCCCCCCGGTTCCAGCGCCCCCTCCGGAACCGGTCTTGGGCGCGCTCTTGGGCGCGGGTCCACGTCGGCTGTGGCGTCCCACCTGTGCCTCAGCCCCCCGCGTTCGCGTTCGCGGTCTCGGCGAGCAGTTCGCGGAACGCCGTGGCCACCGTCTCGGGGTACTCCATCATCGCGACGTGCCCGGCGTCGGGCAGGGTGAGCAGACGGGAGTCACGGAAGGCGTGGGCGGCCCGCCGGGCCATCCGGAAGCCGACGAGCTGGTCGCGGCCGCCGTAGACGAGGAGGGTCGGGGCGAGGACCCGTTCGGCCTGGCGCCACAGCCCGTGCTGGCCGCCAAGCGTGTAGGCGCTGAGCAGCCCGCGCGTGGACCGCGTCAGCGCGTCCCAGAAGTACGGCAGCTGGAGCCGCCGTTCCAGCTCCTCCACCGCGTACCGGAAGGCATCCGGGGAGACCCGCCGGGGATCGCCGTAGCACAGCGCCAGGACGCCGCGGACGCGCTGTTCGGCCGTCCACTCCCGGGTGAGCCGGCTGAAGAGCGCGGCCACGCCCGGCAGGCCGACCAGCCCGGTGGGCACCGCGGTCCGCTGGACGCGCAGCTCGGGCAGCGCGGGCGAGACCAGTGTCAGGGTCCGGACGAGGTCGGGCCGCACCGCGGCCACGCGTGTCGAGACGGCGCCGCCCAGCGAGTTGCCGAGGAGGTGGACGGGGCCGCGGTCGGAGGCGTCGAGGTAGCGGATCACGGCACGCGCGTGTGCCGTGATGGAGTAGTTGCCGTCGTCCGGCGGCGGGGAGTCGCCGAAGCCGGGCAGGTCGACGGCCTCGCTCGCCACGACGCCGTCGAGCAGCGCCATCAGCGCGGACCAGTTCTGCGAGGAGCCGCCGAGGCCGTGCACGAACAGCGCGGGCGGAAGCCCGTCGCGCGTGGGCGGCCGGGAGCGGATCGTCAGCGTGGTGCCCGGCAGCCCGACCGACCGGAGTCGCTCGCCCTCGGCGACCCTGACGGCGGCCGCCTTCGGCAGCACACTGGTGGGCGGCACGGAGGGCAGCTCGGTCGAAGACATGCGGGCAATGTTACGAGACGATCACGTCGAGCTTTGTGTGTTCGGCGTCACAGGCGTGGGGCGGGCGGGTGGAGATACCGGCGCGATTCGGGGGCACATCGCATAGCGTCCGAAACGGGTGTCTCCTAGGCTCGTACTGAGGGCACCCGCTTGTGGCCCCTGCATCTTTCAGGGACGTGCGTAGGAAGGGAGCCCAGCATGGCCGTTGATCCCACCGACCCCGGGACGTTCGAGGAAGACGACGACTTCGGGGAGATCGACGTCGAGGCGCCGGAGAACGATGCCGCCGAGCAGTACGCGGACGTCACACCGGAGCACGACGACCCCCTGGAGAACGTGGACCCCGCCCGGGCGAACGAGGCCGACCTCGCCGAACAGGCGCGCGTCGTCTCGCTCGACGAGGACGACTACCGCTGACCGACCACCGCTGACGGACCGACCACGACTGACGGACGGGCGCCGACGGACGGGCGACCGAAGCGGCACGCGCCGAACGGGAGTGGGGCCGCATTTTGCCCGGACCGACCTGATTAAAACCTTCTGTACTACTTTTGTGATCGTCCGGTCCGTGAAATTCTGCGCTCGCACCGCGCACACCAGGGTTACCGAAAAGTACGATGGCCGCGCGGCGCACACCGCAAGAGGACGACTTTGGGAGGCGGCGTGACAGCCATCGAGCAGACCGAGGCGGCGCGCCCGCGAGGCACGCGCCTGCCGCGCCGTGCCCGACGGAACCAGCTGTTGGGCGCCGCCCAGGAAGTGTTCGTGGCACAGGGCTACCACGCGGCCGCCATGGACGACATCGCCGAGCGGGCCGGCGTCAGCAAGCCCGTGCTCTACCAGCACTTCCCGGGCAAGCTCGACCTCTACCTGGCGCTGCTGGACCAGCACTGCGAGTCGCTCATCCAGGCCGTGCGCGGCGCGCTCGCCTCGACGACCGACAACAAGCAGCGCGTCCGCGCGACGATGGACGCCTACTTCGCGTACGTCGAGGACGACGGCGGCGCGTTCCGTCTGGTCTTCGAGTCGGACCTGACGAACGAGCCGGCGGTGCGCGAGCGCGTCGACAAGGTCACCAACGAGTGCGCCGAGGCGATCTGCGACGTCATCGCCGAGGACACCGGTCTCTCGCGCGCGGAGTCCATGCTGCTCGCCTCCGGCCTGGGTGGCCTGGCACAGGTCGTGGCGCGCTCCTGGCTGCACAGCGACCGCAGCGTCCCGCGCGACCAGGCGGTGCAGCTGCTGGCCTCCCTGGCGTGGCGCGGCATCGCCGGTTTCCCGCTGCACGGCATCGAACAGCACTGACGAGGACCCTGGTCGCAGATTTGTTCCCGCCCGCTGTTCGCTCCTGGCGTGGACGGCCGAACGGTATCCGTCCCCTCACCGGGCTAATGTGTGCAGCGTACGGCGCGGACGCCCGCGCACTCAGTGACCGTCGGAGGGACATAGCCGTGGAGGTCAAGATCGGCGTGCAGCACGCGCCCCGCGAGATCGTTCTGGAGAGCGGTCAGACTCCCGAGGAGGTCGAGCGCGTGGTGGCCGAGGCACTGGCCGGCAAGTCGCAGCTGCTCAGCCTCGTGGACCAGCACGGCCGCAAGGTCCTGGTGCCGGCCGACCGTCTGGCCTACGTCGAGCTGGGCGAGCCCGCCCCGCGCAAGGTGGGCTTCGGCGCGCTGTAGACACATGCCTCGAGGCGAAGGGGCCCGGGGGGGGGGGGGGGGGGGGGGGGGGGGGGGGGGGGGGGGGCGGGGGGTGGGGGGGGGGGGGGGGGGTGGGGGGTGGGCGTGCCCGCGTCCGCTCGCCCACGGTTGTATACCCTAGCTGCACGTGGGACACCGAAAACCACCAAAAAACAAAG
>NZ_JBVJAB010000004.1:257291-312341 GCF_055591025.1 Streptomyces sp. NPDC041784
TCACGAAGGGGGGGGGGGGTGATGAAGAGCGCCCCCCCCCCCCCCCCCCCATCCCCCCCCCCCCCCCCCCCCCCCCCCCCCCCCCCCCCTTCGCCGTGTTCACACACGGATCCTCCGCGTTCACAAACAGCGCACAAGTCCTCCACGGGGGAGGATTGCATTCCGCAGGTCACGGGTATGACGGGCTACGACCTTGGTGCACCGCCCCGCCGTCCGGGAGGGACCCCCACATGATCTTGGAAGCGCTCGGCTCCGCTGTGCTCGGTCTCGCGCTCGCGTGGGCGGCGCTGCACCGCCTGCCGCACCGCCTGCCGATGCGCACCCTCGTCCTCGCGACGGGCGTCGCCGGAGCCCTGTTCGGTGACTTCGTCACCCACAGCGCGCTGGGCCCCGGCACCGTCCTGGTGAGTCTGATCGGAGCGGTGGTCGTCTCCGCCGCGTCCCTCTCCCTGCTGCTGCGCCCGGCCGGCCGCTTCCGGCGGCATTCGGCACCGGCACAGGTGTGAGGCGCCCGCGGCGGGTGTGAGCCCCCGCGGGCGGGCGGGTCACGCGGCCAGCCCCAGCGCCGCCATCCGCTTGGTGTGCGCCTCGGTGATCCGGGAGAACATCCGGCCGACCTCGGCGAGGTCGAACCCGTCCGCGACACCGCCCACGAGCATCGTCGACAGCGCGTCCCGGTCCGCGACCACCCGCTGGGACTGCGACAGCGCCTCGCCCATCAGCCGCCGCGCCCACAGCGCGAGCCGTCCGCCCACGCGCGGGTCCGCGTCGATCGCGGCGCGCACCCGGTCCACGGCGAAGCCGGCGTGCCCGGTGTCGTCGAGCACGGCGAGGACCAGGGCACGGCTGTCGGTGTCCAGGCGTACCGCGACCTCGCGGTAGAAGTCGCTGGCGATCGAGTCGCCGACGTACGCCTTGACCAGGCCCTCCAGCCAGTCCGAGGGGGCCGTCTGCCGGTGGAAGCCGTCGAGCGCGGCGACGAACGGCTCCATCGCCAGGGTCGGCTGCTCGCCGATCTCGGTGAGCCGGTCACGCAGCCGCTCGAAGTGGTGGAACTCGGCGGACGCCATCTTCGCCAGCTCGGCCTTGTCCTCCAGCGTGGGCGCCAGCTTGGCGTCCTCCGCGAGCCGCTCGAACGCCGCCAGCTCGCCGTACGCGAGGGCGCCGAGCAGGTCCACGACCGCGGCCCGGTACTGCGGATCGGCGGAGGCCTGGGCCCAGTCCTGGGCGGCGATGCCGGTGGGCGCGGCGGATTCGGCGGACTCGGCAGGCTCGTCGGACGCGTTGTCAGGCTTGTCAGAGGTCGTCATGAAGCGCACAATAGCCCGCCCGCCGCGCGACGGAAGTCCCTGGTCAATCAGTGTGACCACCACGTCGCACGGGACCGGTCCCGACACTGTGACAACCACAACGTGACCGAATCGGCCATCGCGTGTGCGCGATTCCGGGGTATGGTGGTAATGCGCCTGCCGAATATTCGACGGGCCGCACGTATGAGGATGCCCGGTCGGTGGCCCGATCGGCTCCGACCCGACAGCCCTCCTTGACCGTACGCCACATCGCGTACGACAACCGGAGGGAACCCCTCAGCGGTACGAGAGCTAGAGCGTCGGCAGTGGTCCCGTGTCTTACGGCTTGCCTTTCACGGCTCGCCCGTACGGCAGCCGACGTCCCCCGGCACGGTCCGTCAAACGACCCCCGCGCTCGCCTCGCACCGCGTACACAGAAGAGGCAGCACCCTGACTACGACGTTCCGAGAGCTCGGAATCCTTCCCGAGACCGCCGAGGCCCTGGAGGCCGTCGGCATCATCACCCCCTTCCCCATCCAGGAGATGACGCTCCCCGTGGCCCTGTCGGGCACGGACGTCATCGGCCAGGCCAAGACGGGCACCGGCAAGACGCTCGGCTTCGGCCTCCCGCTCCTCGAGCGCGTGACCGTCCCCGCCGACGTCGAGGCCGGCCGCGCGAAGCCCGAGGACCTCACCGACGCCCCGCAGGCGCTCGTCGTCGTCCCCACGCGCGAGCTGTGCACCCAGGTCACCAACGACCTGCTGACCGCGGGCAAGGTCCGTAACGTACGCGTTCTCGCGATCTACGGCGGCCGGGCCTACGAGCCCCAGGTCGAGGCCCTGAAGAAGGGCGTCGACGTGGTCGTCGGCACCCCGGGCCGACTGCTGGACCTCGCGGGCCAGAAGAAGCTCGACCTGAAGCACATCCGGTCGCTCGTCCTCGACGAGGCCGACGAGATGCTCGACCTGGGCTTCCTGCCCGACGTCGAGAAGATCATCAACATGCTGCCGGCGCGCCGCCAGACCATGCTGTTCTCGGCGACCATGCCGGGCGCGGTCATCGGACTCGCCCGCCGCTACATGTCGCAGCCCACGCACATCCGCGCCACCGCGCCGGACGACGAGGGCGCGACCGTCGCGAACATCTCGCAGCACGTGTACCGCGCGCACAACATGGACAAGCCCGAGATGGTCGCGCGCATCCTGCAGGCCGACGGCCGTGGCCTCGCCATGATCTTCTGCCGCACCAAGCGCACCGCGGCCGACCTCGCCGACCAGCTCCAGCAGCGCGGCTTCGCCTCCGGCGCGGTCCACGGCGACCTGGGCCAGGGCGCCCGCGAGCAGGCCCTGCGCGCCTTCCGCAACGGCAAGGTGGACGTCCTCGTCTGCACCGACGTCGCCGCGCGCGGCATCGACGTCGAGGGCGTCACGCACGTCATCAACTACCAGACGCCCGAGGACGAGAAGACGTACCTGCACCGCGTCGGCCGTACCGGCCGCGCCGGTGCGAAGGGCATCGCGATCACCCTCGTCGACTGGGACGACATCCCGCGCTGGCAGCTCATCAACAAGGCGCTGGAGCTCAACTTCAACAACCCGCCGGAGACGTACTCCACCTCCCCGCACTTCTTCGAGGAGATGAACATCCCCGCGGGCACCAAGGGTGTCCTGCCGCGGGCGGAGCGCACCCGCGCCGGGCTCGACGCGGAGGAGCTGGAGGACCTCGGTGAGCCGGGCGGCCGCGGTGGACGCGGCGCTCGCGGTGGCCGGGGCGAGCGGGGCGGCCGGGGCGAGTCCCGTTCCGCCGAGCGTTCGTCCGAGCGTTCCGGCGAGCACGAGCGTCCGGCGCGTACGCCGCGCCGCCGTCGTCGTACGCGTGGCGGAGCGGTGCTCGACGGGGTGCCGGAGCAGGTCAACTCCCCGGCTCCCACAGCCGATTCGACGCCCGTCGCCGAGGAGACCGGCGGGCCGCGCACCCCGCGCCGCCGGCGCCGTACGCGCGGTGGAGCGGGCCCCGAGACGGCCGCCGCCGCGGTGACGGCCGTCAGTGAGTCCGCTGCCCCCGAGGCCGCGGAAGCGGCCGTGACGACGGCGGAGGGCCCGGCCCTCGACACCCCGGAGACCGGTGAGACCGCGGCGAAGCCGCGTCGTCGCCGCACCCGCAGGACCGCGGAGGCCGTGGAGGTCCCGGAGGCCGCACCGACGGCGCAGGCGCAGCCGACCGCCGCCGAGACGGTCGTCGACACGGTCAGCGCGGTGAGCGCGGTCGACACGCCGGAGGTCGTGGAGGCCACGCCGCGTCGCCGCACCCGTAAGGCGACGGCTTCGGCCGAGGCCGCGGCGGTCGTCGAGGCCCCGACGGCCCCGGAGGCCACCGAGGCCGAGACCAAGCCGCGCCGCACCCGCAAGACGGCCGCCAAGGCCGCCACGGCCTCGACGGCGGCTGCCGAGACGGCCGTCGACACGGCGGAGGGCACGGAGGTGGCGGTCAAGCCCCGCCGCACCCGCAAGACCGCCGCCAAGGCCACGGCCACGACGACGGCCGCCGAGACGGCCGTGGACACCGCCGAGGCCACCGAGGCCAAGCCCCGCCGCCGGACCACCCGCAAGGCCGTCCAGGCACCGGAGACGACCGCGACGGCAGCCGACACGGCCGCCGCCACGGCCGACATCCCGGCCCAGGCCACGCAGGAGCCGGAGGCGGCCAAGCCGCGCCGCACCCGCAAGACCGCGGCCAAGGCCACGACGACGGCCGCCGAGACGGCCGTCGACACCGCCGAGGCCACCGAGGCCAAGCCCCGCCGTACGCGCAAGACGGCCGCCACGGCAGCCACGACCGCGGTCGACACGGCCGAGGGCACGGAGGTGGCGGTCAAGCCCCGCCGCACCCGCAAGACGGCGGCCGCCGCCGAGTCGGCCGTCGACACGGCCGAGGGCACGGAGACGGCGGCCAAGCCGCGCCGTACGCGCAAGACCGCCGCGGCGGCCGAAGCGGCCGTGGACACGGCGGAGGCCGCCGAGGCCAAGCCGCGCCGCACCCGCAAGACCGCCGCCACGGCCACGGCCGAGATCCCGGCCCAGGCCACGCAGGAGGCGGAGGCGAAGCCGCGCCGCACCCGCAAGGCCGCTGCCACGGCTGCGGCCCCGGCCGCGTCCGACGCGGCTCAGGAGCCGAAGCCGAGGGTGCGCCGCACCCGTAAGGCGACGGCCGCAGCGGAGCCCGCGGACGGCTGATCGACCGGCAGAACGACCCGACGGCCCGGCCCCTCCCCCCGGAGGAGCCGGGCCGTCGGCGTTCTCGGCCGCACCGGTCGCCGTTCCCCGGCCCCCGGCCCTCCCGGTAGCCTCGGCACGTGACCAGCCCGACCAGCAGCACCTCGTCCCCGTTCCCCCCGCCCCCCGGTGCTCGCGCGTACCCGCTGCGGACCGCGCGGGGCGAGTTCGCCGTCGTCGACTCGCCCGGGGCCGCCGGTGTCGAGCCGCGGGGTGTCGCCCTGCTGCTGCCCGGGTTCACCGGCAGCAAGGAGGACTTCCACCTGCTGCACGAGCCCCTCGCGGCGCGCGGCTACCGGATCATCTCCGTGGACGGCCGCGGACAGAACGAGAGCGACGGACCGGACGAGGACGAATCCCCGTACGCCCGAGAGGAGTTGGCGCGGGACGTGCTCGCGCAGGCGGCCGCGCTCGACACTCCGCTGCACCTGGTCGGGCACTCGCTCGGCGGCCAGATCGCCCGTGCCGCCGTACTGCTCGACCACTCCCCCTTCGTGTCGTTCACGCTCATCGCCTCGGGCCCGGCCGAGATCTCCGAGTCCCAGAAGCAGCGCGTGAAGCTGCTGCACGACGCGCTCGCGGTGATGACGATGCCGCAGGTGTGGGGGGCGATCCTGGCGATGGGCCCGCCGGAGGAGGTCGGCGGCCCGGCCCGCGGCTTCGGCAGCCTGGAACAGCTGCACCTGCGCTGGCTGAACCACAAGCCCGCCCAACTCCTCGCCACGGGCCGCCAGTTGTGCGTCGAGCCGAACCGGGTCGAGGAACTGGCCGCCGTCCCGCTGCCGTTCCACGTCCTGTCGGGCGCCCGCGACGACACCTGGCCTGTGGCCCTCCTGGACGAGATGGCCGTACAGCTGGGCGCGCACCGGAGCGTGATCCCGGGCGCCGAGCACTCGCCGAACCTGGACCGGCCCGAGGCGACGGCCACCGCCCTCGCGGACTTCTGGGACGCCCGGGCGGCACGGTACGACGACCTGCCGCAGCACCCCTGACCACCCCTGGCCGGCACCCCTGGCCAGTACCCCGAGCCAGTACCCCTAGTACTGCGCCTGCACGTGCTCCCAGAAGCCGTCCCGCAGGGCGCGCCGGAGGTCGGCCTGGCCGCGCAGGGAGTACTGGAGCAGCCCCTCGGCCTCCACGAGGAGGTCCTGGTCGACGGAGCCGGGCAGGTAGGGGTGGCCCGGCAGCAGCTCGACGAGGGTGTCGCGGCCGCGCGCCGCGAGCCACTTCGCGGCGATCTGCGCGCCGACGAAGCGGACGTCCTCGCGGGTGGGCCGGCCGGTGCCGGTCGCGTCGTAGGCCTGGGGGGTGCGGCGGGCGACGTACGGCTTGAAGAAGTCGAGGTCGAAGGTGCGCTGGCTGTCGACCTCCCAGAGCAGCGGCTCGGCCTGGTTGCGGCCCTCGGGCGCCTCGATGCCCCAGAGGTGGACGCGGGCGCCGTACCCCTGGGCGGCCTCCACGGCCGAGACGAGGTCCTCGTCGCCGCCGAGGAGCGCCGCGTCGCTGATGGCGCGGTGGCGGGCCAGTGACTCCAGGTCGGTCCGGATCAGCGAGTCGACGCCCTTCTGCTGGTTGTTGGCGTTGAGGTTGCCCAGCCGGATCTTCACGTCGGGGAGTTCGGCGATGGACTGCTGCTCGGCGGTGTGGATGCGGCGGCGGGCGCCGTCGTACCAGTAGACGCGCAGGAGCCTGCTGTCCGCGAAGATCGTGCGGGCGCGGTCGATGAGCGCCTCGATGAGACCCTCGGCGTCCAGATCGAACGCCCTGCGGTCCTCGGTGCCGGCGATCAGCCGTCCCGCGGCCGCGTAGAGATATCCCGCGTCGACGAAGATCGCATGGGTCGAGGGCGTTTTCGCCACCTCGGCGAGCATGCGCGTCAGGAGTTCGTTCGTGCGGTCGATGCGGGCGGCGAGGGCCGCGTGGTCGTCGTTCATCGTGTCCATTGTCCCGGCGGTCACGCTGTGAACACAACCGATCCCGTTCAGTCTCCGCAGGCTCTCTTACTCGTTAGTAATTAGCCGTTCGAAAAATTTCCTTAGCGTAGGGAATGTTTGTAACACGCACCCCGTTGACTCCTCATGTAGCACGACACGCAGTGAGTAATCCTCCAGGAGGATGACCAGACGAAGGGAGAAGCGATGCGCTTCGAAATCATGCGACTCGACGACGTCGACGGCACGGCCGTGGACAGCACCGTCGTGGACGCCGCCTCCGTCAACCGGATCGTTCAGCAGGCCGCCGCCATCGGGCAGCGGCTGTGGATCCGTCCGGCCGACACCACGGCCTCGTAACAGACGCGGATCACCGCAGTGGCTTCAGAGCCCCCGCCCGGCATCGACGCCGGACGGGGGCTCTGCACGTACCTAATCGTGCCTACGCGTACCAGGGGTTCAGCTCCCCTGGATCACCTGGGTGACCCCGTTGATGATCTGCTGCACCGCGATGGCGGAGAGCATCATGCCCGCGAGCCGGGTCACCAGGACCACGCCGCCGTCCTTGATGACACGGATGATCAGCAGCGAGTAGCGCATCACCAGCCACAGCACGACATGGATGGCCAGGATCGCCGCCCACACCGACACCTGCATGGCGGCACTGTCGGCCTTCTGTACGGCCAGGATGACCGAGACGATCGCGCCCGGCCCGGCCAGCAGGGGCATGCCCAGCGGCACGAGCGCCACGTTCACGTCCTTGGTCTGCTTCGGCTCGTCGGTCTTGCCGGTGAGCAGGTCGAGCGCGATCAGCAGGAGCAGCAGTCCGCCCGCGATCATCAGCGCGGGCACGGAGACGTGCAGGTAGTTCAGGATCTGGTGGCCCAGGAGCCCGAAGACGGTGATGACACCGCCCGCCACGCACACGGCCTGGAAGGCCATCCGCTTCTGCACCTTGGCGGGGCGCCCGGCGGTCAGCGCGAGGAAGATCGGGGTGATCCCGGGGGGATCCATGATGACGAAAAGGGTCAGGAAGAGAGAGCCGAAGACGGCAACGTCGAACATCAGTGCAGAGGCCTTGCGGGAAAGAGGGTGAAGGGGGACGCCGAGACGGTGCGGCTCAGGCTCCGCCGGTCCCGGGCACCGGGAACGCCCCGGTCGCACGCCGGGTGATCTCCCCGTACACCTCGGGGTCGGTCGTGTACTCGCCGAGCACACAGGTCTTGCGGCTGCCGTGGTAGTCGGAGGAACCGGTGACCAGCAGGCCCAGATCGGCGGCCAGTCCGCGCAGTCGCGCGCGCGTGGCGTCGTCGTGGTCCATGTGGTCGACCTCGATGCCGTCGAGCCCGGCGGCGGCCAGCTCGGCGATCGCGGACTCCGGCACCGTACGGCCGCGCTTGCTGGCACCCGGGTGCGCGAAGACGGTGACCCCGCCCGCGCCCTTGACCAGCCGGATCGCCTCGAACGGGTCGGTCTCGTGCTTCTCGACGAAGGCCCGGCCGCCGTCGGCCAGCCACTCCTGGGTGAACGCGTCGCTCACGGTCGGCACCACACCCAGCTCGACGAGCGCGGTGGCGACGTGCGGCCGCCCGACGGACCCGTCCCCCGCGATCCGCGCCACCTGCTCCCAGGTGACCGGCACACCGAGCGCCTGGAGCCTGGCGATCATCCCCTGCGCCCGGGGCACCCGGTCGTCACGCACCAGCTCGCGTTCGGCGAGCAGCGCGGGCTCCTCGGGATCGAAGAGGTAGGCCAGCATGTGCATGGAGACGCCGTCGATACGGCAGGACAGCTCGGCCCCGGTGACCAGCGTCAGCCCCGCCGGCAGGGCGCGCATCGCCTCCGCGTACCCACGGGTGGTGTCGTGATCGGTCAGCGCCACGACGTCCAGACCGGCGACGGAGGCGTTCCGCACCAGCTCGGCCGGGGTGTCCGTACCGTCGGAAGCCGTGGAGTGGCAGTGCAGATCGATGCGCACGACGCGGACTCCCAGCGGGGACGGGGCGGAGGGGACGCTTCAGCATAGCGGCAATTCGAACGCCCGATGTCACACCCACAGGCCGGGGTCACCCCCTACACGCACCGCCTCCACGCACCCCCCAGGGGGCCTACGGCTTGAGCAAGCGCGGCGACAACGCCCCGCACGGCACCAGCTCCACCTCCGCCCCCGCGTCCCGCAGATCCGTCAGCACCAGCTCGTCGTACATCAGCAGCCCCGACTGTTCGGGCCAGACCACCGCCCACAGCCACAGGCCCCGCGCCTCGCCGGCGAAGACGGCCCGGTCGTCCGGTGTCGCGGAGACATGCCACAGCGGTGTGGGCCGCCCGGCGGCGAGCACCTTGGCCTGCGGCGGCTTCTCGACGCTCATGTACGGCCCCGGGTCCGGACCGTCGACGCCCGCGTACCGCGCGCCGAGGCCGACGCCCAGTTCCTCCGCGACGAGGATCAGCTCGCCCATGCCGCCGAGCGGCCCGGGTCCGGAGCAGGCCACGACGGTGGCGCGACCGCCGCTGCGGTCGTCACCGGCGTACGTCACTCCCGTGAACAGCCAGCCCACCGGCAGGGGCCACGGCATCCACACCGGCACCTGCGTGCGGTGCACCACGACACTGAGGGCCTCGACGCTGGGCGGGATCACGGGCTGCAGCGGATGCACCGTCCCATGCACATCGCACTGCCAGGAGTCGGAGAAGAGTCCGGGAGCCCTGACCCGGCCACCACACTTCGGGCAACTGGGTTCGCCCCTCATAGAGCCCCACGGTCCTACCCGAGCCCGCCCACGTCAAGGACGATCACCCGTCCGGGCGGAGGCGTTTCACCGGGAACAATTAGATGCAGCTTGCATTAATTAGCCGATCTAACTTATCGTATGTAAATACCAACCTTCTAGGTCCGGATCGGAGTACGCATGGACCGCACGGACGACCCCGCGGACGATCCCGCTGACGAACGCACGGACGACCGCACGGACCCCCTCGACGCCGGAACCGGCGGTCTGCTGCGGCAACCCAAGGCGGTATGGGCGACGGCCGGCGCGTCCGTCGTCGCCTTCATGGGCATCGGCCTGGTCGACCCGATCCTGCCGTCGATCGCCCGGGGACTGGACGCCACGCCCGGCCAGGTCTCCCTGCTCTTCACCTCTTACTTCCTGATCACCGCGTTCGCCATGCTGGTGACCGGCTGGGTCTCCAGCCGCGTCGGCGGCCGGCGGACGCTGCTGCTCGGCCTCGCCCTCGTCGTGGTCTTCGCGGGCCTCTCGGGCACCTCCGGCTCGGTCGCCGAACTGGTCGGCTTCCGCGCCGGCTGGGGCCTGGGCAACGCCCTCTTCGTGTCGACCGCGCTCGCGGTCATCGTGGGCGCTGCGGCCGGCGGCAGCGCGGCCGCCATCCTGCTGTACGAGTCCGCCCTCGGCCTCGGCATGGCGTGCGGGCCGTTGCTGGGCGCGCTGCTCGGCGACGCCAGCTGGCGCTACCCCTTCTTCGGCACGGCGGCGCTCATGGCGGTCGGCTTCCTGTGCATCACGGCGTTCCTCAAGGAGCAGCCGAAGCCGGCCCGCAAGATCTCGCTGCTCGACCCGCTCAAGGCGCTCGGCCACGGCGGGCTCGCCTCCGCAGCCGTCTCCGCGTTCTTCTACAACTACACGTTCTTCACCGTGCTGGCCTTCACCCCGTTCGTGCTGGACATGACCCCGTACGCGTCGGGGGCGGTGTTCTTCGCGTGGGGCGTGCTGCTCGCGGTCTTCTCGGTGGTCGTGGCGCCGCGGCTCCAGAGGCGGTTCGGCTCGCTGAAGGTGCTCGGCGGCTCGCTGGTACTGCTCGCGGCCGACGTGCTCGTCCTCGGCTACGGCGACCACACCACGGCGGTCGTCTGCACGGTCCTGTCCGGCGCGTTCATCGGTGTGAACAACACCGTCTACACCGAGTTGGCGCTCGGCGTGTCCGACGCCCCGCGTCCGGTGGCCAGCGCGGGCTACAACTTCGTGCGCTGGTTCGCGGCGGCGGCCGCGCCCTACTTCGCGCCGAAGATCGAGGAGTGGACCGACGTCCATGTCCCGTTCGTCGTCGCGGCGGTCACCGCCGTCATCGGCGCGGCCGTGGTCGTCGTACGGCGCACGGCACTTGTGCACGAGGCCGAGGAGCTGGAGCCGAGGCACGCGACCGAGGACGGTGTGGCGGTCTTGGCCAACTGACGGACGACACCCGCCGGCTGACGAACTGCGTCCGCCGACTGGCGGGCTACGTCAGCCGACCGACAGGCGCTGTCCGCCGACTGGCGGGCGGCCTTCGCCGGCAACCTGGAGGCCGCCTTCGCCAACTGGCGGTTTTCGGCCACCGGTTGGTGACGTCAGTCACTCCAGCGGGACGGACCTGCGGGACGGATCCCGGAGATCCGTCCCGTGCGTCAGCCACCGCTCCTGGAGGGCCTGCGCGCCGTGCACGCGCTTCCAGGCGGCCTCGTTCGGCGTCATGGGCAGCAGCGGCAGGAAGCGGACCGGGTCGAGCGGCTCGTCCAGCTCCAGGTCCGCCACCAGACCGCCCGGTTCGGCGACCAGCACCGAGGTGAACGCGGCGCCGGGCCACAGGGGCTCACCGACGTCGAGCGAGGCGCCGGGGGCCACCACCACACCCTCGACCTGCGGGGACGCGGCGAGGACGGCGAGCGGGCGGAGCACCTTGTCGGTGTCGGCGAGCCCGCTCCGGACGGAGAGGACCAGCTCCGCGCGGGGCCCCTTGACCGGGTCGGCGAGCACCGCCGTGGGATCCGCCATCGGCTGCGCGGACATGCCGAGTGTGGCGTAGCGGACGATGTCGCCCTCCTGGAAACGGAGCACCTCGATGCGGTCCGTGCCCAGGAACGTGACCGCCGCGCGGGCGCCCGGCTCACCCAGCGCGGTGCGCAACCGGGCCTCGACAAGAGGAAGAACATCAGCCATGCCGCGAGCATAGAACTCGTCAGTACCGGGCAAAGCAGCGCCTTGACACTTCAGTCGGCTGATACTCTTGGCCGGTGGTTCGGGGCAGCACGCAGAAGCGTCGCGATCTTGCCTCGACGCCGATGGGACTCCCTTACGAGGGACCGGCTGGAGGAGGTGGGGCTGTCATGGATCGAAGTCACCCGTGCAGTACCACTCGCTCTTCCGGCCGCTGATACAGCTGCTCCGGCTTCTTGGCCCCGGGCTGGTCGCCACCTCTCGCGCTCGTCTTCACTCGGAATGCGGAAGAGCACTTCGTTTCGTTTTTGTCTGATCCGTCTGATCTGAATCAGTAGCGAAGTTCGCCACCGCGACGGAGCGGTGCTCCCCGCTTTGTGGACGCGCCAAACATCCGCAGTCAGGACGTCCTCATTCCGGGTAGTTCCACCCGTCGCAGCGGCCTTTCGTTGCCCGACGCGAAGGAGCCTGCCATGTCGATGATCCGCGACCTGCGAGCCGTCGTCCGTCCCGCCCGCCCTTCCCTGCGCAAGGGCGGTGTCCGCACGGACAGCGGCGCCTACGACACCACCCGCGACCCCGCGACCCCGTCCGCCGTCGTCGACTGCGCCGTCTACCGGGGCGGCTCGCGCATGGAGTTCACGCACCCGCTGACCCCGCAGGAGGCCATGCGCCAGGTGCGGCGCGACGGCGGCTTCGTGTGGATCGGGCTGCACGAGCCGACCGAGGCCGAATTCGCCGGTATCGCGAGCGAGTTCGGGCTGCACCCGCTGGCCGTGGAGGACGCGGTCCAGGCCCACCAGCGCCCCAAGCTGGAGCGCTACGACGACTCCCTCTTCACCGTCTTCAAGACGATCCACTACATCGAGCACGACCGGCTCACCGCCAACAGCGAGGTCGTGGAGACCGGTGAGGTCATGTGCTTCACCGGCAAGGACTTCTTCATCACCGTCCGGCACGGCGGCCAGGGCTCGCTGCGCGCCCTGCGCCACCGCCTCCAGGACGACCCGGAGCTGCTCGCCAAGGGCCCCTCGGCGGTGCTGCACGCCATCGCCGACCACGTCGTCGACGGCTACATCGCGGTCGCCGACGCCGTGCAGGACGACATCGACGAGGTCGAGACCGAGGTCTTCTCGCCCGGCCGCAAGGGCACCCCGCGCGGCACCGACGCCGGCCGGATCTACCAGCTCAAGCGCGAGGTGCTGGAGTTCAAGCGGGCCGTCTCCCCGCTGCTGCGCCCCATGCAGCTGCTCAGCGAGCGGCCGATGCGGCTCGTCGACCCCGACATCCAGAAGTACTTCCGGGACGTGGCCGACCACCTGGCCCGCGTCCAGGAGCAGGTCATCGGCTTCGACGAACTGCTCAACTCGATCCTCCAGGCCAACCTCGCGCAGGCCTCCGTCGCGCAGAACGAGGACATGCGCAAGATCACGTCCTGGGCGGCCATCATCGCCGTACCGACGATGGTGTGCGGGGTCTACGGCATGAACTTCGACTACATGCCGGAGCTGCACTGGAAGTACGGCTACCCCGTGATCATGTCGGTGATGGTGGGCCTGTGTGTCGGCATCCACCGGACGCTCAAGCGCAACGGCTGGCTCTGAGAGCGCCTGGATAGGCTGGGCGGCATGACAAGCGAGCTGCTCGACCAGGCCCTCGTCGAGGAGGCCACCAAGAAGTCCGGCCTCATCTGGGTCCGGGGCGCCGGAGCGCCGACGGCGCGTGCGCTGTGGCACGTGTGGCACGAGGGCGCGGCCTGTGTCCTCGGCGACGGCCCCGGCGAGCAGCCGCTGCCCGGGCTGGCCGACGGCGGCACGGCCGAGGTCACCGTGCGCAGCAAGGACAAGGGCGGCCGGCTGGTCGCCTGGACCGCGAAGGTCGTCCAGCTCACACCCGGCTCCGCGGAGTGGGACGCGGCCGTCGCCGAACTGAAGGGCAAACGGCTGAACGCGCACGACGGCGAGGCCATGCCCGAGCGGTGGGCGCGCGAGTGCCGGGTGGTGCGGCTGGAGCCGGCCGGAGGCGTGCTGCCGCTGCCCGACGGCGATCTGGCGGCGGCCCCGCCGCCGTCACCGGCCACGACCCGTCGGGCGATCCCCGCGGGGCTGCCGAAGCTGCTCCTGCGGAAGCGACGCAAGTAGGCCAGGCCAGGCCAGGTCAGGCCAGGTCAGGTCAGGTCAGGTCAGGTCAGGTCAGGTCAGGTCAGGTCAGGTCAGGTCAGGTCAGGTCAGGTCAGGTCAGGTCAGGTCAGGTCAGGACGTCGGCAGCTGTTTGCCGTAGTCCACCGTCTCGTCCTCCGCCGGCTCCTTCAGGGCGAAGTCCTGGCCCCACGAGGAGAAGCTCAGGGTGCCCGCGCCGCCCCCGCGCACCAGGCGCAGCGGGTACGGCTCGCCCTCCAGGGAGACGTCCAGCGTGCCGCCCGAGCCGCCGTCGCCGGTGATGCGGATCGTGCGCACACCGGACTGCTCGTGGTGGCCGTCCGTCTTCACCGACCCGTGCAGGGTCAGCAGACCGTCGAGGAGGAGGTCCTTGTCCGTGAAGCCGCTGAACTTCTTGTACGAGGGGTCCGCCGTCGGCACCTTCACATACTTGTCGTCGAGCTTTTCGGCGGCGGCGGTGTCCGCGTCGCCGGACTTGCCGTCCTCGTGCTTCCAGAACGCCGCGTCGGCCTTCAGGAACAGCTGCTCGCCGACCCGCAGCAGATGGAAGGTGCTGCCCTCCGCGGTCACCGACCCGCTGCCGCCGTCCGCCTTCAGCCGCATGTCGAGCGTGTACGTCTTGCCACTGGTGACGACGGTCCCCGCCAGCCGGACCGCGTCCACGGAACCCGCGGCCGTCTTCGTCTTCGCCTGGATCTGCTGCGCGGACAACTTGCCCACGCCGTTCGTCCCCGCGTCCGGATCCTCGCTGCATCCCGTCGCTCCCAGGCCCACGACCAGTGCGCACACGGCGCTCACCAGCGCGGCCCGGCGGGTACGGCCCAGGGGAATCGCAGTCACGGAGACAGGTGCCTTTCTGCGGGGGTGTGCTGAGCGGCGTACCGCAGCGTACCGGTGTCGCGGGGGGCGTTCGGAACGGGTCCGTCCGGAGCGCTCACCAGGGCGTATCCGATCGGGACGGGCTAGCCTGAAGCCCGCAGGAGCGGGCAATCCGGATAAGGAACCCAGCGGCACCGCAGTACGCGGAAAGAAGCAGAGAAGCAAAGGGAAGCAAAGGAAGCAGGGAACCACAGCCATGGCAGCCGGTGTCCCCCGGATCTTCGTCTCGCACCTCTCCGGCGTCCCGGTCTTCGATCCGAACGGCGACCAGGTGGGCCGGGTGCGGGACCTGATCGTCATGCTGCGCGTCGGCCGCCGGCCACCGCGGCTGCTCGGGCTGGTCGTCGAACTCTCCACCCGGCGCCGCATCTTCCTGCCCATGACCCGTGTGACGAGCATCGAGTCCGGCCAGGTCATCACCACCGGGGTGCTCAACGTCCGGCGCTTCGAGCAGCGTCCCACCGAGCGGCTCGTCTTCGGTGAGCTGCTCGACCGGCGGGTCACGCTCGGCGAGACCGGCGAGGAGGTCACCGTGCTGGACCTGTCGGTGCAGCAGCTGCCGGCCCGCCGGGACTGGGAGATCGACCGGGTCTTCGTACGGAAGGGAAGGAAGGCGAGCGCCTTCCGCCGGGCCAAGGGCGAGACGCTGACCGTCGAGTGGTCGGCGGTCACCGGGTTCTCCCTGGAGGAGCACGGACAGGGCGCCGAGAGCCTGCTCGCCACCTTCGAGCAGCTGCGCCCCGCCGACCTCGCCAACGTGCTGCACCACCTCTCCCCGAAACGGCGCGCCGAGGTCGCCGCCGCCCTCGACGACGACCGGCTGGCCGACGTCCTGGAGGAGCTGCCGGAGGACGACCAGATCGAGATCCTCGGCAAGCTGAAGGAGGAGCGCGCCGCGGACGTCCTGGAGGCCATGGACCCCGACGACGCGGCCGACCTGCTCGCCGAACTGCCGACGGCGGACCAGGAGCGGCTGCTGAGCCTGATGGAGCCCGACGACGCGGCCGACATGCGGCGTCTGATGTCCTACGAGGAGCACACGGCCGGCGGTCTGATGACGACCGAGCCGATCGTCCTGCGCCCCGACGCCACCGTCGCCGACGCCCTCGCGCGCGTCCGCAACCCCGACCTCTCCCCCGCGCTCGCCGCCCAGGTCTACGTCTGCCGCCCGCCCGACGAGACGCCCACCGGCAAGTACCTCGGCACGGTGCACTTCCAGCGCCTGCTGCGGGAACCGCCGTACACGCTGGTCAGCGCGGTCCTCGACGACGACCTCCAGGCGCTCGACCCGGAGGCCGCGCTGCCCGTCGTCGCCGGGTTCTTCGCCACGTACGACATGGTCGCGGCGCCCGTCGTCGACGAGGCGGGGTCGCTGCTCGGCGCGGTGACCGTGGACGACGTCCTCGACCACATGCTGCCGGAGGACTGGCGCGAGACGGAGTTCCACCTGGACGAGGAGACCGACGACGCCGAGGGGGTGGCACCGCATGGCTCCTGAGCGCGAGACGACCCGCGAGCGGACGCTCTCCGGCGCGACCGCCACCACCCGCCCGCGCGCCCGGCTCGACCAGCCGCGCCCGCCGCGCCGGCGGCTGCTGCCGGAATGGGACCCGGAGGCGTTCGGGCGGCTGTCGGAGCGCATCGCGCGGTTCCTGGGCACCGGACGGTTCATCGTCTGGATGACGATCGTCATCATCCTGTGGGTGGTGTGGAACATCTTCGCCCCCTCCGACCTGCGCTTCGACAACTACCCGTTCATCTTCCTGACCCTGATGCTGTCCCTCCAGGCGTCCTACGCGGCCCCCCTGATCCTCCTCGCGCAGAACCGGCAGGACGACCGTGACCGCGTCAACCTCGAACAGGACCGCAAAGAGAACGAGCGGTCGATCGCGGACACCGAGTACCTCACCCGGGAGATCGCCGCCCTGCGGATGGGACTGGGCGAGGTCGCCACCCGCGACTGGATCCGCTCCGAGCTCCAGGACATCGTCAAGGAACTGGAGGAACGACGGGACGGTCACGGAGGGCACGGCGGCCACGGTGGTCACGGAGGCCACGGCAGTCACGGTGGTCAGGGCGGTCCTGTCGTATTCCCGGCAGATCGGTCGCCGGGACGTGACGCAGACGACCGCTGAGGGGCTGGCCGGGTGCCCCGGTGGGCGCCGTACCATCGTCCTTATGGCTAGCGAAGACGCGGTGCGCGAGGCACTGGCGACGGTGAACGACCCCGAGATCAACCGACCGATCACCGAACTGGGGATGGTCAAGTCGGTGGAGATCGGTGCGGACGGAGCGGTCGCGGTCACCGTGTACCTGACGGTCTCCGGCTGCCCGATGCGCGAGACGATCACGCAGCGCGTCACCGACGCGGTCTCCGCGGTCGAGGGCGTCACCCGCGTCGACGTGACGCTGGACGTGATGAGCGACGCACAGCGCAAGGAGCTGGCGAGCGCCCTGCGCGGCGGCCAGACCGAGCGCGAGGTCCCCTTCGCCAAGCCCGGCAGCCTCACCCGGGTCTACGCGGTCGCGTCCGGCAAGGGCGGCGTCGGCAAGTCGTCGGTGACGGTCAACCTGGCGGCGGCGATGGCGGCCGACGGCCTCAAGGTGGGCGTGGTCGACGCCGACATCTACGGCCACAGCGTGCCGCGCATGCTGGGCGCGGACGGCCGTCCCACCCAGGTCGAGAACATGATCATGCCGCCGTCGGCGAACGGCGTGAAGGTCATCTCCATCGGCATGTTCACGCCCGGCAACGCCCCGGTCGTCTGGCGCGGCCCGATGCTCCACCGCGCGCTCCAGCAGTTCCTCGCGGACGTGTACTGGGGCGACCTGGACGTCCTGCTCCTGGACCTCCCGCCCGGCACCGGCGACATCGCGATCTCCGTCGCCCAGCTGGTCCCGAACGCGGAGATCCTGGTCGTGACGACCCCGCAGCAGGCGGCCGCGGAAGTGGCCGAGCGCGCCGGGTCCATCGCGGTCCAGACCCACCAGAAGATCGTCGGCGTGGTCGAGAACATGTCCGGCCTGCCCTGCCCGCACTGCGACGAGATGGTGGACGTGTTCGGCACGGGCGGCGGTCAGTCGGTCGCCGACGGCCTGACCCGCACCACGGGCGCGACCGTCCCGGTCCTCGGCAGCATCCCGATCGACGTCCGCCTGCGCGAGGGCGGCGACGAGGGCAAGCCGGTCGTCCTCACCGACCCCGACTCCCCCGCGGGCTCCGCACTGCGGGCGATCGCCGGCAAGCTCGGCGGCCGCCAGCGCGGACTGTCGGGACTGTCCCTGGGGATCACCCCGAAGAACAAGTTCTAGCGCTACGACCGTGAGGGTGCCCACCGGCTGGGGGGCACCCTTCGTCGTGCGTCGTGTCTAGGCGTACTCGGCGATGTCCTTGATCACGGAGAAGCCGAGCCCGTACGCGCTCATGCCCCTGCCGTACGCCCCCAGGTGCACGCCCTCCTGGGTGGAGCCGGCCAGCACCCAGCCGAACTCGGACTCCCGGTAGTGGAAGGACGTCGGCACGCCGTCGACCGGCAGGGACAGCGTCGACCAGTCCGGGCCGGACAGGTCGTCGGCCAGTACCCACGCGGTCTCGGTCTGCTGGTCCAGCCAGTCGTCGCGCAGGCTGTGGTCCATCTGGCCCGGCCAGGTGAAGGACAGCAGGCCGACCCCCGCCAGCCAGGCCGCCGAGGACACCGAGGTGGCCTCCATCAGACCCGTGCCGTCCGCACTGCGCCGCACGGGGTTCGCCGCGACGGTCACCACGACCGCGAACCGCCCCCGGTCCTCACCCGCCGTCTCGTGCCGTACGGAGGGCTCGTCGCCGTGTCCCACGGAACCGTGCTCGACGGCCCCGTCGGCGGCCGCCCCGACCTGCATCAGCCAGCGCGCGCCCGTGAATGCCTCGTCGAGGCCGTACCAGGGGAAGGGCGCCTCAAGGTAGCCGTCGACCGTGCGCCGGGCGGAGGGGACCTGCTGTCCACCCTCCGCGGCCGGCGCCTGTTCGACTGCCCGACTCGTCGTCTCCATGTGCCCGGACGCCTCCTCGCTCTCGGCGGAGTGGTCCGGCCCGCCCCCCTTCGGGCGTACTCGTCCGCTCCGCACAACAACCAGGCAGCATAGCCACCCCGTCAGGGACGAGGTGGCAGCCGCCCGGTGCGCAGGTCGCGCCGGGGAGGCGGTCGGAGTCGTTCAGGGGGCGGTCGGAATCACGCAGGAGGCTCAGGTGGCGTCCGCGTCGAAGGGCGGGCGGTCGTCCTTGCCCTGGTCCTCGGGCTTCTTCGTCATGTCGATCCGGCCGCCGCTCGACGAGCCGGAGGAACCGGCGGAGGTCTCCGCGTCACGGCCGTGGACGGCGTCGCTGACCTCGGCCATCTCCTTCTTCAGGTCGAAGCCGTTGCGGATCTCCTTGAGCCCCAGCTCGTCGTTGTCCAGCTGCTTGCGGATGAACGTCTTGGGGTTGAGGTCCTCGAACTCGAAGTCCTTGAACTCCGGGCCGAGTTCCTGCCGGATGTCGTGCTTGGCACTCTCGGAGAACTCGCGGATCTTCCGGACCGTGCGCATCACGTCCTGGATGACCTTCGGGAGCTTGTCCGGACCGAAGACGACCACGGCCAGGACGACGAGCGTCACCAGCTCGAGCAGTCCTATGTCATTGAACACCTGAAGCTCCTTGCGATGTCCGCGGTCCTCGGCCCTCGGTCGGTTCGGGTCTTCCGTGGTCCGGGCCGGGTCCACGGTACCTGTCGCACCTGTCCGATCGGTACCGTCCCGCCGTGTCCGAGTAGGCGCACGCGGCCGTTTTTCCGCGTTGTTTGCCTAGTCGGAGCGGGTTTCGGGGCCCGGCCTGTGAGGTTTCCGTCAATCATTGTGCACAGGCCGCGCTCAGCTGCCGTCGGCGGAGCCGAGGACCAGGGAGAGCGTGCGTTCCTCGCCGTCGCGCTCGACGGTCAGCTCCAGGTGGTCGCCGGGGCGGTGGGCACGGGTCTTGACGATCAGTTCGTCGCCGGAGTGGATGCGCTGCCCGTCGACCTCGGTGATCACGTCCCCCGCCTCGATGCCGGCCAGGTCGCCGGGGCCGCCCGGGGTGACCGGGGCGCCGCCGTCGCTGCCCTTGGTGCCGACCCGGGCGCCGTCGCCGGCGTAGTCCAGGTCGAGGGTGATGCCGATGACCGGGTGGGTCGCCCGGCCGGTGTTGATCAACTCCTCGGCGACCCGCTTGCCCTGGTTGATCGGGATGGCGAAACCGAGGCCTATGGACCCGGCCTGGCCGCTCTCGGAGTCGCCGCCGTCGGCGGCGGAGCGGATGGCGGAGTTGATGCCGATCACCCGGCCGCGCGCGTCGAGCAGGGGGCCTCCGGAGTTGCCCGGGTTGATGGGCGCGTCGGTCTGCAACGCGTCGACGTACGACACGTCACTGCCGTCGCCACTCTCGCCGCCGGCCGTGATGGGCCGCTCTTTCGCGCTGATGATGCCCGAGGTGACCGTGCCCTCCAGGTCGAACGGGGCGCCGATGGCGACGACCGGGTCGCCGACCTGGACGCCGTCGGAGTTGCCGAGGGTGAGCGGCTTGAGGCCGCTGACCCCGCCGACCTTCACGACGGCGAGGTCGTATCCGCTGTCCCGGCCGACGACCTCGGCCTGCGCGGTCTGGCCCCCGTTGAAGACGACGGTGATCTCGCCGCCGTCCCCGGCGGGCTCGACGACGTGGTTGTTGGTGAGGATGTGGCCCCGGGTGTCGAGCACGAATCCGGTACCGGTGCCGGACTCCTCGCTTCCGGAGACATGCAGCGTGACCACGCTGGGCAGGGCCCGGGCGGCGATCCCGGCGACGCTGTCCGCGGCACGTCCGGTGGGCTCGGCGGAGGCCTGCGGCAGCTCCACCGGGTCGAGGCCTCCGTTGCGCTCCAGATGGGCCCCCACGAGCCCTCCCAGCACCCCGGAGGCCAACGCGAGCGCCAGGGCTCCTCCCGCGATGCCCTTGCGCACCTTGCGCCGCCGCTGGGCCTCGGTGAGGACGGCCGCGCCGGTCTGGTGCAGAGCGCCGCCGACGGGGGTGCCGGGGGCGCCCGGGACCCCTGCGGACCCGGCTCCGGCGAGGGGGGTGGGGGACCAGGGGTCGTAACGGTGCCAGGGGTCGGCGGGGGGCGTCGGGGTGGGTTCGGCCGCCGGTCCGGGGGTGGGGGCGGTGCCGGGTGCCGGTCCGGCCGGAGGCGCGGGGACGGGCGGGGTGTCCGTGTAAGGGGGGAGCGGCGCGGGGGACGCGTGCGTCGCGTGCATGGGGGCGGGGGCAGGGGCGCTCATGGCCGTACCGGGCGCGGGTGTGGCCACCGCCGGGTGCTGCACGGGCGGCGCGGGCGCCCAGGGGCCCGGCTCGCCGTACGGCGGGGTGCTGTAGGGGTCGGGGTCGTGCAGCGGCTTGGGACGCCCGTCGACGGGCGGGAGGGGCTCGGCCGGGGCCGGGGCGGCCGGGGGCGCGTCGGCGGGGGTCACGTCGGCGCCGCCGGTGGGGGCGGACCCCAGGGGCGCCGGGACGGCACCCCGCCCCGGCGCGAACGCGTCCTGGGGGTGGGTGGCGTCCTCGGCGTGATCGGCCTCCCTGGGGTGATCGGCGTCCTCGCCATCGGCGACTGCGGCCCCGTCCGGCGGGGTCGTTCCGTCCGACGGGGTCGTTCCGTCCGGCGCCGGTATCGCCGTCTGCGCCGGGCGGCTCAGCTCATAGTCGCCGTCGCCCGCGCCGGCGCTGTCGGCGGCCTCCCCGCTCGGGGCCGGGCGGGCCAGTTCGAAGTCGCCGTCGGGTGACTGCGCCGGCCCCGAAGGTGTCTGCGGTCGAGGCCGGCTCCACCACTTCGCCTTCGTGGGCTTCCCCTCGTCCATGCTCTCCCCACAGTTGGCGGTCCCTTCCTGGATTCAACCAGGTTCGCGGCGGACCGGCGCAGTGACCGGCGCAGGCACCGGATCAGCGGGCGTGCTGCGAGGAGGAGGTGGCGTCGGGGACGGGTGCGGCGAGCAGACCGGGACCGGTGACCTCGGGGGCGGTCGTCCGGGCGGTCAGGGAGATCGGCTGGGCGGCGGCGAGCGGACGTATCAGCGGGGACATCGCGGCCGCGCCCGCGACCATGGGCGCGGTGAGCGGGTGCAGCGCGTGACCGACGGCCGGGGAGGGCACGCCGGGCAGCAGCGGGGCGGACACCTCGGTCGGGGCGACCGGGGTGTCCCCGAGCAACTGACCGCCCTGGGCGAGCAGCGGGCCGGTGGTACGGCGCCGCTGGCTCTCGGGAGTCGTCGCGGAGCCCGAGCCCGGGGAGCGGGCCGGGGTGACATTGCTGCCGTTGCCGGAGCCGCCACGGGCGTCGGCCGTGTCCACCGGCGCGCCGGTGTTCATACCGCCCAGGGCGATCGCGGCCAGCGACACCGCGCCGGCGGCGACGAAGGCGAACCGCAGCCCGCGGGAGCGGTCGGGGTCGTGCCGGTCGGCGCGCCCCACCGGGTGGATACGGAAGCCGCGGTCGGCGGACGGCAGGACGGAGCCATGGCCACGAGCCGGTACATAGCCGAACTCGAACGGCTCGTCGCGTCTCGCTCCGAAGACTCCGCCGACTCCGCCGACTCCGCCGACTCCGCCGCCGAAGCCTGACCCGCCCAGCGGCGTGCCGCCGTCGGGGTCACCTCCTCCGGGGAGCCCCTGGAGACGGGCCAGGAAGCTCTCGGAGGGGGCGGGCGGGGCCACTTCCGCGAACACGTTCTTCAGCCGACGCTGTGCGTCGACCTCGGCCTTGCACTTCGGGCAGGTCGCCACGTGCGCCAGCACACGCTCACGCGTGTCATGACCCAGCTCACCGTCCACCAGGGCGGAGAGCCGGTCTCCCAGGTGCTGCTCTGCGAGGAGCCCCTCGCCGGGGTTGCGTCGGGTTCCACTCACGCGGTCGCGCCCCCTCCTCCCAGAGCGGGAACACGGGCCACGAAGGAGCGGCGCTTCTCACGGGCCTCCGGCGAGCGGTGCGCGAGGGCCTTGCGCAGCTGCGAACGGCCCCGGTGGATGCGCGAGCGGACCGTGCCGAGCTTGACGCCCAGGGTCGCGGCGATCTCCTCGTAGGACAGTCCTTCGATGTCGCAGAGGACGACCGCGGCACGGAACTCCGGCGCGAGGGTGTCGAGGGCCTGCTGGACGTCCGCGTCGAAGTGGGCGTCGTTGAAGATCTGCTGCGGGGTGGGTTCCTTGCTGGCCAGCCGCTCGGCCGCGTCGTCGCCGAGCGAGTCGAAGCGGATGCGCTGCTTGCGGCGGACCATGTCGAGGAAGAGGTTGGTGGTGATGCGGTGCAGCCAGCCCTCGAAGGTGCCCGGCGTGTACGTCGACAGGGAGCGGAAGACGCGGACGAAGACCTCCTGCGTGAGGTCCTCCGCGTCGTGCTGGTTGCCGGTGAGGCGGTAGGCGAGCCGGTAGACCCGGCCGCTGTGCATGCTGACGATCTCCTCCCACGTGGGCGGAGTCCACGCCTGCCCGTCCGCGTCGGTGGAGAAGGTCGCGGTCTGGGCTGGGCCGGTGGTGAAACCAGCGGCCTGGCTGTGGTCAGCAGCGGTGTCGTTCACGGATTTCGGCCTGCCCGCCGATCCGAAGAAGCGCCGCAGCGCCCCTCCCCGATCCACAGGCGCAGCCGCACCTCCCCTGTCGGCTCTGGTGGTGTCCAGTGGAGCCCCTACCATAGCCACCTCGCCCGTTAGCTCCGGATAAGCGGTTTTACGAGAAATTGATCTGTGCTGATACGGCTCATACGGCTGCGTCAGCACTTGCTCGGGCTCCCGCCCGTCATCGTGATCCAACTGTGTCCCCCGGTCGTCGTTCCCACCCCTTCAAACGCCCGGTCCCATCTGCGGGTTCCCGGCGGCAGCGGATACAGTCACGCCGAGGCAACCACGGGGACAGGAGAGGGTCATTACCGGCAACCGGCAGGCAAGCTGGGCGTTCGCCGACGCCTACGCCGCCGAGGACGACGCGCTGCGCTGGGCCCGTGACCGGGCCCGCGAGGCAGGGCTGCGCTCGGTGTCGCCCAGCACGGGCGCAGCCCTGCGGTTGCTCGCCGCCACCGTGGACGCGAAAGCGGTCGCGGAGATCGGTACCGGCACCGGCGTCTCCGGGATCCACCTGCTGCACGGCATGCGCCCCGACGGCGTCCTGACCACCGTCGACCCCGAGCCCGAGCACCAGCAGTTCGCCCGGCAGGCCTTCCGGGCGTGCGGCTTCGCCAGCAACCGGGCGCGCTTCATCCCCGGCCGCGCGCTCGACGTCCTGCCGCGGCTGGCGGACGCCGGCTACGACCTCGTCTTCTGCGACGGCGACCGGCTCGAGTTCCTCGACTACCTCGCTGAATCGTTGCGCCTGCTGCGCCCCGGTGGCCTGGTGGTCTTCGAGGGCGTCTTCGCCAACGGCCGCACGGTCGACTCCGGTCCGCAGCCCACCGAGGTCACCAGGATCCGGGAGTTGCTGCGGGCGGTGCGCGAGAGCCAGGAGATGGTGCCGTCGCTGCTGCCGGTGGGCGACGGCCTGCTGTGCGCCGTCAAACGGTGACCGTTGGGCCGTCCGGGCGAGGGGCACGCGGCAAAGCAGTCGCCCCGGCACCCTGGAGGATGCCGGGACGACTGAAGGGGTATGGTCGCTTGCGCGTCAGCCGACGACCTTCTTGAGGGCGTCGCCGAGCGCGTCGGCCTCATCAGGGGTCAGCTCGACGACGAGCCGACCGCCGCCTTCGAGCGGAACGCGCATGACGATGCCCCGCCCCTCCTTGGTCACCTCGAGCGGGCCGTCGCCCGTCCGCGGCTTCATGGCCGCCATGCTCGTTCCCCTTCCTGAAACCAGCTCACGTCAAAGCCGACGGCCCCTGGGAGGGCACGCGCGCTCCAGCGTGGGACACGCGTCACCGGCATCGAACACATTGCTTCCAAGCCATTATCCCGCATCTCAGGACCCGATGACCAACATCGGTCGGCATCGCTTGCGCAACGCGCGCGAGCAAAACCACCCAATTCGGCGATGTGACTGCGATACTGCGCCGCCGCGCGGACGCCCGTCGCCCGGAAACCGGTCCGAATTCTTTGACGCAGGTCACACGTCACGTCCGGTCCTCGGACGGCGATCTCCGCCATGCTTTCCTCGTACACCGGACGTACCGACCAGTAGTACGCCCGAGCCGCGACACGGAGGGGATACGCCATGGCCGACACCGTGCTCTACGAGGTGAGCGACGGGCTCGCGACCATCACCCTGAACCGCCCCGAGGCGATGAACGCGCTGAACGTCGAGACGAAGGTCGCCCTGCGGGAAGCGGCACGCGCCGCGGCGGGCGACGACGCCGTACGGGCCGTGCTGCTGACCGCCGCCGGGGACCGGGCGTTCTGCGTCGGCCAGGACCTCAAGGAGCACATCGGGCTGCTCACCGAGGGCTCGGGGCAGGTCATGAGCACGGTCAAGGAGCACTACAACCCCGTGGTGCGGGCGCTGACGGAGGCGCCGAAGCCGGTGGTCGCCGCGGTGAACGGGGTCGCCGCGGGGGCGGGCTTCGGGTTCGCGCTCGCCGCGGACTACCGCGTCGTGGCCGACACGGCGTCCTTCAACACCTCGTTCGCGGGGGTCGCGCTCACCGCCGACTCCGGCGTCTCCTGGACCCTGCCGCGCGTGATCGGCCCCGGGCGCGCCGCAGACCTGCTTCTCTTCCCGCGCAGCATCTCGGCGAAGGAGGCGTACGAGCTGGGGATCGCGAACCGGCTCGTGCCGGCGACCGAGCTGCGCGCCGAGGCCGAGAAGGTGGCGCGGGCGTTGGCCGAGGGGCCGACGGTGGCGTACGCGGCGATCAAGGAGGCCGTGGCGTTCGGGCTCTCGCACTCTCTGGCGGAGACGCTGGAGAAGGAGGACGAACTGCAGACGCGCGCGGGTGCGTCCGAGGACCACGGCATCGCCGTGCGGGCGTTCGTCCAGAAGGAGAAGCCCAAGTACCTGGGCCGGTAGGAGCGCGGCGGTCGCGCCGTCTATCTGCTGACGCAGCTCTCCAGGTGGTCGTTGACCAGCCCGCACGCCTGCATCAGCGCGTACGCCGTCGTCGGCCCCACGAACCGCAGGCCCTTCTTCTTCAGGGCCTTCGACAGGGCCGTCGACTCGTCCGTCACCGCCGGGACGTCGGCGAGGGTCTTCGGGGCCGGGCGGGTGTCCGGGTCCGGGGCGTGGGACCAGATCAGCTCGTCCAGCTCGCCCGGGGCCCACGCGGCGAGCACGCGCGCGTTGGCGAAGGTGGCGTCGATCTTGGCGCGGTTGCGGATGATGCCGGCGTCGGCGAGGAGGCGTTCGCGGTCCTCGTCGGTGAAGGCGGCGACCGACGCGATGTCGAAGTCGGCGAAGGCCGTACGGAACCCGGGGCGGCGGCGCAGGATGGTGATCCAGGACAGGCCGGACTGGAAGGCCTCCAGGCTGAGGCGTTCGAAGAGCGCGTCGTCGCCGTGGACCGGGCGGCCCCACTCCTCGTCGTGGTACGTCACGTACTCCGTCGTGGACAGGGCCCAGGGGCAGCGCAGCGCGCCGTCCGGACCGGCGAGGGCGGTGCCGTCGCTCACTGGTGGTCCTCCGGCTCCGGCTTCTCGAAGGAGACCTGGGAGTCGGACGGGGCCTGGGCGCCGGCCAGGGCGGACTCCAGGTCGGCGATGCGGGCCTCGCGCTCGTCGAGTTCGGCGGCGAGGCGGGTGAGGGCGTCGTCGACGTCGGCCATGCGGTAGCCGCGGGCGGCGAGCGGGAAGCGCAGCCGGTCGATGTCGGCCCGGTCGAGGGGGCGGTCCGGGGGCAGCGGGTCGTGCAGCCGCTCCGGCGCCGCCTCGGGCAGCGGGCCGCCGCCCTCGCCGCCGCCCACCACGGCGAGTGTCACCGCGGCGACCACCACGGCGAGCGCGATGACCAGGAACAAGAACATAACCATCGGTGGGCCCTCACGCTCGGAGTGCTCGATCTCGAACTGTGTGTGGGTCCGATCGTGCCATGCGGGTCCGACAGTTAGGGTCGCAGGCGGTGGATGTACGGGACGTACTAGGAGAGGTCACAGGCGATGCTCAGGCTGGGCAGGCGTGAGTTCGGGCCCCACGAGCCGGTGATCATGGCGATCGTGAACCGGACCCCGGACTCCTTCTACGACCAGGGCGCCACCTTCGGCGACGAGCCGGCGCTCGCGCGCGTGGAGCGGGCGGTGTCGGAGGGTGCCGCCATCATCGACGTCGGCGGGGTCAAGGCCGGGCCGGGCGACGAGGTGAGTGCCGAGGAGGAGGCGCGGCGCACGGTCGGTTTCGTGGCCGAGGTGCGGCGGCGCTTCCCGGACGTGATCATCAGCGTGGACACCTGGCGGGCCGAGGTCGGGGAGGCGGTCTGCGAGGCGGGCGCGGATCTGCTGAACGACGCGTGGGGCGGCGTCGACCCGGGGCTGGCGGAGGTCGCCGCGCGGTACGGGGTGGGGCTGGTGTGCACGCACGCGGGCGGTGCGGAGCCTCGGACACGGCCGCACCGGGTGACGTACGACGATGTCGTGGCCGACATTCTGCGGGTGACCGTGGGGCTGGCGGAGCGGGCGGTGGAGCTGGGGGTGCCGAGGGAGTCGGTGATGATCGATCCCGGGCACGACTTCGGGAAGAACACCCGGCACAGTCTGGAGGCGACGCGGCGGCTGGGGGAGATGGTGGAGACGGGATGGCCGGTGCTGGTCTCCCTGTCCAACAAGGACTTCGTCGGGGAGACGCTGGACCGGCCGGTGAAGGAGCGGGTGCTGGGCACGCTGGCCACGACCGCGGTGTCGGCGTGGCTGGGGGCACAGGTGTACCGGGTGCACGAGGTGGCGGAGACGCGGCAGGTGCTCGACATGGTGGCGTCCATCGCGGGTCACCGTCCTCCGGCGGTGGCACGGAGGGGACTGGCGTAAGCCGCCCATCCGCCGAGGGCCGCCACGCCGCTGGAGACCGCCACGCCGCTGGGGGGCGGAGCCCCCAGCGGGGGTGACCGCTAGCGGCCCGCCTCCTTCGAGACCAGTGCGACCGCCTCGTCCACGTCGTCCGTCACGTGGAAGAGCAGGAGGTCCTTCTCCGTCGCCTTGCCCTGGGCGATGAGCGTGTTCCTGAGCCAGTCGATGAGGCCGCCCCAGTACTCCGTGCCGAAGAGGACGATCGGGAAGCGGGTGACCTTCTGGGTCTGGACGAGGGTGAGGGCCTCGAAGAGTTCGTCCAGGGTGCCGAGGCCGCCGGGCAGGACGACGAAGCCCTGGGCGTACTTCACGAACATCATCTTGCGGACGAAGAAGTAGCGGAAGTTCAGGCCGATGTCGACGTAGGGGTTGAGCCCCTGCTCGAAGGGCAGTTCGATGCCCAGGCCGACCGAGATGCCGCCCGCCTCGCAGGCGCCCTTGTTGGCCGCCTCCATCGCACCCGGGCCGCCGCCCGTGATGACCGCCCAGCCCGCGTCGACGAGAGCGCTGCCCAGCCGTACGCCCGCCTCGTACTCCGGGGAGTCGATGGGCGTACGGGCGGAGCCGAACACGCTGATCGCCGGGGGGAGTTCGGCGAGGGTGCCGAAGCCTTCGATGAACTCCGACTGGATGCGCAGGACCCGCCAGGGGTCGGTGTGGACCCAGTCGGAGGGGCCGCCCGCGTCCAGCAGCCGCTGGTCGGTGGTGCTCGCCGTGACCTGACTCCGCCTCCGGAGGACCGGTCCCAGGCGCTGTTCCTCCGGTGGCTGCTTCTTGCCCTCGGGGTTGCCGGTAGCCATGTGGACTCCCTCCGCTTGCGGTTGTTCCACCTCAGCGTAGATCTACGCGGGTTACGGAGGGGGGACGTCGGCGTGTCCGGTGCGAAGCGCGCAGGTTCAGCCGGTGAGCCAGGCGCGCAGACGCTCCTCGCCGGCCAGGATCTTCGCCGTGTCGACCCGCTCGTCCCGCTTGTGCGCCAAGTGCGGGTTGCCGGGGCCGTAGTTGACGGCGGGGACGCCCAGCGCGGAGAAGCGGCTGACGTCCGTCCAGCCGTACTTGGGCTGCGGGGTGCCGCCCACCGCCTCGATGAAGGCGGCCGCGGCCGGGTGGGAGAGGCCGGGGAGGGCGCCGCCGCTGTGGTCGTCCACCACGAACTCCACCACCCCGCAGTCGGCGAACACCTCCCGTACGTGGGCGATCGCCTCCTCCTCGCTCCGGTCCGGCGCGTAGCGGAAGTTGACGGTGACCACGCACTCGTCGGGGATGACGTTGCCGGCGACCCCGCCGCGGATGCCCACCGCGTTGAGGCCCTCGCGGTACTCCAGGCCGTCGATCACGGGGTAGCGCGGCTGGTACTCGGCGAGGCGCGCCAGGATCGGCGCCGCCGCGTGGATCGCGTTCGACCCCATCCAGCCGCGCGCGGAGTGGGCCCGCTCGCCCTTGGTCCTCAGCAGCACCCTGAGCGTGCCCTGGCAGCCGCCCTCGACCTGGCCGTCGGAGGGTTCGAGCAGCACCGCGAAGTCCCCCTGGAGCCACTCCGGGTGGGCCTCGGCGACGTGCTTGAGTCCGTTGAGGTCGGCGGCGACCTCTTCGTTGTCGTAGAAGATGAAGGTCAGGTCCCGGTTGGGGTCGGGGACGGTGGCCGCGATGCGGAGCTGGACCGCCACGCCGGACTTCATGTCGCAGGTGCCGCAGCCCCACAGGACCCCGTCCTCGTCGAGGCGCGAGGGGACGTTGCCGGCGATCGGGACCGTGTCGATGTGCCCGGCGAGGATCACGCGCTGCGGGCGGCCCAGCTCGGTGCGGGCGATCACGTTGTTGCCGTACCGGTGCACCGTCAGGTGGGGCAGCGCGCGCAGGGCGGTCTCGATCGCGTCCGCGAGGGGCTTCTCGGTGCCGCTCTCCGAGGGGAAGTCCACGAGCTGGGCGGTGAGCGCGGCGGCGTCCAGAGTGAGGTCAAGCGGGGTGTCGGCCATGGCGTCGACCCTAACGCGCCGGATGTCCGCCCTCGCTTTTTCCTCCGTCGCACACACGTCTCCCGCGTCTCACTACCGTCCAGTACCTTGTACGCGTGCCAGAGCCGTCCCCCTCCTCGAAGCGCCGTGGCCGCCTGTTCCGTTCCACGGCGGCCTGTGTGGTCCTGTCCGCGGTCGCCGGTTATGTGGTGGTCCAGTACGTCACCGGTGGCCCGGGTGATCCCGATTGCAGAGTCGTTTCTGGAAAGGCCGACGGGACGACGTACGAGTTCACGCCGGAGCAGGCGGTGAACGCGGCCACGATCACGGCCGTCGGCACCAACCGGGGCATGCCCGAGCGGGCGGTGACCATCGCGCTGGCGACGGCCCTCCAAGAGTCGGCGCTGCGCAACCTCGCCCACGGCGACCGGGACTCGCTCGGCCTGTTCCAGCAGCGGCCCTCGCAGGGCTGGGGCACCGAGAAACAGGTCACGGACCCGGCGTACGCGGCGAACATCTTCTACGAGCACCTCGCCAAGGTGCCCGACTACACCGAACTCCCCCTGACCGTCGCCGCGCAGCGCGTGCAGCGCAGCGGTTACCCGGAGGCGTACGCCAAGCACGAGCCGGACGCGACGCTGCTGGCGGCCGCGCTCACCGGGTCCTCGGCGGCCACGCTGACCTGCGACGGCACCCCGGACGCCGCGGCGACCAGCGGCCCGGACGGGGTGCGCGCGGCGCTGCTGCGGGACTTCGGGCGGGACGCGGCACGGGAGGCGGACGCCGACGGGTCGTCCTCGACGTCCTCGACGGCCACGGAGAACGGGGCGGAGGGGACCGACGGGGCGGACGCGACGGTCGGGCCGGACGCGGTGACGGTCGGGCGGACGGTGATACTGCCCGTCACCGAGGACACCACCGCCGACGGGCGCAGTGTCCGGGAGCGCGGGTGGCAGCTGGCGCACTGGGCGGTGGCCAACGCCTCGGCGCTGCGGATCCAGAACGTGTCGTACGCGGGCCGGGTGTGGACCGCCGGGAACACCGACAGCCAGTGGCGGGCGGCGACGTCGCCCAGCACGGAGGCCGCGGGCACCGCGGGGGCGGGCGGCGGTGCCGGGAGCGTGCGGATCGTCACCGCGCGGTAGTGCGGTAGGCGGACGCGGACAGGGGTGCGGGGGTTCACCCTGGCGGGTAGTGCGCGGGGGCCCGGATGGCGGTGTGCTCAGGTTTTCGCGCCGTCACCCTCGTGTCCGGCGAAACCCTTGGGGCCAAAGGGATCCGAGGGTTTGACGGACTTTCACACCGGGCGCTTTTTGCCCGTTTTTATCCACAGCCGATAATGCGACACATTGCCAACTCTTTACGTCGGACGTCCGCAACCTTCGTGGGCTTCGAGCGGTAGTCACTGCGTCCGGGCCCGGACAGACAGTTTCTGATCTCCGTTCTCTGTTCTCTCCCGTCGAAGGAGCATCATGTCCCTCCCCCTGACCCGCCGGATCGCCCGTGCCGCGCTGCTTGTCGCTGCGGGAGCGGCCGCCGGGGTCGGTGCGGCCGGCTCCGCCAGTGCGGCCCCCTCCACCCTGCCCGCCACCCCGAACCTCGCCGGGCTGACCGCCCTGGACGGCGCGAACGTCGGCAACACGCTCGACGGCGCGACGCGCAACGCGACCGGGCTCGCGGGTGAGGCCGGCGGCAAGGCGGTCCAGCAGACGGTGCCGGCCGCGGGCAAGACCGGTGGCAAGGCCGTGAAGAAGGCGACGCCTGCGGCACAGAAGACGGCCGGGGAGGCGGCGGGCTCCGCCGGGGACCTCCTCGGGGACACCGCCAAGACGGCCACGAAGGGTGGGCTGCCGACGGAGGGGCTCACCAAGGGCGGGCTGCCGGGAGCCGGGACGCTCCCGATCGGCTGACGCCGGCCCGCCGCTGACGGGGTCCAGGGTTCCCCCCTGGGCCCCGTCGCTCTGTGCGGCCCCACGGCGGTAGCCGCAGCCGTGGCGCGTGGTTACGTGGTTACAGGGCGAGCCTGTGCACCGCCGCGCGGACGCGTTCGTCCGTCGCCGTGAGGGCCACGCGGACGAAGGACTCGCCCGCCGCGCCGTAGAAGTCGCCGGGGGCCACGAGGATGCCTCGGTCGGCGAGGTGGGCGACCGTGGTCCAGCAGGACTCGTCCCGGGTGGCCCAGAGGTAGAGGCTCGCCTCGCTGTGCTCGATGCGGAAGCCGTGGGCGAGCAGGGCCTCGCGCAGGAGGGTGCGGCGGGCCGCGTAGCGCTCACGCTGCTCGTGGACGTGGGCGTCGTCGCCGAGCGCGGCCACCACCGCCGCCTGGGTGGGCGCCGACGTCATCATGCCGCCGTGCTTGCGGATCTCCAGCAGCGGGGCGAGGACCGCCGGGTCGCCGGCCAGGAAGGCCGCGCGGTAGCCCGCCAGGTTGGAGCGCTTGGAGAGCGAGTGCACCGAGACGATGCCCTCGTACGAGCCGCCGTTCACGTGCGGGTGCAGGACGGAGACCGGGTCGGCCTCCCAGCCCAGCTCCAGGTAGCACTCGTCGGAGAACACCAGGACGCCGTGCTCCCGGGCCCAGGCGACGATCCGCGTCAGCTCCGCCTTCGACAGGACCCGGCCGGTGGGGTTGGACGGGGAGTTCAGCCAGAGCAGCTTCAGGCCCTCGGGGTCCAGCTCGGTCGGGTCGTCGTAGACCTCGTACTGCGCGCGGGCCAGGCGGGCGCCCACCTCGTACGTCGGGTAGGCCAGCCGCGGGTACGCCACGCGGTCGCCCGGGCCGAGGCCCAGCTGGGTGGGGAGCCAGGCGACGAGTTCCTTGGAGCCGACGATCGGCAGGACGTGGCGGTGGGTGACCTCACGGGCGCCCAGCCGGCGCTCCAGCCAGCCGGTGATCGCGTCGCGCAGGGCCGGGGTGCCCCAGACCGTGGGGTAGCCCGGGGAGTCCGCCGCGTCGATCAGGGCCTTCTGGATCAGCTCGGGGACCGGGTCGACCGGGGTGCCGACGGAGAGGTCGACGATGCCGTCCGGATGCGCTGCGGCCGTCTTCTTGTACGGCTCCAGCTTGTCCCAGGGGAAGGTGGGAAGACGGTCGGAGACTGCGGACACGGGCTCTGGCTCACTTTCTGATACGGCAAACGCCTCGGTCCCGTACGGCGATCAAGGGTGATCGGGCCGTACGGGACCGAGGCGGCACGGATGCGGACTGCGTACCGGGTCGCCTACTGGTTCTGCGGCGGCAGCGCGGCGACGAACGGGTGGTCGCGCTCGATCACGCCCAGCTTGCTGGCGCCGCCCGGAGAACCGAGCTCGTCGAAGAATTCGACGTTCGCCTTGTAGTAGTCCTTCCACTCCTCCGGAGTGTCGTCCTCGTAGAAGATGGCCTCGACCGGGCAGACCGGTTCACAGGCGCCACAGTCGACGCATTCGTCCGGGTGGATGTACAAGGACCGGGAGCCCTCGTAGATGCAGTCGACCGGGCACTCCTCGATGCACGCCTTGTCCTTCACGTCTACACAAGGCTGCGCGATGACGTAGGTCACGCTGTCGTTCCTCCTCGATAGGGCGCTGGCGGGCCTCCGTAGGCTCCGCCGCCTGGCGCGCGGGAGCGCGGCGTCGTCGATGCCCGCCCCTAGTATCTCCGTTCTTGGGCATGATCCGAACAGGAGGGGTGAACCGACCCGTGGAAATCTCGGCCGCTGGACGCCTCGAAGTCCGAATCACCAGTGCTGACGTGGGCAAACGTGTCTCCGTGCGGCGTTTGACCGATCCGGGCGTCACGGAGGGGAAATTCACCGACACGGTGGGTGTTCTCACATCATGGGACGACGGTGTGCTGGTGATCACACGGAAGAGCGGGGAGAGCGTCCGGATTGACGAGTCCTTGCTGGTCGCGGGCAAGACCGTACCGGCCGCCCCGGCCCGCCGCCGGGGGCCCGCCGCCTCGTACGAGGAGCTCTCCCTCGTCTGCGCGCGCGCCTGGCGGCCCGTGGAGAGCGAGCGGCTCGGCGGCTGGGAGCTGCGGGCCGCCTCCGGGTTCACCCGGCGGGCCAATTCGGTGCTGCCGCTCGGCGACCCGGGCCTCCCTCTCGACGAGGCGCTGGGTGTCGTACGACGCTGGTACGCGGAGCGTGGTCTGCCCGCGTACGTGCAGACCGCGACCGGCGCCGAGGGCACCCAGGAGCTGCTCTGCGCGGAGCTGGAACGGCGTGGATGGGTGCGCGAGGTGACCGCGGAGCTGTGGATCGGGGCGCTGGCGCCGATCGCCGACACGGCCGACGCGGCCACGGCCTCCGGGGTCGTACTGGCCCGGGAGGCCGACGCGGCGTGGCTGGCCCGGTACCAGCGCAAGGGAGTGAGCGAGGTGGCCCTGGAGGTGCTCGGCAGAGGGCCGTCGGTGTGGTTCGCGACCGTCCCCGGCGCGTCCGGCGGCGCACCCGCCGCCATCGGGCGGTGTGTGGTGGACGGGCGGTGGGCCGGGTTCGCCGCCGTCGAGGTCGATCCGGCGCAGCGGCGCCGGGGGCTTGCCACGACCGTGATGGCCGCGCTGGCCGGGCGGGCGCTGGAGGAGGGCGCGTCGGCCGCCTGGCTGCAGGTCGAGGAGGACAACGCGGGGGCGCGCGCCCTGTACACCCGGATGGGGTTCGGGGCGCACCACGCGTACCACCACTACCGCGAACCGCAGGGACCGCAGGGACCGCAGGGACCGCAGGGACCGCAGGGACCGCAGGGACCGCAGGGACCGCAGGGACCGCAGGGACCGCAGGGACCGCAGGAGGCTTCGTGAGCGATTTCGTGAGCGGCTTCGAAGCCGGTGAGGTGCGGCGGCTGTTCGCCGAGGAGGCGCGGGCCGAGCGGCCCGACCTCGCCGTGCTGTGTCTGCTGGTGGGCGCGGAGGCGGATCCCCGGCTGGGCCCGGCCGGGCTGGACGCGGCGCAGGCGGAACTCGACCGGCTGGCCGGGGAGATGCCGTACCGGCCGGGCGGGCCGCGGGACTGGGCGGTGGCGCTGCGCGAGCTGCTCGGCGGGCGGTACGGGTTCCACGGCGCGGGCCCGGACTTTGAGCGCCTGGAGTCCTCGCTGCTGCATCGGGTGCTGGTACGGCGGCGCGGGCTGCCGATCCTGCTGTCGGTGGTGTGGGTGGAGGTCGCCCGGCGGGCGGGCGCTCCGGTGTACGGGGTCGCGCTGCCGGGGCACTTCGTGGTGGGGCTCGGGCCGTCGGACGGGCAGGTGCTGGTGGATCCGTTCGACGGGGGCCGGGTACTGGGCGAGGGGGAGGCGGAGGCGCTGGTGGCCGGGGCGACGGGCTCGGCCCGGGTGGATCCGTCGATGCTGGTGCCCGCGGAGCCCCTGGAGGTGGTGACGCGGATCCTCAACAACATCCGGTCGTGGGCCGCGGCTCGCCCGGAGCGGTCCGATGTGGCCCTGTGGGCGGTCGAGTTGTCGCTGCTGGTGCCGCATCATCCGGCCCGCCTGCGGCACGAGAAGGGGCAGTTGCTGGTGCGGCGGGGTGACTTCGTGGGCGGTGCGGTCGAGTTGGAGGAGTACGCGGAGCTGGTGGAGGTCGTCGACGAGTCGACGGCGGAGCGGGTGCGGGGGGAGGCTCGGGCCGCGCGCGCGATGTTGAACTGACGGTGGTCGAGCGATGTCGACCTGACAGTGGTGTGGCGTCTGCGGGGGGCCGGTGCTGTCGTCGTCATGACAGCCATCGTCGTCCGGGGGCCGGGCGGACGGCAGTGTCGGCCGTCCTCGGTGCCGCATGACAGATGTCATGCGGCACCGGTGACGTGTCAGCTCGGGTTGGTGTCGATGACCCCGACGCGCTCCGCCGTGGTCTTGCCGCGCAGGGCCTGGCGCAGCGCGGAGACGACGTCCTGCGGCAGGATGTCCCGCTTCCCGCTCGCGCCCTCGACCTGCACGCCGTCGAAGGTGCTGCCGTACGCCGCCTGGAGCGCCTTGAGGTCGTACGTCTCCACGAGCTTGCCGTCGACGGCCTTGACGCCGAGGATCTTCGGCAGGGACACGGGGCCGAACTGGATGCTGTGCGCCGCGTCGGTCTGCACGGTGACGAGGTCGGACATCGCGGGCTCGGCGAACTCCTTCATCATCCGGTCGACCTCGGCGTTGGAGATCGTCGGCTGCTTGGTGACGGTCGGGACCTTCACCGCGGTCGTGGTGCCCGTCTCGACCTGGGTGCGGTAGGCCTCGACGACGGAGTCCTCGGCCTTCGCCGCGTCGATGCCCTGGCCCGCCTTGCCGTAGACGGCGACGGCCTTGCCGCCCTGGAACTTGATCGTGCCGTCGGTGGCCGATCCGGAGCCGCCCGCGGCGGACTCCAGGGCCGCCTGGAGCTTCTCCTCGTCGACCGGCATCTCCGGCTCGACCACCCGCTCCTGGCCGAAGAGCGTGCCGATCACGGAGACCGGGTTGTAGTCGCTCTTGGCGACGCCGTCGACGGTGGCCTGGATGTCGAACTGGAGGCCCGCCTGGTCCGGCTTGAGGGTGACGGTGTCGCCGTCGACGGACAGCTTCAGCACCTGGTCGGCCCGCTTGTCGAAGGCGTCGTCGAGCTTCTTGACGGCCTCGTCGCGGGTGCTGCCGCCGATGTCGACGCCGAGCACGGTGGTGCCCTTGGGCACGTCGGAGTGGTTCATCAGCAGGCCGGCGCCGTAGACGCCGGTGCCGCCGAGGACCAGCAGGACGCCGAGCAGGACGACCTTGCTGCGGCCCTTCTTCTTTTTCTTCTTGGAGTCGCCGGTGGACGTGCTCTGCGTGGGCGGCTCGGGCCGCCTCGGCGGGGTCTGCGTCGCCGGTCCGCCGGTGGCGGGGCCGCCGGGCGGGAAGACACCCGGACCACCGGGGCCACCGGGGCCGCCCTGGCCGCCCTGGCCGTCGGAGGGCACGACGGGGATGCCGCTGGTGACGGTGTGTCCGGAGACGTTGTCCACGGGACGGCCGCCGTAGCCGCCGGCGCCCGGACCGGGAGCCGGGATCTGCGGGGTGAGGACCGCGGTGTCGTCACTCATCCCGGCACCGGGGAGCCGGGCGGTACCGGGGGTGGGGCCGGGGCCGGGGCCGGGGGCGGCGGCACGCGGGCCGCCGGGGCCCGCGGGGCCGCCACGGCCGTGGGGACCGCCGGGAGCCGTGGGGGCACCGGGTGCGCCGGGCATGCCGGGCGCCATCGGGGGCACGATCGGGCCGTCGCCGGTCACCGGGCCGCCGGTCGGACCCGCGGGGCCCTGCGGGCCGCCTCGGCCGCCGGGGCCGCCGGGCCGGTCCGGACCGTTGAAGTCGTACGAGCCACCGGGACCGCCGGGGCCGCCCGGACCGGCGAAGCCGTGCTGGTCGATCTGGCCGGCCGGGCCGGTCCGACCGGTCTGGCCGTTCATGGCGGCGAGGCCACCCTGGCCGCCCTGCCCGCCCTGGCCGTTCGGACCCGCGAACCCGTTCTGGCCGCCCGGGCCGCCCTGGCCGCCCTGGCCGTTGTCTGAGAAGTACGGCAGTTCGCCGCGGCGGGGCTCGGTCGGGGCGCCGCCCTGGGGCGGGCGGGAGCCGTTGCCGAGCGGGCCCGCGGCGAGCGCCTCGGTGACGTCGAAGGAGCCGGTGCCGCCGCCGTGCCCGGGGGCGACCGGACCGCCGGTGGCGCCGCCGGGGAGCCCCGCGCCGTTGGTGCCGCCGGGACGGGAGCCCGGCGTACTCATCGAACCGACCACACCGCCGGGCCGCCCGGCACCCGGACGCGCACCGGTGGGCGCGGGAGCGGCCGGGCCGGCGCCGGGACCGGCAACGGGAGCCGCGGCGCCGCTCGGCGCGGCGCCGGCGGCCGAACCGCCCGGCATCCCCGCGCCGTTCGTGCCGCCGCCGCCCGGACCGGCCTTGCCGCCGCCGGACTTACGGGGCGCGAACCAGTCGCTCGGCTTCTCCCCGGGAGCGGGTGCGGGCTCGGCGGGCGCCTCGAAGGTGGCGGTGTCGGACGCGGAACCCGCGGCGGCGGGCGCCTGCGGCTCGGCGGCGGCGACGTCGTCGCCCGCGCCCTCGGTCTCCCCGACGGGCTTGCGCACGACGACCGGCGGAATGGGCCGCGAACCGGGAATGTTGATCCGGATCCGGGTCGTCAGCGTGGTCTCGGTCTTGCGTTCTTCCGGCTGGGCGGCCGAACGGCCCGCGTCCGCACCGGCGTCGGACACCACGGGGGTGCCGTACGGCGGCGTACCCGACGGGTATGCGGCTCCGCCGCGCCCGTTGGGCCCGGAGGACGGACTGTCAGTTTCACGACTCAAGGCAGGTTCTCCAGGTTGGCTCCGCCGCGCACCACGTCCTCACGGGCGGCTCGGCGGCGCGCACCACCATACTGGCCACTTCTGGCCCGTATCCCACGGCCGTCGTGGAAACCCACACCGGACTCGCACGGCCACGCCACGGCGAAGTGGTACGTCACTTGCCAAGTCGGACGTCGTGGCCGACCGGTTGCCGCCCCCATGCAAGCGTGGCGCAGATCACAGCCAGGGCCATGCCACCGAGCAGGAAGAGATAGGAGCCGCCTCCCGCGCCGAAGAGGAAGTCGCCCTCGGGCCGGCCGGCGGTGAGCACGACGACGCCGACCATCCAGCCGGCGGCGGGCGCGACGGCCCCGCCCCGGCTGTTCAGCGCCCGTGCGCCGCCGAGGAAGAGGCCGGCCGCGCCGAGGAGCGCGAGCAGCAGTCCGCCGGGGAACCAGCCGGCCTGGACGAGCGCCCCGGCAAGGCCGGTGACCGCGCCGAGGAGCAGAAGTCCGACATAGGCGACGAGCCGTCCGGCGGGGGGCCGCTGGAGGGGCTGGGCGAGCATCGAGCCGCGGTCCGGCATCAGGCCACCTCCTCGAGACCGGCGAACAGGTCGCTCTCCCTGTTCCGCGCGGGGTCGACACCGGGTTCCCCGTGCACGAGCTGGTAGTACTCGGTGGTGAAGAGGGGCTGCGCCAGCTCGTTGGAGAGGGCGAAGGAACGCTCGCCGGGGCCGACCTCGATCTGGGTGGCGTGCGCGCGCATCGCGGCGGCCTTGGCGGCGGCGTACGCGGTGCCGTCGATCTCGGTGGTGACCAGCTCGTCGTCCACCACACCGGGTACGTCGTGGACGTCGGCGCTCCGGGTGAAGGGCAGGCCGGGCAGCTCCTCCCGGAGCCGGGCGAAGGCGGCCTCGGCGACGGAGCGCGGGACGCGGTTGAAGTAGACCTTGGGGACCGTCCACCCGGCTCCGGCCGCGCGCTCCACGGCGCGCAGGGCGACGCGGTGGGCCTGGATGTGGTCGGGGTGGCCGTAGCCGCCGTTGTCGTCGTACGCCACGACGACCTGGGGCCGTACCTCCAGGATCACCTCGGTCAGCGGCCCGGCGGCCTGGTCGACGTCGGCCTGCCAGAAGCAGTGGGGGTCGTCGTTGTCGGGGATGCCCATCATCCCGGAGTCGCCGTAGCGGCCGGCGCCGCCGAGCAGCCGGACGTCACCGACGCCGAGGACGGCCATGGCGTCGGTGAGCTCGCGCAGGCGGTGCTCGCCCAGGGCGGCACCGGTCAGGTGCCGCAGCTCCGGCGGGATGACCTCGCCGCGCTCACCGAGGGTGCAGGTGACCAGGGTCACATGGGCACCCTCGGCCGCGTAGCGGGCCATGGTCGCGCCGTTGTTGATCGACTCGTCGTCCGGGTGCGCGTGCACCAGCAGCAGACGCCGGGCGGGCAGTTCCGTCATGGGGCCAACCCTACGAGGCGCCGACCGCCGTCCGGTCACCTCCCCGCCTCGCCGTCATCCCTCGTCGTCGAGTACGTGGGCGATGGCGAGCGCGATGCGCTCGATCCAGTCGATGGCGTCATTGACAGCCGCCTCGTCGATGGGACGGCGCTGCTCGAGATCACCGTCGATCAGGTCGGCGTCGTGGGCGATCTTGTTGCGCCGCTGAGTGATCTCCAGATAGCGACTGCGAAGAGTTTCTCGTTCAGCGAGGTGCGCCCCCTGGAAGAACGCCAAGTCTGTCGCGCAGGTGCTCGACGACAGTCGGGCGTGTCTGCGGTCCGGGCACACCCGTGGGTAACTCCGGGGAACTCTCCGTCACGATCCACGTGCACGATTCCCGAGCGGCGCGGGGTCAGCCCAGCGAGAAGAGGCTGCTCAGAGGAAGGTGACCGATTCCGGTCCTTCGGTTTCCGGATCGCACCACTCCGGTGACCTGGGAACCGCCGAGCCGGGCGGCTTCGGGCTCGACGGCTCCCGCTGGGCTCAGGCGTCGCCTTCCGGCTCCGTGAAGATGTCTCCGGCGGACGGCACGGTGACGGCACGGGTGAGCCAGTGGCGCAGGAGGCCGGGGTCGTCGCAGCCGGTGACGCGCTCGCGGATCTCGTCGGGGACGTCGAGGCCGCGGGTCTCGAGGACAAGCAGGATGTCCTCGGCAGCCCCCTGGGCTCGGCCCTCGTCACGGATCTCTTCAGAAATGGACGACTTGTAGAAGGAGAGGTCCACGGCCACCTTTTCTTGATCGGGTCTTCAGACAGCCGCCGCCGACAGCGCCCGGCAGTCGCGGCAGCGGCCGCCCGGCTCGGGCGAGCGGAAGCCGCGGTCGCATCCGTCGCAGTTGCGGACGGGGTGCCGGACGGCCGGCGGCGGGGCGGCGGCAGAGGTCCGGAACGGCGGTGGGGGCGGCAGCAGCGCCGCGAGGCGGTGCGCCAGAAGGGCGGCGGGGCGGCGCGGACCCTCGGGCGGGAGGTCCGCGGTCAGGGCCTGGCGTACGGCGGCGGGGCTGACGTCCCGCTCCAGCCAGGCGGCGACACCGGGGGCGAGGTGGGCCGTGTCGCAGGCGGAGAGCAGGAGGCGGGGGTCGTGGCCGCGGAGACCGGCGAGGAGGTCGGTGGCCGCCTGAAGGAGGGCAGGGGCGGCGTACCCGGGGCGCGGGACGGCGGGGAGGGGCTTGCGGGGAGTGCGCCGCTTCGGCCTGTCAGGCACCTCGGGGGCGGGCCCGGCGGCAGCCGTACGGCGGTGATGGCCGGGCTGGTTGCAGGAGACCGTGCGAGTGACGATACGGCCGCCGGGGACGCGTTCGCGCTCGCGACGGAGGTAGCCGTGGGACTCCAGTTCGCGCAGGGCAGCGGCGATACGGGTCGCGCCCTCGGGGAAGCGGGCGGCGAGGGACTTGATGTCGACCTGGGCGCCCTTCGGCAGGGACTGGATGTGGACGCCGAGCCCGATCGCCAGGAGGGACAGCTCCTCGTGCTGGGCGAGGTGGTTGCCGATCACCGTGAAGCGGGTGGTGTGGCGGGCGTTGTCGTGGGTGAGGCCGCCGTGTCCGGAGCGGGCGGTCTGCCGCCGGATCGGGTGGTTGTCGGCGGCATGGCCTGACTGGGCGCGCGGGGGCACGCTAGGGTTCTGCGTACCCATCGGGAAGCTCCTACTTCCTCGGTGGTCAGGCCCTCGCACTGGGATTGCCGTCCCGGCGGGGGCCGTCGCATTTCTGCGGCTGTCGCGCTGAGACTAAGGCAGGCAACCCGGCCCAAATCCAGTGGAGTTGGGCATATTCACTCGCGGGAGTGAGTTTGGGCGACGGGCGGGAGGGGTGGGGCTTGGTCGGGTTCTTTCACCGTCGTAGTCCTTGGGAAAGAAGACCGCCCCTCGCACCGGAACACGAGAAGGCGGGTTCCGGTGGCACACGGACACCGTTCCTCATCGGGCACCACTCGCGATCATGTCGCCACGTGTAAGCACCGCTCAGCCCCCGTCTCACCGACCCCAGAAGACCGGCATCTCGTCATCCGCTCGTGACCATCTTCCGAGGCGGCCCAACAGGGGTGTTCAACGGTGCGTACGGGCTCGGCCATGCAGGAAGGAGCCAGATGCGTCAGAAACCTTCATCGGCGCCGGTTTCGTGGATTACGTCACGCAGAGTATCGACGCCTGCTTACCGTGAAAGTAACGACGCGACCACGCATGGTGACCGTCCAGGCTTTGTCCAGCGCTGCCCGGGCCGGTCGACGCGCTGCGAACGGGTGGGGCGTCGTTGCCAAGTCGTACGACGGGAGGGCGCGGAGTGAGTGTGGACAGTGTCGCGGGACGGCTCAGCACGGGCGAGGCGGACGAGCCGGGGTGGGAGGTGGACCCGGACGACGACTGGGGTATCGCGGTCGTCACCACCGTGGGACGGCAGTTGAAGCTGCGGCGGGAGGCGGTGGGGATGCGGGCGGCCGAGTTCGGTGAGGCCGTGGGATACGGGGAGGACATGGTCTACAAGATCGAGAGTGGGAAGCGGATCCCCCGGCCCGAGTATCTGGACCGGGCGGACGAGGTGTTGGGGGCGGGTGGGTTGCTCTCGGCGATGAAGGAGGACGTGGAGAAGGTCCGGTATCCGAAGAAGGTGCGGGACCTGGCCGACCTGGAAGCGAAGGCGGTCGAGTTGCTTTCGTACGGCAGCCATGCCCTGCACGGTCTGCTCCAGACACAGGAGTACGCGTGGGCGTTGCTGGGGACACGACGACCAGTCCCTCCGGAGGAGCAACTGGAGCAGGCGGTGGCGGCACGCATGGCCCGAAAAACGGTCTTCGACCGCTCACCCGGTCCTGAACTCAGCTTCGTGCTGGAAGAGATGACGCTCAGGCGGCCGGTCGGCGGCAAGATGGTGTGGCGAGGGCAGCTCGAACACCTGCTGGAGGTGGCACAGTTGCGGAACGTCGAAATTCAGGTGATGCCGATGGACCGCTGGGACCACCCTGGGACGGGAGGACGGATCCAGGTGCTGAAGTTCGGGGACGGCACGGCTGTCCGGCGCATGGACGACGAGTTCAACGGCCGCCCTGTCCACGACCCGAGGCAGCTCCGGATCCTCGAACTCCGCTATGGCATCATCCGGGCCGAGGCCCTGGCCGCACGGGAGTCAGTGGCCTTCATCAAACAACTACTGGGAGAGACATGATGCAGGACCTGGTGTGGTTCAAGAGCAGCTACAGCGACACCAGCAACCCGAGCGACTGCGTCGAAGTCGCCACCACCCCCGGCACCATCCACGTCCGCGACTCCAAGCACACCGCCGGCCCCCGCCTCCAGCTCTCGCCAAAGGCCTGGGCCGACTTCGTGCCGTACGCGTCCGAGGGCTGACGGTCTACTCGACCTCGGCCTCCGGTGCGTCGGCCCGTGAACGTCTTTCCGGCGCCCGCGGCCCCTGGATGAGGGCACGCGGCCGATCGGCCGCCAGAGAGTCCTCCAGGCCCGTGATGGCATCGACCTGTGCCATGCGCAGACCGTGGGTCTCCAGCAGCGGCTGGCTCGCACGGAGGGCCGCACGGAAGGGGGCGCGTCCGGTTCCTCATCGGCCCGCTTCATCCACGCGGCGACGGTCTAGATGAATGAGTCCGATCTAGGGGCGATGGAACAAGAAACCTCGGGAGCGGGCCTCGGGGTCGACCCGGTTCAGGAAGTACGTTTCCGCAGCCGTGCCGACGTAGCGGAACGCGAAGGGCTCCTCCCGGCGCCACACAGCCACCGCGTGCTCCTTGAGCACACCCGCCGCCGGTGGCGAGATGGCGAGACGGCGAGAAGGGGCTTACCCCTGGAGACGCCCGAAGTTGGGCGAGGCCTTCGCCAGCTCGCGCAGCCGATCGTCAGCGTTGTGTCCGTTCACGCGCCCCCGCTCCCGCCGTGCACTTGTCCCAGCTCCGTCAAGCTTACGGATCCGGATGCGGGGAAGGCGCGGATTATGGCGGCGAGGGGTGAGCCCCGGTCAACCACCCACCGGAGCCCCCGCGACGGCACGCGTCAGAACTTGATGCTGCCGATCATGCTCGCCACGCTGGTCGTCAGGTCGCTGATCGTCGGCGCGATCGTCGAGGACGCGAGGTAGAAGCCGAACAGGATGCAGACAACCGCGTGACCGCCCTTCAGGCCTGACTTCTTGATCAACAAGAAGACGATGATCGCCAGCAGCACCACCGCCGAAATCGAGAGTGCCACGGCGGCTCACCTCCAAGAACCCGGGAACGTGGGGGAAAACAGAGCGAGGGAACTTGTAAATCCATACAACTGCCAGCAGGTTCATACCCACACAGCGCTAGTGATCATAACTATGAGTGCGTGCGCATCTCTCGGCGCACGGCCGCACAAGGGGGCGCATGGCCAATATGGTCGGGGGATGACGACCGAGTCCGACTCCTTCCCCCGCCGGCACGCGCGCACCCAGCGTTTCACGCTCGGCGCGCCGCGTTCGTTCACGGTGGCTCCCGACGGCTCCCGGGTCGCGTTCCTGCGCTCCGGCTCCGGCACGGACCGTGCCAACTCCCTCTGGGTGCTCGACCCCGTGGACGGCACCGAGCGCCTGGCCGCCGACCCGCGCGCCCTCCTGGGCGGCGCCTCGGAGGACCTCTCGCCCGAGGAGCGGGCGCGCCGCGAACGCAGCCGCGAGGGGGGTGCGGGGATCGTCGGGTACGCCACCGACGAGGCCGTGGAGCTGGCGTCTTTCGCCTTGTCAGGGCGGCTTTTCACGGCCGAGCTGCGGGCCGGGACGGCGCGTGGACTGACCGTTCCGGGGCCGGTGATCGACCCCCGTCCGTCCCCCGACGGGCGGCTCGTCGCGTATGTCGCGGGGGGTGCGCTGCGGGTCGTTGGTGCCGAGGGCGAGGACGACCGGGCGGTGGCGGAGCCCGAGTCGGAGTCGGTTTCCTATGGATTGGCCGAGTTCATCGCGGCCGAGGAGATGGACCGTTCGCGGGGTTTCTGGTGGGCTCCGGAGTCGGACCGGCTGCTCGTCGCGCGCGTGGACGACACGCCGGTGGAGCGGTGGTGGATCTCCGATCCGGCCCAGCCGAAACGTGACCCACAACACGTGCCGTATCCGGCTGCCGGGACGGCCAACGCGGAGGTCCGGCTGTTCGTGTTCGGCCTGGACGGGGTGCGCACGGAGGTCGTCTGGGACCGGGCGCGCTACCCGTATCTGGCGCGAGTGCACTGGTCAGGGGCGGGGGCACCGCTGCTGCTCGTCCAGGCGCGCGATCAGCGAAGCCAGCTGTTCCTGGCCGTGGACACCGACACCGGGGCGACCCGGATGGTGCACGCCGACGAAGATCCGATTTGGCTGGATCTTTTCCCTGGGGTGCCGTGCTGGAGCCCCTCGGGACAGCTGGTGCGGATCGCCGACGAGGGGGGTGCCCGGGTCCTCGCGGTGGGCGAACGGCCGCTGACCGGAGCCCAGTTGCACGTGCGGGCGGTGCTGGACGTCACGGCGGACGACGTGCTGGTCGCGGCCTCGGCCGGCCAGGACGCGGAACGCCCGGAAATCGGCGAGGTGCACGTCTACCGGGTCAACGAACTGGGGGTCGAGCGCATCTCCCAGGAACCCGGCGTGCACGCGGCGGTGCGCGCCGGGGGCGTGACCGTGCTGGTGTCCTCGGTGCCGGACCGGCCGGGGAGCGTGGCGCGGGTCCTGCGGGACGGCGACCGCAGGGAGATGGGGGTCCCCCCGGCCGGAGGCTGGGGGACGGCGGCGACTGTCCGGTCGTACGCGGAAGATCCCGGTCTGTCCCCGCGCGTATCGCTCGTCGAGGGGGGCGCACGGCGGATCCCGTGCGCCGTGCTTATGCCTACGGACTACCCCGGTGACGCCTCGCAGCCCGCACAGCCCCTGCTGCCCGTCCTGCTCGACCCCTACGGCGGCCCCCACGGCCCCCGGGTGCTCGCCGCGCACAACGCGCACCTCACCTCGCAGTGGTTCGCCGACCAGGGCTTCGCGGTGGTGGTCGCCGACGGGCGGGGCACCCCGGGCCGCTCCCCCGCCTGGGAGAAGGCGATCCACCAGGACTTCACGGTCAGCCTGGACGACCAGATCGAGGCGCTCCAGGACCTCGCGAAGACCTACCCGCTGGACCTGACCCGGGTGGCGATCCGCGGCTGGTCCTACGGCGGCTGGCTGGCCGGCCTCGCGGTGCTGCGCCGCCCCGACGTCTTCCACGCGGGCATCGCGGGCGCCCCGGTGACCGACTGGCGGCTGTACGACACCCACTACACCGAGCGCTACCTCGGCGACCCGGCGGCCCATCCGGAGGCGTACGCGAGGAGTTCGCTCGTCACCGACGAGGGGCTCTCCGCACCCGCCGAGCCGCACCGGCCGCTGATGATCGTGCACGGCCTGGCCGACGACAACGTGGTGGTCGCGCACGCGCTGCGGCTGTCGTCCGCGCTGCTCTCCGCCGGCCGGCCGCACGAGGTGCTGCCGCTGTCCGGCGTCACGCACATGACCCCGCAGGAGCAGGTCGCGGAGAACCTGCTGCTGCTCCAGGTGGACTTCCTGAAGCGGTCGCTGGGGCTCGCCCGGCAGTGACGGGGGCAGGCAACGGGCCGGGGCGACATGGCGCGCCCCGGCCCGTTTACGGCACCCGCACGGCCGTACGCTGTACACCCTGACGCGTCCGTATATCGGAATCGGGTCGGTCAAGTTGCCTGCGTGTTAACGCATTTGCTGCGCGTTTGTGCCGTTATTCCCGCCCTTCCGGGTGATCGTCCGGCGGGACCACCCGCTTCTCCTCCGCGAAGTGACATGCCGAGTCGTGCGCCGCCGGCCCGCTCACATGCCGGAACACCTCCGGGACCGCGAGCAGCGGCACCTCCACCGCGCACCGCTCCTGGGCCTTCCAGCACCGGGTGCGGAAGCGGCAGCCGGAGGGGATGTTCGTCGGGGACGGGACGTCACCGGCGAGGATGATCCGCTCCCGGTGCTCGCGCGCCTCCGGGTCCGGCACCGGTACCGCGGAGAGCAGCGCCTGGGTGTAGGGGTGGGTGGGATGGTCGTAGATCTCGGCGTCCCGGCCGATCTCGACGATCCGTCCGAGGTACATCACCCCGACCCGGTCCGAGATGTGGCGGACGATCGACAGGTCGTGCGCGATGAAGAGGTACGACAGTTCGAACTCGGCCTGGAGCCGGTCGAGGAGGTTGATGACCTGGGCCTGGACGGAGACGTCCAGCGCCGACACCGGTTCGTCGGCGACGATCACCTCGGGGCGCAGGGCGAGGCCGCGGGCGATGCCGATGCGCTGGCGCTGGCCGCCGGAGAACTGGTGCGGGTAGCGGTTGACGTACTCGGGGTTGAGCCCGACGACGTCCAGCAGCTCCTGGACCCGCCTCCGCCGGTCGCCCTTGGGGGCCACCTCGGGGTGGATCTCGTAGGGCTCGCCGATGATGTCGCCGACCGTCATCCGGGGGTTGAGGGAGGTGTACGGGTCCTGGAAGACCATCTGGATGTTGCGGCGCACGGTTCGCAGGGCCTTGCCCGACAGCTGGGTGATGTCCTCGCCCTTGTAGCGGATCCGCCCTTCCGTCGGCCGCTCCAGGTTGACCAGCATCTTGGCGACCGTGGACTTGCCGCAGCCGGACTCGCCCACGATGCCGAGGGTCTCGCCGCGGCCGAGCGTGAAGTCGACGCCGTCGACGGCCTTCACCGACCCGACCTGCTTCTTGAAGAGGATGCCCTGGGTCAAGGGGTAGTGCTTGACCAGCCCGGTCACCTCCAGGATCGGCTCAGTCGTCATGCAGGCACTCCCTCCAGAAGTGGCAGGCGCTCCTGCGGTCGTCGGACACCTCGTACAGGGGCGGTACGTCCGTCCGGCAGACGTCCTGGGCCATCGGGCAGCGCGGGTTGAAGGCGCAGCCGGGCGGGATGTTCAACAGGTTGGGCGGCAGGCCCTTGATGGCGTAGAGCTCCTGGCCCTTCTGGTCGAGGCGGGGGATGGAGTCGAGCAGACCGCGGGTGTACGGGTGGGCCGGGGCCTTGTAGATGTCGTGGACGGGGGCCGACTCGACGATCCGGCCCGCGTACATCACCGCGATGCGGTCGGCGACGTCGGCGACCACGCCGAGGTCGTGGGTGATGAGGACGAGCCCCATGTGGTACTCGCGCTGGAGTTCCGCGAGCAGGTCCATGACCTGGGCCTGGACGGTGACGTCGAGGGCGGTGGTGGGCTCGTCGGCGATGATGAGGGCCGGTTCCAGGGCCAGCGCCATGGCGATCATGATGCGCTGGCGCATCCCGCCGGAGAACTGGTGCGGGTAGTCCTTGACCCGTTCCCGCGCGGCCGGGATGCGGACGTGGTCCATCAGCTCCACGGCCTTCGTCCGCGCGTCCTTGCGGGACATGCCCCGGTGCACCACGAACATCTCGCCGAGCTGGTCGCCGACGGAGAGCACGGGGTTCAGGGAGGACAGCGCGTCCTGGAAGATCATCGCCATCTCGGCGCCGCGGACCTTGCGCCGTTCGTCCTCCTTCAGCTTCAGCAGGTCGCGGCCCTGGAAGAGGATCTCGCCGCCGGTGATCCGCCCGGGCGGCATGTCGAGGATCCCCATGACCGCCTGCGCGGTGACGGACTTCCCGGACCCGGACTCCCCGAGCACCGCGAGGGTCTCCCCCTCGTCCACCGCGTAGCTCACCCCGTTGACCGCCTTGGCGATCCCGTCCCGCGTCCTGAACTCCACCTGGAGATCACGCACTTCGAGCAGCATCCGCCCCTCACCTCAGCTTCGGGTCGAGGGCGTCGCGGACCGCGTCGCCGAGCATGATGAACGCCAGGACGGTGACGGCCAGGGCGCCCGAGGGCCACAGGAGGGCGTGGGGGGCGTTGCGGATGTACGGGGAGGCGGCGGAGATGTCGATGCCCCAGGAGACGCTGGGTGGTTTGAGGCCGACGCCGAGGTAGGACAGGGTCGCCTCCAGGGCGATGTAGGTGCCGAGCGCGATGGTCGCCACGACGATCACGGGGGCGACGGCGTTCGGGGCGATGTGCCGCAGCAGGATCCGGGAGTGGGAGGCGCCGAGGGCGCGGGCCGCCTGGACGTAGTCGTTCTGCTTGGCGGTGATGACCGAGCCACGGGCGATACGGGAGATCTGGGGCCAGCCGAGCAGCACCATGAACCCGATGACCGGCCAGATCGTATTGCTGGTCACCACGGAGAGGAGGACCAGACCGCCGAGGACGACCGGGATCGCGAAGAAGATGTCGGTGATCCGGGACAGGACCGAGTCCCCGGCGCCCCCGAAGAAGCCGGCCAGACCGCCGAGCACGCTGCCGAGCAGGGCCACGCCGAGCGAGGCGCAGACGCCGACCGAGACGGACGTCCGGGCGCCGTAGACGGTGCGGGTGTAGACGTCGCAGCCCTGGCCGTCGAAGCCGAAGGGGTGGCCGGGCTGGGAGCCCTCCTGGGCCTTGGCGAGGTCGCACTGCAGGGGGCTCATCCAGGTGATGGCCCCGGGCCACAGGGAGATGAAGACCAGGAAGAGGATGATCAGGCCGGAGATGATGAAGACGGGGTTGCGGCGCAGGTCGCGCCACGCGTCGGACCAGAGGGACCGCGGCTTCTCCGTGGGGCCCGCGCCCCAGGATCCGCTCGGGGTCTTCTCCAGCGTCTCCCCCTCCGACGTGGCCAGGTCCATCGCGCCGCCCGCGCCCGTGTCGGCGATGACGCCCTCCTCCGGGGTGCGGGCCGGGCCCGGCAGATGCGGCTGCGGAAGGCGCGGCTCCGGGGTCGGCTCAGGCATAGCGGATCCTCGGGTCGAGTACGGCGTAGAGGAGGTCGACGAGCAGGTTGGCGACCAGGAAGACCAGGACGAGGACGGTCACGAAGCCGACCACCGTCTGGGTGTTCTGCCGGAGGATGCCCTGGTAGAGCTGGTAGCCGACGCCGTGGATGTTGAAGATGCGCTCGGTGACGATCGCGCCGCCCATCAGGGCGCCGATGTCGGTGCCGATGAAGGTGACCACGGGGATGAGGGAGTTGCGCAGCAGGTGCCGGGTGACGACCCGGTGGTGCGGCAGGCCCTTGGCGACGGCGGTACGGACGTAGTCGGACCGTTTGTTCTCCGCGATGGAGGTCCGGGTGAGGCGGGTGACGTAGGCGAGGGAGACCGAGGCCAGCACCAGACCGGGCACGATCAGCTCGCCGAAGGTGGCGTCGGTGGAGACCGACGGCTTGATCCACCCCCACTCGACGCCGAGCAGCAGCTGGAGCAGCAGACCGGTGACGAAGGTGGGGACGGAGATCACCACGAGGGTGAGCACGAGGACGCCGGTGTCCACGGGGCGGCCCCGCTTGAGGCCCGTGACGACGCCCAGGGTGATGCCGATGACGATCTCGAAGAAGATGGCGACGATCGTCAGCCGGATGGTGACCGGGAACGCCGACGCCATCAGCTCGGTGACCGGCTGGCCGTTGAACGCCGTACCGAAGTCTCCGGTGAAGACGTTCCCCATGTAGGTCAGGTACTGCTGCCAGACGGGCTTGTCGAGGCCGAACTCCTTCTCCAGCTGGGCGGCGGTCGCCGGGTCGCACTCCCGGTCGCCGCACAGGCCCGCGATGGGGTCGCCCATCACGTTCACCATCAGGAAGATCAGCAGCGTGGCCCCGATGAACACCGGGATCATCTGGAGCAGCCGCCGGATCACATACCGCCCCATGGCGGGTCAGCTGACCTTGATCTCTTCGTAGACCGGGACGGAGAACGGGTTGAGCCGGACGTCCGAGAGGCGCTCCGAGTAGCCGGCGCTGCCGTTCTGGTACCAGAGCGGGATGGCGGCCATGTTGTCCCGGACGACCTCCTCGGCCTGCTGGAAGGTCTCGACGGCCTGGGCGGTGTCGGTCTCGGCGTTGGCCTGGTCGACGAGCTTGTCGAAGTCCTCGTTGGACCACTTGCCGTCGTTGGAGGAGGCGTTGGTGTAGTAGAGCGGCTGGAGGAAGTTCTGGATGAGCGGGTAGTCCATCTGCCAGCCCGCGCGGAACGGGCCGCTCATCTTCCGGTCGCTGATCTGGGCGCGGAAGTCGGCGAAGGTGCCGACGGGGTTGCCGACGCAGGCTGTCTCGTTGTCGAGGGCGTTGTTGATGGAGTTGCAGACCGCGTCGACCCACTGTTTGTGGGATCCGGTGTCCGCGTTGTATGTGATCTTGACCTGTCCGCCGGGCAGGCCGCCGCCCTCCTGGATGAGCTTCTTGGCCTCCTCCGGGTCGTAGTCGCAGGCGTCCCCGCACAGGCCTTCCTTGAAGCCGCCTTCCACGCCGAGCACCGGGGAGGTCCAGTCGGTGGCGGGGGTGCGGGTGTCCTGGAAGATCGTCTTGGTGATCTGCTCGCGGTCGATCGCCCGGGAGAGTCCGGTGCGGACCTTGTCGGAGCCGCTCTTGTTCCAGTCCGGGTCGTAGAAGGGGAAGGCCAGGGTCTGGATGATGCCGGCGGGGGTGTTGAGGTAGCGGTCGCCGAGGTCGTTCTTGACGTTCTTGAGCTGGGCGGCGGGCACGTCGTCGACCAGATCGAGGTTGCCGGCCATGAGGTCGGTGTAGGCGGTGTTGTTGTCGGTGTAGACCTTCAGGGTCACGCCGCCGTTCTGCGCCTTGTCCTCACCGGGGTAGCCGTCCCACTTCTTCAGGACCATCTGGGAGCCCTTGGTGTAGGAGTCGATCGTGTACGGCCCGTTTCCGACAGGTTTCTGGAGCCAGCCCGCGTGGTCGGTGAAGAAGGTCTGGGGCAGCGGGGCGAAGGCGGGGTAGCCGAGGGTGTCGGGGAACGTCGAGAACTTCTGCTTGAGCTTGACGGTGAAGGTCATCTCGTCGACGACCTTCAGTCCGGAGAGAGTGTCGGCGCTCTGTGCACTGCCGTCGTCCGGGTGGGTCTTGGTGTAGCCGTCGATGTACTCGAAGAAGTACGCGTTCTTCTGGCCGTTCTTCAGGCTGGCGCCGTAGTTCCAGGCGTCGACGAACGACTGGGCCGTCACTTTCTCGCCATTGCTGAACGTCCAGCCGTCCTTGACGGTGATGGTGAAGTTCTGCGAGTCGGTGGTGTCGATCTTCTCGGCGAGCCAGTCCTCGGCCTGGCCGCTCTCCGGGTTGTACCGCTTGAGGCTGCGGAAGATCATGCTGAGTACCTTGCCGCCCTGCACCTCGTTGGTGTTGGCCGGCTCCAGCGGGTTCTGCGGGTCCCCCCAGGAGGAGCTGAGCGTCGCGCCACCGGCATCGCCACCGCCGCCACTGTCGCCCCCGCCCCCGCAGGCCGTCGCCACGAGGGCGACCGCCGCCGCGCATGCGGCCCACTTGGCGTGCGTGGCTCCACGCATGGATGCCTCCTCTTGCTTGCTCTTTACCTGAGCGCCGGGCCGACCGGACCGAAGCACTGATCCTTTACCGGTCAATATCGAGGCAATAGGCCCATACCGCATGCGCACCGCGCCCGTTCGGCGTCCGTTCGACGGCCGTTGGAGGGACATGAGCGGAGTGGCGCGAAAGTGATCGACTCCGGATGCAACTTGCTGCTGGGGGGTCGAAAAGGATCTTCTTCGCAGGTCACAATGGATCTTGGGTGCCGGATGCAACGGATCACCGGCATCCGATGCGGAACCGTTGGATTGTGACCCCGAGATGTACGCATTCCGACACTGAGGCGTCCGCATATCGAACTCGTTGCCCGTTTTGCCCAGTTGGTCCGAGTTCGGACACGGAACGATTACGGCGCGCTACACGCGTAGCTACGGTACGGTCAAGCAGGGGTAAAGAAGGTAAAGAGAAGACCAAGGGAGACCAGAATTTATTGACCTTGAACGAATTGCGTTGAAAAAGTCCCGCGTAGCCCGTAGGGGAGTGCCCTGCGGAGTCATCAGACCCTCCCTTGGGCCAGGAGCACCATGACCCCCCCAACTCCATCAGCGGCTGCCCCGCTTGAGGTGACCGACGAGAGCGTCGAGAAGTCGACCACTTCTGACGCCCCGAAGGCCAACGAGAGCCGCTCCCCCGGGCAGCTCGCTTGGCGCAGGTTCAAGCGGGACCGTACGGGCGTCATATCGGCGTTCATCGTGATCTTCTTCTTTGTGATCGCGTTGGCGGCGCCGCTCATCGCGAGCCTGTACGGCAAGGACCCGTACACCACCTACGGGCTCAACACGCCGGGCCTGCTCGGCGACAACAGTTACCCGGTGAAGCCCAACGGCGGCATCGACGGCGAGTTCTGGTTCGGCATCGAGCCCGGCCTCGGCCGTGACGTGTTCACGTTCCTGCTCTACGCGATCCGCAACTCGCTGCTGATCGCCACCGCCATCACGCTGCTCGTGGTGATCATCGGTGTCGTGCTCGGCGTCACCGCCGGCTACGTGGGCGGCAAGACGGACTGGTTCATCGGCCGGGTCATCGACATCCTGCTGGCCTTCCCGTCGCAGCTGTTCTTCGTCGCCTTCACGCCCGTGGTGCTCGCTCTCTTCGTCGCGCCCGACGAGAACACGCCGATGTGGCTGACGGTCGGCTCCCTCATCCTGCTGCTCACCGTCTTCGGCTGGGCCTCCATCGCCCGACTGCTGCGTGGCCAGGTACTCGCCCTGCGCGAGCGGGAGTTCGTCGAGGCCGCCAAGGTCACGGGAGCGTCTCCGGCACGCATCATCTTCAAGGAACTGCTGCCCAACCTGTGGACTCCGATCCTCATTCAGGCGACGCTCAACCTGCCGCTGATGGTCACCACGGAAGCGGGTCTCGCGTTCCTCGGCGTCGGCATCAAGGATCCGACCCCCGACTGGGGCGTCATGATCGGACGCGCCGCCCAGGTCTACCAGGACGACATCACCTTCCTGCTCTTCCCGGGCCTGGCCATGGTGATCTTCGTACTGGCGTTCAACCTCCTCGGCGACTCGGTGCGCGACGCGCTCGACCCGAAGACCAAGCGCTGACTCCGGCCCTTTCAGAACCACGGCAAAGGCGCCGGGGTGCCGGAACCCTCTCTCTCATCACTCTCACTCCAAGGCAGGATGCGATGTCCTTCTCGCGCAGAAACTTCCTGATAGCCACCGGTGTGGCCGCCGCCGCGGGCTCCGTGCTGACCGCGTGCAGCAGCGGTGACTCCAGCAGCAACACCGGTTCCGGTGGCAAGCAGGAGGCCGCCAAGGCCAACGCGACCACGGTGAAGATCGGTACGGCCGAGGACTCCAAGGGTCCGGCCCCCGAGGTCTCCGGCGCGAAGAAGGGTGGCACCGTCTACCTGCTGAACGACGACGACTTCTCGCACCTCGACCCGCAGCGCATCTACTACGCCTGGAACTCGCTCGCGGCGATCGTCCTCTCCCGCACCCTGACCGGCTACAAGGTCGCGGACGACGGCTCGATGACCCTGGTCGGCGACCTCGCCACCGACACGGGCACCATGAAGGACGGCGGCAAGACCTGGTCCTTCACGCTGAAGGACGGCGTCAAGTGGGAGGACGGCTCCGACGTCACCGTCGACGACGTCCGCCACGGCTTCGAGCGCGCTTTCGCCAGCTTCATCACCGAGGGCGCCAACTACGTCCAGCAGTGGCTGACGGGCAGCGCCGAGTACCGCAAGGCCTACCCCGGCCCGTACGGCAACAAGCACCTGAAGTCCATCGAGACCAGCGGCAAGACCATCACCTTCCGCCTCTCCGAGGCGCGCCCCGACTTCAACTACGTGGTCGCGATGCACACCTACGCGCCCACCCCGGTGAAGAAGGACACCAAGGAGAAGTACGACAAGAAGCCGGTCTCCAACGGTCCTTACAAGGTCCAGTCGCACACCACCGACAAGGCGATGGTCCTGGTCCGCAACACCAACTGGGACGCGGCCACCGACCCGATCCGCAATGCCTACCCGGACACCTTCCAGTTCAGCTTCGGCATCGAGCAGCTGACGGCCATCGACCGTCTGCTGGCCGACACGGGCAACGACCAGTACGCCGTCAGCTGGCGCACCATCCCGCAGGAGCGCGTCCAGAAGGCGCAGACCGAGGCCAAGGACCGCGTGTTCTCGGCCCTGGGCAGCGGCGTCAGCTGCTACTGGATCAACACCTCCCGCGTCACGGACAAGGCTGTCCGCGAAGCCCTCATCAAGGCCTGGCCGACCGCCGCGATCCGTCAGCTGCAGGGTGGTTCGGTCCGCGGTGACTACGCGACCGGCATCATGAGCCCGCTCGTCGCCGGCTACGAGTCGCAGGACGTCTGGGGCAAGCTGAAGAACCCGGCGGGCGACCCGGCGGCCGCGAAGAAGATCCTGGAGAAGGCCGGCAAGTCCGGTGCCAAGGTCGTCTACGCCTACCAGCAGGACGACACCCAGTCGAAGATCACCGTCGTCATCGAGAACGCCCTGAAGGCGGCCGGCTTCGACGTCGTGACCAAGCCGGTCGACTCCACCACCTGGTACGACCAGATCGGCAAGCTGGACAACCCGTTCGACATCTACTGGGGCGGCTGGTCCTCCGACTGGCCGACCGGCTACTCGGTCTTCGACCCGCTGTTCGCCAGCAAGAACGTCGTCGACCAGGGCCAGAACTACTCGCACCTGAAGGACCCGGCGGTCGACGCGGCGATCAAGGCCGCCACCGCCGAGCCCGACCAGGACAAGGCCAACAAGATGTGGGCCGCCCTGGACAAGCAGGTCACCGAGACCGGCGCCTTCATCCCCGACGTGTACATGAAGCGCATCTACATGCACGGCTCCAAGCTCGGCAACGTGAAGATGGACCCGAACTTCGACGGCTGCATGCTCTACAAGCTGTACGTCAAGTCCTGATCCACACCTGAGAGGTGGGGGGGGCCCCGGGGGCGCCCCCCCCCCCGCCCTTCCCCCCCCGCCCCCCGTCCCCCCCGCCCCGGCCCCACCCCCCCAAAGGCACCCCAGTAAAAGAAACCCCCCCCCTTC